>JBJOIT010000001.1:0-157456 GCA_046046915.1 Pseudomonadota bacterium
CTGGTGGAGCCGCAAGAGTTCATCATCGATGGGCAAGACGTGAAAGAGCCCATCGGCATGAGCGGCATCCGCCTGGAGGCCAAGGTGCACATCGTGACGGGCGCCCAGAGTGCGGCCGAAAACATCATCAAGTGCGTGCGCCGCTGTGGCCTGGATGTGGAGCAGCTCATGCTCAACCCCCTGGCCAGCAGCCACTCGGTGCTGACCGAAGACGAGCGCGAGCTGGGTGTGGCGCTGGTGGACATCGGCGCGGGCACCACTGACGTGGCCATCTTCACCAATGGCGCCATTCGCCACACCGCCGTGATTCCGATTGCCGGCGACCTGATCACCAGTGACATTGCCATGGCCTTGCGTACGCCGACCAAGGACGCTGAAGACATCAAGGTGGAAAGCGGTTGCGCCAAGCAGTTGCTGGCCGACCCGGAGACCCAAGTCGAAGTGCCTGGCCTGGGCGACCGCAGCCCCCGCATGCTGAGTCGTCAGGCACTGGCTGGTGTGATCGAACCCCGTGTCGAAGAAATCTTTTCTCTGGTGCAGCAGGTCATTCGGGATTCCGGTTACGAAGAAGTGCTTTCCAGCGGCATCGTCCTGACCGGTGGCAGCTGCGTGATGCCCGGCATGGTCGAGCTGGGTGAAGACATCTTTTTGAAGCCTGTGCGCCGTGGCGTGCCCAAGTACAGCAGTGCCTTGCACGACATGGTGGCCCAGCCGCGCGCAGCCACGGTGATGGGCTTGCTGGACGAAGCCCGTCTGGGGCGCCTGCGTGGCTTCAAGGTGGCGCAGAAAGCTGGCTCCATGAAAACCGCACTCAGCCAGGTCAAAGACTGGTTTGTCGGCAACTTTTAACGCCCAGGAGCACTCAACACATGAACCAAGCTTCATCCCCCTGGTGTGACCTGGGTCGCAGCCGATGGCGCAGCACCGGTCCCCCGGGCCTGACCCCCGCCTGCCCATCGACCGAATTTTTAGTTCCTCTTTTTATTGACCTTTTCAGACCCTCAGGAGAACCCCATGGCCATTGAACTTTTTGAAGAAGAAGCCTTTAACCAAGGCACCCAGATCAAGGTGATCGGTGTCGGCGGTGGCGGCGGCAATGCTGTCAGCCACATGATTCAAAGCTCGGTCCGCGGCGTTGAGTTCATTTGTGCCAATACCGACGCCCAAGTGCTGGACAGCTTAGGTGCGCACTGCGTGATCCCATTGGGCAAGACCGGTCTGGGCGCAGGCGGCATGCCCGAGCGTGGGCGCGATGCTGCCGAACTGGCGGTGGAAGACATCCGCGCTGCCATCGAAGGCGCGCACATGTTGTTCATCACCGCAGGCATGGGCGGCGGTACCGGCACGGGCGCCGCGCCGGTGATTGCCCGTGTGGCGCGCGAAATGGGCATCCTCACCGTGGGTGTGGTGACCAAGCCTTTCAGCTTTGAAGGCAACAAGCGCATGAAGAATGCCGAGGCTGGTTTGGCGGAACTGGAATCCAATGTGGACTCCCTGATCGTCGTACTGAATGAGAAACTGCAAGAAGTGCTGGGCGAGGACGCCACCGAGGAAGAAGCCTTCGCCAGCGCCAACGACGTGCTCAAGAATGCCGTGGGCGGCATTGCCGAGATCATCAACGTCAAGGGCCATGTGAACGTCGACTTTGAAGACGTGCGCACCGTGATGGGCGAACCAGGCAAGGCCATGATGGGCACCGCCCAGGCCACCGGCCCGGACCGCGCCCGCATCGCTGCCGAACAAGCCGTGGCCTGCCCCCTGCTGGAGGGCGTGGACCTGTCCGGCGCCAAGGGCGTGTTGGTGCTGATTTCTGCCGCCAAAGGATCGCTCAAATTGCGTGAGTCCGGCCTGGCGATGAGCACCATCCGTGCCTTTGCCCATGAAGACGCCAATGTGATATACGGCACCGCACACGACGACACACTGGGCGAGGCGATTCGCGTGACGGTGGTCGCCACCGGCCTGAGCCGGCCCGGCGCCCGTCGCACCGCACCACCCTTGCAAGTGTTGCGCACCGGCACCGACAACGTGCCCTTTGCCGTGGGTGGCAACAATGTACAAAACAGCGTGGCCGGTCAACCTGCGTCGATCATGGGCAATGCCCAGACCGACTACGGCAGCCTGAGCACGCCCAGTGTGTGGCGCACCCGCGACCGCACCTCTGCTGCGCAAAAAGTGGACGCCCTGGCCAGCGGAGGCATGGACGACTACGAAATCCCGGCTTTTCTGCGCAAGCAGGCCGACTGAGTCTTGACGGCCCCTGAAAGGACAAACACGCGTGTTCAACTGGTTTGAAAAAAGGGTAGACCCCTACCCTGAGGCGGTGCCTGACACCCCGCCGCGTGGTTTTCTTCCTTTCCTGTGGGCTGGCACCCAAGGGGTGCGTCCGCATATTCTGGGCATGACGTTGCTGACCGCTGTCATCGGCGCGTTCGAGGCCTTGCTGTTTTCCATGCTGGGCAGCGTGGTGGACTTTCTGGCGCAGGTCCAGCCTGGGCAGCTGTGGGCGACGGAGGGGCAGCGCTTGCTGCTGTTGGGTGCCATCGTGGTGGGCAGCACATCCTTGGTGCTCTTGCAGACCCTGCTCAAGCACCAGTCCCTGGCGGGCAACTTTCCGATGCGCCTGCGCTGGAACTTTCACCGCCTGATGCTGGGCCAGAGCATGTCCTTTTACCAGGACGAATTTGCTGGCCGCGTGGCGGCCAAGGTGATGCAGACTGCGCTGGCGGTGCGCGATGTCTGCATGATCCTGACCGACATTCTGGTCTTCGTGGTGATTTACTTTCTGACCATGGCAGCCGTGCTGGGCGGCTTCAACGTCTGGATGTTGCTGCCTTTTGGCACCTGGTTGACTCTGTATGTGGTCTCCTTGCGCTGGTATGTGCCGCGGCTGTCTGGTGTGGCACGGCGCCAGGCCGATGCGCGCTCGCTGATGACCGGGCGTATCACCGACGCCTACACCAACATTGCCACGGTAAAGCTGTTTTCTCACGCGGGGCGCGAGGCTGGCTTTGCCCGGTCTGCCATGCAGGACTTCATGCAGACCGTGCATGCCCAGATGCGGTTGGTCAGCGGCATCATGACGGTCAATCACGCCCTGAGCATGGGCCTGATCGCCAGCACTGCCGGCGTGGCCTTGTGGCTGTGGGTGCAGGGTGAGGTGGGCGTGGGCGCGGTGGCGGCGGCCAGTGCCATGGCGTTGCGCCTGAACGGCATGTCGCACTGGGTGATGTGGGAGATGTCCTCCCTGTTCGAGCATGTGGGCACGGTGCAGGACGGCATCAACACTTTGTCGCGGCCGCATCAGGTGCTCGACAAACCGGGCGCGCAGCCGCTCAAGGTCAGCCATGGCGAGGTGCGTTTCGAGCACCTGAGCTTTGCCTATGGCGCCACCGGCCCTAAGGCCAGGCAGGTCATCGACGACCTCTCGCTGGTGATCAAGCCGGGCGAAAAAATCGGTCTCGTGGGGCGTTCGGGGGCGGGCAAATCCACCATCGTCAACCTGCTGCTGCGCTTTTACGACGTGGGGCAGGGCCGAATTCTGATTGACGGACAAAACATCGCCGACGTGGCGCAAGACAGCCTGCGCGCGCAAATCGGCATGGTGACGCAAGACACCTCGCTGCTTCATCGCTCGGTGCGTGACAACATCCTGTACGGCCGGCCAGACGCCAGCGACGAGGCTATGGTGGCCGCCGCCCAACGCGCCGAGGCCGAGGAATTCATCCAGACGCTCACCGACCCCAGCGGACGCAAGGGCTTTGAGGCGCATGTGGGTGAGCGTGGCGTCAAGCTTTCGGGTGGCCAGCGCCAGCGCATTGCCATTGCCCGGGTCATGCTGAAAGACGCGCCTATCCTGTTGCTCGACGAAGCCACCAGCGCGCTTGACTCCGAGGTTGAGGCCGCCATACAGGCCAGCTTGTACCGTTTGATGGAAGGCAAAACCGTGGTGGCCATTGCCCACCGTTTGAGCACCATTGCCGCCATGGACCGCCTGATCGTGCTCGACAAGGGCCGCATTGTCGAAGAAGGCGATCACCGCAGTCTGTTGGCGCAGGGCGGTTTGTATGCGCGCCTGTGGGCGCACCAGAGTGGCGGCTTTCTGGGCGAAGAGGTGGAAGACGCAGGCGACGGGGATCTGCAGAGTGGCGCGCCCACTTTTAAAATGTCGACATGATTGCCCAACGCACCCTGAAGTCACTGACACGCGCCGTGGGTGTGGGCCTGCACAGTGGCCAGCGCGTGGAACTGACGCTACGCCCGGCGCAGCCCGACACCGGCATCGTGTTTCGACGGGTTGATTTGCCCGAGCCTGTAGAGATCAAGGTGTCGGCCGAGGCCGTCACCGACACGCGGTTGGCGTCCACCCTGTCCAAGGACGGCGCCAAGGTGCTCACGGTGGAGCACCTCATGTCGGCTTGTGCCGGCCTGGGTGTGGACAACCTGTATGTGGATATCACGGCTGAAGAGGTGCCCATTCTGGATGGTTCTGCCGCCTCTTTTGTATTCTTGCTGCAAAGCGCGGGCATCGTGATGCAAAACGCGCCCCGGCGCTTTATCCGTTTGAAGCAGCCAGTCGAGGTGCGCGAGGGCAGTGGAACTAACGCCAAGTGGGCCAGGCTGGAGCCTTTTCATGGCTACAAGCTCACCTTCGAGATCGACTTCCACCATCCCGCCGTTGATTCCACGGGCCAGCGCGTGATGTTCGACATGAGCAAAGACTCTTATTCGCGCGACATCGCCCGGGCCCGCACCTTCGGTTTCACCAAGGATGTGGAAATGATGCGCGCCAATGGCTTGGCCCTGGGCGGCGGCCTGGACAACGCCATCGTGATGGACGACTACAAGGTGCTCAACGCCGATGGCCTGCGTTACGACGACGAGTTCGTCAAGCACAAGATCCTGGACGCTATGGGCGACCTCTACCTGATCGGTCGTCCCCTGCTGGCCAGCTACAGCGCGTTTCGCTCCGGCCACGCCATGAACAACCAGTTGCTGCGCGCACTGCTGGCCCAGCCTGAGGCCTGGGACGTGGTGAGCTTTGACAACGACAAGCAGGCCCCCCAGGGCTTTGGTCAGCTCGCCAGGGCCTGGTAAAGCGGAGCAGCCTTCAGTGGCTACGGCCACCCCGGTACATGCCGTGGGTTTTGCGCGACAGGGCGCCAGCAGCGGCCAGTTTGTTCATCGACGGGCTGGCGTGTGCGTGGGTGATGGCCAGCCCCAGGGCGTCGGCCGCGTCCTGGCGTGGTGCCGACGGCAGGCCCAATAAACGCTTCACCATCTCCTGCACCTGAGTTTTGTCGGCGCGGCCATGGCCGGTGACGGCCTGCTTCATCTGCAGGGCGGTGTATTCGGCCACAGGCAAGTCGCACGACACCAGGGCCGTGACACAACAGCCCCGTGCCTGCCCCAGCAGCAAGGTGGCCTGTGGGTTGACGTTGACAAAGACGATTTCGACAGATGCCACTTCGGGCTGGTAACGGGCATTGATTTCCCGCACCCCGTCATAAATGACCTTGAGGCGGGCGGGCAGGTTGCCCATTTCCTCTTTGGTGGTGGTGATCACGCCGCTGGCCACATAGCTCAGGGCGCTGCCATCCAAATCAATCACACCAAAGCCAGTGGTCTGGAGGCCGGGGTCTATGCCGAGGATGCGCATGTCAGGGCAGCAGAGCGTTGGGCATGCGGGCGGTGATCACCTCGGCCCGGGAACTGAGGTAGCCCGATTGCGGGGTTTTCTCAAAAAAGCGGGGGCGCGGCAGCATGACCGCCAGGCGTGCGGCTTCATAAGCGCCCAACTTGGCGGCGGGTTTGCGAAAGTAGTGCTGGGCGGCCGCCTCCGCGCCAAACACGCCCTCACCCCATTCCACGCTGTTCAGGTAAATCTCGAGGATGCGGCGTTTGCTGAGCAGCTGCTCCATCGCGAATGTCAGCACAAGTTCCTGACCCTTACGGAACAGGGTGCGCTCGCCGGAGAGCAGCAGATTTTTGGCCAGCTGTTGGGTGATGGTGGAGCCGCCCACCACCTTGGGGGCTTTTACCTTGGCGTTGTTGCCCGACCGGGCTACCTGTTGCTCCACTTTTTGCTCAGCCCGTGCATTCTTGGCCCAGGCTTTCTCCAGCGCATCCCAGTCCACACCATCGTGCTGGATGAAACCATCGTCTTCCGACGCAATCACGGCACGCTTCAGGTGGTCTGAAATTTGGCCGTAGTCCACCCACTGCTGGCGCCAGCGCAAGCGGTCTTTTTCGGTTGCCAGGCGCCAGGCCTCTGAGCGCTGAAAAGCCGTGGACTGTGGGTCCACCATCGCCATCAGGGCGATTCGGCCCACAAAAAACACTTCCAGCAAGACGGCAGCCATCAGCACCAGAAGCAGCCAGCGCCACAGCTCCTTTGCCACGCCAGTCGACTTATTGGCCGGAGACTTGGGTCTGGAGGGTTTCTTCACGGGTAAACCTGAAACGGGACACCACCACAATCTGGTCGGCCTGCCGGCGCATGGCCTCTGTGAATGAGCCAAAAGGCGCCGAGCTGCGCGCAATCGCCTCTGCCCGGCGATCAAGGGTATAGCTTCCGGAACTGTCCACCACTTCGGTAGCCACCACGCTGCCGTCGTGCTGGATGGTGACGATCATGGTCAGCTCGCCATACAGTTTTTTACCGCCTGCCTCCGGAAAATGCTGAGTGCCCTTGTCTTCGATGCGCCTGCGCAACTTGTCGTAGTAAAGGGCGTAGGCCATTTCCTTGGTGGCCGGACTGACATAGCGCTTTTTGGGGCGGGCGTTGTCGGTGTTGATGCGCTGCTCGATCTCGGCCAGCAGTTGCTCCAGCCGGCGCCGCTTTTCTTCGGTGTCTTGGCCGGCCAATTCATTTTGGGTCAGGGGCTCTCGCGAGGCCAGCGCCATCATCTGACTGCGCACCTGGGACAAGAGCATGTCTTGTTGCTGTTGCAGGCGCTGCAGCTGCTGGGCCTGCGTGGATTCGGCACTGTCGCCCTCTTCTACCTGCGGGGCCAGCGGCATGGGTGAACTGGCCCGGCCCTGCGCCGCATCACCCCCGCCAGCCAGGTTGGCCTGGGCGATGGCCTGGGCCTTGGTGGGGCGCTCGGTGGTCCTGGCGTTGACCAGTATCACCTCCAGCGGTGTGTCTTGAAACACACGGTTGAAGGCCTCGGGGTCGACAAAGCGTATGGTCAGCAGCAAGGCGTGTACCGACAGGGACACGCCCAGTGCAATCGACAAGAAACTGACGCGGGTGAGCTTCACGGTACTGATGTGGTCTCGGTGGCTGTCGCGGTGGCGGCCTCGCCAGGCTCGTTGAGGTCGACGGCAATCGCAATCGGGCCAGCCACAGTGTCGTCGTCTTCCTCGCCGGCATCGGCTTGTGCGGCCAGGTCGCCCGTGTCGCTGGGGGCATCCAGCCGTTCCAGCACCGTGCCGTTCACGTCTAGCGAAATCAGGTCGATGTCACCCAGCTTCACCCGCACCCGGGCGCCGCGTGGCAGGCCCTGTGCCCCCAACACCGGCAGCACCAAAGGCAGGGTATCGGCACGCACCATGTTGTCCTTGAACACGGCAGCGGTGAGCTCAGCCAGCTCGTTTTGCTGCAGGTAACGCAGGGTCCAGAAGCGCTCCATGGCACCTTGGTAGCCGTTGTAAGCCGAGTAAGCCGCATCAAAGCCCGAGATGATGGAAAACAGCTCGGCGTCCTTGGGTTTGAAGGGCGCCGCCAGCGCTGCGGTTTTGCCGTGGCGGGCGCAGGCAATGATTTGCCACTGGTTGACCAGGTCGGTGTAGCGGCGTAGCGGCGAGGTGCTCCAGGCGTAGCTTTTGACCCCGATGCCGGCGTGCGGCAAGGCCTTGGTGCCCATGCGTACTTTCACACCCGGCGCCAGGCTGGCCTGGCTGCGGTAAATACCGGGTACGCCCAGCTCCGCCATCCAGCTGCCCCAGGTGCTGTTGGCCAGAATCATGGCCTCGGCCACGATCAGGTCCAGCGGTGCGCCGCGCTGGCGGGTGCTAATGACCACCTGTTCGTGTCCCTGAGGCTCTGCGCCGGAATCACCTTCACGCACCAATCGGAAGTTGTAGTCCGGGCGGTTAAAGGTCTCGGGTTTGCCACGCACCACTTCGCGTTGGGCTTTGAGGTGCTTGGCCAAACGGTACAGAAAACTCAGGGTATCGCGGCTGATGGTCAATGTGGGTTGCGGTGTGTCGTGCTCAAACCCGGGCTCGGTCAGCCATTGTTCGGTGATCATGCCGTCGAGCTGATCGTGGCGCAGGTTGGCGGCAATCGGCACGCGCTCAAGCCGGGTCTCTGTGGCGCGTATCTCCAGCGTGGCCTCGTCCAGGGTGACGTAGAGCGACACGGCGGGGCAGTCGCGCCCCTCGGCCAGCGTGTAGTTTTGCACCACATCATCGGGCAGCATGGTTACCTTGTAGCCCGGCATGTACACCGTGCTCAGACGGGCCCGGCCCAGCTGGTCAATGGCATCGCCCGGTTGCAGGGCCAGCGCTGGCGCGGCAATGTGTACGCCCAAGGTGACGGTGCCCGAGCCCAGGCCCTGTACCGACAAGGCGTCGTCGATTTCGGTGGTTTGCGAGTCGTCGATGGAGTAAGCCTGTACGGCTGCGACCGGCAGCTCGTCGCGGATGGGCGGCGCTTGCAGGGGCGCAAAGCCCGTGCCTTTGGGAAAGTTCTCCAGTAAAAAACGCCGCCAATGAAACTGGTAGGGCGAATCAATCGCGCCGGCACGCTGCAGCAAAGCCAGTGGCCCCAGGTGCGTGGCGCGCGAGGCCTCGACCACTGCCTTGTACTCGGGGGCGTTCTTGTCGGGCTTGAAGAGAATCTTGTAGAGCTGCTCCCGAATCGCCGGCGGGCAGCTGCCCTGGCTGAGCTCTGCCACCCAGGCGTCAATCTGCTGCGCAATCAGCTTCTTCTTTTCAATGGCGGCCAGTGCCTGCTGCACGATCTCGGCGGGCGCCTTCCTGAAGCGGCCCTTGCCGGCACGGCGAAAGTAATGCGGTGCCTCAAACAGCCGAAACAAGGCTGCAGCCTGCTGCTCCAGGCTGGCTTGGGCGCTGAAATAGTCGCGCGCCAAGTCGGCAAAGCCAAACTCCTCTTCAGGCGCAAATTCGTAGGCCAGCTCCAGCTCAATCGTCTGGCTCAGGGCCTGGGCAGCGCCCATGAATGCAGCGGGCGCCGGCTTTTCGAACTTCAGTAGCCCATTGGCAGCCTTGACCTTGACCCGCTTGCCACTGTCCAGCTCCACCTGGCAAGACGCATCCGCCTCAGACAACACCCTGCCGGCCATGAACTTTCCGGCTTCTTCGAACAATAAAAACATGGGCGGGATTGTCCCATGGGGGAGCCGCTATGCAGACCCTTCTAAAGCACAAAGGCCGTATCGTTCTGAGCTACGGCCTTTGTGGTCTTGGAGAGGGTTATGGAGTAACAACGACGGTGTAATAGTCCTTCCAAATGCCGCGACCGTAGGAGTCCTTTCCGTTCGTCATCACGTAGGGGATGTAGTTGTTAGTTGTATCGAAGACCGTGAGGCAGTCGACTCCGCAAAGATCTTTGGCTGTTTGGATACTGAACTTGCCATTCAAAGCTGCAACCTCGGATTTGTCTTCAATCGAATAGAACCCCAGTGACGTCACTTTATTTTGGTGGACCTTGAACTTCAAGAAGTCTGGTTTGCCAACCAGATTAACCGTGTTTGTCGCCAGTGTTTGAACGTCGATGCCATAGTTCACGTCGGTGGCGACACTTGTACCCGTTGATGTGTTGAATAAGTTCGACTTGGGTCGGAAGACAAACGCCTCTGGTGTGCCGGTGTAGTCAGCAGTGGTGAACGCAGCGATTTTGATTTTAGCCTTGCCTTGGCTACGAGCGTCATTAAGGCTGTCGGCGACAGCATCTGCCGTTGCTACAAAATTCCCGCAGTTTCCGTTGTTGGAATTGCCGTCGTCAACAGACAAGCCGTAGCATTGGTCGTCTTTGGTGAACTTTTCTAGAAAGGTCCAGGTCGTTCCGTCGTCAATGCTATAAAAGGCCTTCACGCTCTTATAAGTGGGCACCCACTCTAGGTTGACACCTGACAGCACCGGAACTTGCCCGTCTGAATTGAAGTTAAACCCGGTTTTAACCGTTGGTGTTTGTGCGGTTCGGATGTTGCCTGCAGCTATGCTGGACATTTGAACGTTGGTGCTCTGCCACACAACGGGCTTGAATTCAAAATCAAACGGCTTGTCGTTGCCAGCAAAACTCCACGATTTCGTGGACGTGTCCTGTACGACGCTCATGGATTGGGCGCCGGTATTGCTGCCACTTTTGAGGCTGAGTTCAATCTTGCATGAAGGCACGTCGATAACTACTTTGCAACCGTCAAGCACGTATCCGGTCATCGTCATGCCTACGGCTTCTGTGCCCAGCAGTGCTATTTGTGTGGCTTTGTTTGCGCCGTCTAGCAAAAAGTCCTTGGCAAAAAGCGCAGCCATACTTGGAGATGTGATGTTTTCCTTTGTGTCCGAAAGGGCATTAAAGGCGGCTAAAAGGTTCTTGATGCCCGAGGGGTCGATGGCCAAGTTCTCTGCCGTGGGTGCTGGCAGTTTTGTGACAGGGGATGAAGTGGCGACGACGACCGTACTCGCTGTTGCCTTATCGGTAACAGTGATGCTGCCGGTGGCATTTGCTTCGAAAGCGATGACGTCAAGCAGCTTGTCTAACCCACTGCCAGTGGCTGAAAAGGCGGTGGTGAACAGGTCAACCTTGGTGCTATCCAGACCCAATGCTGTCAACGCATCAGCCAGTGCTTCGACAAGTTTTGCCTTTGCATCTTTCAACGCTGTGCTGTCATCAAGGGTTTGGATTTTTGTCGTGTCTGCGAAATACACCGCAGGGTCGCCGCCGGTGGCTTGGGCAACGACCGCATGGGTTGCGGGTGTGACGTTGACCACCCCGCTTACGCCTGCAGCGGGGGCGGTTTCCAGGGCACTGTACAAGGTGTAGTCGATGCCGCCAGCACTGCCCACAGCCTGAATCATGAATGGCGCTGTCATGCCGGACACATCTGCGAAGGAATATGCGCCACCGGCATCAGATATTGTTGTCAGCGTTGCGCCGGCAGCGTCTTTGAGCGTAACCGTTGCGCCCGCCAAAGCGGCCCCCACAGCTGCAACACCAGACAGGGATGCCACAGGGGTTGCCGTATCAATGGATGAGCTGGAGCCACCTCCGCAACCCGCCAGGGTTAAACACAAGATACCCGCCATGGCGGTCGCAAGTTTGACTGGTTTGAATTTCATGATTTCCTCGCTTTGGTTTCCAAAAGTGACAGCAAGATTGCTTTCGCGAGAAGCATTGCACTTGAATTTGTGACAAAGTGCATCCCATAAACATGGGGTCTGATCCAGGCTTGGTGCCAGGGTTTTGCCGATATGCTCGCGGCTTGGCTGTCACCCACAAAGCAATAAGCAAACTGCAGGGAGGGCTCGTGTGGCAAGTACTGATCGTTGAAGACGATGCGCTCATGCGGGACTTTTTTGCGGCCAGTGTTCGGGGTTGTGCAGATTTACATCTTCTGGACGCGGTCGGAACGCAGGCAGAGGCCATTGCTTGCCTGAATGTCCCTGGGCGCCGGGTGGATGTGTTGCTTACCGACCTGGGATTGCCGGATGGCAGCGGCCTGAACGTGATTCGCCATGCCCAAGCGAGGCATCCCGAATGCGAATCTCTCGTCATTTCGATGTTCGGCGATGAGGCCAATGTGCTGGCCAGCATCGAGGCTGGCGCGCTGGGCTATATCCACAAGGACGCTGCTCCGGGTGATATTGCCCAGACTATTCTGGAGATGAAGGCTGGCGCCTCGCCCATTTCTCCCATGATTGCGCGGCGGGTGTTGGCCAAATACCGTCTGGCTCAAATGGCCGATAAGGCCCCGCCCGTGGCGTTGAGTACAGACGGCCGCAAGGTGCTGTCCGGGCGTGAGCAAGAGGTACTAGAACTAATTGCACGTGGGTTTTCTTACACAGAAATCGCAAGACTTCAAAGTGTGACGGTGCACACGGTGCAGACCCACATCAAAAGCCTTTACAGCAAGCTGGCGGTGCATTCCCGTAGTGAGGCTGTTTTTGAGGCCACTCGGATGGGGCTTTTGTCCAGGCAATGATGATCAAGACTTTTGACCCCTGGCGCTTTTTTGCCAAATGGGCCGTTTGTGCCGCTTTGGGGCTGGCGGGTCATGCTGCCGTTTGGGCAGAGATGTTGACACTGACCCAAGCGACGGCACAGGTCAAAGTGGATGGCATCACCAGCAAGCACACAGTTAGCCTGCCTTACCACTGGGACCGCTACAACCAGGGTCATGCAGGAGAGGCTTGGTTTGATCTTTATTTTGATTTGCCCCAGGTGCCGGATGAACCCTGGAGCATGTACTTTCCCAGGCTCGGCAATGCCTATGAGGTGTGGCTGAACGGCGAGCTGCTCAAGCGCGAGGGCGATTTGTTGCATTACAACGGCGCGGATTACTCCCAGGTGCCGCGCCAAATGGTGATCTCGACGGGCCTGTTGGCCGTCTCCAACCACCTGCGGGTGCATGTGCGTGCCGACGTGGGCCGTCGTGGCGGCCTGTCGCAGGTGGTGATTGGCCCCCAGAATGAGGTGGACGCGGTGTACCACCAGCGCTATCTCTGGCGCTCATATGGCCCCTTGGCAGTGGCCATGTTCAGTCTGGTCGTGGGATTGATATCTTTGTCTTTGTGGGCGACACAACCTGGAAACCAATCGCCGGCAGGGCGCGCGCGCGATTCTCTTTATCTGTTTGCGGGCTTGGCCGAGTTGTCCTGGTCGCTAGGTGTGGGCTATATGTTGCTGGAGGCGCCGCCCTTGCCCTGGCCCTGGTGGGGGCTGGTGCCGGTTCTGGCCCTGGCGCTCTGGATCTTCAATATGACCCAGTTTTGCCTTCATGTGGCGGGTTGGGGAGGCCAGCCGGCGGCAACATGGTTTGGCCGTTGGATGGCGTTTGCCACAGCATGTGGCCCTCTGATGGCCTATTGGGCTTTGGGCTTGGGTCAGGCCGTGGCACTCACGGCCTGGTACTTGACGGTGGGGTTGAGTTGCCTGGTCTTTGGCGCCCTGTTTCTTTGGCGTGCGTGCCGAGGCGCGACCTGGGCACACCGGGGGGTAGCGCTTGCTTTGCTGGTGAATGTGTTTACCGGCTTGCGAGATGTGTATGTTTATCGCGTCAATCCCTCCTATGGCGAGGATACCTACCTGCGTTACGCGTCGGTGCTTTTCGGTTTGTCGCTGGCCTATATCGTGATCACCCGGTTTCGTTCCGCAGCCGCTCAGGCGCGAGATCTGCAGGCAACCCTGAACCAGCGCGTGCATACGAAGGAGGCCGAACTTGCGCAAAGCTACCAGCAACTGGAGGCGATGGCGCGCGAACATGAGCGCACGGCCGAGCGCGCCCGCATTCTGCGCGACATGCATGACGGTGTGGGTTCTCACATCAGTGCAGCGATCAGACAGCTCGAATCCGGGCGAGCTACTCAAGCCGACGTGCTGCTGACACTGCGCGAATCGCTGGACCAGCTCAAGTTGTCCATTGACGCCATGACCTTGCCACCCGGCGACATCAACGCCTTGCTGGCCAATTTGCGCTACCGGATGGAGCCCCGTTTCAATGCCATCGATGTGACGTTGTCCTGGAACGTGGATTCTGTGCCCGTGTTGGCCAGGCTGGACGCCGATGCCATGCGGCAATTGCAGTTTTTGATATTTGAGGCCATGTCCAATGTCTTGCAGCATGCACGCGCCCAGGTCTTGAGTATTCAGGCCATGGCAACGGGGCCGGCCTACGCACCGATGGTGCTGGTGCGGGTGATGGATGACGGCCAGGGTTTTGACGTGCAGGCTGCCCAAGGCAAAGGCCTGGTGTCCATGCGCCAGCGTGCAGAAGGTGTGGGTGCAGCACTGGACATAAGCAGTGAACCCGGCCGCACTTGCATAGACATACGTTTAGCCTGAAGCATCCTTGGATTTGGCCTACGCGGATAATTCCGCCCGTATGGCCCATGTCTTTGAAAAACCTTCGCTCTTGCGTCGCATGGCGCCCCTGTTTCGGGGCTTTGACGGGCCTTTGGCCTTTGCGGTGTTCATGCTGGCCTGTGCGGGTTTGCTCACCATGTATTCGTCTGGATTCGATCATGGCACGCGCTTTCCTGACCATGGGCGCAACATGCTGATTGCTGGCGCGATCTTGTTTGTGGTGGCTCAGGTGCCACCGCAGCGCTTGGCAACTTTCGCGGTGCCGATCTACACGGTGGGGGTCGCCTTGCTGGTGGCCGTGGCGCTGTTTGGGCTGACCAAAAAAGGGGCGCGGCGTTGGTTGAATGTGGGCGTTACCATCCAGCCCAGCGAAATTCTCAAAATTGCCATGCCCCTGATGCTGGCCTGGTGGTTCCAGAAACGTGAGGGACAGCTAAGACCGCTGGACTTTCTGGTGGCGGGGGGGCTGCTGCTGCTGCCAGTGGGCTTGATCATGAAACAGCCTGATCTGGGCACGGCACTGCTGGTGTTGGCGGCGGGCCTGTCGGTGATCTTTTTTGCTGGCCTGAGCTGGCGCCTGGTTCTGCCCCCCGTCGCGCTGGGGGTTGTAGGGGTGGTCTTGATCGTGGTGTTTGAGCCCAGCCTGTGCGCTGATGGTGTGCGCTGGCCGGTGCTGCACGACTATCAGCAACAGCGCATCTGCACCCTGCTCGACCCGAGTAAAGACCCCTTGGGCAAAGGTTTTCACATCATTCAGGGCATGATCGCCATCGGCTCTGGCGGGTTTTGGGGCAAGGGCTTCATGCAGGGCACGCAAACCCATCTGGAGTTCATCCCCGAGCGGACCACCGACTTCATCTTTGCGGCGTTTTCTGAGGAGTTTGGTTTGTTTGGCAACCTGCTGCTGATTTCTGGATTTTTGTTGCTAGTGTTGCGCGCCATGATGATTGCGTTGGAGGCGCCCACCTTGTTTTCTCGCTTGCTGGCGGGTGCGGTGGCCATGATCTTTTTCTCGTATGCCTTTGTGAACATGGGCATGGTCAGCGGCATCTTGCCGGTGGTGGGGGTGCCCTTGCCCTTTATCAGCTACGGTGGCACGGCCATGGTCACGCTGGGACTGTGCCTGGGTATCCTGATGTCGATTGCCCGCTCCAAGCGGCTGGTTCAATCCTGATGCATCCCGATTGGCCTGCCGCAAGCCCTGCCTTTGGTCGCCACCTAAAATGATTTCATGATCTCCCGCGAACCTACGATAGAACGCTTGGCCACGGCCAAATCCCTGCTCTTGACGCCTTTTGGCCTGGATGAGGGGCATTTGTCCCGCGCCTTGGCCGAAATCCGCACGCATGCCGTGGACGAGGCAGATCTGTACTTTCAGTACACCCGCAGCGAAGGCTGGAGCCTGGAAGAGGGCATCGTTAAAACGGGCTCTTTCAGCATCGATCAGGGCGTGGGTGTGCGTGCCGTGAGCGGCGAAAAGACCGCCTTTGCCTACTCAGACGATATTTCAGAGGCCTCTTTGCTGGATGCTGCTCGTACGGTGCGCGCCATCGGCGCGGCCACACGATCTGGCAAGGTCAAGGTGCCCAAAGTCAAGGTGGCCCAGGCCCGCAGTCTCTACCAAGACTTGGACCCCATGAGCACGCTTGACAGCACCGCTAAGGTGCGTTTGCTCGAGACGGTCGAACAGCGTGCCCGGGCCAAAGACCCCCGCGTGGTGCAGGTGATGGCGGGTTTGGCCAGTGAGTACGACGTGGTGATGGTGGCGCGTGCCGATGGCACCCTGGCTGCCGATGTGCGCCCCCTGGTGCGTTTGTCGCTGACCGTGATTGCCCAGCACAAGGGGCGCCGCGAGATGGGCTCGGCTGGTGGCGGCGGGCGCTTTGGTCTGGCGTATTTTGATGAGGACTGCATCAATCGCTATGTGGACGAGGCCGTGAAGGCGGCGCTCACCAATCTGGAGTCCCGGGCAGCGCCTGCGGGTGAATTGACCGTTGTTTTGGGGCCAGGCTGGCCGGGTATCTTGCTGCACGAGGCCATTGGTCACGGGCTGGAGGGCGATTTCAACCGCAAGGGGTCGAGTGCTTTCAGTGGGCGCGTGGGGCAACGTGTGGCGGCCAAGGGCGTCACGGTGCTGGACGACGGCACATTGCCCGATCGGCGTGGCTCCCTCAATGTGGATGACGAAGGTAACGCGAGCCAGCGCAATGTGCTCATTGAAGATGGCATTTTGAAGGGCTACATCCAGGACGGCATGAATGCCCGCCTGATGGGGGTGGCTCCAACCGGCAATGGCCGACGCGAAAGCTACGCTCACATTCCGATGCCACGCATGACCAACACCTACATGCTGGGTGGCGACAAGGCGCCCGGGGAAATTGTGGCCAGCATCAAAAAGGGCCTGTACGCCACCAATTTTGGCGGTGGTCAGGTGGACATCACTTCGGGAAAGTTCGTGTTCTCGGCCAGTGAGGCCTACTGGGTTGAAAACGGCAAAATTCTTTATCCCGTGAAGGGCGCCACCCTGGTGGGGAGCGGGCCCGAGTGCCTGAAGAAGGTCAGCATGATCGGCAACGACATGCGCTTGGACAGCGGTGTGGGCACCTGTGGCAAAGAGGGTCAAAGCGTGCCGGTTGGTGTGGGGCAACCCACGCTGCGCATTGATGGTTTGACCGTTGGCGGAACGGCCTGAGCGCCAAGAAAAGTGTGGTCAGTTTCATGCCACTTGACTGTGCTACATTTCAAAACATGAGTTTTTCGTATTTCTTTTTTGGCTACTTTTGGTTCTCAAGCGCCCCTGGCGGAAGAGAGTTTTAAGCGTAGCCTGAAGAAACGCACAAAAATCTCACCAAACCGCCGGAACCACCGGCGGTTTTTTTTTACCCGATCATTTCAAAGCCCGTGTACGCACATCAAGGAGTCGCACCATGACAGTTCAAGCCACCGGTACCGAAGCCTGGCAAGCCAGTCCGTCGGCCACCGCCCCACGCAATAACGATCGCACCGGTCGTACCGACGATGAACGCATCAAGGACATCACCGTGTTGCCGCCTCCCGAGCACCTGATCCGTTTTTTCCCCATAGGTGGTTCACCCATCGAGGCCTTGATCTCCGACACCCGCCATCACATCCGCAACATCATGGCGGGCAAGGACGATCGCCTGCTGGTGGTGATCGGCCCTTGCTCCATCCATGACCCAGCTGCGGCTTTGGAATATGCGCGCCAGCTCAAGGCCCAGCGCAGCAAGTACGCCGACACGCTGGAAATCGTCATGCGCGTGTACTTCGAGAAGCCACGCACCACCGTGGGGTGGAAGGGGTTGATCAACGATCCTTACCTGGACGAGAGCTTCCGTATCGACGAAGGTCTGCGCATTGCTCGGCAGCTGCTGATCGACATCAATCGCATGGGACTGCCAGCTGCCAGCGAATTTTTGGATGTGATTTCACCGCAGTACTTGGGTGACTTGATCGCCTGGGGCGCGATTGGCGCGCGCACCACTGAGAGCCAGGTGCACCGTGAGCTAGCCTCAGGCCTGTCGGCGCCCATAGGGTTCAAGAACGGCACTGATGGCAATATCCGCATTGCGACCGACGCCATACAGGCGGCCGCCGGCGGGCACCACTTCTTGTCGGTACATAAGAACGGACAGGTGGCGATTGTGCAAACCAACGGCAACAAGGACTGCCATGTGATTCTGCGTGGCGGTAAGGCGCCCAATTACGACGCCGAAAATGTGGCAGCAGCCTGCGCGGATTTGGTAAAGGCCAAGTTGCCGCCCACTCTGATGGTCGACTGCAGCCATGCCAACAGCAGCAAGCAACACGAAAAGCAGCTGGATGTGGCACGCGATGTGGCTGCGCAAGTGGCGGGTGGTTCCAGCAGTGTGTTTGGTCTGATGGTGGAAAGCCACCTGAAGGCCGGTGCGCAAAAGTTCACGCCAGGCAAAGACGATGCTGGTCAGCTGGAGTACGGCAAGAGCATTACCGACGCCTGCCTGGGCTGGGACAGTTCCGTTGAGGTTCTGGAGGTCCTGTCACAAGCTGTGCTGGCCCGGCGCGCAGCCAGGTAAATCGGCCAACGGGTGGTTGGACGCGAGCCACCCGACCATGACTTATTGAGGGTCAGGGCAGTTGCAGGCGCGCCATCAGCTTGGTGTGGATGTCGCCAAAGCTGCCATTGCTCATGCACACCACATGGTCTCCCGGCTGGATGGCAACGCAGAGCTGGTCCAGCAAGGCGTCGATGGTGTCAGCCACGAAGGCCCGGTTGCCCATGGCCTGCAGCGCTGCGTTGGCGTCCCAGCCGAGTCCTCCCGAATGGCAAAACGCCAGGTCCGCGCCCTCCAGGCTCCAGGGCAATTGGGCTTTCATGGCCCCCAGCTTCATGGTGTTGCTGCGTGGCTCAAAGACGGCCAGGATACGTGCGCTTGCTCCGATGCGGCGCCGCAGGCCGTCCACAGTGGTGTGGATGGCGGTGGGGTGATGGGCAAAGTCGTCATAAATGGTGACGTGGCCGGTGCCCAGAGCCACCGTGCCACGCACCTCCATCCGTCGCTTGACGTTCTCGAACTTGCACAGCGCCTCTGCCGCGAGGGCGGGCGGCACGTTCGCATGCTCAGCGGCCGCAATGGCTGCTAAGGCGTTGAGCTGGTTGTGCGTCCCAGACAGCGACCAAACTACCCGGCCAACGATCTGTCCTCTTTGCTGAACATCAAAGGCGTGTGCCTCGCCCAATGCGGTGAAGTCACTCACGGCAGCCCCGAAGCTGCGGACCTCGCTCCAGCAGCCGGTACTCAGAACCCTGGCCAGGCTTTCTTCCAGGCCATTGACTACGACGCGTCCCTGTCCCGGTACGGTGCGAACCAGGTGATGAAATTGACGCTCGATGGCTGCGAGATCGTCAAAAACGTCTGCATGATCGAACTCTAGGTTGTTGAGAACCGCCGTTCGTGGTCGATAGTGCACAAACTTGCTGCGCTTGTCAAAAAAGGCGGTGTCGTATTCGTCTGCCTCGATCACAAAGGGCGCTTTCATGTCACCCAAGCGGGCCGAGATGCCAAAGTTAAGCGGGACCCCGCCCACGAGGAAGCCGGGCGTGAGGCCCGCGCACTCCAATATCCATGCCAGCATGGAGGTCGTGGTTGTTTTTCCGTGCGTACCGGCCACGGCCATCACATGCCGGCCTTGCAACACATGTTCAGACAGCCATTGTGGACCGCTGGTGTAGGGCGCACCTGCGTTCAAAATGGCCTCCATCAGCGGAAATTTCGGGCTGCCATCTGCCAGTCTTGCCCTGCTCACCACGTTGCCGACCACATACATATCAGGTTGCAGATTCAGTTGATCGGCGCCATAACCCTCGATCAGATCTATGCCTAGCGCGCGTAGCTGGTCGCTCATGGGCGGGTAGACGCCACTGTCACACCCAGTGACCCGATGCCCCGCCTGTGCTGCCAACGCGGCCAGCCCCCCCATAAAGGTGCCGCAAATACCTAATATATGAATGTGCATGGCAGGATTCTAGGAGTCGGAGCGCCGCGCTACTGCCAGAATGGCTGCCTATGAGCACTTTTAGCGACACATTGCCAGAAGAAATTGCCGCAGTGGCGGCACGTTGGGTGGTGGAGGATGGTCTGGATTACGGCGGCGCCAAGCGTAGGGCAGTCAAGCAAATGGGCTTGCCACTCCGCACGCCCTTGCCCTCCAATGAGATGCTGGACGAAGCGGTGCATGAGTACATTCAGACCTTCTGTGCTGAGACTCAGCCTTTGGAACTAGAGGCTCTGCGCCGTTTGGCATTGGTTTGGATGCAGCGCCTGGAGGCTTTTCGTCCTCATTTGAGTGGTGCTGTGTGGCAGGGTACCGCCACCAAGATGTCAGACATCTACATCCAGCTGTTTTGCGACGACTCCAAAGCCGCCGAAATAGAACTGATCGACCATCGGGTTCAATACCTCGCCAGAACGGTGAATGGTTTGCGTGGCGAGCCGGTGGATGCCCTCAGTCTGCATGTGTTTTGCGAGGAATTGCAGCTGGATATTGGGGTGCACCTCATGATTTACGGTCTGGATGACCTCAGGGGCGCACTTCAGCCAGACAAGCAGGGGCGCAAGCCCAGGGGTGATTTAGAGTCGGTGCGGCGCCTGATGCAAGAGGATGAACATGACAAACGTTGAGAAGCCCTTAGAAGACGGCCTCGAGGGTGTGGCTAAGAACCTCGATAGGAGTCGGCGCGCCTGGCTGGCCGGCGCAGCAGGTCTCGCTGCGCTCGCAGGTGCCGGGGTGGCATGGCGCCGCTACACGCCTGACACATCGACGCCAACCGATCTGGGCACGCTGTGGGGGCAGGTATTCAAAACGCCTGCGGGTGCGGACTTGCGACTGATGTCCTTGAAGGGGCAGCCTCTGGTGCTTAACTTTTGGGCAACCTGGTGCCCGCCCTGTGTGGAAGAGCTGCCTATGCTGAGCCAGTTTTATCAAGATCATCGGGCGCGTGGCTGGCAGGTCGTTGGAATAGCGGTAGACCAGGTCAGTGCGGTCAACGCCTTTTTGGCCAAGGCGCCCGTGGCCTTCCCGGTCGCCATGGCGGGGATGGGTGGTGTCGAACTGAGCAAGTCTCTGGGCAACGCCGGCGGGGCTTTGCCTTACACGGTCGCCATCGCGGCTGACGGGAAGGTTCTGCAACGTAAAATGGGTCGCCTCAGCCCGGCTGACCTGACCTCGTGGCTGGTTTGAATGGGCCAAGAATGATTCAAATAATAGAAGATGAGTGCATTTCGGTGAAATTTAATGTAAATTCGCCGGCCATTCATTGAAATCGTTGGAGATCCCATGGATTTGCGAAAACTAAAAACATTGATTGACCTGGTTTCTGAGTCGAATGTTTCCGAGCTGGAAATTACCGAAGCCGAGGGCAAGGTTCGCATCGTCAAGAGCAGTGGTGCTCCGGTTCAGGCTCACACCATGCCGATGGTGATGGCGGCGCCTATGCAGGCCCCGGTTGCCGCCGTGGCCGCCGATGCACTGGCTGATGCTGCAGTCGCTGCGCCAGCAGCTCCCGCAGGTCATACGGTGACCTCTCCTATGGTCGGAACCTTCTACAGATCCTCCGCGCCAGGCGCCAAGTCCTTTGTGGAAGTCGGCAGCGTGGTGAAGGTGGGCGACACCCTCTGCATCATCGAGGCCATGAAGATCCTCAACGAAATCGAGTCTGACAAGGCTGGCACGGTGACGCAGGTGCTGTGTGAAAACGGCCAAGCCGTTGAGTACGGACAGCCCCTGTTCATCATCGAATAACGCCTGCCAGCGCTTAACGCCCCTCTATGTTCAAAAAAATACTCGTTGCCAACCGAGGCGAGATCGCCCTGCGGATTCAGCGCGCCTGCCAGGAGCTAGGCATCAAGGCGGTGATGGTCTATTCAGAGGCTGATCGTGAGGCCAAGTACGTCAAGCTGGCCGAGGAAGCTGTTTGCATCGGTCCCGCGTCCTCGGCGCTGAGCTACCTCAATATGCCCGCCATCATTTCGGCAGCCGAGGTGACTGACGCAGAGGCGATACACCCAGGCTATGGTTTCCTCAGCGAAAACGCTGACTTTGCCGAGCGAGTGGAAAAAAGTGGCTTCCAGTTCATCGGACCTACGGCTGAATCGATCCGGATCATGGGTGACAAGGTGTCTGCCAAGCAGGCCATGATTCGTGCCGGCGTGCCCTGCGTGCCCGGTTCTGAGGGGGAGCTGCCCGAAGACCCTGCCCAGATTCGTCGCATTGCCAAGTCTGTAGGCTACCCGGTGATCGTCAAAGCTGCAGGTGGTGGCGGTGGTCGCGGTATGCGCGTCGTGCACACCGAGGCGGCACTGATCAATGCGGTGCAAATGACCCGCGCAGAAGCTGGTGCGGCTTTTGGCAATCCTGCGGTGTACCTCGAAAAGTTTTTGCAGAACCCTCGTCACATCGAGATTCAGATTCTGGCTGATAAGCACAAGAACGCGGTTTACCTGGGTGAGCGTGATTGCTCCATGCAGCGTCGTCACCAGAAGGTGTTGGAGGAAGCCCCCGCCCCTGGCATTGCGCGCAAATTGATCGAGCGCATCGGCGAACGTTGCGTGGCGGCTTGCAAAAAAATTGGTTATCGTGGTGCCGGTACGTTTGAGTTCTTGTATGAGAACGGCGAGTTCTACTTTATCGAGATGAACACCCGCGTGCAGGTGGAGCATCCTGTTACCGAGTTGATCACTGGCGTGGACATCGTCAAGACGCAGATCATGGTGGCTGCCGGCGAGAAGCTACCTTTTACACAGCGGCAGATCGAAATTCGCGGACATGCGATCGAATGTCGTGTCAACGCAGAAGACCCCTTCAAGTTCACGCCATCGCCTGGGCGCATCACCATGTGGCATGCACCGGGTGGCCCGGGAGTGCGGGTGGACTCGCACGTCTACACCAACTACTTTGTGCCACCCAACTATGACTCCATGATCGGCAAGATCATTGTTCACGGCGACACGCGCGAGCAGGCCATGGCCAGGATGCGCACAGCTCTGGGCGAAACGCTGGTGGAAGGCATCAAGACCAACATTCCTCTGCACCGTGAGCTGATGGTAGATGCCAAATTCATGGGGGGCGGCACGAATATTCATTACCTTGAAGAGTGGCTCGACCACCACAAGCGTTGATGATGGCCCGTCACCAGGTAGCCAAGTATGTTTGAGCTGTCGCTGCTGTGCCCAGAGCAGCGGGTTGAAGCGCTGAGCGATGCGCTCGATGCCTTGGATGCCCTCAGTGTGAGTGTGGATGACGCAGATGCGCATACCGACGCCGAGCAAGCCTTGTTTGGTGAACCCGGTATGCCGCCTCCCAAGGGCGGCTGGCAGCGGTCTCGGGTGGTTGCCCTGTTTGCCGACAGTGCCTTGGCCAGCGAAGCATCAGCCCTGCTGCAGGCGCAGGATTTTTTTGAAGGTTGCCAGGTGCTAGGGGTTCAGTCTGTGCCCGAGCAGGATTGGGTGAGGTTGACCCAGTCGCAATTTGCGCCGGTCGAAATCACGCCTACCTTCTGGATCGTGCCGACCTGGCATGAGCCTCCCGCTCAGGCGCTGCAGCTCATCCGTCTGGATCCCGGTCTTGCCTTTGGTACCGGTACCCATCCCACGACCAAAATGTGTTTGCGGTGGATTGCCAATCATGGGGGTGCAGGGCTGGGTCGCGTGCTGGACTATGGCTGCGGCTCTGGTATTTTGGCCATAGGCGCTGCCAAGTTTGGTGCCCAGTCTATCGACGCCGCGGATATTGATGAGGCAGCCGTACAGGCGACCCATTTGAATGCTACGGCCAACCATGTTGAGCTGAATGCAGGTCTGCCGGACTTGGTGTCTGGGCATTACGAGACCGTTTTGGCCAATATTCTGGCTAGTCCGCTCAAAGTGCTGGCGCCTTTGCTTTGCGCGCGCGTGGCGCCTGGTGGCCATCTGGTGCTGGCGGGCATTCTGGATCGCCAGGCTGAGGAGTTACAGCAAGCGTATGCGCCTTACGCCCGCTTGTCTGTGAGTGATGCCGAAGACGGCTGGATCCTGATGACTGCCCGGTTTTAGCCGCGGCTGATGTGAGACGCACGCGTTTATGAGCCTGGTTACGCGATGCCCTGCATGCAACACATTGTTCAAGGTGGTTGCGGATCAGCTCAGAATTTCTGATGGTTGGGTTAGATGCGGCCGTTGCGAAGAGGTGTTTGATGCCTCCTTGTGCTTGCAGCCTCCCCCGGTCATTCCTCAGGCAACACCGTCAGAAGCAGACCAGGGTGCGCCGGTTGTGAAGCAGGCGGTGCATGAGGAGATGGCGCTGTCACCTCCTCAAACTTCAGCACCAGCACCGTCAGAGACGCTGACGTCACCCTCTGAAGAACAGCTGGCCTACCGCGATGAACCCGAGGCTGACCACGACTCTGCTCTGAATCTGATTTTCCCGGACACGGTTCAGATCGCGCCTGAGATGGGGCTGGATTTCCCGTCTCCAGTGGCGAATGAAAGTGCAGGGGACGCAATATCCGAGATGGCTCTGGATATGCCGCCAACGATAGGCGCAGTAGCCGAGCCTGCCATGTTTGGCTTGGCGTTCGGCAGCAAGGTGCCAGGCGATACGATAGCTGTCGAGCCAGAGCCAGAGCCAGAGCCAGAGCCAGAGCCAGAGCCAGAGCCAGAGCCAGAGCCAGAGCCAGAGCCAGAGCCAGAGCCAGAGCCAGAGCCAGATTTCAGCCGGCAGTTGGCAGAAGCCATGGCGCAGCGGGAGGCGCCAAGTTTGGACCTTTCGGTGCCACTGGGAAGTCTAGAGTCGGTCTTGCCGCCCAGGGTCTCCGATTCGGACGGTGTTTCTTTCATGCAGTCCACACCGCAAGGGGAGAGGACGCGTCCATATTGGCTCAAACCCTTGCAGAGGGCATCTACTGTTGCCTTGGTACTGCTGCTCGGATTTCAGGTGCTTCGACACTTGCGCGATGAGGTGGCAAGTGCCTTGCCCTCCATGCGCCCAGCCTTGGAGGCGTGGTGCGGACTGACGCAATGTGAGGTGCAAGCGCTGCGTCGAATTGAGGCTGTGGTGATTGAAAGCTCTAGTTTCACCAAGGTGCAGGGCGACTTGTATCGTTTGCAAGTGACTCTTAGAAACACGGCTCTGGTTCCGGTTGCAACACCATCGCTTGAGCTTGCCTTAACGGACTTCCATGACCAGCCCATGTTGCGTCGGGTGATGACGACAAATGAAATGAGTACGCTTCCCGCAGAACTAGCCCCTGGCATGGAGCAGTCTGTTGATCTGTCCCTGCAGTTCGTTCCAGCGGCACAGTCAGAACGGGTTACCGGCTACAGGTTGGTGGCTTTTTACCCCTGATGAGCTGACCGCGTCCCCATTTGCCTGGAGGCGGCCATAAAAAAACCGGCGCTCAGAAGGCGCCGGTTTTTGGATGTGCTTGTGGCAATGATCAGGGCTTGTTGCCGGTAGGGAATGGCCAAGCTGCTTTGGGATTGAGCGTGGTTTGAGCTGCTGGTGACGCAGCCTTTGCAGGTGCTGCCTTCGCTGCGGGCTTTGCAGCAGGCTTGGCTGCCACTTTCTTTGCCGCAGCTTTGACAGGGGCGGCAGCTTTCTTTGCTGCAGTTTTTGCGGGCGCCTTTGTAGGTGTTTTTGCAGGCGTTGCCTTCTTGGCAGGGGCCGCTGCTTTTGCAGTGCTTGCGGCCTTGGCGGGAGCCGCTTTTGGAGCAGCAGCCTTTTTTGCTGCAGCCTTGGGGGTTGCTGCCTTCTTGGTCGGAGCCGCCGCTGCAGCTTTGGCAGGAGCAGCTGCTTTTGCTGGCGCAGCCTTCTTGGCAGGTGCTGCTTTGACTGGTGCAGCTTTCACGGGGGCAGCCTTGGCGACAGGGGATGCCTTTTTGGCAGGCGTTTTCTTTGCCGGCGCCGGCGCTGGTGCCGCAGCAGCGGGGGCTGCCGCTACTTTTTTAGCGGGCGCTGCCTTCTTTGCGGGCGCCGCTTTTTTGGCTGGCGCAGCCTTGGTTGCAGCGGGTTTTTTTGCAGTTGCCATCATCATCTCCTCGTTCATAGGACTAAAAGCGCTTCACATTAGGTGTGCTACGTGAAGCAATTCATGGTGCTGGACCACCCAACACCGTGAATCTGGTGGTGCAAATCGCTACGTGCTGCGAGAGTAACGAAGGCGGTCTGCGTCATAGGGCTAGATTGTCAGGGATCAGTCCCAGGACAAGGCGCCACCCGACTGATACTCAATCACTCGGGTTTCAAAGAAATTTCGTTCCTTTTTCAGATCGATCATTTCGCTCATCCATGGGAAAGGATTCTCTTCATTAGGGAAGAGTGCTTCCAGGCCAATCTGGGTGGCCCGACGATTGGCGATGTAGCGCAGATAACCCTTGAACATGGATGCATTCATGCCCAGCACACCTCGGGGCATGGTGTCCTCGGCGTAGCGATACTCAAGTTCTACGGCTTTTTCGAACAGGCCTCGGATTTCGGCCTTGAATTCGGCTGTCCACAGGTGCGGGTTTTCCAGTTTGAGCTGGTTGATGAGATCAATGCCGAAGTTGCAATGCATGGATTCATCGCGCAGGATGTATTGGTACTGCTCCGCCGCGCCGGTCATCTTGTTTTGCCGGCCCAGAGCCAGAATCTGCGTGAAGCCGACATAGAAGAAGAGCCCTTCCATCAGGCACGCAAACACGATGAGCGATTTCAGCAGGGTCTGATCGGTCTCTTGTGTGCCTGTATGGAAGTTGGGGTCCATGATCGCCGAAATGAACGGGATCAAAAATTCATCCTTGTCGCGGATGGACTGGACCTCGTTGTAGGCATTGAAGATCTCGCTTTCATCCAGGCCCAGCGATTCAACAATGTATTGATAGGCATGGGTGTGAATGGCTTCTTCAAACGCCTGGCGCAATAAAAATTGACGGCACTCCGGTGCGGTGATGTGGCGGTAGGTGCCCAGAACAATGTTGTTGGCAGCCAGTGAGTCTGCCGTGACAAAAAAGCCCAGGTTACGTTTAACGATGCGGCGCTCGTCTTCAGTCAAGCCGTTCGGGTCTTTCCACAGTGCGATGTCCCGTGTCATGTTGACCTCTTGGGGCATCCAGTGGTTTGCGCAGGTGGCCAGGTATTTTTCCCAGGCCCACTTGTACTTGAACGGGACCAACTGGTTCACGTCAGTCTGGCCGTTGATGATGCGCTTGTCCGACGCGCGGACGCGACGGGTGGGCTTGATGTCTGTCGACGCAGTGGAAGGGGCAGGGGCGGCGGTGCTTACAGATGCCGAAGGATAAGACGCCAATGCAGGGGACTGCACAGGACTTGCCACGGCAGGGCTGCGCGGCGGTGTCGCGATAGCAACAGGGGTGACTTCTTCGTCCCAGGTCAACATATGTGATTCCAATCAAAGAATTATGTAAGCAGCGAATTGAAATGAAAAGAATTCTTTCGATTCGCTGCGCGTGTTGTTGTGTGCCGGCATCGAATAGTGCGCCATTGAGCGTATTCGACGCCTATTTTTTTACTGGCAGGATTCGCAGGTCGGGTCGTCTACACCGCAGAACTTGATGTCGGTGGCCGGCCCTTGTGCCATTTGTTCGCGGGCTGCAGCAGCAGCCGCTTCCAGTGCACTCATGGCCGCCGGCGCTGCGGGGCCGCTGCCGGACGAGACCGCATTCAACTGCCCTGCCGTCACGGTGGATTTTTCTGCGTGCGTGGCCGACATGGTACGCAGGTAGTAGGTGGTCTTCAGACCGCGCAACCATGCCAGCTTGTAGGTGTCGTCCAACTTTTTGCCTGATGCGCCAGCCATATAGATATTGAGCGACTGTGCTTGGTCGATCCACTTCTGACGACGAGCTGCAGCCTCGACCAACCAGCGTGTTTCGACTTCAAAGGCGGTGGCATACAGTGCCTTGATGTCGGCGGGCACGCGGTCGATGGGGACCAGGGAGCCGTCGAAGTGTTTCAGGTCCATCACCATCACGTCATCCCATAGGCCCAAGCGCTTGAGGTCACGTACCAGGTAGCTGTTGATGACGGTGAACTCGCCGGACAAATTGGACTTGACCGACAGGTTGCCAAAGCAGGGCTCAATGGAGGCGTCTACCCCGATGATGTTGGAAATGGTGGCCGTTGGGGCTATCGCCACGCAGTTGGAATTGCGCATGCCATCCTGAGCGATTTTCTTACGCAGGCTGTCCCAGTCCAGCGTAGACGAACGATCGACTTCGACGTAGCCACCACGTGCACGCTCCAGCATGTCCAGCGTGTCGATGGGCAGTATGCCCTGATCCCACAGCGAGCCCTTGTAGCTTGAGTAACGGCCACGCTCTCGCGCCAGCTCGGTCGATGCTTCATAGGCGTAGTAGCAGATGGCTTCCATCGACTGGTCAGCAAATTGCACCGCTGCATCGCTGGCGTAGGGAATGCGCAGCTCATACAACGCATCCTGGAAGGCCATCAGACCCAAGCCGACCGGACGGTGGCGCAGGTTGGAGTCGCGCGCCTTTTTGACAGCGTAGTAGTTGATGTCGATCACGTTGTCGAGCATGCGCATGGCGATCGAAATCGTCTTTTGCAGTTTGGCATGATCCAGCGCGCCATCCTTCAAGTGTTGCAGCAAATTGACCGATCCCAGGTTGCACACGGCAGTCTCGGTGTCGCTGGTGTTGAGCGTGATCTCGGTACACAGATTGCTTGAGTGCACCACGCCTGCATGCTGCTGGGGCGAGCGGACGTTGCAGGCATCCTTGAAGGTGATCCAGGGGTGACCGGTTTCGAACAACATGGTCAGCATCTTGCGCCACAGGTCAGAAGCTTGTAGTGTGCGGGCTGGCTTGATTTCGCCACGAGCGGCTTTTTCTTCGTAGGCCACATAAGCGCGTTCGAACTCGGCGCCAAACTTGTCGTGAAGGTCGGGCACGTTGCTGGGGGAGAACAGGGTCCAGGTGCCTTTTTCCATGACGCGACGCATGAACAGGTCGGGGATCCAGTTGGCCGTGTTCATGTCGTGGGTGCGGCGGCGGTCGTCGCCCGTGTTCTTGCGCAGCTCCAGGAACTCTTCAATGTCGAGGTGCCAGGTTTCCAGGTAGGTGCAGACCGCACCCTTGCGTTTGCCTCCCTGGTTGACGGCCACAGCGGTGTCGTTCACCACCTTCAGGAACGGGACCACGCCTTGTGATTCGCCATTGGTTCCCTTGATGTGGCTGCCCAGCGCACGCACACGGGTCCAGTCGTTGCCCAGACCGCCTGCAAATTTGGACAGCAGCGCGTTCTCCTTGATGGACTCGTAGATGCCATCCAGGTCGTCGGGCACGGTGGTCAGGTAGCAGCTCGACAACTGCGAGCGCAGGGTGCCGCTGTTGAACAGCGTGGGCGTGCTGGACATGAAGTCGAAGCTGGAAAGCACCTGGTAGAACTCGATCGCGCGGGCTTCACGGTCGATTTCATTCAGGGACAGGCCCATGGCCACGCGCATGAAAAATGCCTGGGGCAGCTCTATGCGGGTCTTGCCTACATGCAGGAAGTAGCGGTCATACAAGGTTTGCAGACCGAGGTAATCGAACTTCAGGTCTTGCTCTGATTTCAGCGCGCCAGCCAGTTTTTTAAGGTCGAACTGCAGCAGGCGTTCATCCAGCAAGTCGTTTTCGACGCCGGTCTTGATGAACTGAGGGAAGTAATCCTCATAGGCTTGGGCCATGTCCGCTGGGGCAACATCTTTTCCCAGCACCTCTTTTGCAATGGTGTGAAACAGCAGGCGTGCCGTGGCGTAGGTGTAGTCGGGATCCTTTTCGATCAAGGTACGCGCAGCCAGAACAGACGCCTTGTAAACCTCCTCCATGGGGACACCGTCATAGAGGTTGCGCATGGTTTCCGCCAGGATCGGCTCTGGCCGGACGTCAGCGCCCAGGCCTGAGCAAGCCGAGCGGATGATGTCTTGCAGGCGATCCAGATCCAGCGCAACGCGCTGACCGTTGTCCATGACGTGCAAGGCTGGGGCCTGTGGGGCAGTTTGCGCGGACTTCTTGGCCCGTTCTTGTGTGCGCTTTTCGCGATAAAGCACGTAAGCGCGTGCGATTTCATGATGGCCGCCGCGCATCAGGCCCAACTCGACGTGGTCCTGAACGTCCTCGATGTGAAAGGTACCGCCACCGGGACGCGAACGGATCAAGGCACGGATCACGGCCTGGGTCAGACTGTCCACCGTCTCACGCACGCTTGCGGACGCTGCGCCCTGGGTGCCATGCACAGCCAAGAACGCCTTCATCATTGCCACGGCAATCTTGTTGGGCTCAAAAGGGACCACAGCGCCATTGCGGCGGATGATTTGGTAATGGCTGAGAGATTGGGGACCAGCGGCCATCTCATCTCGCAGAGGTGTTGCGCCGGAGGTGCTCTGAAAGGGGGCGGGGGCGTTCAAAACGGTTTGCATGATTTCCTCGTTTTATGCATTAACAACTACGGCCGCACGATGCCTCGTTCGACTACTTGGGATCAATAGGTTTTGTGTGGGTCACACTATATATGGTGTGTGTGAGCTCATCAAGCCACTACGGGTAGTGTATCGGCCAGATTTGCTGGCCAAGTGCGTCAGAGGCTGCCGATGCAAAAAAATATATTTTTGGCCGAATTTAAGACCGATGTTCGGGGAAACACCTATCGCCCCAGCCGAGGGTTTCTTGTAAGAGAGACCAGTCAAAACCGGGACCTGGGTCTGCCTTGCGGCCAGGGGCTACATGTTCATGCCCTGCGATCAGCGGTGTGCCGTAATGTTTGCGCAGGGCGACGCACAGGGGCGTAAGTGTGCGGTACTGGGCGTCCTCAAAAAGCCCCCCCTCTAGCCCCTCCAATTCGATGCCTATCGAGTAGTCGTTGCAGTTCTCTCGTCCAAGGTAGCTGGATCGGCCCGCGTGCCAAGCACGGTCGTCACAACTGACAAACTGGGTCAGGCGACCGTCCCGACCGATGAAAAAGTGCGATGAGACTTCGAGGCCTCTGATCGTGGCGAAATAGGGGTGCTCATCCCAGTCGAGTCGGTTGGTGAACAAGCGTTCCACCGCGTTGCCACCGAACACCCCTGGAGGCAAGCTGATGGAATGCAGCAAAATGAGGTCCAGCGAGCTGCCTGCGGGACGCTTCCCAAAATTGGGCGAGGGTAGGTGTTTCGCAAGCCCATACCAACCCTGCGCCCATGGCATCTCTTGGGCGCCAGAGGATGCTAAATCAATGGACGTCATCGGTCATGTCGCTCCCCTGTGGCACGTCGATATTCAATCGAGCAATACGGTAGCGAATTTGACGCAGGCTGAGACCCAGACGCGCGGCCGCTGCAGTTCGATTGAAGCCTGTTTCTTGCAGGGTTCGCACCAAGATGTCTCTTTCCTGCTGATCCAGGTGGTGTTGCAGGTCATGAGGAATGTCGCTGTTGCGGTCGGAAGACGATGGTTGCAAGTCGGCGGCTCGCGTGCTGACCCACAGATCCCCTGAACGAGTGGTATCTGGCTCCTGAAGTAATCCCAATACGCCGTCCTCGCTTAATGCGACGGCTCGGTGCAGCAGGTTTTCAAGCTCCCGGACATTGCCCTGCAAGGGGTCCAGGCTCAGCTGATCCATCATGGCCTGTGTCATCAAGGGTACTGAGATGCCGGATTCTCCGGCGATGCGTCTGAGCAGCGCTTCGCAAAGGGCGGGCAGGTCGGCCCGACGTTCGCGCAAGGGCGGCATGTGGATTTCGATCACATTCAGGCGGTAATACAGGTCCTGCCGGAAGCGCCCAGCCTGCACCTCGCTCGACAAGTCCTTGTGTGTGGCACTCACGATACGGACATCGAGTTGCTCTTCGATGGTCGAACCCACTGGCCTGACCCGGCGTTCCTGTATGGCGCGCAGCAACTTGGACTGCATGGCCAGTGGCAGGTCGCCAATCTCGTCGAGAAACAGGGTGCCGCCCCGCGCTGCCTGAAAAAAACCATCGCGGTCCTGGTTCGCGCCGGTGAAGGCGCCCTTCTTGACACCGAAAAACTCGGCCTCCAACAAAGCCTCCGGGATGGCGCCGCAGTTGACCGCCACGATGGGGCCGTCGGCTCTGTGGCTGTTGGCGTGCAGTGCGCAGGCCGCCAGCTCCTTGCCCGTGCCGGATTCGCCCCGAACCAGAACGGGGGCCATGCTACGCGCGACTTTGACGATCCGATCTTTGACTTGGCGCATGATCGCCGACTCGCCCACCATCTGTTCCAGGGCGCGCCGGCCTGGCATAGAGCTTGTGCGCGTAGTTTCATGCCGGTTGGCCAGCTCGGCATAAGCGGCAGGGGCCGTGCTGTCTTGCATGGCAGATGCGATCACCGACCGGAATTGCTTCAAGTCCACCGGCTTGGTCAGGTAATCGAACGCCCCGGACTTCAGGGATTCCACCGCGTTCTCAGCCGAGCCATATGCCGTGATCACGATGCACTTTTCGGTTCGTTGTTGCTCGCGGACCTGTTGTAGCAAGCCAGTGCCCAGGCCGTCGGGCAAACGCATGTCTGTGATCAGCAGATCAAAGCGCTGCTGCTCTAGGCGCTGTCGCGCTTCTAGCAAGCTGCCAGCGGTTTCGACGCGGTAGCCTTCGCGAAGTAGCGTCAGTTCGTACAAGGTGCGCAAGTCGGGCTCATCATCGACGACAAGGACCGACTGCTGACGGGAGGTAGCTTTGGATGCCATGAGTTTTCAGGGTTTTCAAACAGTCTTTGTCAGGTCGATTGATCGATGCGTTGCAAAACAAGCTGGAATTCGTTGCCTTCCACGCGACGACCGTCCATGAACCTCGTGCAGCGCTGGTAGCGCAGCGTGGCGCCGTGGCCTTCGCAGAGCTCTCGGCAGATAAACAGCCCCAAGCCGCTAGATCGGCTTTCGGAGGAGAAGAATGGCTCGAACAAATGGCGCTCCACAGACTGGTCTAGGGGCGCACCGTTGCTCCACACGCCCAGCATGACAGGTGTCGCGGGATCACTGCGAGTGCTCACTTGAATGGCGCCGGCAGACGGTGCTGCGTAGCGGCGTGCGTTGTCCAGCAGATTCACCAGAACCCGGCGCAGGTGATCGCTGTCAAAAACGACGCGTACCTCCGGCAAGGCCAGATCCAGCTGAAGTACCCCCTGATCCGAATTTTGCTGTCCCCAATCGCGGCAAACCCGTCGCGTGCTCTCATCCAGTGCCAATGTGGGTTGGGATCCGTCCAAATCCTTGTTTTTAACGCGTGACACGTTGAGGATGTCCTCCACAATCTTCTCCAGCCGGCGTGCATTCTGCTGCACCATGCGTGTGAGTTGCTGTTGGTGAGGTTGGGTCAAGTCTTCTTCCAGCAGGGCATTTGCTTGCGCGATGGCAGCCAATGGATTGCGGATTTCGTGTGCCACCGCGACGGACATGCGTCCCATGCTGGCCAACTGGGCGGCGCGCATTTGAGCCTCCATTTCACGTTGGTCCTGTAAAAACATCACGCATAGACGTTCAATGGATCCACCGATTGGCGCAGTCAACCGTGTTCTGACCTGCACTTGCCGCGGGCCTTGCCCTGCGTGATGAATGCTTGCTGGGGTCTGTGCCAGTCCGTTGCGGAAAAAACTCAGCTCAGTGAGTTTCAGCAGCGCTTGCCAACCGGCCTCTGATCCTAGCGCCCATGGAACCGGTGCTGACAAGGCGGGGCCACCCAATAAGGTGCGGGCGGCGGGGTTGGCTGCATGGACATTGCCTTGGTCATCCACCACCAGCACGCCATCTCTCAGGGACTCGATCACCAGCTCGTTGATTTGAAGTTGCACCCGCACGGCTCGAAGGCTGCGGGTCGATTTTTTCTCTTCCAGTGCCAGACGGTTGGAGAGCAGGCTAGCCAAAAAAGCAATGGCAAAACCGCCGGCGCCTGTCAGCGCAGACTGGGCAAAGCGTGCTGCGCTGTCGACATGGTTGTGCAAGGCCCACCAAGTAGCGTGGGCCAGCAAGAGCAGAGTGGCCCCAGCAGCAGTGCCCAAGGACAAGGACAGATTGCCCAACACCCCGGACAGAAGCACCGGTAGCGACAGCAGAAGAGCGTAATTGAGCGTGCTGCCCTGAAAAAATTGCAGGGCGATGAAAACCATCAGGTCGACGCCCACCGTCAATGCCCATTGGGGGTCGAAATTAGGCCCAAGGCGGCGCGCGGGGTGCAGCAGTCGCACCATCAGGCTGGCCACGAAATAGCCACATGACATCAGTAACAACCACGGATCCAGACTGGCGCCAGTGCTCAATAAGAAGGCCTGCAAGGCGATCAACACTGCACCTACGGTCACGCGTGCAGTCATGAAGCCACGCCATAGCCTGACAAATTCTGCAACCGGTGCGGAGCGACCTGGTGTGTCGCGGTCCATGTCGGGCCCGAACCAGGAAACAGCCTCCGATGGCACCTGCACTCAGCCCTCCAGAAGGCGCTTGTGGGCCTGGCAGCAGTAAGCGCCGCGTTGCCCGCTCACCGACTCGGCCTTAGGGAGGTGCAGGCCGCAATGTTGGCAAGCGACCATCGGGCTGGCGTCGGTCGGTGGTTGCGCACGGGATTCGTCATGAGCAACCCCACCGGCGGCACGTCCAGATTTCCACAGCCACAGTACAAGCGCACACACGGCCAGCAGCAAGATCAGTTTCACGCCACGCGCCCCAGCATCACTTCCATCACAAAGCGGGAGCCCACATAGGCCAGGAGCAGCAAGCCCGCACCCGCATAGAGCACACGGACCGCCCGCTTGCCGCGCCACCCCAGTCGGGCACGACCCAGCAGCAAGACCGCAAAAACCAGCCAGGAGAGCAGAGAAAAAACGGTTTTGTGGTCCCATTTCCAGCGGTACTGACCCCCATAAAGGGCGTCGCCAAAAAGCCAGGCAGAAATCAATGTGGCCGACAACAGCACAAAGCCTGCTTTCACAAAACGGAAGGTCAGTCGCTCAAGCGTGAGCAGGGGCAGTCCAAGGTCGGGGTCCTGGGCGTGCCTTATGCTTTCCTCGGCCCTGATCATGAGCCAGGCATGAACGACCGCCACTCCAAATAGTCCGTAAGAGGCTACACCCAGTGACAAGTGAACCGGCAACCACATCGAGGCGTTGTGGTGCAGTTGGGTGCCCGGGAACAGCCACGCCAGCGCGACCGTTGCCCCTGCAAGCACGCCCAGCGCCCATCGGCCTTGAAGCTTTGGGAAAACCTGAATTTCCACTGCGTACACCGCAGTGGCTAGCCAGGCTGTCACAGATAGAGCTGGCGCAAATCCAAAGCGTGGCTGCCCATCAGGGCCACCCCACCACAAACTCAACATCAGCAGGGTGCCATGCAGCAACCAGGCGACGAGCATGGGGCCTCTCCATGTAACAGCACTCTGGCGCCGCATCATGGCGGCCGCAAATACATAGGCCGTGACGCAGGCAACTGTTAGAAGGGCGCTGGCCGAGGATGCGCTGGCTAAAATCATGGCTTCAAGTTTAGCCCTTTGCCCAGCGCAGCATGTGCGGGCCCCAACCAGCTTGCGCTCGCCGCATCACGACTCATGGCATCCGCTCTTACCGACAAACTATCCCGCCTGGTCAAAGAAATTCGCGGGCAGGCTCGCATCACTGAATCCAACGTTGCGGACATGCTGCGTGAGGTGCGCATGGCCTTACTCGAGGCCGACGTTGCCTTGCCGGTCGTTCGCGATTTTGTGGCGCGCGTCAAGGAAAAGGCCTTGGGTCAGGAGGTGATGACCTCTCTGTCGCCTGGGCAGTTGCTGGTCAGCATCGTCAATAAAGAGTTGGCTGCGACGATGGGGGAGGGCGTCGCGGACATCAACCTTGCGGCGCAGCCTCCAGCCGTGATCTTGATGGCGGGTCTTCAGGGCGCGGGCAAGACGACGACCACGGGCAAATTGGCCAAACACCTGATCGAGAAGCGCAAGAAAAAAGTATTGACCGTGTCCGGCGACGTTTATCGCCCTGCCGCCATTGAGCAGCTCAAGACCGTGACCGCTCAAGCTGGCGCTGAGTGGTTTCCAAGTACACCTGATCAAAAACCGGTGGATATTGCTTTTGCAGCCCTCGACTATGCCCGCAAGCATTTCTTTGATGTGCTTCTAGTGGATACCGCTGGCCGTCTGGCAATCGATGAAGCATTGATGCGCGAGATCAGCGATCTGCATGCTTTGCTCAAACCTGTAGAGACGCTCTTCGTGGTGGATGCCATGCAGGGTCAGGACGCGGTGAATACGGCCAAAGCCTTCAAAGAGGCCTTGCCGCTCACCGGCATCGTGCTCACCAAGCTTGACGGCGATTCGCGTGGCGGTGCGGCCTTGTCCGTGCGTCAGGTGACCGGTGCCCCGATCAAGTTTGCTGGCACCAGCGAAAAGCTGGACGGCCTGGAGGTGTTCGATGCAGAGCGCCATGCGGGCCGTATTTTGGGCATGGGCGACATTGTTGCCCTGGTCGAGCAAGTCACGGCGGGTGTGGATTTGCAGGCGGCTCAAAAGCTCGCCGCCAAAGTCAAAAGTGGCGGCAGCTTTGACCTGAATGACTTCCTTGCACAAATCCAGCAGATGAAGCAGATGGGTGGTCTCTCCAGTCTGATGGACAAATTGCCGGCCGCCATGGCGGCGAAAGCCGGCCAGGTGGACATGGACCGTGCGGAAAAAGACATTCGCCGCAAGGAAGGCATCATCCTGAGCATGACCCCCCTGGAACGCAGTAAGCCCGACATCATCAAGGCCACGCGCAAGCGTCGTATTGCCGCAGGCTCTGGGGTTCACGTTCAGGAGGTGAACCGCATGCTCAAGGAATTTGAGCAAATGCAGGACATGATGAAAAAAATGAAGGGTGGCGGCATGATGAAAATGATGAAGCGCCTGGGTGGCATGAAGGGTATGGGCGGGATGCCCGGCATGCCCCGCTAAATTCTTCAGGGGTCAACCCAGTGGCTCGTCCTCAGTCCAGGCGGACATAAACCTGCACCATCAGGCCGGCGTCACCTAGCAGGTTGATTTGAACTGCAGAGCGATGGCTGAGTTTTGCGCCTACCGCCACGACGGCCGCAGGTGACAGACCACGGTAGTTCAGGGGCACCTTGTGGTCATAGGGTGGCTGGTAGCCGTACAACAGGCCGGCGGTCCATTTTGCAAACCCCCCAGCCCATCTCCCTGTGCCCCACACCTCGCCGCCCCATGGGTACAGATAGGCGCTGGGTTGACCAAATGAGTTTGTGAACAGGCTGAGCCCTTCCAGCTTGTCGTCACTTCCTCGTCGCTCCAGACCGATGGCAATGACCGGTTTGTGGCTGTCACTCAGCTTGAAATGGCGTGTGTAGTTGCTGAGCGATAGCCTCAACTCCGACCTTGACCCCACTTCGCTGTCATTTGATGTTTGCGGGCACGCCCAGACTGGGTTCATCGCCAAAATCAGCGCGAATAGTTTTAGAGGTGTCTGGCATGCCCTTATCCGGGAAGAATTGCTGGGGACGTTGGCGTTTGGGCACATGGGTGATGGCGCTGCGGCGGATGCTGCTGGCGTGCGTGACGGCTGGGGCCTGTATTGGCGCCCTGAGTGCCTGTGCCTGGCTTGATGAGCAGCAACGCCGAGCGATCTACCGCCCCACCCCGGCGCCAGACCTTGCGTTTGATGCGGATGCTGAAGGTGATCGCCGCTACTTTTTACCGGTGCCCGGCAGCTCACAGCAATTGGAGCTGTGGTGGTATCCGAATCCACGCCCTTCTGCGTCCACCCTGCTGTACCTGCATGGCACTCTGCGGCACCTGGGGCCTAATCGCGCCAAGATACTGGCGTTGCGAGAGGCCGGCTTCTCGGTGCTCGCACTGGACTATCGAGGGTGGGGACGCAGCAGCATCATGGTGCCGACCCAGCAGAGCCTTGTAGCGGATGCCAAGTTGGCCTGGCAAAAACTGGTGGATCTTGAATCCAGGCCGGGCCGAAGGGTGATATTCGGTCACTCACTCGGTGGCGCTGTGGCCGTTGCTCTGGCCAGCGAGCTTGAGCAAGAGGTTTATGTCGGCTTGATTCTGGAGTCCACCTTCAGCAGTCTGCACGACTTGGCACGCCGTCACAGTTGGTTTGCGGCGGAACTTCTCAGTTGGACCCACGAGCGCTTTGAATCGGTGTCTGTGATACCCAAGGTGACGGTGCCGCTGCTGATCATGCATGGCAGTGCCGACGACACGGTGCCTGCAGAATTGGGTTTTCGACTTTTCGGTGCTGCGAATCCACCCAAACAATGGGTGTTGATACCCGGTGGCACGCACAGCGCTCTGCAGGTTGATGCGGCCGATCTTTATCGCAAAACCGTGCATGACTTTTTGGACACGCCACGGCCACCGCGCTGAGTGCGGTGCCCTTGATCTACGGCTCAGTCGGGGGCGCTTTCCCGCACTAGCACCTCACCTCGCAGGGAGAAGGTGCGGGTCTCGGTGATGCGCACGTCGATGAGCTGCCCTATGAGTCTGGGTGCGCCCTTGAAGTTGACGACGCGGTTGCACTCTGTGCGGCCCATCAACTCGGTGTCGTCGCGCTTGGACGAGCCTTCTACCAAAATCCTTTGAACGGTTCCCAGGCGGCTGTCGCTGATGCGGGCAATACTGGTGTTGATGACGCTTTGCAGATGTTGCAATCGGCGCAGCTTGACCTCGTGCGGCGTGTCGTCATGCAGGTTGGCCGCCGGGGTGCCAGGACGTGGGCTGAAGATGAAGCTGAAGGAGTTGTCAAAACCGACGTCGTCGATCAGCTTCATCATCTTGTTGAAGTCATCTTCGGTTTCGCCTGGGAAACCCACGATGAAATCGCTGCTGAAAGCCATGTTGGGCCGAATGGCGCGTAGCTTGCGGACCGTGGATTTGTACTCCATGGCGGTGTAGCCCCGCTTCATGGCCATCAAAATTCGATCGGATCCATGCTGCACAGGCAAATGCAAGTGGCTCACGAGCTGGGGCAGCTTGTCATAGGCTGCAATCAGCGCCGGGGTAAATTCATTGGGGTGGCTGGTGGTGTAGCGTATGCGCTCAATGCCAGGGATGTGGGCCACGAAATCCAGCAAGGTGGCAAAGTCGGCCAGCTCGCCGGTGTTTGCCGCGCTGTCGGGCTTGACCATGGGAGCGCGGTAGGCATTCACGTTTTGTCCCAGCAGATTGACTTCTTTAACCCCTTGGTCAGCCAGGCCAGCTATTTCGACCAACACGTCTTCGAGAGGTCGAGACACCTCCTCGCCCCGTGTGTAAGGCACCACGCAGTAGCTACAGTACTTGGAGCAGCCCTCCATGATGCTGACAAACGCGGTGGCGCCGTCTACCCGAGCGGGGGGCAGATGGTCGAATTTTTCGATTTCCGGAAAACTGATGTCCACCTGTGAGCGGCGCTGTTCGTCACGTTGGCGCAGCATCTCTGGCAAGCGATGCAATGTCTGGGGACCAAACACCAGATCCACATAAGGCGCACGCTCAATGATGGCAGCGCCTTCTTGGCTGGCAACGCAGCCTCCGACACCGATGAGGACGCCTTTTTTCTTGAGGTGCTTGATCCGACCAAGGTCAGAAAACACTTTTTCCTGGGCTTTTTCCCGAACTGAGCAGGTGTTGAAAAGCACCAGATCTGCCTCGTTCACATCCTGGGTGGGCTCGTAGCCCTCGGCCGCGGCCAGCACGTCGGCCATCTTGTCGGAGTCATACTCGTTCATCTGGCAGCCGAAGGTTTTGATAAATACTTTTTTGCTCATGTGACGCTTTGGAGTGCACGGTATCGTGCGGTTGACGACAAGCATTGGTGCCTGCCTATGCAAGGGCAGGCCAAGGGCGGTGTCAGGGTTTGAAAAGGGGGAGCTGGTCGAAAGGCGTTCGGCCATCATCCACTTTGGGTCGCTCGGCGCGTTCACCGGGAATCAAAGTGCCCAGCGTGGGCAGGTCTTCGCGCGGCTGCTGCGCCTCTGCTTCGCTCAGAATCCAGACGTCATGGATCAGGCCGTTGGGTTCACGGGTGTAGTTCACAAGCTGCTCTCGTCCAGCCAGAGAGGCTGACAACACCAGCAGATTTTTCTCGCTGCGGATACGTGCACCAGGCGAAAGTCGGTCTGGCCGACCATTGAGCACGACATCGGGCGGTTGAGTGACCACCAGCCTGCCTCGTAAGGCATCGGTGGGAAAGCTGCGCTGGATGCCCTGGGCAAGTGCAGGCTCATTGACCCCAAAAAAAGCGGCAAACAGCATTGCGGCCGTAGTGGCGAACTCAAGATACTTGTCGCGTCGGGCGATTGTGCTGGGGGCTTGATACCCCTTGCTTTGAAGACAGCGGTTCATGGTGTTTATCCAGAGGCTGATGAAGGAAAGTCTGAGCGGCGTGAGCCGCTCAGTTGCCAGTTGAGTTTACCAGCGCAGACTTTGCGGGCGTAGGCCGTACAAGGGTAAACCTGGAGTGTGTGAAGAAGTCACGTCGTTATTCCCCGGTGCTACGATTGCAACTGATTTGCGACCGGCATATCCATGGTTCTGGGTGAGTTGTTTCATAAGGAGACAAGATGGCTTCGAACAAAATTCTTGTGGCGCAGGGTGGTGGCCCTACGGCGGTTATCAATCAATCTCTTGTGGGTGTCGCGTTGGAAGCCAGGCGTTTTCCTGGTATTGCTCACGTGTATGGCGCCCGTCATGGTGTGCGCGGGATTGTGGATGAGGATTTTGTGCATCTGACCCAGGAGACAAGTCACAACCTGGAAATGGTGGGAAATACTCCCTCGTCGGCATTGGGGTCAACGCGTGACAAGCCCGACGTCAAGTACTGCCAGGAGATTTTCAAGGTGTTACAGGCGCACGATATAGGCTACTTTTTCTATATCGGCGGTAATGATTCATCAGACACCGTGCGCATTGTCAGCGCAGAAGCGCAGAAAGCTGCATATCCACTGCGCTGTGTACATATCCCTAAGACCATCGATAACGACCTGGTGGGAAACGATCACACGCCGGGTTTTCCCTCGGCCGCCCGATTTGTGGCACAAGCATTTGCCGGCGCCAATCTTGATAACGCCGCTTTGCCTGGTGTTTATCTGGCTGTTGTTATGGGGCGACACGCCGGATTTTTAACAGCAGCGTCTGCCTTGGGAAAGAAGTTTGCTGATGACGGCCCCCATCTGATCTATTTGCCCGAGCGAACCTTTGATCTCGAGCAATTTTTACGTGATGTGAAGTCTGTCTATGAACGTCTCGGTCGCTGTGTCATTGCGGTGTCTGAGGGCATACACGACGCTACAGGCCAGGCCGTTGCAGCCAAACTCGCCAAGCAGATGGAGCACGATGCCCACGGAAATGTGCAGCTTTCTGGCAGCGGCGCTTTGGCTGATCTCTTGTGCGATGAAATCAAGGCCAACTTGGGCATCAAGCGTGTCAGAGGCGACACCTTTGGTTATTTGCAGCGTTCCTTTTTAGGTTGCTTGTCCGACGTTGATCAGCGCGAAGCCAGAGAGGTTGGAGAAAAAGCGGTGCAATTTGCGATGTGGGGCGCGCGAGATGGCTCGGTCGCCATCAAAAGGACCGGGTTTTATTCGGTGGACTACGAATTGCTACCGCTTGAGCATGTGGCTGGCAAAACCCGTGTCTTGGAAGATGAGTTTATTGCATCCAGTGGTACGGACGTGACAGACGCCTTCAGGATGTATTTACGCCCGCTGTTGGGGGCGGGAATGCCGGATGCCTACCGCCTTAGACCTAACCCGGTTAACAAAATATTGAGAGCCTAGGCTGTATTTGCGTCTCATCAACTCGCTTTACATACCAAGAATATAATTGGCATCAGGGATAACAGACAATTAAATACCTGACTCATCAATCATGACAACTCTTCAAGAACTTATTGCACAAAAAGCTGCTATTGAGCAGCAAATTGCCGAAACTCGTCAGCGTGAAATGGCCGAGGCAATTTCCAAGGTTCATGCCATTGTGGCCGAGTATGGCCTGACGGCGGACGATGTGTTCCCGAACGGCAAGGCCAAGGCAAAAGGAAAATCCACTGGCAAGGTGGCTGCAAAATACCGCGATCCTATTTCGGGCAAGACCTGGACTGGCCGTGGCGTAGCACCTACATGGATCGCGGGCAAGGATCGAAGCGCATTTGCAATTGTTTGAGCATTACCCCGTCAGAAACGCAGCCTTTTGAGCTGACGTCTGGACTTTGAGCAACTCAACAGCAACCGTGGTTTCGGACCGAACGCCTCATGCTTTCGAATGAAGATTACGATCTTGTGAACTCCCGCTTTGCGCACATTGGTGTGCGCCTGCGTGAGACCTGGGGGAGTGGCGACTTGCTCCCCTACATCGACAACTTGTTGCACGACACCAGAAACGGTAAGCGCCGAGGCTTTCCGCTGGAAATCGTGATGGCCTTGACCTCGTTGCGTGACGCCCATCGCGAGGAATTTCCGCAGTTTTCCGATGGAAGTCGCGACATTTGGGCCGACAACTCCTGACGCCCTGAGACGTTGCGTCATCAAACTATGTTGCAAACAAAAAACCCGCAAAGCGTGAGCTGAGCGGGTTTTTTTAATTCAGGGCACAAGCCCCAAAAATGTTTGGTGGTGATAGGTGGATTTGAACCACCGACATCAGCATTATGAATGCTGCGCTCTAACCAACTGAGCTATATCACCGCAAGGCAGACATTATAGCCAATAAATTTGGTGTCTTTGACTTGCGGTCGCGACGCAAAGTGGCTGTTCGCGTGGCGCAATGTTTCTAGCAATGCTTGAAAGTCGCGGCGCGCTTATTGACGAAGGCGTCCATGCCTTCTTTTTGATCAGCCGTCGCAAAGAGCGCATGAAACAACCGTCTCTCAAACAACACGCCGTCAGCCAAAGTTCCTTCAAAAGCGCGGTTGACGGATTCTTTTGCGGCCATCACGGTAATTTGAGAGTAAGCACTGATCATCAGTGCTGCGCCTAGGCACTCTTCCATCAGCTTTTCAAGAGGAACCACACGGCTCACCAAGCCAGCGCGTTCCGCCTCGTTAGCATCCATCATGCGGCCGGTCAGCACCATGTCCATCGCCTTGGCTTTACCAACGGCGCGGGGCAGGCGTTGAGTGCCGCCGGCGCCCGGGATGATCCCCAGCTTGATTTCCGGTTGGCCAAATTTGGCGTTGTCGGCAGCAATGATGAAGTCACACATCATCGCAAGCTCACAACCGCCACCCAGAGCAAATCCGCTCACGGCCGCAATGATGGGCTTGCGTATGGTTCGTATGACCTCCCAATTGCGCGTGATGAAATCACTGCGGAATGCCTCTGCGAAGCTTTGTTGCGCCATGGCACCAATGTCGGCGCCAGCGGCAAATGCTTTCTCGTTTCCGGTGATGATGACGCTGCCTATGGCCTCATTGGCGTCAAAGGCACGCAGGGCGGCGCCTACTTCGTCCATGACCTGATCGTTCAGTGCATTGAGTTGCTTGGGACGGTTCAGGGTGATGATGCCTACCTTGTCGGCTTCGATACGTACCTGGATCAATTCGTAATTCATGGTGACTCCTGATAGTTGGTAAAAGGCGTTAACCCATCAGCCAAGGGCTGCATCGTTCATCTGATCCCGCTGTCAAGCGCCAAGTCTGGACGCGCTCAGGCAGTGTGATGGGCAGGCGCAGTAAGCGTTTGTCTCGGGCGATGATGGCCGTCAGTGGCTTCAGTTGGCCTGCGTACAGGCTCAAGTCTTCAAGTTTGCTTAGCCGCCAGGCCTGTGAAACCTGGTCGCGTTTTTTGCCCGGTATTTCTATACCCAACCATTCGTCACCCGCTGCCAGTCCGGCCAGCTCAGCTGCACTACCGCTAAGCACGCCTTTGATGCGGATATTGCCATCTTCGAGCACCCGTAGGCCCAGCGCTTGAGCAAGCGTTGCGGGCTCGTGGTGAATGTCCAAGCCCTGCCCCTTCAGCAAGGCCTCCAAGGGCAATTCATGGGTGCTGTGAACCCAGTTTGCCAATTCTCTGGCGTAAGGACGTCCGCCCAAATCCTGCAATACCTCTTCGAGGTCGGTCTGGGTCATGGGCTTGGCCTTGGCCTGGCAGCGTAACCAAAGGCCGCGCATGACCTGATCCAGAGTCGTATTGCCTTCGGCGCGTAGGGTAAGGTCCAGGCAAAGTGCTACCAGCGCGCCCTTTGTGTAATAGCTGACGGTGGCATTGGGTGTATTTTCATCCTGCCGGTAGTATTTGACCCAGGCATCAAAACTGGCGTGTGCCACCGACTGAACAAATCGCCCGGGTGTTTGGAGAACCTGGTTGATGGTTTTGGACAGCAGCTTCAAGTAGGCGGCATCGTCTAGCAACCCGGCCCTGCGCAGCAGCAGGTCGTCGTAGTAGCTGGTAAATCCTTCAAAAAACCAGAGCAGCTCGGTGTAATTTTCTTGCTGGTAGTCCAGGGGAACCAGGTCTGCAGGGCGCAGCCGCTTCACGTTCCAGGTGTGAAAGTACTCATGACTGATCAGGCCGAGCAGGGTGGTGTAACCGTCGCTCGTGCTGGCGTCACCTAGTCGTGGCAAATCTCGCCGGTTGCAGATCAGCGCTGTGCTGTACTTGTGCTCTAGTCCGCCGTAGCCATCGTCCACCGCGCTGAGCATGAAAACATAGCGGTCATGCGCTGCTTTTTCTTCACCATGCCAGAAGCGGATAGCGGTTTCACAGATTTTCTTGGCATCCCTCATGAGCCGATCGCCGTCGAACGAAGCCGCCGCACCTGACACCACAAAACGGTGGGGGACGCCTGCCGCGACAAACTCGCCGCTCCAGAAAGCACCCATTTCCACGGGGCTGTCCGCCAATTCGTCATAGTTGTCTGCCCTGTAGGCCCCGAAGCCCATCTCATTGATTTTGATGGCTTGAAGCGAGGTTGCCAGACGCCAGTCTTCATGCCCGCTCGGCGGTGTCACGTCCAGGCGGTGCACCAGATCTTCCTGCCCAAGCACCCTCAGCAGCAAACCAGTGCCGTTGAAAAAGCCTCTCTGGCTATCCAGCCATGCCGTGCGTACCGAAGCATCAAAAGCGTACACGGTGTAATGCAAGGTGAGCGGGCGATCCGGATCGCAAGCGACATCCCATGTGTGCTTGTCGAATTGCGTCAGTTGGGGTTTGCGCTTGCCCTGACGGGCCTCTAGGCCGTGCAAGTGGCGCGCAAATTCTCGAATCAGGTAGCTGCCGGGAATCCAGGCGGGCAACTGCAGACGTTGCAAGGCAGCCGGCTTCGCAACTGTGAGCGTGACCTCAAACAGGTGAGCATGCAGATCGGCTGGACTGACCTGGTACCGAACAGACGCCGCGGTTTTCATTGCGGCTTGATTTTGGTCAGGTTTTCTTCGATCTGGCTTGCATTGATGGCGCCGGGAATGCGGGAGCCATCAGCAAAGATCAGGGTGGGGGTGCCAGTTATCTTGTACTTTTTGCCCAACTCCACATTTCGTGCAATGGCGCTGGCGTCGCAATTGGCTGCAGCGGTGCTTGCAGCCTGATCACGCACCATCCAGTCAAGCCACGCCTTTGACCGGTCTTTGGCGCACCAGATATTTTTGGATTTCTCGGCTGAATCTGGGCTCAGTATGGGATACAAAAACATATGGATAGTGATGTTGTCCACTTTTTGCAGATCGCGTTCAAAACGCTTGCAGTAGCCACAGTTGGGGTCCTCAAAAACGGCCAGCTTGCGTTTGCCGTTGCCGCGAACGATGGTGAATGCGTCTTTGACGGGGAGGGCGTCGAAGTTGACCGCCGTCAGCTTTTCCACCCTTTCTTCTGTCAGGTTACGCCTGGCACGGGTGTCAATCAGATTGCCCTGAATCAAAAAATTGCCGTCGACATCGGTATAGAAAATGTCGGTGCCGTTGAGTCGGATCTCATACAAGCCAGGCATGGGGGCTTTGCTCACCTCGTCTATGGTGGGGAGGTTAGGCAGTCGTTCCTGCAAATTTTTGCGAATCGATGCTTCGTCCGCGTGTGCGTAGGTGCTCAGCAAAAAAGCGGCGCTGGCTAACCATTGAAAAGCGATGTGCATAGGTTGAGGGGTGAGTCTGTGTGTATGTTGATGGCTAATGCGCGCGGATGGCTTGCTTTGCCAGCCAGGTCTTCAGGGGGCCGCTGTGGTCGAATCCATTGAGCCCCCAATTGCGCAACTTGCGCCAGGTCTCGCCTCGTCGGCCAAACAGTTGCTGCAGTCCATCGGTACTGGCACCCATGGCCATCACATCCGACTTGCGAGCGCGCTCGTAACGGCGCAGCAGGAGTGGATCCCCGACACTGCGCCAATAGTCTCGCTGATGAATAATTTTGGCTAGCTCTGCGACGTCCGATAAACCTAAATTGAGTCCTTGACCCGCAAGCGGATGCACTGTGTGGGCAGCATCGCCGGCCAAGGCCCAAGCGCCACTTTCGTTGTGGCCCGTCCAGCGTTGTGCGCGGGCTAGCTGGAGCGGCCAGACCATGCGATCACTGATAAGTTCCAGTGTGCCGTAGGCGCCATGACTGGCGGCCTGAAGTTGACGGATGAAGTGATCTGCCTCTACGTTTTGCAGTTCTTGTGCCCGTTCGGGTGGCAAAGACCAGACGAAAGCCAGCGCTCGCCCTTGCGGACCGTCCAGAGGCAAACAGCCCAGGATGTCTTGTTCAGTGAACCACTGGCGCGCCAGCTGATGATGGGGCTCTGAGGTGCTGATGCGGGCCGCCAGCGCGTGTTGCGAGTAAGCGGTGATATCAAATTCGACGCTAAGCGCCGCCCGGCTGACGCTGGCACGGCCTTCACACACGACTGTCAACGTTGCAGGTGCAGTTGACTCAAGTATTTCGATCTGCGGTTGAAACCGGAGTGCGTCGTCCAGACGTGCCTCCAGTGTCGGCACATCCACGATCCAGGTTAGTGCTTCTGTGCCTTGTGCCTGTGCGTCAAAGCGTAGCTCTCCGCCGGCATCCCCCGAAATTTGCATACCGAGCACGGCAGTGGCCTGAGCCTCCGGTGGCCAGCATCGAAGAGATTCCAAAAGGCCCCGCGACGCGTGGTTGAGCGCGTAGGCTCGCACGTCTGCGGCGCCGGTTCGTTGGGGGGCGGGTTCGCAGACCAGCGCCACGCGCAAGCGTTCGCGTGCCAGCAACAAAGCTAGAGCCCGGCCAGTGATGCCGGCCCCACGAATGCAAACGTCAAAAGCTCTTGCCATGGTTGGATTGTAGAAGTCGCTGCTTCGCTCCCACCGAGGGCAGCCCCCAATGGGTAAGGGGAGATTCAGACCCGACGGAGCATGCGTGAGACATCGACCGAGATCTTCACATCCTCTGTGGCAACCGGGCTTTGGACGGCAAAGGCCGGCAGCTGTGTATTTCGGCGGCTGGGGGTGCTCAGGGGCATACCTTGCGCATCTGCAATAGCCATGACCACAGGCATATGGACGCGTTCGCCGCGACGGACAACAACAGCGGTTTCGCCGCACTTGAGTTCTACATAGGTTCCTGGGGGGTACATCCCCATCGTTCTGGCGAAGGCCACACCCAATGGACTCTCACTGTTTTGCGACTTGAGGTACATGTCGGCCACGGCAGCATTGGGCGCCAGACTGCGACGGCTTTTGCGAGGGCTGATGTGCGCGGCAAACAGGTCGACCATGTGAAGTAATTGCTGAGCTTGCGTCAGTTCTTTTTTCCCCAGTGGGTAACCTTCACCGCTGGTGTCTTCATGATGATCTTCCACCAGCGCCAGCCAAGTCGCGTCTTGCACGCCACGCTCACGCAATATCTCTGCGCCTTTGATGGGGTGCGACTGGATGTCTTGCCTCTGGTCGGTCGAGGGTGATTGCGCCTGACGTGCCAGCTGATCGTGCAGTTGCGTCATGCCGATGTTCATGGTCAGCGCCGCGCGCACCAGTGCAGGTTCGTCCTCCGGCGCAATGCCAACTGGCGTTCGCATCATCTGGCAGATCAGCGCGCAAAGCAAAGCGTGGGTCACACTGTAATTGGCGCGGCTGTCAAACAGCATTTGCACCAGCACAAAGAGGCTGTCATCCGGGCGCTTGCCATTGAGGTGAGCAACGGCATCCGCGATGAACCCCAATCGCTGCTGCAGGTCCGCACCCTGGGAACTGCCCGCCAACACAATGCTTAGCCGCCCGTGCAACATGGCCCAAGCATCTGCTGGATCACTGTCCAGTCCTCCGGGGCGGACCAACGGCGCTGGCGCAGTGGGTGTAGGCGGTGGGCCGGCCACCTGCTCTGGCTCGTCGTTGGGCAAATCTTCTTGCATGGATACGAAAGAGTTGGGGTACCGCGGAAGGGGTGTACTACTATGCATTTTGATGCAAAACCTGCCTATCACCGCGCATGGCGACAGAGGAAACGATTCCGCCTGGCCTCGCTTGCATGCTTCAGTGCGGGTGGTTGGGGCCTGATGACGCCTGGCGCAAGGCTTTTTCGGCGCACTTCTTGCATCCCTTGCATCCTTTATTTTGAAAAGGTTTTGTTTCATGTCGTTCACAAATGCGCAACCGGTTTCCAAAATTCACTTGATCGGGGGTGAGAAAGGCGGGGTTGGCAAATCCATGGTGTCGCGTTTACTGGCGCAGTACCTGATAGATCACCAATTGCCCTTTACCGGCTTTGACACTGATCGCTCCCATGGCGCCTTGCTACGCTTTTACGCTGGCTACGCCTCGCCCGTGCTGATTGATCGCTACGAGGCCCTGGATCATTTGGTCGAGGCGGCCGTGGCCGAGCCGGGCAGGCGCGTGTTAGTGGATTTGGCCGCACAGACCCACGAGCCCTTGGCCAAGTGGATGGATGAATCGGGTGTGATGGACTTGGCACAGGAGGCTGGCTTTAGACTGCATTACTGGCATGTGATGGACTCAGGCCGGGATTCAGTCGATCTGCTGGCGCGACTGCTGGACCGTTTTGGTGCACAGCTCAACTACAACCTTGTTCGCAATCAGCTACGGGGTGAAGCTTTCACTCAATTGGAGCAGTCAGGGCAACTAGAGCGAGCCTTGGCCTTGGGCGCGACAGTGATTTCCATCAAACATTTGCACGATCCCATTGCGCAAAAAATCGACGCTTGCAACAGTAGTTTTTGGGCTGCCAAGGCGGGCGGCGACGTGGAAGGCGCCGGCCTTGGTTTGATGGAGCGCCAACGCCTGAAGATGTGGTTGCAACATGCCTACATGGAGCTCGATCGCGCGGGGGTCTGAAGGCCAATGTGCGAGGGGGGCTTGAGCGGCGGGGCTGACGGTCGCGGGCCCCAAAAGAGTGCCTCATTACAATCCACGCTTGTTTTTTGTGCCGCGCAGGCCTCTCTGTGGCGGCTCTCCTAAGGAATTTTCATGAGTTTGAAGTGCGGCATCGTGGGCTTGCCCAACGTTGGTAAATCCACCCTGTTCAACGCCCTGACCAAAGCTGGCATTGCGGCCGAGAACTATCCCTTCTGCACCATCGAACCCAATGTGGGCGTGGTTGAGGTGCCCGATCCGCGTCTGCAGCAGCTGGCCGCCATCATCACGCCTGAGCGCATCGTGCCGGCCATTGTGGAGTTTGTGGATATTGCTGGTCTGGTGGCTGGTGCCAGCACGGGTGAAGGCCTGGGCAACAAGTTCCTGGCGCACATTCGAGAGACAGATGCCACCATCAACGTGGTGCGCTGTTTTGAAGACGACAACGTGATTCACGTTGCGGGCAAGGTGGACCCTATTGCCGACATTGAAGTCATACAGACCGAACTGTGCCTGGCCGACCTGTCTGCTGTCGAAAAAGCACTGCACCGCATCACCAAGACGGCGCGTTCGGGTGACAAAGAGTCCATCAAGCTGGTGGCGATTCTGGAGAAGTGCCAGGCCGCCCTGAACGAGGCCAAGCCGGTGCGCACCTTGGACTTCAGCAAGGAAGAGTTGCCCCTGCTCAAGCAGTTTTTCCTGATCACCGCCAAGCCTGCCATGTTTGTGGCCAACGTGGCTGAAGATGGTTTCGAAAACAACCCTTTGCTGGATCGACTGAAGGCCTTTGCTGCTGCACAAAATGCGCCTGTGGTGGCCATTTGCGCCAAGCTCGAGGCCGAAATGAGCGAGATGAGCGACGAGGACCGCCAGATGTTCCTGGAGGAGTTGGGCCAGTCCGAGCCAGGGCTGAATCGTCTGATTCGTTCAGCTTATGCTCTGCTGGGCCTGCAAACCTACTTCACGGCAGGGGTGAAGGAAGTGCGCGCCTGGACCATCCATGTCGGCGATACGGGCCCCCAGGCCGCCGGCGTGATTCATACGGACTTTGAAAAAGGCTATATACGTGCTCAGACCATTGCCTTTGACGACTTCATCACCTTCAAGGGTGAGCAGGGAGCCAAAGATGCCGGCAAGATGAGGGCTGAAGGCAAGGATTACGTGGTCAAGGACGGTGACGTGATGAACTTCCTGTTCAGCTCCTGAGTCATTTGTCCTGCTCTGGCCCGGCTGCCTAGCCCGGCTGGCTGGGCGCGCGGCTCAGGTCGTTGTTGGTGTCAACCAGCAAACGCAGCATACGCATGAACTCGACGCGCTCTGCCTTGGGCAAAGGCGCCAGCATGCGCTCCTGTGCGCGCAGCATGTCTGGCTGAACATTGGCAAGCAACGCCAAACCTTCGGGTGTGGCCGTGAGCCTGCGGACGCGGCGGTCAGAGGCCGAGGCGTTGCGCAACATCAAGCCACGCGCTTCCAGTCGATCAATCACACCGGCAATCGTCGAGGTGTCAAAGCCGATGGTGCGCGCCAGTGTTCGCTGGTCCAAGCCCGGTGCGTTGCCCACAGCTTGCAATGCCGCATATTGCACCGGCGTCAGACCGTGTGTCTCGGTTTCCTGGATGAAGATGGCCACGGCAATTTGTTGCAGCCGGCGTATGTAATGGCCGGGCAGTGACTCCAGGTCGATCTCTTTTGCCGGGCTAGTGTGAGTGCGGGCGTCGTTCATGTGTGTGGCGTTCAATGGCCTTGTTGCATTTGCAAAGGCGAATTGTGACGGCAATCCATCAGCATGCTGATGGGCCAGGGCGTCTAAGTGCCGGATTTACATGCCACCAGGAAACATCCACACCAGCCCGCCAGTCATGAAGATGTAGCGCGCCAATTTGCCGATGGCCATGTAGCCAACGCAAGGCCAGAACGGCAGCTTGAGCCAGCCCGCCACTGCGCAAAGTGGGTCGCCCACGACCGGCAGCCATGACAGCAGGCAGGCCTTGGGCCCCAGGCGTTCCAGCCAGGCCAGGGCTTTCCGATGCGATGCTTGGCTTTTGCGTCCATGCAGCCATTGCTCCGAACCACGCCCCATGGCCCAGCTCACGGCGCCTCCCAAAGTGTTGCCGCTGGTGGCCACAGCAATGGCGATCCAGAAAAGGTCAGGACGCAGTTTGACCAGGCCAAACAGCGCCGGCTCTGAACCCAAGGGCAACAAGGTGGCAGAGACAAAAGACACCAGAAAGAGGGAGCTGAGCCCGTACTGGGGAAGCGAAAAAAAAGAGGTTAGCGAGGTGATCCAGTCGTGCATGCGGGGTCCTGACTATGGCGCTGTGGTGAGGTGAGCCAAGATGGTGCTCAAAATTTGGGCAGCTAGAATGGCGCTCCCCGTTTTTTCACCTGCCTGCCCCGCCCAGCCTGTGCAGCGGGGATTATCAGCCTGAGCGCATGCACATCGGTCAACATCAATTGCCAAACGTCCTGTTTGTCGCCCCCATGGCGGGGGTGACGGATCGTCCGTTCCGACAGTTGTGTCGCAAGCTCGGCGCGGGCTATGCCGTCAGCGAGATGGTCACGTCCCGGCGCGACCTGTGGAACAGCCTCAAGACATCCCGGCGGGCGAACCACGAAGGCGAGCCAGGTCCGATTGCGGTACAGATTGCCGGTACCGATGCGGCCATGATGGCTGATGCTGCGGCTTACAACATCGACCGGGGTGCGCAGATCATCGACATCAATATGGGCTGCCCGGCCAAAAAAGTGTGCAACAAGTGGGCGGGTTCGGCTTTGATGCAGGATGAGCCGCTGGCGCTGTCCATTGTTGAGGCGGTGGTCAAAGCCTGTGAACCGCACCGGGTGCCCGTCACCCTCAAGATGCGCACGGGGTGGTGCCAGACCCATAAGAATGCTGAAGTCATAGCCCGTGCCGCAGAGCAGGCCGGTGTGCAGATGATCACGGTCCATGGTCGCACCCGGGAGCAAGGCTACGCCGGCCACGCCGAGTACGACACGGTCGCTGCTGTCAAGGCAGCGGTGCGAGTGCCAGTGGTGGCCAACGGCGACATCAATACACCCGAAAAAGCCCGCGATGTGCTGGCCGCCACCGGTGCCGATGCCATCATGATGGGCCGGGTTGCTCAGGGGCGCCCCTGGATTTTTCGCGAGATCGCCCACTTTTTGGCGACAGGCGTGCATTTGGCGCCACCGCTGGTGGCCGAAGTGCGCAGCCTTTTGCTGGAGCATCTGCGCGATCACTACTCGCTCTATGGCGAGTTTTTGGGGGTGCGCACGGCGCGTAAGCACATCGGTTGGTATGTGAAGCACCTGCCTGAAGGCGAGGCCTTCCGGGCCCGAATGAATATGTTGGAGGACACCGAGTCGCAAGCGGCGGCGGTGGCCGATTTTTTTGACATGTTGGCACAGCGTTCTGACCGCTTGCCTGACACGCGCTTGTTGGCCCTTGAAACTGGCCTCAGCGAGTTGACTTTGGAGACCCGTGCATGAGTCATGAGCACATCGAGGCATGCGTGCGTGCCAACCTGGAAGAGTATTTTCAGGCCCTGCAGGGCACCGAGCCCAATGGCATGTACGACATGCTCGTGGCAGTGGTCGAGCGGCCGCTGCTGGAAGTCGTCATGCAACAGGCCGAACACAACCAGTCCCGCGCCGCGCAATGGCTGGGGCTGAACCGCAACACTCTACGCAAAAAGCTCCTTGAGCATCAATTGGTCAGTAAATAAGGCAACTTCAAGAGAACCCATGAAAGCACTTCTTTCCGTCTCCGATAAAACCGGCATCGTCGAATTCGCGCAGGCCCTGCATGGCCTGGGCGTCCAGCTCATTTCCACTGGCGGCACTGCCAAACTGCTGGCCGACCAGGGCCTGCCCGTGTCCGAGGTGGCAGAGCTGACCGGTTTTCCAGAAATGCTGGATGGCCGCGTCAAGACCCTGCACCCCAAGGTCCACGGTGGCCTGCTGGCGCGCCGGGAAGTGCCTGAACACATGGCCGCGCTCAAACAGCACGGCATCGACACCATCGACCTGTTGGTGGTCAACCTCTACCCGTTTGAGGCGACGGTGGCCAAAGCCGGCTGCACCTTGGAAGATGCCATCGAGAACATTGATATTGGTGGCCCTGCCATGGTGCGCAGTGCGGCCAAGAACTGGAAAGACGTGGGCGTTTTGACCGATGCGTCTCAATACGGTCAGGTGCTGTCCGAACTGCGCGCCGGCGGCAAGTTGACGGACAAGACCCGTTTTGCGCTGTCGGTGGCAGCGTTTAACCGCATCAGTCAATATGACGGCGCGATCAGCGACTATCTCAGCGCAGTACAAGTGGGTGATGATGTGCCTGCCGGCCACGCGACACCCGCACTGGACCTCTTTCCAGGGCAAAGCAATGGCCGGTTTGTGAAGGTGCAAGACCTGCGCTATGGCGAGAACTCGCATCAGCAAGCTGCCTTGTACAGGGACCTGTATCCAGCGCCCGGCTCTTTAGTGACGGCCAAACAATTGCAGGGCAAGGAGCTGTCCTACAACAACATTGCCGATGCTGACGCCGCCTGGGAGTGTGTCAAGAGCTTCAACACCCCTGCCTGTGTGATCGTCAAGCATGCCAATCCCTGTGGCGTGGCCGTGGGCGCTCATGCACTTGAGGCCTACAGCAAGGCCTTTCAGACCGACCCCACCTCGGCTTTTGGCGGCATCATTGCCCTGAACACCGAGCTGGATGCGGCTGCTGCGCAGCAAATCTCCAAGCAGTTTGTGGAAGTCCTGATGGCGCCCAGCTTCACGCCTGAGGCGCTGGAAGTTTTCAAAACCAAGGTCAATGTGCGCATCCTGCAAATTGACTTGCCCAAAGGCGGCGACTCCGCCTGGTCTCAGGGGCGCAACGCCATGGATATGAAGCGCATTGGCTCGGGCATTCTTCTGCAAACCGCAGACAACCACGAGTTGAGCCTGGCCGACCTGAAGGTCGTCACCGCCAAGCAGCCCACAGCGCAAGAGCTGAACGACCTGCTGTTTGCCTGGAATGTGGCCAAGTACGTCAAGTCAAACGCCATCGTGTTTTGCAAGGACGGCATGACCATGGGCGTGGGCGCGGGTCAGATGAGCCGACTGGACTCGGCACGTATTGCCAGCATCAAGGCCCAGCATGCCAATTTGTCTTTGGCGGGCACAGTGGTAGCGAGCGACGCCTTCTTCCCATTTCGCGATGGGCTGGATGTGGTGGTCGATGCGGGAGCCACCTGCGTGATTCAGCCAGGTGGCAGCATGCGTGACGACGAAGTGATTGCTGCCGCCAACGAGCGCGGGGTGGCCATGGTGTTTAGTGGCGTGCGCCACTTCCGCCACTGACAATAGTGACTGTCTCCAGCCGGGGAGATTTAGTACCGGCGGCCGTTGATGATCTGCCACTCCATGTTGATGCCCGCTGCTGGGCGAGCGCCTCGGTCATGGTGGTGGCGGGGGTACAGGGTTCGTGGGTAATAGTTATCTGAAACGATCACCACAGGTTGACTGACCCATTGGGGTTGTGCCTGGACCTGAACGATGGGTTGTACCGCCGGCGCTGTCGCATAAGTACTCACTACAGCATCGTCGGGCTGCACTGAGCTGATGGGCGTGATTTGCAGCTTGACGTATGGTCCCGGGTCATTAGACATTTGAACGGTGTATTGCTTGCCTGCGTATTCGTAAACCACGTTGTAGTGCATGGTGCGGTTTTCATAAAACGTCTGGGTGCTGCAGGTTTGCACGTTCTGGGTTTGGGGCTGTCCTGGCCCTTCCACCTTGTCGCCCAAGATAGCGCCGCCGACCAAACCGATCATGGTGGCGATCGCTCGACCGCCGCCATCCCCCACCGCATTTCCGATGGCTCCGCCCGCGATCGCCCCCATGGCGGCGCCGGCACCGGATTTACTGCCTGCGCTGGTCACCTGCTGGTTGGTGCACACTTGACGAGGCATGGCGACTTGCTGAATCACGGGGGTGGACGAAATCACGCGCCCCATTTCCTGGGCCAGGCTGAGGCCGGCACACATGGCCAGCATCATGGGCAAAACGATCTTTTTCATGGCAGTCCTTGGTAAAACGATCTTGCAGCAAGTTTAAGTGTCGTCACGCCAGCGGCGATGCCCGATGGGTGAAGCAGAGGTGGTGGCTTGGTAACAAAACGTGCTCACTGGGCAAGGTGGTGGTGCTTTCAGTGAACTACCATCGGGTACTCCCAAGTTTGTTGACATGAGCCTAACTGCATTTTTTGGACCTGCATTGCATCGCCCGGTGTCTGCGCTCGTCGCTTTCGCGGCCACTGCCTTGCGCTCCTGGCTTGTGCAGCTCTGTTTTTTGGTCCTGCTGGCTCCCATCCAAACTTGGGCACAAGACCTGATCTTCGAGAGGGCATGGCTGGATGATCCTCAAGCCGTGCTGTCCTTGGAAGAGGTACAAAAACGTGAATTCAGTCCCTATCAGGGCCTGCTGAGCAAGGGCTACGGCAGTTCGGCTATCTGGCTGCGCTTGCGCATAGACCCCGCCCGAAACGTGGCCGCGGGTCAGTTGAAGAGTGAGATGGACAAAAATCTGTCGCAAACCGTGGTGCTGCGATTGCGTCCGCCGCTGTTGGACGACGTGGCGCTGTTCGATCCCTTGTCGCCGCGTACGGAACCCCGTGTCACGGGCGACCATCATCCCCTCTCCGCGGATGAGTATCCATCCCTGGACTTTGGTTTTGTGGTTCCTTTGGGCGATGAGCCTCGGGACCTCTGGTTGCGACTTCAGTCCACGAGTACCCGATTGCTGGACGTGGAGGCGCTGACCTTGGCGCAGGCACGCCAGGCAGACACCAGACAGCACATGCTCTATGGCATCTACATGGGCGTGGTTATTTTGTTCGTTGGCTGGGCGCTGGTCAATTTGCTGATCGCCCCTGAAAAGCTCTTGGCCGTCTTTTTTGTCAAGCAGCTGTTTGCCGTTTTGTTTGCCTTGGTACTGCTCGGCTATTTGCGATTTTTGAATCAAGACTGGCTCGCGCCCAAACTGCTGGACACCTTGTCTAATCTGATCATCGTGACCTTTGTGCCCTTGTCGGTCTACTTTGATTACTTGCTGTTGCGCGAGTACGAGCCGCCCCGTTGGACCCTGCGGGTTTTGCAGGGGGCCGTGTTTCTGTTTCCCGTCGATGTGCTCTTGGTCCTGTCCGGACACACCATGCAGGCACTGCGCATACAAATGGCGTTGGTCGTTGCGTTGCCGGTCTTTGGGCTGATCACGGCGTCCCTGGCCACCTATCCGAAGGTGTCGGACCCGGCATCGTCGCACCGCCTGCCCAAGCCCATGCTGGTGGGGGCCTACAGCCTGATTTTGCTGGCGCTCTTGTGCTCATCATTGCCCTCTTTGGGGTGGGTGCAAGCCACAGAGTCGGCGCTGCTGACCACCCTGGTTTACGGCGTGTTGTCCGGTGTGGTGATGGTGGGTTTGCTGCAGCTACGCAGTCGCCGTTTGGCGCAGGGTCATGCGAGCTTGCAAACTGAGTTGGCGCTGGTGGAGCGTCAGGCGATGCACGAACGCGACCGCGTACAGGATCAACAAAAAATGATGTCCATGTTGGGCCATGAGCTGAAGACCCCATTGGCGGTGGTCAGTATGCTGGTGACCACGCCTGAGGCCCTGACACCTCAAAAAATTTCCCTCATCAGGAACTCGGTGGGTGATATGAACAACGTCATTGAGCGCACGACGCTGTCGGGTGCGCTGGAAGGCAAGCGTCTGTCCGCACACCATGCGGCCTGCGATGCGGCAACGGAAATTGAGCGTCTGTGCAAGCAGCATCCACAGGTGGGCCGTTTGCAGTTGCAACTGGAGGCGCACGAGTCCATGGAGTCTGATGTGCACTTGCTGCGTCTGGTGCTTGGCAACCTGATTGACAACGCCTGTCGCCACAGCGCCCCAGACAGCGCGGTGACGGTTTCCCTGAGCTCTCAAATGCGTGGCGAATTGCCCGGCGTACAGATCATGGTCAGCAACCTGCCTGGGCGCAGTGGGTGGCCAGACCCAGAACGCATCTTTCAAAAGTTTTACCGCCATGACCATGCGCGGCACCAGACGGGTGCTGGCCTGGGCATGTATGTTTCCCGTGGCCTCGCCCACTTGCTTGATGGCCAGCTGGACTACCGTCCTAGTCCCAGTCATATTCGCTTCGCACTATGGTTGCCTCTTTGAACATTCTGGTGGTCGAGGACCACGACATCCTGCGAGAAGCCACAGTAGAAACGCTACGTCAGCAAGGTCACCGGGTGACCGGAATCGATTGCGCCGAGGCGCTGGATGCCGAATTCAGCGGTGTCTTGTTTGATGTTTATGTCATCGATCTGCGCTTGCCGGGTGAGGATGGCATCAGCCTGACCCGCCGACTCAGGCTCCGCCAGCCCGGTGCTGGCATTATCTTGGCCACGGCCCGGGTTTTGCCGCAAGACCGTGAGGCTGGCCTGGTCAGTGGCGCTGATATTTACTTGCCCAAGCCGCTCTTGCCAGAAGACTTGCTGGCGGCAGTTGCCGCCTTGGGCGCTGGCAAGGCAGATTAAGCAGCAGCGCCATCCGCGCGACTCATCTCGCTGAAGATGTCGCTGGCCGCAGCCACAGTGGCGGCAATGTCTTCGTCGGAGTGGGCCGCGCTGACAAAGCCCGCTTCGTAAAGGGCCGGGGCAATGTAAACGCCGCGGTCCAGCAGGCCATGAAAGAGCTGGTTGAACTTGGCGCTGTTGGTCGTCATGACCTTGGCGTAGTTCTGTGGCAGGGCGTCAAACAGGAAGAACCCAAACATGCCCCCCTCGCTATCGACACAGAAAGGCAGGCCTTGCTGGGCTGCGGCAGCTTTCAGGCCGCTGGTCAGTGCCTGGGTCTTGCGGGCCAGTGTTGCGTAGAAACCGGGCTTCTGAATTTCTCGCAAGGTGGCTAAACCACAGGCCGTCGCGATGGGGTTGCCGCTCAAGGTGCCAGCCTGGTACACCGGGCCCAGGGGCGCCATCAGCTCCATCACGGCGCGCTTGGCGCCAAAGGCTGCCAGCGGCATGCCACCACCAATAACCTTGCCCATCACCGTCATATCCGGCTCAAAGCCTGGAATTTCGCGGGCATAGACGCTTTGCGCACCACCCAAGGCGACCCTGAAGCCAGTCATCACCTCGTCGAACACCAGTAAGGCGCCATATTGCGTGCACAGCTCACGGGCGCGCTTGACGAAAGGTACCGACGCCCGAACGAAATTCATGTTGCCGGCAATCGGTTCGATCATCAGGCAAGCTAAGTCCTTGCCGTGCAGGGCAAACGCCGCCTCCAGTTGTTCGAGGTTGTTGTACTCCAGCACCAGTGTGTGTTGCACTACCTCGGGCGGAACACCTGCGCTGGTGGCATTGCCAAAGGTGGCCAGGCCAGAACCTGCCTTGACCAGCAATGCATCAGCGTGGCCGTGGTAGCAGCCCTCAAATTTGATCAGCTTGCTTCGACCTGTGGCGCCGCGGGCCAGTCGAATGGCGCTCATGGCCGCCTCCGTCCCGGAACTGACCAGGCGCACCATGTCCATGGAGGGCACCAAGCGCAGGATTTCTTCAGCCAATTCGACTTCGCGTTCCGTCGGGGCGCCAAATGAAAAGCCGTCAAGGGCGGCTTTTTGAACCGCCTCCAGTACGGCGGGATGGCCGTGACCCAAAATCATGGGCCCCCAGGAGCCGATGTAGTCGATGTAGCGCTGATCGTTCGCATCCCAAAAGTAGGCGCCCTGAGCGCGCTTCACGAATCGGGGTGTGCCCCCTACTGCTTTGAAGGCGCGCACAGGCGAGTTCACGCCGCCAGGGATCACGCGCTGCGCGCGTTCGAACAGGGCCAAGTTTTGATCAGTGCTGGGTTTCATGGGGAGGCATTTCGAAATAATCAGGTGTGGAGGCTGCACTTTGTACACCGTCTTCGTCTTCGTCGTCGGGCTGAGCCCAGAACAGGCGATCCGGGATCACATGACCCATTCCTGGTCTGAAGCCACCGTCCAGACAGTGGTCCAGATACGTCAGGGCTTCTTTCACAGCATCGGCGAGCTCCGTGCCGCTGGCCAGCATGGCCGACAGCGCCCCGGACAGGGTGTCGCCCGCACCGCTGAATACCGCCTCGAAGCGCTCAAAACGCTCGCTGCACAACACGGTTTGGGGGGTCGCCAGCACGTTGTCGATGTGCTGCTCGGGCAGGGCCATGCCGGTGACCAGGGTGTAGGCCACGCCATGTTCGCTGGCGGCACGCGCAATGTCACGGGCGCTGGGCGCCTTTTCGCCGGTCCAGTCGGGCAATAGCCAGCGCCATAGCGTCCCTTGGTTGCCCACAAGCACAGACGTCTGTGGCAGCAGCAGCTCTTGAAACGCGTCCAGATACATGTCGATCTGGCTTTCGTCCCACCAGGACAGGTCAGGCATGTAGGCCACCAGCGGCACATCGGCGTAGTCGGACGCGATCTCGGCAATCGTGCTGATGTTGTCTGGCGTGCCTACAAAGCCCACCTTGATGACCTGCACCGGAACGTCTTCCAAGATGGCGCGGGCCTGCTCGCCAACCGCGTCTTCATCGAACGCAAAATGGTCAAAAATTTCGCCAGTATCCCGAGCGTAGGCGCCTGTGACCACGGGCAAGGCGTGGGCCCCTACCGAGGCGATGGCGCTGATGTCGGCTGCCAAGCCACCAGCGCCGCTTGGGTCGCTGGCGTTGAAGACCAGCACGCAAGCCGGCTGGGCCTCATCCTGCCCATCGGGCAAGTGGTCTGTCGGGTCGGCGGTCATGGGCATAGTGGCTCGGGGTTGGGGGCTGACGGCGGGCCGGACAAGGCGTTAAGGCGCTGCGGGCAAAATAGACCTTGTTTATCGCGCTGCAGGCCTGAGTGCCTGGGACGTGGTCGATACAATAAATTCATTCTATTCGAGGCCTTAAAGCTGTGAGCGAAACAAAAACTTGGATGTGTCTGATCTGCGGCTGGATATACGACGAAGAGGCTGGCGCGCCTGATCACGGCATTGCCCCTGGCACCCTGTGGGCTGACGTGCCCATGAACTGGACCTGCCCCGAGTGCGGCGCCCGCAAGGAAGACTTTGAAATGGTTCAGATCTGACGCTGGCCATTTGAATCTTGGCATGGTGTGTCGGGTTGTCGGTCTGGTCCGATCTTCTTCGACATCTGCTGAGTCTTTCTTGACGGATGTCAGGCACGCCCCAAGGGCGCATCGCCTGTCCGATCAAACCTTTTTCTTCACCACGGCGTAACGCGCCAAAGTCTGCTCGCGCGCGACGACATGGTCCACGATGGGTTCGGGGTAGTCGTGCCCTAATCGCACGCCTGCCGCTTGCAGGTCCACCGGTTTGGCCTGCCAGGGGGCGTGCAGTGCAGCCGTGGGCAGTTGGGCCAGTTGCGGCAGGTAGCGGCGGATGAACTTGCCCTCCGGGTCAAATTTTTCGCTCTGGCTGACCGGGTTGAAGATGCGGAAATAGGGCTGGGCATCACAGCCGCTGGAGCTGACCCATTGCCAGCCGCCGTTGTTGGCGGACAAGTCGAAATCGTTCAGATGCTGGGCAAAGTAAGCCTCGCCCCAGCGCCAGTCGATGCCCAGGTCTTTCACCAAGAAACTGCCCGCCACCATGCGCAGGCGGTTGTGCATGTAGCCCGTCTGTTGGATCTGGAGCATGGCGGCATCGACCAGTGGGTAGCCCGTGCGACCCTCGCACCATGCCTTGAACAACTTGTGCGCATGTGGGCCGTGTTCCCAGTGGATGGCGTCGTACTCAGGCTTGTAGGCGCTGGTCGCCACGTGTGGAAAATTGGACAGGATCTGAGCGTAAAAGTCGCGCCAGATCAGCTCGCTCAGCCACACCGCGGCGCCCTGGCTACCCTGCAGTTGCCTTTGCAAGGCAATGCCGGCCAGACGCCGAATCGAGACCGTGCCAAAGCGCAGATGCACACCCAGGTAGCTGGGCCCTTTGATGGCGGGAAAGTCACGCGTGGTGTCGTACTGATCCATGCGATCAAAAAACGCCTCAAATAGTGCTTGCCCGCCGCGAATGCCGGTCGGGATTTTCAGGGTCGACAAATTGGTCGGCTCGAAGCCGATGTCTGACAGTGTGGGAACGGAACGTGCCAGTTCGGCAGGGCGGGGGGCCAGAGCCGAAGCATGAGCCACGACCTCCCGTGCATGCAAATGGCGTTCATCCACAGCAGCCAACCAGGCGTTCTTGTAGGGTGTGAACACGCCATAAACCGTGCCACCTTTGGTCAGCAGTTCTTGACGTTCAAAGATGACGTGATCCTTGACGGTATACAGGCCCACGCCGATATTGGCCAGCCCACCTCGCACGCGCGCGTCGCGTGCGATGGCCTGTGGCTCATCGTCATGCGCGGCAAACACGGCCTGGACCCTTAAGCGTGCCGCCAGATCGGGCACTTCGTGGCTGGCGACGCTGTGGCGCACGATCAAGCCCGCCTCGGGATGTTGGGCTAAATCTCGCAAGGCCTGGTCGAGCTCCACCAACGATTCACGGATGAATTCAACCCGTCGATCGGCCCGTGGCAGGCCGTCCAGAATTTCGGTGTCAAACACGAAAACGCAATGCACCTTTCGGCAACTTTGCAAGGCCCGGCTCAGGGCGGTGTTGTCATCCACCCGCAGATCGCGGCGAAACCACATCAGGCCGGAGTCAAATTGTTTTTCCATGCGCGCCATTAAAATTGAAAGATGCCCGCTGATTCTGCCCCGTTCAATCTCACCAATCATTTTTTGATTGCCATGCCCGGGCTGACAGATGCCAACTTTGTGCGCAGTGTGGTCTATCTTTGTGAGCACAGCGAGCGTGGCGCTCTGGGCTTGGTCATCAACAAGCCCAGCGAGATTGACCTCAAGGGACTTTTCGCCAAGGTCGATTTGCCCTTACGCAGGGACGACCTGGTGTCATCACCTGTATTGCAGGGCGGGCCGGTCCAGACCGAGCGTGGTTTTGTCCTGCATGAGCCCATTTTTGCCGAAGGCGACAGGCCTGAGGAATCCGTCTATGCCTCCACCATGACCATTCCCGGCGGACTGGAAATGACCACATCCAAAGACGTGCTGGAGGCCTTGTCTACTGGCGCTGGCCCCCGTAAGGTGCTGGTCTCATTGGGTTATTCGGCCTGGGGCGAAGGTCAGCTCGAATCTGAGTTGGGCGAAAACGCCTGGTTGACGGTTGACGCCGACAAGGCCGTGATTTTTGACACCCCGGTGGAGGAGCGATATGACCGTGCCCTGGGTCTGTTGGGCTTGCAGCCCTGGATGCTGACGACCCAGGTTGGCCACGCATGAGCGCCGCGGCTGTTGCTTTCCCGAGCCAGGCCCCCGAGGTTTCTCCTGCGCTGCAGACCTTTCTGGCGCTGGACTACGGGCTCAAGCGTACGGGTGTGGCCGTGGGTAATCGTTTCCTGGGCACGGCGCAGCCCCAGGGCAGCATCCACGCTGAAGGCGATGCCCGTTTTGCCAAAATCGCAGATCGGCTACGCGAGTGGCAGCCAGATGCGCTGGTGATCGGCGTGCCCTTTCATCCTGATGGCGCCGCGCATGAAAACACCGCCCGTGCCCGCAAGTTCGGCCGCCAGCTGGCCGGGCGCTTCAAGCTGCCGGTCTTTGAGGTGGACGAGCGTTACAGCACCACCGAAGCCCACGCCCAGGGCGCGAGCGATGCTGACGCTGCGTCAGCTTGCATCATTCTTGAACAATTCCTGAGGAGCATTGCATGAGTATTCTGGCCCTCGATGCCGAGGCGCTGTATGGCGAACTTCTGCGTGCCATTCGTGCACAGTGGTTGCCGGGCACGCGCCTGGTGGGTGTCACGTCCGGCGGCGCTTGGCTGGCGGAGCGCCTGCAACAAGACCTGGGTCTGGATGGCACGCATGGCACGATTTCGTCGGCCATGCACCGCGATGACTTTGCCCGGCGCGGCCTGTCTGTCAGCGCGCGCACCCAGCTGTCCTTCGATGTGAACGGCGCTGACGTCCTGTTGCTGGACGATGTGCTGTTCACCGGTCGCACCATCCGCGCTGTGCTCAACGAGCTGTTCGACTACGGCCGGCCGGCGCGTGTGCGCCTGGCGGTGCTGGTGGATCGCAGCGGTCGCGAGCTGCCGATACAGGCTGACCTGTGTGCGGCGCGTATTGCACTGCCTGCCACCCAGTCACTGGCCCTGGCGCGCAGCGAGCACGGACAATTCAGTTTCAACGTGGAGGCCCGCCGGGAAGTCTGATGCTCTACAAGCGCAATCCTCAACTTAACAAGCACGGTGAGCTGGTTCATTTGTTGTCTACCGAAGGTCTACCCAAAAGTATCCTGACGCAAATTCTCGACACGGCAGCCAACTTTGTGTCGGTGAACGATCGAGAAGTCAAAAAGGTACCGCTGCTTCGGGGCAAGAGTGTTTTCAATCTGTTTTTTGAGAACAGCACCCGCACCCGCACCACGTTTGAGATCGCCGCGACCCGCCTGAGTGCCGATGTCATCAATCTCGATATTGCCCGCTCCAGTGCGTCCAAAGGGGAGTCGCTGCTGGACACCATCGCCAATTTGTCGGCCATGGCGGCAGATATTTTTGTGGTGCGCCACAGTGAATCCGGTGCGCCTTATCTGATTGCCCAGCATGTGGCGCCGCATGTGCACGTCATCAATGCAGGCGACGGCCGGCATGCACACCCCACCCAGGGTTTGCTGGACATGTTCACCATCCGGCATTTCAAGAAAGATTTTTCCAACCTGACGGTGGCCATCGTGGGCGACGTGCTGCACTCCCGAGTGGCCCGCTCGGACATCCATGCGCTGACCACGCTGGGCTGTGCGGAGGTACGGGTGGTTGGCCCGCGAACGCTGGTGCCGTCGGACATGGCCAGCATGGGCGTGCGGGTCTGCCACACCCTTGAAGAAGGCATCAAGGACTGCGATGTGGTCATCATGCTCAGGTTGCAGAACGAACGCATGAGCGGCGCCCTCTTGCCCTCGAGCCAGGAGTTCTTCAAGAGCTTTGGCCTGACCCCTGAAAAACTGCAGCTGGCCAAGCCAGACTGCATCGTGATGCACCCGGGGCCCATCAACCGTGGTGTTGAAATCGACTCCGCCGTGGTGGATGGCAAGCAAAGTGTGATCTTGCCCCAGGTGACGTTTGGCATTGCGGTACGTATGGCGGTGATGAGCATAGTGGCGGGCAACGAAGCATGAGTGCGGTGACAAGTTCTCCCTACTGGAGCACGGGCATCGACCAGCTCCACGCCTACGTGCCGGGTGAGCAGCCTCAAAGCGGCGGATGGGTCAAACTCAATACCAATGAGTGCCCGTATCCCCCGTCTCCCCTGGCTATCCAGGCGATCCAAAACGCCACCAGCGAGGACCTGCGCCTGTATCCTGACCCGAACGGCACAGCGCTCAAGGCGGCTATTGCCCGGCACTTTGGTCTGGGTGTCGACCATGTTTTTCTGGGCAATGGTTCGGACGAAGTGCTGGGTCATGCATTCTTGGGTCTGCTCAAGCACAGCCTGCCCATCCTCTACCCCGATGTGAGCTACAGCTTCTACCCGGTGTACTGCGGCCTTTACAACATTGCTTACCGGCAAGTGCCACTGAATGCCCATTTTGCTGTGGACGTGGCCGACTACGCTGTGCCCAACGGAGGCATCGTGCTGCCCAACCCGAACGCGCCTACCGGCGTAGCGCTGGGCCTGGACCAACTGCGTGTGCTCCTGACGGCCAATCGCCAGTCCGTGGTGCTGATCGATGAAGCCTATGTGGACTTTGGCGCCGACAGTGCCGCGACGCTCATCCCGGAGTTTGACAACCTGCTGGTGGTGCAGACTTTCTCCAAATCGCGCGCTTTGGCCGGTTTGCGTGCGGGCTTTGCCTTGGGTCACCCTACCCTGATTGAAGCCCTGGCACGGGTCAAAGACAGTTTCAACTCCTATCCGCTGGATCGGCTGGCGCTGGCGGGCGCACAGGCCGCCATCGAAGACCATGCCTATTTCGAGCACATCACCCAGGCCGTGGTCAACAGCCGCGAATGGCTGATAGACGAGTTGGCCCAACTGGGGTTCCAGACACTGGCTTCCAGCGCCAATTTTGTATTTGCCACTCATCCCCAGCACCAGGCAGCAACGCTGCTGGCAGCGCTGCGTGATCGCAAGATTCTGGTGCGTCACTTTGCCAAACCGCGAATCAACAATCACCTGCGCATCAGTGTGGGCACACCGGCCGAATGCCTGGCCCTCGTGCAGGCCTTGCAGCAAATCGTGTCGCAGACCACGCCTATGAAAGAAGTCACAGCATGAACATCCTGATCCAGGGCGGCCGTGTCATAGACCCTTCCAGCCAAATGGATGTGCTGGCAGATGTCGCCATTGCCGACGGAAAAATTCTCGCCATCGGCAATGTGCCTGCTGGTTTTCAGCCTGATCAGGTCGTGGATGCCGCGGCCTGCATCGTGGCGCCCGGTCTGGTGGATTTGGCGGTGCGCCTGCGCGAGCCTGGCCATGAACATGAAGGCATGCTGGCCACCGAGCTGGCGGCGGCCGTGGCCGGGGGGGTGACCAGTGTGGTCTGCCCGCCCGACACCGATCCTGTGCTGGATGAGCCTGGCCTGGTTGAAATGCTGCGTTTCCGGGCGGACAAACGGCAGGCCGCGCGCGTGTTTCCCTTAGGCGCCCTCACCCGCAAGCTCGAAGGCGAGGTGCTGACCGAGATGCTGGAGCTCACCGATGCCGGTTGCGTGGCCTTCACCCAGGCTGAGGTGCCCTTGGCCAGCACGCAGGTTTTGCAGCGGGCCTTGCAGTACGCCAGCAGTTTTGGCTATGCCGTCTGGCTGCGCCCCCAGGAAATGCACCTGGGCAAGGGCGTGGCAGCCAGTGGCGCATTGGCCACCCGTCTAGGCCTGAGTGGGGTGCCCGTGGCAGCCGAAACCATCGCACTGCACACCATCTTTGAGTTGCTCAAGTCCACCGGCACGCGTGTGCACCTGTGCCGTATCAGCAGCGCGGCGGGCGTGGCCCTGGTGCGCCAGGCCAAAGCCGAGGGTCTGAACGTGAGCTGCGATGTCAGTATCAACTCCCTGCACCTGACCGACGTAGACATCGGCTATTTCGATAGCCGCATGCGCCTGAACCCACCCCTGCGCCAGCAACGTGACCGCGACGCCCTGCGCGCCGGCCTGGCCGACGGCACCATCGATGCCCTGGTGTCCGACCACACCCCTGTGGACGAAGACGCCAAGGCGCTGCCGTTTGCAGAGAGCGAACCAGGCGCCACGGGCCTGGAGCTGTTGCTCAGTTTGGCCCTGAAATGGAGTCGTGACGATGGTGTGGATCTGGGCCGCGCTTTGGCCGTGCTCACCAGTGAGCCTGCCCGTGTGCTCGGGCCCGCCTTGCAAGCCAGTGCGCCGGATGCGGGTCGTCTGCGTGTGGGGGGCGTCGCCGACCTGTGCGTGTTCGACCCCGCTGCTGACTGGCTGGTGGCGCCTGACGCCCTGCGCAGCCAGGGCAAGCACACGCCGTTTTCGGGCTATGAGTTGCCGGGGCGCGTGCGTTGCACGGTGGTAGGCGGGCAAGTCGCCTACCGCGCCTGATGGGCGCTTGAACCCACCTAGGGTTCTCGGCAACACCGTCGCCATGCGCCAAGTTCTGGCAAGTTATCGTTTGCTGCGTGCCACCTGGCACGCGGTGGCTGGCTTGCTCACCATTGTCTTTGTCTTTCCGCGGCTGACGGTGGCTCAGCGGCAGTTGCGGGTACAGGCCTGGTCCCTGGAGATGCTGGCCCATCTGGGGATTGCCTTACGGGTGCAGGGCAAGCCGGCATTGGCCGGTCCCTTGATGCTGGTGGCCAACCACATCTCTTGGCTCGACATCACCGCCTTGCATGCGGCACGCTTTTGTCGTTTTGTGTCCAAGGCCGAGGTGCGCGGTTGGCCTGTGATTGGCTCACTGGCTGCTGGGGTGGGCACGCTCTTCATCGAGCGGGCTTCGCGTCGCGATGCGCTGCGGGTGGTGCATCACATCGCCCAAAGCTTGAAAGACGGTGATGTGGTGGCCGTTTTTCCTGAAGGCACCACCAGTGACGGCCTGAATTTGCTCCCCTTTCATGCCAATCTGATCCAGGCGGCTATTTCTGCCGATGTGCCCGTGCAACCGGTGGCCTTGCGGTTTGTGGATGGTCATGGCAACACCAGCCTGGCACCCTGCTACATCGGTGACGATAGTCTGCTGGGGTCTGTATGGCGTACCCTCAACACGCCGGGCATCACTGCTGTGATTCATTTCGGTGAGCCCGAGCTGGCCCAAGGGCGCGATCGACGGGCTTGGGCCGAAGATCTGCGCCAGAGCGTGATGGGCCTGCGCGCGTAGGGCCGCCGGTCACACGCGGTGAAAAGTCACCACGTGGTCCACCTGGGGACGGATACCGATCCATTCGCCAACTTGGTGGTTTTGGTGGCTGGGCACGTGTGCCATGAAGGTGTCGCCAGTTTTTAGCCGCAGGGTGTAGAGAAACTCCGCCCCCCTGAAAGCTTTGCGCAGGATTTCTGCTTTCACACTGGCGCCGTCGTCGTGCACGATGTCATCGGCTCGGAGCAGCACATCACACTCCCCGCCGGGGTAGGCACTGGGCAAGGGGCATTCGGCCACATCGGTCAGCAGGCCCAGCGGGGTGTCCACCACCACGGTGTGATCAACCTCCCGCAAGGTGGCTGGGGTGAACACGCCGTGTCCGATGAACTCGGCCACGAAGCGCGTGCTGGGGCGGTGGTAGAGCGTGTAGGCGTCGTCCCACTGGTGCAATTGGCCTTCGTGCATCACGCCTATGACATCACCCACGGCAAAGGCCTCCTGCTGATCATGGGTGACTAACAAAGCCGTGGTGTTGGCTGCTTTCAGAATGGCCCGAACCTCGTGCGCCAAGCGCTCGCGCAGTTCGACATCGAGGTTGGAAAAAGGCTCGTCTAGCAGGAGCAATTTGGGTTGAGGCGCAAGGGCCCGCGCCAGTGCGACCCGTTGCTGCTGGCCCCCTGACAACTCATGAGGAAAGCGGTCCTCGGCGCCTTCCAACCCCACCAGCGCCAGCACCTCCTGAACCCGGGCCTTCTGCTGCGCGCGAGGCCAGCTGTGCAAGCCAAACGACACGTTGCGCCCCACGCTGAGGTGCGGAAACAAGGCGTAGTCCTGAAACACCATGCCGATACGACCGGCAGCTGGGGTCTGTCTGGGTGCTGACTGGCCCAGCGTTTCACCCCCCAGTCGTATGTGGCCGCTACCTACGGGTTCAAGCCCCGCAATCGCGCGTAGCAGGGTGGTTTTGCCACAGCCCGAGGGGCCGATCAGCACGCCAATGTCGCCCGCTCGCAAGCCCAGCGACACGTTTTGCACCGCCGGCTGGGCTCGGCGTGGATAACTGACGCAAAGTTGGGAGATCTCCAGGAACATGGCGAGGCATTCTAGATACATACAATTCCTGCGGACCTGGCCTTGCCGGGCCGAGTGCCGCCCGCATGGGTCTGGCGTCTTCTTGTCCTGATGGGCTCACTGTGTCCCGCCGACTCTCATTTGCGTTACTTTTTTTGCTGATCCTGGGGCTGACCCTGCCTGTGCTTGCACTGGTGGCGTCCAGCTTGCCCGGCATGGCGGCATTGACAAGTTCCCTGGGTATGCCAGCCGGAGACATCCTGCGCGAGATGGCGGGCACCGTTTTGCCTGGTTATCTGCAAACTACCCTGTGGCTGACCTTGGCCGTGGCGGTCGGGGTGACGGTGGTGGGCACCGTGTCGGCGATAGCCATCACCTTGTTTGAATTTCCGGGGCGGCGTGTGCTGGAGTGGGCCCTGCTGCTGCCCCTGGCCATGCCAGCGTACGTGGTGGCCTACGCCTACACCGATTTTTTGCAGTTCAGCGGCCCCTTGCAGACGGCGTTGCGTGAAGCAACCGGTTTGGAGGGGCGCATGTTTCCCGAAGTGCGCAGTGTGGGTGGCGCTGCCTTTGTCTTTATCTTCTCGCTGTACCCCTACGTTTATCTGCTTGCCCGAAGCGCCCTGAGCGAACGGGCTGCCCGTCTCATGGAGGCTGCCCGTGTGCTGGGAGCACCTCTGCGCCGCCGCATCATGGAAATTGCCTTGCCGCTGGCGCGTCCGGCCGTGGCAGCGGGCGTTGCTTTGGCCTTGATGGAAACCCTTGCCGACTTCGGCGTCTCGAGCTACTTTGCCATTCAGACCTTTACCGCCGGCATCTACAAGGCCTGGCTGGTGATGGACAACCGAGCGGCGGCGGCTCAGCTGGCCACCATGTTGCTGGCCTTGGTGGGTTTGCTCTTGTGGCTGGAACACCGCGCCCAGGCGCGCATGCGCTTTGCGGCGGGGCGCTCATCCGGCGCAGACACCCGGGATTCGCGTCCGCTGGTGTTGCACGGATACGCCCGGGTGCTGGCCTGGCTGCTGTGCACTGCGCCGGTTTTGCTGGGTTTTGTCATCCCGGTGGTGTTGATGCTGCGCCCCTTGCAGGCAGAAAGCAATGCCTTGCCCTGGGGCCAATTTTTGACGTGGGCCGCCAACAGCGCCCGGCTGGCACTGTTGACCGCCGCTTTGGCCGTGTTTGCGGCCCTGGGTCTGGCCATGGCACAGCGCCGCCACGCCAGCCGCATCACGCGTGCGGCTGTTCAGCTCGCTGGCCTGGGCTATGCCGTGCCCGGCGCCGTGGTGGTGGTGGGGTTGTTGCTGCCTCTGGGGTGGTTGCAGGCCGTCTGGCCCTTGAGCCCCGTGGCAGCGTGGGTCACGGCCACCTCTCTGGGGCTGGTCTGGGCCTATCTGGTCCGGTTTTGCGCGGTGGCCTTGCAATCTATTCAGAGTGGCTATGCCCGTATTCCGGTGTCGCTGGACGACTCTGCTCGCCTCCTAGGCTGCACAGGCTGGGATCTCATGCGTCGTGTACATGCCCCCCTGCTGCGGCGGTCCACAGCCGTGGCAGCGCTGCTAGTGTTTGTGGATGTGATGAAAGAACTGCCCGCAACCTTGGTGCTACGGCCTTTTGACAGCGATACGCTGGCAGTGGTCACTTACCAGCTTGCGCGCGACGAACGCCTGGGCGAAGCTGCCCTTCCTGCCCTGGCGTTGGTGCTGGTGGGCTTGATTCCGGTGGCCCTGCTGAGCCGTACTCTGCGCACCAGCGAATCACGCTAGTACCTGGGGTTGGCCCAGGCCTTGCGGCAAAGGACTCAAAGCGCTTTATTATTTGCGAATATCACTACACAACGATCATGGCCACAAGTTCTAACGTCGACCCCACCGAAGAGGCCCATGTATCTGACCAGGTCTTCGAGACTGCAGCCGAGGTCTTCAAGGTGATGTCAGCGCCCATGCGGCTCAAGATCATCAGCAGCCTGTGCAAGCAGGAAAAAAATGTGAGCGAGTTGCTGAGCGAAATCAAGACCACCCAGCCCAATATGTCCCAGCATCTCAACACGCTGTACCAGGCGGGCGTCTTGGGCAAGCGTCGCGAGGGCGTGCAAATTTATTACCGGATCACCAATGTGCGCATGGCCAATTTGTGCCGAGCCATTTGCACCCAGATCGCGATTGACGGCGACTACGCTGACTCTTGACTTCCTACTGCTGACGCCGCACTGACAGAAGCGTCTGATTAGGGTTGGGGTTTACCCCGGTACCGTTTTTGAGCTGAGCAACCTAAAGTCAAGGGTTGAATATAAGGAGTTGTTCATGAAGCGATTCATAGTCTTGGCAGCCGCTGTGCTGGCCACCCAGTTGAGTTGGGCGCAGGTCAAGGTGGTGTACCACTTGAGTGAAGGCATACCCCAGGCGGCACGTGCCATGAACAACATCCGCAATCACCTGGCGGCGGATCCCACCGCCAAGATCGTCGTGGTGACGCATGGACCTGGTATCGATTTTTTGCTGGACGGTGCAACCAATCCCAAGGGAGAGTCGTTTTCTGGGGATATAGGCGAGTTGGCAGGGCGTGGCGTGGCATTCAAGGTATGCAACAACACCCTGGTCACCCGCAAGATCGAGAAAGACAAGGTCGTCATGGAGGCGCAGGTGGTGCCGTCTGGCGTGGCTGAAGTTGCCACCCTGCAGGCCCGAGACAAGTTTGTTTATTTGCGGCCCTGAGGCCCAGCAATTAAGGCGATCTATTTTTGAAGCAGATTTTTTGGAGGTTTGAGATGAAACAACACGTGATGGCGCTGGCGGCAACGCTGGCATTGTTTGCAAACGGGGCCCATGCGCAGTCCCAGGCGCCCGATGCGGCGCAGGTTCGCAGTTGGGCCGCAGCTTGTGCCAACTGCCACGGCACCAACGGTCAAGCCCAGCCCGGCATGGAGTCTCTGGCAGGGGTCAACAAAGACGATCTGGCCAAGAAGATGCTCGATTTCAAGGCGGGCCGCAAGCCAGCCACCATCATGCACCAGCTGTCCAAGGGTTACACCGACGACCAGATTCAGGCCATCGCGGCCTACTTTTCCGCTCAAAAGAAATAACCGGGGGCTGCTATGAAACGTCGTCAATTTATTCAAACAGCGTCTGCCGGTAGCGCACTGGGTGCATTGGGTCTGATGTCAGGCTGCGCCACCACAGCCGGGGGCAAAGGCCCCAAAGTCGTGGTGGTGGGCGGTGGCTACGGTGGCGCCACAGCTGCCAAATATGTGCGCATGTGGTCCGACTACGGCATTCAGGTCACCTTGATCGAGCCGAACGCCTCCTTTGTGTCCTGCCCCATTTCCAACCTGGTCATCGGCGGCAGCAAAACCCTGGCCGACATCACCACGCCCTACGACAACCTGAGCAAGCGCCACGGTGTGACTGTGGTGCGCGACATGGTGGCGTCCATCGACGTGGAGAAGCGCAGCCTGAAACTGGCCAGCGGCGCCGACATGAGTTACGACCGGCTGATCCTCTCGCCGGGCGTGGACTTCATGATGGAAACCTTGCCAGGCATGGCCAAGGCCGGTGCCCAGGACAAGGTGCTGCACGCCTGGAAGGCCGGTGCCCAAACCGTGGCCTTGCGCAAGCAACTCGAAGCCATGCCTGACGGTGGCGTGTATGCCCTGTCCATTCCCCTGGCGCCTTACCGCTGCCCGCCTGGCCCATACGAGCGTGCCTGCCAGGTGGCCGAGTACTTCACCAAGGCCAAGCCCAAGAGCAAGGTCCTCATTTTGGATGCCAACGAGGATGTGACCTCCAAGGGGCCGCTGTTCAAGAAAGCTTGGGCCGAGCGTTACAAGGGCATCGTCGAATACCGTGGCAAGCACAATGCAGTCGACGTGGATGCGGCCACCAACACGCTGAAGTTCGAGTTCAACGACGACGTCAAGGCCTCGGTGCTGAATGTGATTCCCTCGATGCGGGCAGGTGACATCGCCGTCAAGACGGGCTTGGCCACGGCCAACAAGCGCTGGTGCGAAGTGGACTTTTTGACTTTTGAGTCCAAGGCCGCCAAGAACGTGCACGTGTTGGGCGACTCGATCCAGATTGCGCCTGCCATGCCCAAGTCTGGCCACATGGCCAACCAGCACGGCAAAACCTGCGCTGCGGCAGTGGTGGCCTTGTTGACCGGCAAGGAGGTCAACCCATTGCCCATCTACAACAACACTTGCTACAGCTTCGTCAGCTCCGAGGATGTGGTGCACGTTGCCAGCGTGCATCGTTACGACGCCGACAAACAGACCATGCTGACGGTGCCCGGATCTGGTGGGGTTTCCAGTGCAGCCAACGAGCTCGAAGGGCGCTACGCCTTGGCCTGGGCTCGCAACATCTGGGCCGACACGCTGGCCTGATACCTGGTTGACAACTGGCGCTGCAGACCTTCAAAGCTGCAGCGCTTTTTTATTTCTACGGAGTTTGAGATGGTGGTTCAGAACAAAAAATGGATGGCAGTGGCGATGGTCGCGGCGTCGGTCTGTGGTTCGCTGCTCAGCGGTAGTGCTTGGGCCCAGGCCGATGAAGCGCGAGCCAAAAAAATCGTGTCGGGTGTGTGCTTTGTCTGTCATGGTGCCGAGGGCGAATCGGCCAGTGAAGTGTTTCCTAAACTGGCAGGCCAGCATGCCGAGTACATTGCCAAGCAGCTGGACAACTTCAAGTCTGGCAAGCGCAAGAGCACGGCCATGGCCGACATGGTGGCCAAGCTGACCCCTGACGAGATGGTGGCCCTGGGCAAATACTTCGAGAAGCAAAGCGCACCCAAGGAAGAGCTGACCGACGCTCCTCTGGCAGCGGTGGGTCAGTACATCTATCAGCATGGCAACAAGTTCAGCGGGCTCGCGGCCTGCGCTTCATGCCATGGCGCCGAAGCCAAGGGAACCGTTTCCTTGCCTCGCTTGGCTGGCCAATACGCCGCTTACACCGAAACCCAGCTCAAACAGTTCAACCAACGGGAGCGTACCAACGACAACGCGGTGATGCACGCCATCGTCAGCAAGATGACGCCGCTCGAAATGGCCGCCGTCGCGCAGTACCTCAGCGGTAAGTGATCAAGGGGCCAGCGCACCGCCGCGCAGGGTGGGTGCGCTCAGCGGTGCAGCCCTGGCGTCGAGCAGGCGGTCGGTGATGCCACCACCCAGCCACATGCCAAGCAGGGTCACCCAGGCCGTGAGCGCAAAAATGGCGCCACCCGTCACGCCGGCACCTACGGCGCAGCCGCCGGCCAGCATGGATCCAAAGCCCATCAGCACCGCTCCTGCGATGTAGCGGGTCATGCTGTAGCCGTCATGAAACCCCTCTAGTTTCAGGTCCCGGCCGAGCCAAGCGCCCAAAAATGAGCCCGCGAACACGCCGGGAAGCAGGCCAAAGTCAAAACCGATACCCGGTGCCGGCGACTGCAACACCCGCATCAGCCATTCTGCGGAGGGGCCGCTGAAGGTCAGGCCCTGGATTTGGACCGGTTCGAAGGAACTGGACGCCACCGCCTGGCTGAACCCCCAGGCAGCCGCCACGCTCAAACCCGTGCCGATGCCACCCACCCACATCCAGAAACGCCCGTTTAAATGCCGGTAAGACAGGTATAGCGCGGCGACCAGCCAGACCAGACCCATGGCCAGGCCAGTGCCGTGGCTTAACTCATGACGGGCCAGCAAGTCGCGTGGAATGCCGCCGTCGATGGTCCACCAACTGCTGATGTGCTCCCGTAGCGGTGCTAGTGAGCCCGACAGCGAGGCCTGCGCCGTCACAGCAAAGATCAGACCCGAGAGCAGGGCGCGCAAGTTGCCATTGGCCGAGAGAATGAGCAAGCGACTGGCACAGCCGCGTGTCAGGATCATGCCAATGCCAAACAGGAGGCCACCGATGGCCGCCCCAGACAGGCTGCCACGCGCCGAGATTTGTCGCGCGGCACTGGTGTCCAGCCAGCCTCCCCAGGCAAGCGCCTGAACGCCGATCACTGCACTTGCAAAAGCCAGCAGCCAGATGGATAGCTTCTCGTCGAAACGGCCGCGCCAGAACTCAAGTACTGCGGCTCGCAGACAGAAGCGTGAGCGCTGCGCGAATACGCCAAACATGACGCCCACCAGCAGTCCGCCCACTGCCAGGACAGTACCATCCCCCCATCGCTCCAGCAGACTTGTGAGTGTCAAGGTATTTCTCCAAATTCATTGGTAATTCTGTATCAGCTTATATTAACGCTGTGTTTCCCCACCTTGCCCAGCCATGGAGCAAGAATTCAAATGATTGGATGTCCGATGAAGATGCCCAGGCGTCAGTTTTTTGGTGTTGCCGGCACCTTGGCTTTGGCGCTGGCCCCGCAAGCGCGGGCGGCTGGCGCCGTTTTGCCCCCAGCGCAATCTCTTGCCGACGAGCTGGCGTTGGCATTGCGGCGTCGTCAGCCTCTGGTGGTCATGGTGAGCCTGGAGGGATGTCCTTTTTGCCGGGTGGCGAGGGACAGCTATTTGTCCCCCTTGCGTCTGGAAGGCCAGGTGCCGGTTGTGCAAGTGGATATGCGAAGCATGGCCGCCGTCCTGGGCTTCAGGCGGGAAAAGCTGAACCACGAGGACCTGGTGCGTCTCTGGAGGGTCAAGGTTGCGCCCACTGTCTTGTTCTTTGGCACTGACGGCAAGGAGATCGCCGAGCGCCTGGAAGGCGGCTACATTGCAGACTTTTATGGCGCCTATCTGGAGCAGCGCCTGCAGCACGCCCGCGCCACACTTGCCAATTGAATGAATATGAACTTTCTTAGAAAAATACCCTTGCCGTGGTTGACGGTCGTGGCCGTCTGGCTGGGCCTCGCGCCCTTCTGGCCAGAGCCTCATCTAATTGAGAAGCTGGGCATGCTGAAGGCTGGTCAGCTGGTGCGTCCGCTCGATATTTTTGATTTGCTGATGCACGCCGCACCGCTGGTGCTGCTGGTCTGGCGCCTGGCGGAGCGCCTGCGCGCGGCAAAAAGGCCCCTGTGATTCCGATACAGACAGCTTCGGCCTGGAAAGGCACTTCGGATTGTCGCAACTGCGGCATTCGGGACATGGTGCTGTTTGCTGACCTGAACGAACAAGACTTTGGCCTGATACACGCGCCCATAGACGACCTGGAATTTCACGCCGGCCAGGCTTTGTATGCCGAGGGCCAGGCAGCTTTGGGTGTATTCACTCTGCGCAAGGGCATGGTCAAGCTGGTCAGGGTCACCGCCGATGGCCGCCAGCGCATCGTGCGAGTACTAAGACCCGGGGATGTGGTCGGGCTGGAGTCTCTGGCAACCGCGCACTACGTCAACGAAGCGGTGGCCCTGACCGATGTGTCGGTTTGCCGAATACCACTGGCCGTGATGCAAACCCTGAATGCCAACTCGCCCCGCATCCACAAACGATTGATGGAAACCTGGCAGCGTGCCCTGCGCGAGGCTGATGACTGGTTGGCCGAGGTCAACTTTGGCACGGCGCGCCAGCGGGTCTGCAGCTTCATTCTGAAAATGCGCAGCACGGCAGACCCGACCCAAACAACCTTGTTTGGCCGGGACGACATGGGCGCCATGATGGACCTCAAGCTCGAAACCGTGAGCCGAGAAATAAGCGCCCTGGTGCGCCAGGGGGTGATCGAGCCACTGGACCGTCAGGGGCGCAGTTATCGCGTCCTGCAGCCAGAAGCCTTGACCGGCGGTTGACCGGGCACGGATCTCTCGGGTGAGTCCTGTTAACGCGTCAGGTTGACAAACAGGCGCGTGAGGCGCTCGGGCAGCTGCTCTAGGCGATCCACCACCGTGGCATGTTTGCCAAAAATGTCGTGCACGTAGGTGTCGGCCATAGGATCCAGACTGATGCAGTGGCTGAGTATGCCTTTCTGTGCCAAGGTCTGCACAGCGTGGCGCGTGTCCGCCACCAGCAACTGTTCATCGACCACATCCACATCCGATGGTCTGCCATCCGTCAGCACCAGCACCAGTTTTTTGTCCGAAGTCTGGGCGTCCAGGCTGTGCACCGTATGGCGAAGCGCTGCACCCATGCGTGTGGAATAACGGGCTTGCAAGGCGGCCAGGCGTGCTTTGGTGCGCTCGTTCCATGGCTCTCCAAACCCCTTGAGGTGCTGGTAGCGCACGTCATGCCGTGTGTTGGAGTTAAAACCTGCCAAGGCAAAGGCATCGCCTAGCCGGTCCATCGCCCAGGCCAGCACGGCCACCGCCTGTAGGCTAAGGGCCAGGCGAGTCTGCCCGGTACCGGGCACGTCATCGTTCAGGGATTCCGACAGGTCCAGCAAGACCAGCACGGCAATGCTGCGATCCTTGTGGCGATGGCTCATCAGGATACGGGGGTCTGGCTGCGCGCCCGCACGCCAGTCGATCAGCGATCGCAGCGCCACGTCTAGATCAAGTTCGCTGCCTTCCTGCTGGTGTCGGATGCGTTCGCGGTTCTGGGGTTTGAGCCGGTCCAGCATCTCTTGCAGTTGGCGAGCCAGCGGGGCGTGCTGTTGCAAGAGCGCATCGATGCGGCCAGCGTCGCCGCTGGGATGGAGCGATTCGTACAGACTCACCCAATCCGGGCGCAGAGACTGCGAGGCAGAGTCCCATTCCGGGTAATGCCGTGGCGGCAAGCCTGCCCTCGAAGCCTCGTGCGGGGATGGGGGCTCGGCAAAGCTGTCCTCCTCATCGCCGGCTTCTATAAATTGCCACAGGTGCCGGTTGTCATCACGATAAGTGACCACCGTGTTCTCGAAATACACGCGCGCTGCCTGGTCACTTTGTCGACGGGTACGGCTGGCGTGGGTCAGGGCCAGTGCCTGAATGGCCTGTGTGCTGGCCTCACCTTCTTGCATCAATACATGAAATGCGGCCACGCAGTCCAGCAAGGCCGTATCCTGGTAGCCATGTGCCGGGTCCAGCAGGGCGCGAGACAGCATGGTGAGCCTCAGGCGCAGCTGGCTGATACGGATGTCGGTGTCCGGCGACGCCGGCGGATGCGGATGCAGGGCCAGCAGTGCCGGACGCAAACCAGGCAGATGCCGCAACAACAGATGGTCGACCCGGGCGTCCTCCAGGCATTCGATCGTCATCCTTTGTAGCGGGCTCAGGTTGTCCGCCAGCAAGGGGCGGCTCCATCTGCGGTGGGCGGCCACATGGGCCAGTGCCAGCCGGTAGCGGTCCAGGCCGGGGGCTGGTCGACTGGCACCATTTGTGTCCAGGTCGTCGTAGACATCTGGCAGGCTGATGCTGTCATCGCTCGTGTTGTGGCTGGACCAAGGGGCGAGCGTGGGCCCGTCATCCAACCCTGTGGTGTAGGCCCGCAGCGGCGCCTTCTGCTGCCACAGTGCCTGCAGAGTCAGCTCGAGCGAGCGCTCCACATCTGTCAGGCGGGTGCCGTGTCGTTCGCGCAAAAGAACCGCCTTGCTGTCTGCGCAATTCAGGGCAAAGTAATCACGCTGGCGCTCGGGGTGGTGCTGGTAATGGCGTACACCGTAGTCTGCCCAGCGCGCCAGGCCGGCCACCGTGAGGGCGCCCAGCACACGCGGCGCGTGGGTCAGCAGCACGGGTAGGCCGGGGCTGGCATAGGTGCTGTGACGGCCGTGAATCGAAACCGTGGTGCGTGCCATGACCTCGCGGATCAGGTGCAGGTAGGCGCGCATCGGCGTGGGCCCCTGCAGTCGTCGGGCCACGGCAGGCAGTGTGTTCAGCAACGGCGCCATGGCTGCGCTGTTGGGCGATTTCTGCATGCTTTGCAGCAGTGCTTCTGTATCTTCCAGCAGTCCTTCGCCCACCTTCAGTGCCACCTGCGGCCAGCCTTGCAAGAAAGCCAGCACCGGCTCCGGGCCTCGACCCATGCGCCCAAGTCTGCTGGCGCAATTCACATAGGCATGCAGCCCCTCGGTGCTCAGAATTTGCGTTGCTTCTTCCATGGCCTCGGCAAACACCGCCTGAACCAATGGAAAGGCGCAAGCCAGTTGCGCGCGCCAGGCTTCCAGTGTTTCGGTCGGGATCGCCACGGGTCGGCTTTCGGTGAGCGGGTCGCCCAGCGCTAGACCAGAAATACGTCGATGCTGTGGTGCAGCGTCTCGCGAATATCGGCATCGTCCGTGATGGGGTGGACCATGGCCATGCGGCAAGCCTCTGCAGGGGCAATGCCACCCACGATCAACTTTGCTGCGTACACCAGTAGGCGGGTGGAGATGCCTTCGGTCAGGCCGTGGCCCTTGAGCTGCCTAGCGGCATGGGCGATCTGCACGAGTTGTGCCGCCCGCGGTGCGTCCACACCGGTCTCGGTGCAGACGATGCGTGCCTCTTGTTCGGCATTGGGATAGTCAAACTCGAAAGCGGCAAAGCGTTGTTTGGTCGACGGCTTGAGGTCTTTCAGCAGACTTTGATAGCCGGGGTTGTACGAGATCACCAACTGGAAGTCTGGGTGGGCGAGCACGGTTTCCCCTTTTTTGTCGAGGGGGAGCTGCCGGCGATGGTCGGTCAAGGGGTGGATCACCACCGTGGTGTCCTGCCGAGCCTCCACGATTTCATCGAGGTAGCAAATCGCGCCGATTCGGGCAGCTCGCGTCAGTGGCCCGTCTTGCCAGCGGGTGCCCGTGACATCCAGCAGATAGCGGCCCACCAGGTCTGAAGCGGTCATGTCCTCATTGCACGCCACGGTGATCAGTTCGCGACCCAGGCGGTGCGCCATGTGCTCCACGAAACGTGATTTGCCACATCCCGTGGGGCCTTTCACCATCACTGGCAGGCGTGCGGCGTAGGCGGCCTCGAACAAGGCAATCTCATTGCCTTGAGGCTGGTAGTAGGGCGAGGGCGCCGTGGTGTTGGCTGAAGACATGACCGTTCCAATTTAGCGGTGAGCGCCCAAGCGGTCACGCCAGCCGGGGTAGAGCTTGTCTGCATCACCCGGAAAAGATTCGAACGCTCGTGCAAATTCTCTATGCTCTTTGGCCCATTCGATGGGGTCGGCGCCCGCTTTCCAGCAGTCGTAGGCCTGGCGCAGCGAGGTTGCTCCTGCGGCAGGGGAGTCGATGTGGCCATACGAGCCGCCGCCCGAGGTGTTGATCACATTGCCATGCCCCAGGTTTTCAAAAAAGCCTGGCAAGCGCAGTGCGTTCATGCCGCCCGAGATGATGGGCGTGGTGGGTTTCATGCCGAACCACTCCTGGTGGTACGCGGGCCCGGTGTAGCTGTCTCGTTCGATGATGTATGCGATGGCCCGGTCGTCCTTTTCGCCCTCCATCTTGCCGTAACCCATGGTGCCGACGTGGATGCCCGATGCACCTTGCAGACGACTCATTTTGGCCAGTACATAGGCGGTGTAGCCCCGCTTGGCGCTTGGACTGGTGACAGCACCGTGCCCCGCCCGGTGGTAATGTAGGTACTGGTTGGCAAAATGCCGGCGGGCTGTGGTGACCATGCCCGGCCCCCCCACATAGCCATCGACCAGAAAGGCCACTTTGTCGGCGTCGGGGCCGAAAGTCCTCAGGATAAATTCGCCGCGGGCCAGCATTTCATAGTGATCGTCGGCGGTGATGTTGGCCGAGAACAGCTTGGCCTCACCGGTTTCGTCCATGGCCCGTTTCATGGCGTCATACACCAGCGGAATCGTCTTGGTCATGGGTGCGAAAACCTGATTGCCCTGCGGTTCATCGTTTTTGATGAAGTCACCACCGAGCCAGAACTGGTAAGCCGCTTTCGCAAAGGGCTCCGGGCGCAGGCCCAGTTTGGGCTTGATGATGGTGCCGGCGATGTAGCCGCCGTCCTTGAGGGGGCGGCCCAAAATACGCCACAAGTCAGAGATGTCCTTGGATGGGCCATCGAACAACTGGATGGCCCTGGGAGGCATGTAAAAGTCATAGATCTTGGCGTGCTCGATGTCCCCCATGCCCTGGTTGTTGCCTATCACCAGGGTCAGGAAAGACACGATCATCATCCGGCCATCGGTGACGTTGCGGTCAAACAGGTCCAGCGGATAGGCGATGCGCATGTCTTCGTTGGCTTCGTCGATCTGGTACACCAGTGCGTCCAGCCCCTTGGTGAAGTCGTCGGTGGTCGACACCTCCACATTCGTCCCGGTAGAGGACTCTGCCGCAAAGTGCGCTGCCGCTTCCAGGTAGCCGTGACCGCTTTTGGGTTTCATCTTGTAGGCCACCAAGATGTGTTTACCGCCCTGGATCAAAGCATCTTCCCGGAGGCTCAAGTCTGCGTAGCGGTTGGACTGGTCCATACGAAATCTCCTGTGTTGAACTGTGTTGCTTGCAACTATAGGTAGCCCTACTCATAATGAAAATTCAATAAAAATTTTTATCGAATCAGTAATTTCTGATGTTTTTGAGAGGGTGCTTTGCAGCCCGCAGGTGTCACACGGGCACAATCGGGGCCTTTACTGTGTCTCACAAGGAATGTCGCCATGCCTCGCGTCGTTTTCAATCAAAAAGGAGGGGTGGGTAAATCCACCATCACGTGCAACCTGGCCGCCATCAGCGCCAGTCAGGGATTGCGCACCTTGGTGATAGACCTGGATCCCCAGGGCAACTCCAGTGCCTATTTGATGGGGGCCTCAGCCTCGGAAGATCAGCCCACGGTGGCGGGATTTTTTGAAAACACCCTGAGCTACAGCTTGCGCACGGTGCTGCCAAGTGAGTTCATCGTGGCCACACCCTACGAGCGCTTGCATCTGATGCCCTCCAGCCCAAACCTGGAAGAGTTACAAGGCAAGCTGGAATCACGCCACAAGATCTACAAATTGCGTGAGGCCTTGCAGCAACTGGCCAGCGATTACGACCGAATCTACATCGACACCCCGCCGGCGCTGAATTTCTACACGCGCTCAGCCCTCATCGCCGCGCGTGGCTGTCTCATCCCCTTTGATTGCGACGAGTTTTCTCGCAAGGCGCTCTACACCCTGCTGGAAAACGTGCAGGAGATCCAGGCCGACCACAATCGTGACCTGGTGGTGGAGGGCATCGTGGTCAATCAATTCCAGCCGCGCGCCAAACTGCCCCAGCGCATGGTGGACGACCTTGTGGCTGAAGGGCTGCCCGTGCTGCAGCCTTATTTGCCTTCGTCGGTGAAGATACGCGAATCACACGAGCAATCGCTGCCCATGATCTATCTGGAACCGAATCACAAACTCACGCAGGCCTTGGTGGCACTGCACGACAGTCTGCCGCGGCGCTAGCGAGTCTGGCCCGCCTCAGTGCTGCGGCACTGTGCCTGCAGCCTTCGCGTTGGCCTGCAAACCGCCCTTGGCTTTCCACTCCGACATGCCGCCTTGCAGGATGCGCACGTTGTCGTGCCCGGTGGCGCGCAGGGCAAAACCTGCCTGGGCCGAAAGGGTGCCGGTGTTGCAGTAGACCAGCACCGTCTTGTCTTTGGGGATGCGGCTGCGTTGGGCCAGCACCTGGCGCCACTCGATGTTGATGGCGCCTGGGATGTGTTCCTTGGCATATTGCGCTGGGTCTCGCACATCAATCACCATCATTTTGGGGTACTGATCGGCCGGCAGCTGCTCTGCAAAGACGGTGCCACCACCGTAGTCTGAAAACTCCAGAAAGCCCGCCAGTTCATCGGCCACCACGGCTTTGTTATCGGCCCAGGCCGACGTTGTGCTCAAGATCACGCCGCTCAAGGCCAGAGCAATCGTTGTCAGATGTTTGCGCATGGGAAGATCCTTCAATAAGTTTCGACTTAATTATCGGCTCAGCGCCAAGCGTCCATTAGACCGGCCCCTTGCTCAACCAAAAATGCCTTGAATGCGGCGGAGGCGGGAGACAGTTTTCGGGTGCTCAGATGGGTGATGTACCAGTGCCCGATCTGGGGTAAGCCCTCCACATCAACTTGCGCAATATGCCCACTGGCCAGCTCGTGCCGCACCGTGCGCAGCGACAAAAAACTCAGGCCCATACCGGCCATCACAGCTTGTTTGATGGTTTCATTGCTGGGCATTTCCATCACCACTTTCATGGGCGTCTGGTGTTCGCTGAAAACACGCTCCATGGCGGCGCGGGTGCCAGAGCCAGGCTCGCGCACCACAAAACCATGGTCTTCCAGGGCGGAAAACGCCAAGCGCTTGCGACGCACCAGGACGTGGTCCGGCGCCGCAAGTATGGCCAGGGGATTGCTGGCAAAAGGGGTGGCCATGCAGTCCAGGTGGCTGGGCGAGCGGCCCATCACCACCAGATCGGACTCGTTGCGCGTCATCATGCCCAGCACGTTTTCGCGATTGTCGATACGCAGTTGAATCTCGATGCCCGGAAACAGTTTGCCAAACTGCACCAGCAGCATGGGCATGAAGTATTTTGCGGTGCTCACTACCGCCAAATCAATACGGCCCCGGCGCTGGCCCACATGTTCTGCCATGGAGGCCTCCAGATCTTTCAGCTGGCCCATGGCGGCGGTGGCATGGGTCAAAAAAGCCTCACCCGCGTGGGTGAGCTTGATGTTGCGCCCCATGGGCTCGACCAGGGCCAGGCCAAACGCGTCTTCAAGCTGGCGAATTTGCATGGAGACCGCAGGTTGCGTCACAAACAGGCGCTCGGCTGCCTTGGAGACCGACTGCTGCCGTGCGACCTCTAGAAAGGTCTGAATTTGCTTGAACGTGTAGGGCCGCATGGCTGGTAGTCCTGAGGGATCAGTTTGAGCTGATGATTTTTCTATAAAACGTGATTGGAGTTTATGTATTGCTGCCCGTAAAGTAAATCCATGCCGACTGATATAGCCGGTCTTTTTTCTCATTCTGAAAGATTGCCATGTCGACACGCCACCTGCAAGCCCTGATTTTTGATGTGGACGGCACCTTGGCAGACACCGAGAGTACCCATCGGGCGGCGTTCAATCATGCGTTTGCAGAGCTGGGCCTGGGCTGGCACTGGGACGAAGCGCTTTACACCGAGCTGCTCAACATTTCGGGCGGCAAGGAAAGGGTGGCCCACTATTGGCGGCAGGCTCATCCGGAGGTCAAGGCGCTCAATGGCCTGGCCATGCAGGAGACGATCTCCCGCATCCATGAGCTCAAAACTGCCGCCTATGAGGGGGCTGTCCAGGGTGGCGCGGTGCTGCTGCGCCCGGGCGTGCTGGCGCTGATCGAGGCCGCGCAGCGCGAGGGCTTGCATCTCGCGATCGCCACGACCACCTCGCCCGTCAACATTGCGGCCCTGCTGCGTACGGCGATAGGCTCAGATTGGCGGCATTACTTCACGGCAGTGGGCGATGCCTCCACGGCGCCCATCAAAAAACCTCACCCCCAGGTGTATCTGCAAATGCTGGAAGCCATGCAACTCCCGGCGGCCAACTGCCTGGCATTTGAGGATTCCAGCAACGGTTTGCAGGCGGCCACGGCAGCAGGTTTGGCCACCATCATCACCCCCACTCGCTACACCGCCCACCATGACTTTGAAGCCGCCTTGCGGGTGCTACCAGATCTGGGCGCGGTGAGCCTGGCGTCTTTGCGCCAGTGGCATGCCGTCTGAGATCTGCCACCCTATGTTTTGAATCAATAGACCCCGACAGCCCCAAACCAGAGAACATCATGTCCAAACGCTACACCCTGACCCAATACCTGATTGAAGAGCGGCGTCGATTTCCCGGCGCCAGCGGAGACTTCAATGCCCTGATTCTGGATGTCGCCCTGGCCTGCAAGGCCATCGCTCGGGCAGTGGCGTTTGGCGAGCTTGGTGGGATTTTGGGCAATCACGATGCCGAGCTGGGCGGTGCCATCAACGTCCAGGGCGAAACCCAGAAAAAGCTGGATGTCGTCTCGAACGACTACTTTGTGGAAATGAACCAGTGGGCCGGTCATGTGGCGGGCATGGCCTCTGAAGAAATGGAGCAGCCCAGCCAGATTCCGCCGCAGCACCCGCGTGGCAAGTACTTGCTGGTGTTCGATCCCCTGGATGGCTCCAGCAACATCGACGTGAATGTCTCGGTGGGCAGCATCTTCAGCATCTTGCGCGCACCGCAAGACGTGATCGATTCAGGGCGTGACGTGGTGGAGAGCGATTTCTTCCAGCCTGGTGTGCAGCAGGCCGCCGCCGGGTATGCCCTGTATGGCCCCACCACCATGCTGGTGCTCACCGTGGGCAATGGTGTCGCGGGTTTCACGCTGGACCCCAATCTGGGCGAGTTCATGCTGACGCATCCACACATCCAGGTGCCAGCCGACACCCAGGAGTTCGCCATCAATGCCTCCAACAGCCGTTTTTGGGAGCCTCCGGTCAAGCGTTATGTGGACGAGTGTCTGGCAGGCAAAACCGGCCCGCGCGGCAAGGACTTCAACATGCGCTGGATTGCCAGCATGGTGGCTGAGGCCCATCGCATTCTGATGCGTGGCGGTGTGTTCATGTACCCGCGCGACACCAAGGACGCCTCCAAGCCAGGGCGCTTGCGCTTGCTCTACGAAGCCAATCCCATCGGTTTCATCATGGAGCAGGCCGGGGGGCGGGCCAGCACCGGCGAAAAGCCCATGCTGCAGGTTCAGCCCACCGGTCTGCATCAGCGCATCGGCCTGGTATTTGGTTCGCGCAACGAGGTGGAGCGCATCGAGCGCTACCACGCCGAGCCCGCACAGGTGGAACTGGAGAACCCCTTGTTTGCCAAGCGCAGCCTGTTTCGCGACTGAATTTTTGAGCTTTAACGATCACCAGCAGGAGACCCACCATGTCTGAACGCCACCCCATCATCGCCATCACCGGCTCCAGCGGTGCCGGCACCACCTCTGTCACGCGGACGTTCGAAAACATCTTTCGGCGCGAGGGAGTTAGCGCCGCGATCATCGAGGGCGACAGCTTTCATCGCTTCGACCGCAAGGAGATGAAGGTGAAGGCGGCTGAGGCCGAGCGCGCCGGCAACAACAACTTCAGCCACTTTGGTCCGGAGAACAATTTGTTTTCCGAGCTCGAAACCCTGTTCCGTGACTACGCCAACACCGGCAGTGGCAAGCGTCGAAAGTACTTGCATGACGCCGAGGAAGCTGCCCCCTATCAGCAGGAACCTGGCACCTTCACCCCCTGGGAGGATGTGCCCGCCAACACCGATCTGCTTTTTTATGAAGGTCTGCATGGGGCCGTGGTCACGCCCGAGGTCAACATCGCCCAACACCCCGACTTGCTGATTGGCGTGGTGCCAGTCATCAATCTGGAGTGGATCCAGAAACTCTGGCGCGACAAGTCCAAGCGCGGTTACAGCACCGAAGCGGTCACAGACACCATCTTGCGTCGCATGCCCGACTATGTGAACTACATCTGCCCGCAGTTCATGCACACCCATGTGAACTTTCAGCGGGTGCCCATGGTGGATACCTCCAACCCCTTTATCTCGCGTGACATTCCCTCGCCTGACGAGAGCATGGTGGTCATCCGCTTTGCCAAGCCCAAGGGCATTGATTTCCCCTATCTGCTGAGCATGATCGACGGTAGCTTCATGAGCCGCGCCAACACCGTGGTCGTACCCGGCGGCAAGATGGAGCTGGCGATGCAGCTGATCTTTACGCCCTTTATCTGGCGCATGATGGAGCGGCGCAAGCGTGCTCTGGGTGCGAACTGAGTCAGATCTCGATTAGGAGCCGCCATGAACCACCCCACGCTTGAACTTGCCCGCCGGATGGCCAACGCCATACGCATGTTGTCGGTCGATGCCGTCGAACAGGCCAAATCCGGTCATCCCGGCGCCCCCATGGGCATGGCCGACATCGCCGAAGTGCTTTGGAATCGACACCTCAAGCACAACCCGGCGCATCCCAAGTGGCCAGACCGCGACCGCTTTGTGCTGAGCAATGGCCACGGCTCCATGCTCATTTATGCCCTGTTGCACCTCACCGGCTATGACCTGCCCATGCAGGAGCTGAAGAACTTTCGCAAGCTGCACAGCAAGACGGCAGGGCACCCGGAGGTCGGTATCACCCCGGGTGTGGAGACCACCACCGGCCCCCTGGGCCAGGGGCTGAGCAACGCCGTGGGCATGGCCCTGGCCGAAAAACAACTGGCCGCCGAGTTCAACCGCGAAAGCGCCAGTGGGCTACACACCATCGTTGACCACTACACCTACGTCTTCATGGGCGACGGTTGCCTCATGGAAGGCATCAGTCACGAGGCCTGCTCCCTGGCCGGCACACTGCGCCTGTCCAAATTGATCGGCTTTTACGACGACAACGGCATCTCGATTGATGGCCACGTCGAGGGTTGGTTTGCAGACGACACGCCGGCCCGTTTTGAGGCCTATGGCTGGAACGTGATTCGGGCCGTAGACGGGCACGACGCCGGCGCCATAGACGCCGCCGTGAGCGCCGCCCGGGCGCAAGCCCAGCGGCCGGATGGCAAGCCCACACTGATTTGTTGCAAGACCGTGATCGGCATGGGTTCGCCCAACAAGGCCGGTACGCATGACGTGCACGGTGCTGCCCTGGGCGCAGCCGAGGTGGCGGCCACCCGCGAGGCACTGGGCTGGACCGCCGCGCCCTTTGATATCCCGGCCGACATCGCCGACGCCTGGAACGCCGTTGCCCGTGGTCAGGCCGCCGAGCAGTCATGGCGCATGCGCTTTGAGTCCTATCGAGCGGCTTATCCCACCGAGGCGGCGGAATTTGAGCGCCGCATGGCAGGCGACTTGATGCCCGAATTTGCACAAAAACTGCCAGATTTGCTGGCCGCCATTGCTGCCCAGGGGGCGGCCGTGGCCACACGCAAAGCCAGCCAGAACGCGCTGGATGCCCTGAGCCCGCTGGTGCCCGAGTTTTTCGGTGGCAGTGCCGATCTGACCGGATCCAACCTCACTAATTTCAAAGGATGCGTGCGTGCCGGCAAGGATGCCTGGGGTAACCACCTGAGCTACGGCGTGCGGGAGTTCGGCATGGCGGCCGTCATGAATGGCATCACCCTGCATGGCGGCTACATCCCCTACGGCGGCACCTTTCTCACTTTCAGCGACTACAGCCGAAACGCCATTCGCATGGCCGCGCTGATGAAGCAGCGGGTGATTCACGTCTTCACCCATGACAGCATAGGCCTGGGCGAGGACGGCCCCACCCACCAGAGCGTGGAGCACATTCCCAGCCTGCGCATCATTCCAGGCCTGGATGTCTGGCGCCCCGCTGACGGTCTGGAGACCGCTGTGGCCTGGGCGTGCGCCATTGAGCGCAGCGACGGCCCCAGTGCACTGTGCCTCTCGCGCCAGAACCTGCCGCGGCTGACCACCATCGACATGACTGAGGGCATACGCAGCGGGGGCTATGTACTGTCGGACATGCCCGATCCCCAGGTTGTCTTGGTCTCGACTGGGTCCGAGCTGGCCTTGGCCTTGCAGGCACAGGCTGCTCTGAGCGACGAGGGTATTGCCACCCGGGTGGTGTCCATGCCCTGTACCAATGTATTTGATCGTCAGTCCGATGCGTACCAGGCGGCGGTGCTGCCGATGGATCTGCCTGTGGTGGCGATTGAGGCTGCGCATCCGGATTTTTGGCGCAAGTTCGTCGGCCGGTCGGGGGTGGTGATCGGGATGGCCACTTTTGGCGAGTCTGCCCCGGCCCAAGACCTGTATGCCCACTTCGGTATCACAAGCGGCAGGGTGGTTGACGCAGCGCGGACGCTGGCCCATCGGGAGGCCGCGCGGCGGGAAGTTTCATTGCCTGACCACATCGTGCCATCCATCAACTGAGGCCGCGCCGTGAATACCTTTGATCTGATCATGTTCGATCTGGATGGCACGCTGATCGAAACGGCCCCCGAAATTTGTGACGCTGTGAACGACACCCTGAAACGCTTTGATCTCAAGGAAGTGCTTCAGCAACAAGTCAATGACTGGATCGGCCACGGCACCCGCGAGTTGTTGATTCAGGCGCTGGCCTACAGCGCCTCCATTTCGGTTGCTGCCGTTCGCGCCAGCGACAGTCTGGGTCTGATGCTGGCCGATTTTGACAAGCGATACCAGGCGCGCTGTGGCACACGCAGCCAGCTTTACCCCCAAGTGCGGGAGACCCTGCGGGCCTTGCGAGACAGGGGCGTCAAGTTAGCTGTCGTGACCAACAAAGAGAACCGTTTCACGGCCACTGTGCTGGCGGTGCATCAGATTGAGCACTTGCTCGATGTGGTCGTCAGTGGCGACACCCTGGCGACCAAAAAACCTCATCCCGCTGGCATTGCCCATTGCCTGGACCGGTTTGACGTGCCCCCCCAGCGGGCCCTGTTTGTGGGTGATTCCAGCATCGATGCGGCCACCGCGCGCAACGCTGGCGTTGCCGTCTGGCTACTGCCCTATGGCTACAACATGGGGCAGCCCATCCAGGCCTGTGGCCCGGACCGCGTGATTCCCGATATTTCCGAGCTGCTGAGCACCCCTGCGGCGGCTTCGACCTGATTCATCACAACGAGGAGAAGACTACATGGCTTTTGTTTCACTGCGCCAAGTGTTGGACCATGCGGCCGAGCACAGCTATGGCGTGCCGGCGTTCAACGTCAACAATCTCGAACAAATTCTCGCCATCATGGAGGCGGCCCAGGAGACCGACAGCCCGGTCATCCTGCAGGCCTCTGCCGGCGCGCGCAAGTACGCAGGTGAAGCGTATTTGCGTCACATGATGTTGGCGGCTGTAGAGGCACACCCCGATGTGCCTGTGGTGGTGCATCAGGACCACGGCGCTTCCATGGCCGTGTGCATGCAGTCCATGCGTTCTGGCTTTACCAGCGTCATGATGGATGGCTCCTTGCTGGAAGATGCCAAGACCCCGGCCAGCTATGAGTACAACGTCAACATCACACGCAAAGTGTGTGAGATGGCGCATCCCATCGGCGTGTCGGTGGAGGGCGAGTTGGGCTGTCTGGGCTCCCTTGAAACCGGAGAAGCCGGGGAAGAAGACGGCGTGGGCGCCCAAGGCAAGCTCACCCATGACATGATGCTCACCGATCCCTTGCAGGCCCGGGACTTTGTCGAGAAAACCGGCGTGGACGCGCTGGCCATTGCCATCGGCACCAGCCACGGCGCATACAAGTTCACCCGCCAGCCCACCGGCGACATTTTGGCGATGGACCGGATCGCCGCCATCCACGCGCAAATTCCCAATACGCACCTGGTGATGCATGGCTCTAGCAGCGTGCCGCAAGAGTGGTTGGCCATCATCCGCCAGTATGGTGGCGACATCAAGGAAACCTACGGTGTGCCGGTGGCAGAAATTCAGCGCGGCATTCAAAGTGGTGTGCGCAAGATCAATATCGACACCGACATCCGGCTGGCCATGACGGGGGCCATGCGCCAGGTGTTTGCCACACAGCCTGGCGAATTTGATCCGCGCAAAGCCCTGGTGGCGGCCAAAAATGCAGCGCGCGGAATCGTCAAGGCCCGGTTTGAAGCCTTTGGCTGTGCCGGCAAGGCCAGTCGGATCAAACCCGTGAGCATGGAGAACATGGCCCTGCGCTATCGATGAAAACCTGGGCCGGGGATAGCCCCAGGTTTGCCCTTGCAGCCAAATTTCTATTACATTAGCGCCCAGTTATACGCTGCGCTTGAGAATTTCTAACTTGGAGAAACCATGAAACTTGTACACATCTTGATGGCCGCAACCGTTGTGGTGTCTGCCCCCGCCTTTGCCAGCAAAGAGCTGGCCCAGAAAAACGCCTGCCTCGCGTGCCACGCGGCTGACAAGAAGCTGGTCGGTCCTGCTTATCAGGAAGTGGCTAAAAAGTACGCTGGTCAAAAAGATGCCGTGGACGCGCTGGCCAAGAGCATCAAGGCCGGTGGCTCGGGCAAGTGGGGCGCCATTCCCATGCCAGCACAAGCAGCCCTGAGCGAAGCTGATGCCAAAACGTTGGCCACCTGGATTTTGGCTGGCGCCAAGTAAACCCCAGGCCTAGCCGCCCCCAGAGCCCGCCGCAGTGCGGGCTTTTTTGCGTGTGCGTCAGGCAAATTTTTCCAGCAGGCGGGCCGAGCGCTCCACCTCCTGAATGGCTTGCTCGTCACTGTCGGAGTCATGCACAGCTTCGATCAACGAACAGGTCATCATCCTATAAAAGGCCTTGTCCATCGCCTTGCGGGTGGCTGACATCTGTGTGGCCACCTCCTCGCACGTCCGGCCGTTTTCGATCATGTCGACCAGCCCACGCACCTGCCCCTCGATGCGCTTGAGCCGGTTGATCATGTCTTTTTGATGCTCCTGGCGGTAACCCTGGGCAACCTCGGACGCCTTGAGTGCGACGGCGGCAGCGGGACTGGTCTTTTTGGTCATGGTAGTCAACAGTGAGATGAAATGAGCGAGCTTCAGCCGATGGTACCCAGCTCGCGCCAGATCCACCGTGGTGGCAAACATTCCTCGTCAGAATACCGTCAGATACCCCCTACGGGTATAGGGTATCTACCAATGTCAAAAAAATACGTTTCGGTAGAACATCACCCCCTGAAATAAAGCCGCTGGTACGGGATTTCGCCCGGCAGCATTTTTGACATCGACTGGAGTAAGCATGAACAAGTTTTGGATCGCCTCTCGTTTGCTGGCCTTGGTTGCCGCAGCGTTTTTGACCGGTTGCGGCACTGTTAGCACCTTGGGCAAGTTGGAAGACGGCGCTGGCGCCGAGGCCAATCGCATGTGGGACCGCTGGGTCGAAGCAGGCGGTGACATTGCTGTGGCCACCACTTGGGAGCGCAAGGTCAAGGCCGGCGTGACCGGCAATGACATCGAGGAGATCCTGCGCAGCGTGGCCACCGAGCGCAATATGAAAGAAGTCGGCATCCTGCCCTTGTCCAAAGAGCTGGAGGCGCGCACAGGTGTCAAGCAAAAACTCCTGACGGTGTATTCGTTCTGCACCCCCACCACCGCCCGCCGCATGGTGGACTTCAGCCCCCACATGGCAGCCTACCTGCCTTGCCGCATCAGCGTGGTGGAGAAGGAAGATGGTCTGTGGCTCTACACCCTCAACATGGACATGATGGTCAAGATGGGTCGCAAGCTGCCCTCCCCACTGAAAGAAGAAGCATGGGCTGTGCGCAGCACCATTTTTGAAATGATGGAGCGCGCCTCCAAGGGTGAGTTCTAAGCCTCGCCTGACACTCAGACCTGATCAAAAGCAACCATAACGGAGACAACTCATGCAATTCACATCCTCTGCGCCCGCCACCCGCCTGCTGCCTATCGCGGCAGCCCTGTTGCTGGGCGGCGCCCTGTCCACGGCGCATGCCACCAATGGCATGTTGATGGAGGGTTATGGCCCGATTGCCACCGGCATGGGTGGCGCTTCGCAGGCTTATGACAACGGTACTGGGGCCATGGTCCAAAACCCGGCCACCTTGTCGCTGATGTCGGATGGTGCTCATCTGGATGTGGCTATTGGTGTGCTGGGGCCGGATGTGAGTAGCAGCATGATGGGCATGACGGCCATGTCAGGCGGCACCTCTTACCTGATGCCTGCAGTTGGTTACGTGCGGCGCAGTGGTGTTTTGACCTATGGCTTGGGTGTTTTTGCACAAGGTGGCATGGGTACTGAATACGCAGGTGATTCGTTCATAGCCAATCCCGGTGTTTCATCTGGCTTGCCTGTCCGTTCCGAGTTGGGGGTGGGCAATGTGATTTTCCCAGTGTCTCTACAGGTTGATCCGAAGTTGACCGTGGGTGCGGCACTCAAATTCATGTGGAGTTCTCTGGATATGGCCATGACAGTGCCATTCAGCATGTTCTCTTCGGCGCCAGGCGGTCTTATCACTGGTGGAACCATGGATCCAAGTGGATTTGGTTCGCCTGCTGCTGCAACTATCAAGTTTTCAGACAATAACGACTTTACGGGTGCGGCCAAATCCACGGGCTTTGGTTTGACATTGGGTGGAACCTACAAGGTGGACAGCGCTGTGACCTTGGGGGCCTCGTACCAAATGAAGTCCGCACTAGGTGACATGCAGACATCAGGTACGGGGGCGTCCATTTCCCTGGATGGAAATCTGGCTGACACCGGGAAAATATCAGTCATTGATTTCCAGATGCCTTCTGTGCTGGCCTTTGGGGCTAGTTGGCAGGCGAATCCGGACCTGCTGGTTGCTGCAGATGTAAAGAATATTGGGTGGGCGAATTCCATGAAGAGCTTCAAGATGCGCTATACGACATCCATGGACCCCACAGGAGCCTCTTATATTGACTTCGCGCTTCCCCAAAACTGGAAAGACCAAACCGTGCTCAGCCTGGGCGCTGCCTGGAGGGCCAATGAGCAGCTCACCCTGCGTGCGGGCCTGAACCTGGCCAACAACCCGGTGCCGGATGCAACCGTCAATCCCTTGTTCCCGGCGATTGTGACAAACCACGTGACTTTCGGTGTTGGGTACAAGGCCTCGGCGCAGGGCGCACTGAATGCGTCTGTGACGATGGCTCCCAAGGTCACGGTGACAAGTGGCAGTGGCATCGACATTTCGCACAGCCAGACCAACGTGCAGTTGATGTACAGCCACGCTTTTTGATGCAACTAGGGTGAATCCGCTTGTGAGCTCGGGCTTGATCGGCTAGGCTGAAAACATGAAAAAACATCTCATCTTGGTGGCTTGGGCTTTGGCTTTGTCGCAAGCGGGCGCTCAAGCCCAAGGGCCTGTGGAGTTTCGCGATGCGGATCTGGCGCTGGGTGCCAAGCTGATAGCCGACAACAAATGTGTGGCCTGCCATGCGCAGAAAGTGGGTGGCGACGGCTCGGCAATTTACAAGCCGGCAGGTCGCATCAACACCGCTGGCTTTTTGCGCGGCATGGTGGAGCAGTGCAACACCGAGCTCAATTTTGGGCTGTTCCCCGAGGAAGTGACGTCCATCGCGGCGGTACTTAATCGGGATCACTACCGTTTCAAATAAATTTTTGCTGTTGGACTAGGTGTAATCCCGGTGTTAGAAAGATCGGCGATCATTTATATTAGTTGATAACAATATTGCGACTTAACAGATGAAGCAGGCCTCCGGTGAAGATGTGTCTATTCAGGCGTTTGAGCGGGCGGCCGAGTTGTTTGGTCTGCTGTCCACCTCGGTTCGCCTGCGCATCGTCAGCACACTTTGCCAGGGTGAAAAAAATGTGGGTGAGCTGAGTGCCGTCATGGATGTGGCTCAGCCCAATATTTCGCAGCATCTGTCCATGTTGTATCGATCAGGGGTGTTGGCCAAGCGCAAAAGCGGCACCCAGGTTTTTTACCGTATTGCTGACGAATGTTCTGGCTTGGTGTGCCGGGCGGTGTGTTCTCAGCTCCAGGCCACAGAGGTGCTTGCCGCTGCGGGCCGGTTTCATTGATAGATGTATCTACTTGCAGAAGGAGACTGTGTGAAACAAGAAGATTTGAGTTCGGGGCGCATCCTCAAGGCGCCCGAAAACTTTTTGAGCCGCGACGGCATCAAGACCGTCTTTGAAGAGGCCAAGCGTGGCCGCCGGGATTTCATCCGCACGGCCTTTGCGGCTGCTGCTGCCGGTGCTGCAATGCCTGCGGCCATGGCGCAAGGCAACCCGGTGCCCAGCGAGGGTGGCGATCCCAATATCCTGACGCTGCCTGAGCACGCCACCGGCCTGGGTCAGGGCGTGGTGACCGACGGCTACGGCAAGCCCTCCAAATATGAGAGCAACGTGCAGCGCCGTCAGAGCCCCGGCCTGACGCAAACCACGCAGGCTTCGGTGTCGTTCGCGCCTCTGCAGTCGCTGTTTGGCATCGTTACGCCTAGCGGCTTGCACTTTGAGCGTCATCACCAAGGTTGGTGGGACATCGATCCATCCAAGCACCGTTTCATGATCAACGGCATGGTTAAGAAGCCGATGGTGCTGACCATGGACGAGATCATGCGTTTGCCTAGCGTTTCGCGTTTTCACTTCATCGAGTGCGGCGCCAACACGGCGGCCGAGTGGGGCAACGTGGCTGTGCCTACCGCGCAATACACCCACGGCATGATTTCCTGCAGCGAGTTCACAGGTGTGCCGCTCATCACCCTGCTGGAGTTGGCAGGTGCCGATCTCAAGAATGCCAAGTTTGTATTGGCCGAGGGTGGTGATGGTTCATCCATGACCCGCACCATCCCCATGAGCCTGGTGACCTCGGGTGAAGTCATCGTGGCCTATGGCCAAAACGGCGAAATGCTGCGCCCCGAAAACGGCTACCCGCTGCGTTTGGTGGTTCCCGGCGTGCAAGGCGTGAGCTGGGTCAAGTACCTGCGCCGCGTCGAAGTGGGTGACATGCCTTACGCCGCCAAGGATGAGGCCATTCACTACATCGACCTCATGCCCGATGGCTTGCAGCGTCAGTATTCCAACCTGCAGGAATGCAAGAGCGTGGTGACCACACCCTCAGGCGGCCAGGTGCTGCTGGACAAGGGTTTCTACAACATCACCGGTCTGGCTTGGTCAGGCAAAGGCAAGATCAAGAAGGTCGATGTGTCGGTAGATGGTGGACGCAACTGGCGCCAGGCGCGCCTGGAGTCGCCCGTGCTGTCGAAAGCACTGACCCGCTTCAACATTGACTGGGTGTGGGACGGCAAGCCCGCCATCATCCAGAGCCGCGCCATGGACGACACCGGCTATGTGCAGCCCACCTACAAACAACTGCGCGCCGTCCGTGGGACGCGCTCGATCTATCACAACAACGCCATCCAATCCTGGTTGGTGCAAGAAAACGGCGAGGTCAAAAATGTTCAGCTTTCGTAATGCGTTCATCGCCACGGCGCTCGTGGCCCTGGGCGGTCTGGCCTATGCTCAGGCTGGTAGTGGCTACCCCGGCGTAGGCCGGGCGGCAACACCCAAGGAAGTGGCTGCCTGGGATATCGACGTGCGCCCCGACTTCAAGGGTCTGCCAGCCGGCTCGGGGACCGTGGCCAAGGGCCAGGACATCTGGGAAGGCAAGTGCGCGCATTGCCACGGCGTGTTTGGTGACTCCAACGAGGTCTTCAGCCCCCTGATTGGCGGCACCACCGCCAAAGACATGGAAACGGGTCGCGTGGCCAAGCTGATGGATCCCACGTCCGGTCGAACAACCATCATGAAGGTGGCGACCGTCTCGACCCTGTGGGACTACATCAACCGCGCCATGCCTTGGACGCAGCCCAAGTCACTGACGACCGAAGAGGTGTACTCGGTGACGGCCTTCCTGCTGAACCTGGCGGGCGTGGTGCCAGACAACTACACTTTGTCTGACAAGAACATTGCTGAAGTGCAGGCGCGCATGCCTAACCGCAATGGCATGACCACCGCGCATGCCATGTGGCCCGGCAATGAGTTCAAAGGTGTGAAGTCGCCTGACACTAAAAATGTGGCTTGCATGAAAGACTGCGCAACCGAGCCCAAGGTGGCTTCGTTCCTGCCAGACTTTGCACGCAATGCCCACGGCAATCTGGCCGAGCAGAACCGCCCTGTTGGACCGCAGCGTGGCGCAGACACGACCAAGCCTGAGGGCAAAGCGCCTGCAGCTGGCGCCGCAGTTGCCGCTACTGCCGTTGTGGCGCAAGCCGCCGACAAGCCTGCCGCAGCTGCTGCAGCGCCGGCCGCAGCCTCCACTGCGGGTGCGCCAGACAGCAAGGCTGTGCAAGCACTGTTGCAGAAGCACACCTGTACCGCTTGTCACGCGGCGGACAAGAAGATCGTCGGCCCCAGCTTTGCTGACATTGCCAAAAAGCATGCGGGCAAGCCAGATTACCTGGCTGGCAAGATCAAGTCAGGTGGTGCAGGCGTGTGGGGCCCCATGCCCATGCCAGCCCAGTCGCTGCCTGAGGGAGACGCTCGCACCATCGCGGCCTGGCTGGCTGCAGGTGCCGCCAAGTAAGTACCAAGGCAACTACCTTCATTCACCACGAACCCATCCGTTCAACATCATTTCAACCTAGGAGAAATCGTATGCAAACTCGCCGACAAGCCCTGAAAAAGTCCGCCCTCGTGGCCGGCATGCTGGCCTCTACGGGCCTGTTTCCTCAATTTGCCTTTGCCTTCAATAAAGAGGCATTCGACGCCAAGAGCGTGCAAGACGCCCTCAAGGCGTTGGGCGTGAGCGCACCAGTGGAGAGCAAGGATGTCACCATTGGTGGCCCCGACATCGCCGAAAACGGTGCTGTGGTGCCCTTGAGCGCCGGCACCACCCTGTCTGGCGTCAAGCAAATCCTGATCATGGTCGAAAAGAACCCCGCGTCCCTGACGGCGTTGTTCAACGTGACCGAGTTTGTCGAGCCATCCTTCTCGACGCGCGCCAAGATGGGCCAATCCTCCGACGTGTACGCAGTGGCGGTCATGGCCGATGGCAAGGCATTTTTTGCCAAGAAGGAAGTCAAGGTCACCCTCGGCGGTTGCGGCGGCTGATTGCAGCCAGCACACCACTTTTTTGTACAAATTAATTTCAGATTTAGGAGCTCAAAATGGCAGATCCCATGCGCATTCGCGCCCAAGCAGCTGGCGACAAAACCACCGTTCGTGTCCTGATGGCCCACGAAATGGAAGGCGGTCAGCGTAAAGATGCCTCCGGCAAAATCGTCCCCGCCTGGTTCATTCAGGACGTGACGGCCACCCTGAACGGCAAGGTTGTCCTGACCGCCGAGTGGGGCCCCGCAGTGTCCAAGAACCCCTTCCTGCAGTTTGTGGTTAAGGGCGCGAAGGCCGGTGACAAGATCGGCGTGACCTGGAAAGACAACAAGGGCGACACCCGCACTGACGAAGCCACGGTGTCCTGATCGACAGCCGTGTGTCTTGAAGCGGTGTGCTTGTGATGGAGCGCACCGCTTTGGCTTTGCTCCACTACAAAGAGGTGACCATGAGGATGACAACACAAATTGCCGCCGTGGCGCTGGCCTGCCTGGCAGGTACTAGCGCCTGGGCCCAGAAGTCGGCTGTACAGTCGATTGAAGAGTACCGTGCCATGTTGCAAGACGGCAACCCTGCCGACCTGTTTGAAGCCAAGGGTGAAGGCCTTTGGAAGCAAAAGCGGGGCCCTAAAAACGCCTCTCTGGAGCAATGTGATCTTGGCAAAGGCCCCGGTGTCATCAAGGGCGCTTTCGTGGAGCTGCCCCGTTACTTTGCCGATACCCAGCGCGTTCAGGACCTGGAGTCGCGCCTGCTGAGCTGCATGGGCAGCTTGCAAGGGTTCGATACCGCAGAGATTGCGAAAACCGCTTTTGGCAAAGGCGAGCAGATCAGCCTGACAGCCCTGGCGACCTGGATTGCTGCTGAGTCGCGCAATATGCGCTTCAGTTTGCCCCAGGGCCACGTTCAGGAAAAAACCTTTTACGAGGTCGGCAAGCGCCTGTTTTTCCAGCGCGGCGGCCCCCATGACTTCTCTTGCGCCTCCTGCCACGGCCAGGATGGCACCCGTATTCGCCTGCAAGATCTGCCCAACCTGACCAAGAATCCTGGTGACGGCATCGGCTTTGCGGCCTGGCCGGCCTACCGTGTGTCCAACGGACAGATGTGGGGCATGCAACAGCGGCTGAACGATTGCTACCGCCAGCAGCGCTTCCCTTACCCCGGGTTTGGCAGCGACGCCACCATTGCACTTGGGGTGTATCTGGGGGTGAACAGCAAAGGATCGGCATCGGTTGCGCCGGCGATCAAGCGTTAATTGACGGAGACTTTCCATGAAAAAACAACACTTGATCCCTCTTGCTGCAGCACTGGCCGCACTGGTGGCAGGGTGCGCCAACATTCCTGGCGCCGCCGAGCTGGACCAGCTCACCGCCAGCATCGTGAAGGCGTCGTTCCGCGATGAAGGCATCGTCAAGGCCACGGTACTGGATACCGATGAAACCAACCGGGCTTGCAGTGCCGCAGATGCTGCCGGTAAGCCTCTGGACGAGGCAACCGCCCGCGCGCTGGAAGCCGCCAACCTCAAGGCAGTGAAGTGGCCGGCGGATGGCAAGTTTCTGGGTGACTGGAAAGAGGGCGAAAAAATTGCCCAGAGTGGCCGTGGCCTGACCTGGACCGATGACGCCAAGACGGTGAACGGTGGCAATTGCTACAACTGCCATCAGATCACCAAGGAAGAAATTTCTTACGGCACCATCGGCCCCAGCCTCTACAACTATGCCAAGCTGCGCGGCGTCACTGACCCCAACAGCCCGGCCTCCAAGCCCATCGTGGAGTACACCTGGGGCAAGATCTGGAATTCCAAGGCCTACAACGCGTGTTCGAACATGCCGCGTGCGGGTCATGCTGGCATCCTGAACCAGACACAGGTGGCCCACCTGGTCGCGCTTTTGCTTGACCCCAAATCACCGGTTAACAAGTAGGCCCAAGGCACCTCAACACCCCGGATGCGTTCCGGGTTTTTTTAAGCTCAATACTTAAGTGGCGGCTAATTCATGAATCTCACCAAACGCGAATTTTTTCAGGTACTGGGTGCTGGCACCATGGCCGGCATGGGCCTGGGGGCCTACGCAGATGCGGACGCCGCAACCGCGGCCAACGGGCTGTACGACATCCCCAAATTTGGCAATGTGTCGTTTCTGCACATGACGGACTGCCACGCCCAGCTCAAACCCATTTACTTTCGTGAGCCCAGCATCAACATCGGCTTAGGCACCATGAAAGGCAACTTGCCTCACCTGGTGGGTGAGCACCTGTTGCGCGCGGCCAAGGTTCGTCCAGGTACCGCCGAGGCCCACGCACTGAGCTGCCTGGACTACGAAAAAGCCGCCAAGCGCTACGGCAAGGTCGGTGGCTTTGCGCACTTGGCGACCCTGGTCAAGCGCATGAAGGCGAGCCGGCCAGGCGCCTTGCTGCTGGATGGCGGCGACACCTGGCAGGGGTCGGGGACCGCACTGTGGACCAACGGCCAAGACATGGTGGACGCCTGCAAATTGCTGGGGGTGGATGTCATGACCGGCCACTGGGAGTTCACCTTGGGCATGGAGCGGGTCAAGGAGATCATCGAAAAAGACTTTGCTGGCAAGGTGGGCTTCGTAGCCCAGAACGTCAAGACCAATGACTTCGGCGACCCGGTGTTCAAGCCCTATGTGATCCGAGAGATCAACGGCGTGCCCTGCGCCATCATCGGTCAGGCCTTCCCCTACACGCCGATTGCCAACCCCCGCTACATGGTGGCGGACTGGGCTTTTGGCATTCAGGACGACAACATGCAGGCCATGGTGGACGAAGCCCGGGGCAAGGGCGCCCAAGTGGTGGTGGTCATCAGCCACAACGGCATGGACGTGGACCTGAAAATGGCCAGCCGGGTACGCGGTATTGACGCCATCATGGGCGGCCATACCCACGACGGCATGCCGGTGGCCACGCTGGTGAGCAACGCAGGCGGCAAAACCATCGTGACGAACGCGGGCTCCAACAGCAAGTTTCTGGGCGTGCTCGATTTCGAGGTCAAGGACAAACGCGTCACAGACTTCCGCTACAAGCTCTTGCCAGTCTTTGCCAACATGCTGCCGGCCGACCGCGAAATGGAGGCGCTCATCACCAAGATACGCGCTCCCTACGAATCCAAGTTGGCTGAAAAGCTTGGTGTGTCCGAGGGCCTGCTGTATCGCCGCGGCAACTTCAATGGCACCGGTGACCAGTTGCTGGTGGATGCGCTGATGGAAGTGCAAGGTGCTGACATCGCGTTTTCACCGGGCTTTCGCTGGGGCACCACCTTGTTGCCTGGCCAAGCCATCACCCGCGAATGGTTGCTGGACATGACCGCCACCACCTACTCGTATGCGACCTTGACCGAGATGACCGGTGAGACCATCAAGACCGTGCTGGAAGACGTGTGCGACAACCTGTTCAACCCTGACCCTTACTACCAGCAGGGTGGCGACATGGTGCGCGTGGGCGGGCTGCAGTACAGCTGCGACCCCACCGCCGGCATGGGCAAGCGCATCGACGACATGCGCCTGAATGGCAAACCGATTGAGGCAGGCAAGAAATACAAGGTGGCAGGCTGGGCGCCAGTGGCCGAAGAAGCCCGCAACCAGGGCAACAAACAGGTGTGGGAAGTGGTTGAGACCTGGATGAAGGCCAAGGGCGGCAAGATTGCAACCCGCCAGCTCAACACCCCCACCTTGAAGGGCGTGGTGCCCAACCCTGGCTACATGGCCTGATGACTTCAGGAGGCTAGACATGCCCTTCCCAACCCAAGGCTTATTGCGTCGCCGCTTTCTGGGGGCTGCGGCCCTGGGTGTGGGGACGGCAGCCGCCTTTTGGCCCGAGGTTCAGCTGTTTGCCCAGCAGGCGCACGACTTTGTGGTCGGGCCGCCCGTGGGGGACATTGCGCCCCAGCAAATCTCCAAGCGCGTCTGGATTATTTTTGCGCCCGATGGTTTTCCGACGCCTGAGAACCGGGGGATGATGTCGAACGTGACCTTTGTGGTGACGTCTGCTGGCGTGGTGGTGCTGGACTCTGGCAGCTCCCTGCAGATCGGGCAAATGGCCCTGCGCATGATTCGCAAGGTCACGCCCTTGCCGGTGGTGGCCGTGTTCAATACGCATTTCCATGGTGACCATTGGCTGGGGAACCACGCGTTTGTCGAGGCGTACGGGCCGCAATTACCCATCTACGCCCTGCCCAAAACCCAGGCCTTGATCCAGAGCCACGAAGGCAAACTGTGGGCGACCCTGATGGAAAAGTGGACCAACCAGTCCACCACCGGCACGAAAGTGGTGGCACCCAATCAGACCGTGGCACAAGGGCAGATGTTCAAGTTTGGCGACGTGACCCTGAAGATGCACTTCTATGGACGAGCGCACACTGATTCGGATCTCTCAATTCAGGTGGTCGAAGACCAGGTGACAGCGATTGGCGACATTGCCATGGCCAACCGTATCGCCAACATCGACGATGGCTCCTATCCGGGCACCTTCAAGTACTACGAGGCATTGAGCCAGTCGGCGGGTGAGCAGTTGTGGACACCCGGCCACGGTCAGCCCGGCCGGGACATTCTGCAAACCTACGGCACTTTCCTGAAAGGCATCTGGGAGCCCTGTCTGCAGGCCGTGAAAGATGGCAAAACCGAAACAGAGGCCAAAGCCATGGTGCTGAAGGACCCCCGTGTGGCGGCCCGCGCCAAAACCATGCAGGGCTTTGACGGCAACATCGGCAAGTACACCAGCCTGGCTTATCTTGAGGCTGAAAAAGAAGCGTTTTAGCCGCGGGGCGATGCTGCGTAGGGTGGTCCCGCCAGTAGGAATCGAACCTACATCTAGCACTTAGGAGGCACTCGTTCTATCCATTGAACTATGGCGAGGGAGCGGGGATTGTAGGGGCTGGCTGGCGCTGCTTTGGGCCCGACTTGCTCAGTCGTAGGGCAGGGTCATGATCACATCAAGGGCGCTTTGCTCTCCGGTTTGGGCGCGCAGCGTGAGGCGGCGAGATAGGTTGTAGAAGATGTAAACCGTGCCGACCGTACCTGCCAGACTGCGCTCAAACGCCACATAAAAATCACGCGAGAGGCGTTTGCCCAAGGTCACGGTGGCGCCCGTCGCGGTGCCCGTGTCGCCGGCAGTGGCCCCCCTGAAAGACAGTTCATCTAGCCCCAGTGCCTCGGCCAAACCGCCGGCCAGGGGACGCCCGGAGCCGCCGAGCAAGGCCATGGCCGCCTGTTGCAACACGGCGGCTTCAGCACCGCCACTGGCAGCACCTCGTCCCAGTACCAGCCAGGCCAGTTTTTCTGCCTCCGGTAGTTCGGGGTCGGCATAAAGGCGCACGCGCGGCGACAGCACGGTGCCCGTGACCTGCACGCCTACCGTCACCACCAGATGCGGCCGCAGGGCCAGGATGTTGAGGCCAGGGTTGTCGTAGGCGCCTGAAAACCGCAGCACGCCCTGTTCGATGTCCAGTTGCTGGCCGTAGGCCTTGTAGGTGCCGCCTACGGTGCGCAATTCGCCGGTCAGACGTGGCGCCTGTTCGTGGGGCGCGCGCAACAGCCGCACGCTGCCCGCCAGGCGGGTGTTGAGCCCGCGGCCACGCACCAGAAAGTCGTCCCCCGCGTCAAGGTTCAGGTCGATGTCGGTTGTGAAGTTCTGCGGCACGTTGGGGGCTGCGATTGCTGGCACGGAGCCTGTCGCGGCCGGGTTGCCCGGTGCTCCTGGTTGTTGGCGAACCACCACATCCCTGCCTAGGCTCGGGGTGTCTTCTTCGGGCAGGATGAACAGCGCCTGGTCAGCCCGTACCGTGCCGCGTGCATTCAGCTGCTGGGGTGTGAGGTCCAGACGCAGCTGCCCGGACACCACCAGGCGTCGGTCTGCCCTTGCCGATACTTTGAGCTGACGTGCCTGGGCGTCCAGGGTGACGCGTGGCCCGGCGTCAAGCGTACCCGATGCGGGGTCTTGGCCCCAGCGCGCCTGACCGGTGGCGACGAGCTCCCCGCCTGAGGTGCCGCCGGCGCCCAGCAGGCGAAAGTGCTGAATATTCATGCCCTGGCCATCGAGGAGGGCCCGCAGCTCGCCCTGGCTGAACTCGATGCCCTCGGCCACCGAGCGCAGGGCCAGCTGATCTGCATTGAGCTGACCGTGCCACAGGGGCTGGGTGCGTGTGCCCGACACGGTGAGCTTGGTGTCCAGCGTTCCACGCACACGCCAGCCCGGCGGGGCGAGCATGGACCACACGCCCAGCTGCGGCAATTGCGCCTGTATTTGGCCTGACAAGGGGGCCTGAGGTCGCCAGTGCAAGCCTTCTGCATCGTGGGTGAGCGAGCTGCGCAGGTCTGCTTGCAGTTGCCCGGCACGCAGGCTGTCCCAGTCCAGGCGGGCGCGTGCCTGTTCGTCAGCAATGTCCAGGGTCAGTCTCGCCGTGCGGATACCCGCGTCGACCCCCGCTTCTTTTTCACCAGTTTGCAGGCGCAGGTCCCCCTGGCTGCGCGCCAGCGACAGCTGTGCGCTCAGGGTGTCGGCCCAGTTCAGATGCCAGGCGCCATCCAGTAACAAATCGCCACGCAAGGTGCTGCTTGCGGCGCGGCTTTGGGCCAGGTACTCCAACCAAGCCAGGGGGATGCCGACAACCCGGCCATCGGTGCTGAGGGTGTTTTTGCGACCGGCGCGCTGCCAGCGCACGGGCTGCCATTGCACGGCCAGCGACCCACCGGGTGGCCCAGAAAGCACGGCCTGCCCTGGGTCGGCCGTGAGACTGAAGTTCTGCCAATCGCCCAGCAGGCGCAGAGGCAATGGCTGCTCGCTGCGCAGGGTCCACGGCTTGCCTGGCGTGCCGGACAGCAATGCCAGGGTGGTAGGGGCCAGTTGCGCCTGCCAGTCGCCCATGGTGCGTCGGGTCCAGAGGGCGGCGCTGTTCATTTGCAGCACCTGCTCGCCGATGTGCAGTTGGCCTTGCACGGCCGTGTTCAAAGCACCCGGCGTGCCACGCAAACTGATCCCGGCGTCCTTGGCCCACCAAGTGCTTTGGCTTGGGGTGGCCGCCACGCCAAGCCGGGGTATGTGGAGTTGAGCGTCCAGCTGTGATGGGGCTACAGCTGCAAGTTTGCCTGTAGTGCTTGCGCCGCCAGCCGCCCACTGCCGCCAGCCACCTTGCCAGCTCAAGCGCAGTGTCGCCTCGCCCTGCAGTGGTGGCGATGTGATGGGGCCTGCCAAGGCCGGCAGCATGGCGAGCCAGCGATGGGCGGCGTTGATGTCTGTCAGCGTGATCTGAAGATTGCCTTGGCCGGACGTGTCGGCGAGTGCGCCTTGAGCGCTGGCCTTGCCACCCGGTAGGTGCAAACTGAGTTTGCCTTCGCCAGATAGCACTTGCGTGTTGATGCTGATAGGGCCGCTGAGCGTCGCATCGGTCGTGCTGGCTTCCAGCGCAGACAAGCGCAGCCACGGTGCCGACCACACGCCTTGGGTATGCAGGCGCTGTAACTGCAGGCCTTGTATCAGGGCGGGCAGGGTGGTTGGCCCCCGGGCTGAGCTTGGCCGTGCGGGGGGCGACGAAGCCCTCGGCGCCGGTACCGCCGGCTGCAGATCGGCCCCGAAGGCCAAGCCCTGGTCCTCAGTGCGCGCCCAGAGGGTGCCGTTCAGTCTGGCGGGCGCCATCTGGCTGTGCAATGCTGCCGGATTGAGGTTTTGAACCTCGGCACGACCTTCCCATCTTGACATTGGGCTGCCTGACGTAGCGCTGGACAGCTGGCCTTGCGCATGAACCTGGCCGCCCTCAACGGCAGCCTTCAGCGTTTCGATATGCCAGCTGCCTTGACTGTGGCTGAAGTCCAGTTGCAGCGACGAGAGGGGCAAGCGTTGCCTATCCCAAGAGCCTGGCAGGGCGTTGCTAGCAATGCCCCTGGCCTGCCAGGCGGGAGCTGTGGAACGGCTTGCCGTCGCCAAGGGCGAAATCGTTAATTCGCCGGAGACCTGTGTGATGGGCGCCTGGGGCCACAGCGCTGCTAGGTTGAGCTTGGAGAACCGGGCGTCGAGCTGATCAAAGGGCTGCATGGTCCAAGGCTGCCATTGCGCCTGGACGCTGGCTTGCATGGCGTCGTTTGATCTGCCCTGCACCGATGCCATCACCGCCAAGATCGGGTCTGCGCCGCCCAGGGGGCCAGTGACGGTGGCCTGGGCATCCAGTGTCAGAGGTGCCCCTTTGCCTGGCGCACGGGTGTTGATCCGTCCCCGGGCGGCGATGTTCAACGGCAGCGGTGACCGAGCGCCCAGCTGCATTTCGCCCTGGTAGTTGCCCTCGGCCCACTGTGCCTGGGTTATTGCCATGCTGTGCTGTGCGCCGTCAAAGCGATAGTGCCCCACCAGCGCCGTGGCCATGGGGGTTTCGGTCGATTGCCAGCTCAGGGCATCGACTTGCAGCTGGGCGTCCACCTGCACGGGAAGCATCAGGTCTGGCGGCAGCTGTGTGGGGGTGTCCTGGCTGGGCAGCTGGAGCAGCAGCTCCCCCACGCGCAACTGGTCGATGACGAGTTGCCGGTCCAGCAAGCGCATGGCCTGCCACGCCAGACGCACATCCAGAGCCGTAACTGAGCGCTCCCCGAACTGCCAACGCAGCTCGGCAATGCGCCCCCCCGCGCGCAGCGACCCTTTGGCCCCTCGCACACTGAGGCTGTGGCCCTGCGGCAGCCAGCGCTGAGACCACTGCAATGCCTCGCCCAACGAGTTGGCTTGCCCTGACCAAAACCACAGTGCGGCCAGCAAGGCCACCAAGAGGGAGATCACCAGCGTTACGCTCAATGCGAGGCCGCGACATACCTGACCCAGCAGCCGACCCCACGGTGCTCCCATCCCAGTGACAGCAGGCGTCGTCAAAACGCGAACCCCACCCGCAAATGCAAACGAAACTTTTGCACTGCCGCGCCATAGGCCAAGTCCAGTTGCAAGGGACCGACCGGCGACTTCCAGCGTACACCCGTCCCGACGCCCACCTGTGTCTTAAAGTTCTCCCCTAGGGTGCCCACACCACCCGCGTCAATGAACAAGGTGCTCTCCCAGTCGCTGGGCTGGCCGTTCCAACGGATGGGGCGTTGCCACTCCAGGCTGCCCACTGCCAGCTGTCGCCCTGCGGTGACATGGCCGTCCGCCTGCGGCACGCCGATGCTGTGATAGGCGTAGCCGCGCACGGAGGTGTCGCCGCCGGTTAGAAACAGCTGCGTGCTGGGCAAGGCTGCGTCGGTCGCAGCCACGACCAGGCCGGCCTCCAGCCGGGCGGCCAGTCGCCCCTTGCCACTGCTCAGGGGCCACAGACCCAACCAGCGGGCCTGCGTCCGCAAAAATGGGTAGCGGTTCGCGCCCAAGGTGCTGCCCACGCCCAGCTCCAGGCCTAAGCCCTGTCCGGCGGACGGAAAAGGCAGGCCGGCGAAGTGGCGCAGGGTCCAGGCCACATTCGCGGTGAGCGAATCGGCATCGGTGGAGAGCCCATCGGCGAGGGTGCGTGCCCGATCCAGCTGCAGGTAATGGTTGCGATCAATGGCTTCACCCAGCTGGGTACGGCCCACCCGGTAGCGTTGGCTGGTGGTGACGGTATCGCTCACGTTTTCTTCCTGCCAGCGCGCGGCGGTGGACCAGCGCCACAGGTCGGCATCCGGTGGCGCGGTCAGTTCGGCTTGCAGCGCGCTTTTGTCCCGATCCAGCAAGAGGGAGGACACCGACCGCCACCCCAGCCCAGGCAGTTGATGGTGCGTGTGCTCCACTGATGCCCGGGGGCCGCTGTCGGTGCTGGCGCCCAGGCCAATCACCATTTTTTGCAGCTTGGCCTCCTGGACTTGCACGTTCACTGGGGCGTTCGCGGCGTCGCCATCGGTGTCAATCCAGACAAGGGCCGAGTCAAAAAAGCCACTGTCGGTCAGGCGCTGCTGCGCGGCCAGCAGTTGCTCCTGGCGGTAATCGCCCCCCATGGGCAAGCGTGACAGGCGTTCGGCCAGCTGGAAGTCGTAACGCTGCAGCCCTGTGATGCGTAGCGCCCCCAATTGGTAGGCGGGGCCAGAGTCCAGCACCAGCTTGAGCCGGGCGCTGTGGGTGGATGGGTCGATGTCGGCCAGGCTGCTGCTCAAGCGCCCGCCGGGGTAGCGCTGGCTGCTGAGCTGGCGCAAGGCGATTGTCTTGATCTGATCCCAGTCCGCTTGTGTGAAGGCTTGCCCCAGCCGCGCCAGGGCACGGTTCTGGATGTCCTCGCGTTGCGCCTGGGCCTCGGGGGCTGTGGCGATGGGGCCTTCAAACAGGACCTCCACCGCGGCGATGGTGGTTCGCTGGCCGGGTACAACCCTCACTAGCACCTCACGCGGCGCACCGGTGGGCATTGGCTCCTGGGCTTGCAGCTCAACGGACGGCGCAAAGTAGCCCAGCGTGGCGAGCAAATCTTGAACATTGGTTTGTGCGGCCTGCAGCAGCCGAGTCAGCTCCTGGGCGTCCATGTCAGTGAGCTCCCGGTAGCGATACAGCTCCATGTGGCGGGTCAGCAGTTCGCGCACCTCTGTAGGCGCCTCGATGCGGATCTCAAAAGCGGCGTTCAGCGGGGCGGTGGTCTGGGCGGGCGCGGCAAGGCTCACCAGAAGCAGGCTGATAAAAAAAGCTGGCAATTGAGCCAGCTTTGTCATGAGGGTGGCGCAGCTTGGGCGCGACGGTGTCATGGGTGCGTATTTGCCTTGTCGATCGAGCCTCTATTTGGACAACAGGCGCATGGCCTGATCCAGCCCCTGCAGGGTGAGTGGCACCATGCGCTGCTGCACGATTTGCTGGATCAAGCCGATGCTTTGACGGTATTGCCAGACACCTTGCGGCTCGGGGTTGATCCAGACGAAGTGCGGAAAGGCGTCCATCAAGCGCTGCAGCCACTCGGCCCCTGCCTCTTCATTGTTGTACTCCACGCTGCCGCCGGGTTGCAGAATCTCATAGGGGCTCATGGTGGCATCCCCAATGAAGATCAGTTTGTAGTCCTTGTTGTATTTGCGGATGATGTCCCAGGTGGGAAATTTTTCTGCAAAGCGTCGCCGGTTGTGCTTCCACATGAAGTCATAGACGCAGTTGTGAAAGTAGTAAAACTCCAGGTGCTTGAATTCGGCCTTGGCGGCCGAGAACATTTCTTCGACCCGGGCCACGTGTTCATCCATGGTGCCACCCACGTCCATCAGGAGCAGCACCTTCACCTTGTTGTGCCGCTCGGGCACCAGTTTGATGTCCAGATAGCCCGCATTGGCCGCCGTGGCGCGGATGGTGTCGGGGAGGTCCAGCTCTTCAGCGGAACCCTCACGGGCAAAACGACGCAAGCGGCGCAACGCGACCTTGATATTGCGTGTGCCCAGCTCTTGCGTGTCGTCGTAGTCGCGGTAGGCGCGTTGGTCCCACACCTTGACCGCGCTTTTGTTGCGACTTTTGCCGCCGATGCGTATGCCCTGCGGGTTGTGACCGCCATGTCCAAAGGGGCTGGTCCCGCCGGTACCTATCCATTTGCTGCCGCCCTCGTGGCGTTCCTTTTGCTCTTCCAGCCGCTTTTTGAGCGTCTCCATCAGCTCGTCCCAGTCCAGCTTGGGGGCGTTGGCTTTTTGTTCGGCAGACAGCAGTCTTTCGATTTCCTGGCGCAGCCAATCAGCGGGAATGTCTTTGGTGAAGTCGGCCAGCATTTCCACACCGGTGAAATAGGCCGCAAAGGCACGATCGAATTTGTCGTAATGCTTTTCGTCCTTGACCAGTGCCGTGCGCGCCAGAAAATAAAAATCGTCCAGCGAGCACGCGTCGGCGTTACGAGGGCCCACCACGTCTGCCTGCAGGGCCTCCAGCAAGGTCAGGAACTCCCGCACCGACACGGGCAACTTTGCGGCGCGTAGGGTGTAGAAAAAATCGATCAGCATACTGGCCTATCTGCGACGGTCAGGCCCGGTTGCGGTTCAGCAAATATTGCAGATGCGCGCGTACCTCAGGCCACTCGCCGGCGGTCAGGCTGTACATCACGGTGTCGCGCACGGTGCCGTCGCGCCGCAGGGCGTGGCCACGAATCACACCGTCTTTTTTGGCGCCCAGGCGCTCGATGGCGCGTTGTGATGCAAAGTTGTAGTTGTCGGTGCGCCAGCCCACTACGCCACAGCCCAAGGTGTCGAAGGCGTGGCTCAGCAGCAGCAATTTGGCGGTGGTATTGACATGCGAGCGCTGCACGCTTTTGGCATACCAGGTCCAGCCTATCTCCATCCGGCGCACCGCAGGCACGATGTCGTGGTAACTGGTGCAGCCCAGCACGCGGCCACTGGCCTCGTCGATCACGGCGAAGGCAAAGCGGTTGCCATCGGCACGCATTTGCAAGGCGGTTTCGATGTAAGCGCCTGTGTGGTGTGGCTCTGGCACCGAGGTCACCCGGATGTTCCACAGCTCGCCATCTGCGGCTGCGACGCGCAAACCGGGTTCATGCGCCACCGACAAGGGCTCAAGTCGCACGCCGTTCAACGACAGGGTGACAGGTTCCACAAAAGACATGATGGCCCCTGGCTTCAGTTGTTCTTTTCGTCGTTGCGCCGGCGCCAGCGGCGGGCGCCCTGCAGCCCTAGGCCACCGCCCAGGCCCACCAGAACGATGCCGGCAATGCTGGCGTTGTTGTAGCCCTCAGAAAAAATATCGACACCCAGCAGCTGGCCCACCCAGAAACCGGTCAGGGCGCCGCCCACAAAACCGATTGCGTCAGACAGGCCTTCGAGGATCAATGAATTTGCCATGATGATGTAAGTCCGGGTCTTTTGGAGTTTGCTGGGGTCAGCGGTTGCGCTGGTTCATGAACACCAGCTTTTCAAACAAGGTGATGTCCTGTTCGTTTTTCAGGAGCGCGCCCACCAGTGGCGGCACGCTGACCTTTTGGTCCTGACTTTGCAGGGCTTCGAGCGGGATGTCCTCGGCCATCAACAGTTTGAGCCAATCCAGCAGCTCTGATGTGGAAGGCTTTTTCTTAAGCCCCGGAAGGTTGCGCACATCAAAAAAGGTCTTCATGGCAGCCGTGATCAGCTCGTCTTTCAGGCCCGGAAAGTGCACATCCACGATCTGCTTCATCGTGCTGGGCTCGGGGAATTTGATGTAGTGAAAAAAGCAGCGGCGCAAAAAGGCGTCGGGCAGTTCTTTTTCGTTGTTGGAGGTGATGAACACCAGTGGCCGGTTTTTGGCTTTGACCAGTTCCCGGGTTTCGTAGCAATAAAACTCCATGCGGTCGAGTTCGCGCAAGAGGTCGTTGGGAAACTCGATGTCGGCCTTGTCGATCTCATCGATCAGCAGCGCCACGGGTTTGTCAGCCGTAAACGCTTGCCACAGCACGCCCTTGACGATGTAGTTGTGGATGTTCTTGACGCGTTCACTGCCCTCTATGTCGGCCAGCTGGGAGTCGCGCAGCCGGCTGACGGCGTCGTATTCGTACAGCCCCTGTTGGGCTTTTGTCGTGCTCTTGATGTGCCACTGCAGCAATTCCATGCCCATGGCCTTGGCAACTTCTTCGGCCAGCATGGTCTTGCCGGTACCCGGTTCTCCCTTGACAAGCAAAGGGCGTTTCAGGGTGATGGCGGCATTGACCGACAGCAGCAAATCTTGCGTGGCAACGTAATCGGGTGATCCTGAGAACTTCATGGTGTTTTTGCACGGCAGGCCGGGCTGCAGGTGGATGTCAGTTTGGCTAAATGGGCGTCGATATAATCCCGCAGTCGATTTATACCAACTCCACCGGTGGATTGTCCGCGCAAAATGAACAAACTGACCTTGTCCCTCGCCGCCCTGCTGACCGCATTTGTCGCAGGCGTTCCCGCTCATGCCGCAGGTGATGCCAAAGCTGGTGAATCCAAAGTCGCCATGTGCATAGGCTGTCACGGTATCAAGGGTTATCAGGCCAGTTTCCCCGAAATCCACAAGGTTCCCATGATTTCCGGTCAAGGCGCAGGCTATATCGTGTCGGCTCTTACGGCGTACAAAAAGGGTGAGCGCAAGCATCCGTCCATGCGCGGTATTGCAGAGACGTTGACCGAGCAAGACATCGCTGACGTGGCCGCGTACTATGAGGCCAGCGGCAAAGTGGCTGGCGCCGCTGAGCTGCCCAAGGCGCCCGAGGCCTCTGGCAAAGCTGCTGCCTTGCTGCAAAAAGGTGCCTGTGTGTCTTGCCACGGAGACAACTTCAGCAAGCCCATCGATCCCTCCTACCCCAAGATCGCTGGCCAACACGCCGACTACCTGTTTGTGGCATTGAAGGCCTACAAGGCTGAAGGTAATGGGCCTGTGGGGCGTGCCAATGGCGTGATGGGTGGTGTGGCCAAGCAATTCTCAAACGCCGAGCTGAAAGAGATGGCGGGCTATCTGAGCTCTCTGCCGTCCGAGCTGAAGGTTGTGCCGCAAAGCAAGTTCCGCTGATCCGGTAGGTTCCCCTAAGAAAAAGCCGCACTCGATGCGGCTTTTTTGTGTTCGTTTGCAGGATGCCTGGTGAGCCTGCGTCAGTCCTTGGTGGCGTGACGCTGCACGCAGGCGATATAGGCCTCGCCGTCCGGTGGGCGTCCGGCGCGCTGGCTCTCCCAAATCATCTTGCCCAAGCATTCCATGGCCTCGTGGTGTGCCAGGTGCACAGAGTTTCGTTTTTTGGCCAGCAGCTCAACCGCCTGCCGAATGCCACGAGGCTGGTCGATGCTGCACTGCTCGCTGATGGACAGATGCATGGACAGGTGCAAAAACGCGTTGGTCACACCAGGGGTGCTCGTGCCCATGCTCTGCAGTGCGGCATCTACATCCGACAGTTCGGCGTGATGTTCTGGATGGTCTTCAATCCACAGGCTGGCCAGCGTCTCGATGGCTTCCATGGGTTCCTGGCGTCGTGCTTTGGCGTAAACCGCGCAAAAGAAACGACGCACATCGGCTTGTGAGGGTTGGATCAGCATGGCCGGGATTGTCGCGCGCTAACATCCTTCGATGCTTCTGCCCATCATCACCGAGCCCTATTTTTATATCGTCACCGTGCCCGCGGTACTCTTGCTGGGTATCAGCAAGAGCGGTTTCGGCGCCGGTTTTGGCTCGCTGGCCGTGCCCATGATGGCGCTGGCCGTCACAGTGCCTGAGGCGGCGGCCATCCTGATGCCGGTCCTATTTTTGATGGACGTGCTGGGCATGGCTGCTTTTCGCAAGGATTTTGATCTTGCCCTGTTGAAGTTTTTATTGCCATTTGGCCTTGTGGGCATCGTGATTGGGGCGCTGCTTTTCAAGCTGCTTGATGCCCACACGGTGGCCGGCTTGGTGGGCGCTTTCACGCTGCTGTTTCTGGCGCAACGGCTGGTGTTTCCACCCAGGCCTGACAGCCCGCCGCCGCCCAAGTGGCTGGGTGCCATTCTCACGGCGACCTCCGGCTTCACCAGCTTTGTGGCGCATGCAGGCGGCCCGCCCATCAATGCCTACGTGATACCGCTGCGGCTCACGCCCGTCAAATTTACCGCCACCATGGCGTTTTTCTTCTTTGTCATTAACCTGGCCAAATGGGTGCCCTACGGCATGCTGGGCTTGCTGGATATGCGCAACATGGCCACTTCGTTGGTGTTGCTGCCTCTGGCGCCCATCGGTGTTTGGATCGGCGTGCGCTTGGCCCGACGCATCAGCCCCTTGTGGTTTTACCGTTTTTTGTACGCAGGCATGATGCTGACCGGCATCAAGCTCTTGTGGGATGGTTTGAGTTGAGTCTTAGAAGCTATCCCACTCACCATCGCTGCTGCCCTTGGCGGTCAAAGCGGCGGGGCGGCTTGAACTGTGACCCAGGGCTTTTGCGCCGGTTGGTTTGCTCAGCGGCTTGATCACCGCTTGGGCCCTGGGTGGGGTCTTGGCGCTGGGGCCATCTTTTCGGGTGGTCGCCACAAAGGGAGATCCGTTGGTATCCAGCCGAAAAACAGCTACAGCCTGCACCAGGTCTTGCGCCTGCATGTTCAAGCTAGAGGCGGCAGAGGCCATTTCTTCTACCAGAGCGGCATTTTGTTGTGTGGCCTGATCCAGTTGGGTCACGGCCTCGCCAATTTGCGCAACGCCCGAGCCTTGTTCGATGCTTGCCGCGCTGATTTCGGACATGATGTCCGTGACCCGCCGGATGCTGTTGACCACATCCTGCATGGTGGCGCCGGCTTGGCCAACGAGCGTTGAGCCTTGGTCTACGCGCTGTACGCTTTCGGTGATGAGGTTTTTGATTTCCTTGGCGGCCTCGGCACTTCGCTGAGCCAGCGTGCGCACTTCACCCGCGACTACCGCAAATCCTCGACCTTGTTCGCCAGCACGGGCAGCCTCAACGGCAGCGTTGAGTGCCAGGATGTTGGTCTGAAATGCGATGCCATCAATCACGGAGATGATGTCGGCGATTTTCTTGCTGGAGTCGCTGATGCCGCGCATGGTGTCGACCACCTGAGCCACGACGGTGCCGCCTTGCACAGCGACCGTTGAGGCACTTTGTGCCAGCTGGTTGGCTTGCCGGGCGTTGTCGGCGTTTTGGCTCACTGTGGAGCCGAGTTGCTCCATGGAGGCGGCCGTTTGCTCCAGCGCACTGGCCTGGTGTTCTGTGCGTGCGCTGAGGTCCACGTTGCTTTGGGCAATTTCGGCACTCGCCGTTTCGATCGACTCGGCGCCTCTTCTGACTGTGCCGACCACCTTGGACAGGCTGTCCTGCATGTCCCTGAGAGCTTGCAGCAAGAGGGCGGTTTCATTAGAGCCGCTGGCATCAAATTGCAAAGTGAGGTCGCCGCCTGACACGGCGCGTGCCACATCGACCGCTTTTTGTATGGGGCGGGTGATGGCGCGAATGATCCAGATGGCCAACAGAACAGAAATCGTGAGGGACAGGGTTCCGGTAGCCCAAACGGTCATTTCGATGGCATCGGCGGCGGCTTGGGCATCACGGCTGGCAGTGGCTGTGCTGTCGTCCTGGTTTTTGGTTTCGTCTTCAATCGCACGGAAGTAGGCAAGTTGTATGGGGCGTACGTCGTCTAGCAAGAGCGCGATGGCCTCGTCTTTTTTGCCTTGCTCGATCAGGGCAAGGTAGCTATCCGTATGGGTTTTGTATTCTTGGCGTAGTTTGACCATGCGAGCAAGGACTTCACGGCCCTCTGTCGAATGAATGTCCTTGTCCAGTCGCGCCATGATGGTGTCGACCGCTTTGCGGGAGGCCTGTACTTGTTCGAGCTCCAGCCTGATGTCATCTGCCTTGCTCATAAGTGCCACGTTGCGTGACGCCCGGGCCTGGTGGTTGATTTCGTCTCGAAGGTGGCCCAGATCCCGCAAGATTTCGATGCGCCGCTCGGTGATGTCGAGCAGGCTCTCATGCAAGGTGTTTGCTCTCCAAAGTGTGGTTCCGCCCATGAAGATCAACATTAACGCGATCAGGCTGAAGGCCAACTTGAGGCGGGTTGAAATCCGCATATCACTGAAATTCATGTCGGTGTTCCCGTTTGAGCTCTGGCTGAGAGCGCTTGCCCATCCCAATTTTGTATGGCAAAGCGGTAGTCGATGGCGCAGGTTTTAAGCAATAGAAATGCCTCGATAACGATAAGCTTTTTTCTGGGGATAGTTCCGCATGGGGCTATTGCAAACATCAGGGGGTGCGTCAGGCAAACCCTTGTTGGCGCCAGGCTTCAAACACTGTCACCGCGACAGCGTTGGACAAATTCAGGCTGCGCTGGCCCTCACGCATGGGGAGCTTGAGGCATCGTTCGGGCGCAAAGCTCGACCGGACGTTGTCACTGAGTCCGCGCGTCTCCGCACCGAACACCAGCCAGTCGCCTTTTTGAAACGCAGTGCCGTGCACCTGACCCGTGCCCTTGGTGGTCAGTGCAAACAGGCGCTCCGGTGGTGGCGCCTCATCGGCTAAAAATTGGTGCCAATTACTGTGTTTACGCAGGGTTGCGTATTCGTGATAGTCCAGACCCGCTCGGCGCATGTGCTTGTCGTCCATGGAAAAACCCAGGGGCTCAATCAGATGCAGGGTACAGCCTGTGTTGGCTGCCAAGCGGATGATGTTGCCGGTGTTGGGGGGGATTTCCGGCTCAACAAGAACGATATGAAACATGCCGCGTATTTTCGGGGTCAAAGGGCGGATGCCAGAACAACATTAGTTCCCCGTTCGTGCAACGACCAGACCGGTGATGTGTTTAGCGCCTGCAGCCCTCAGTGCCAAGGCCGCTGCATGCAAGGACGCGCCGGTTGTCATGACATCGTCCACCAATACGACACGCTGATCTTTGATGCGTTCGGCGGCAAGTGGGTTGATGGCGAATGCATTCTTAACGTTTCGCAGTCGCTCACTTCTGCTGAGCTGGCTTTGGTGTGCCACATCCTGGATGCGCAGCAGCAAATCTGCCCGGGTTTTGGGTTCTGATAATTCGCGAGCGATCAGACATGCCTGGTTGTAACCCCGTTCACACAAGCGCTGTGGCGACAAGGGCATGGGGATGATGATGTCCGCCTCATCCAGAGCGGGTTCCACCCAGGGGGCGCTTCGCAGCAACAGGGCCAGGCTGGCGCAACGACCGGCTTGCTGTCCAAACTTGAAGTCCACAATGAGTTCAGCCCAGGGGTAACCGTAGGGTACCGCCGCAAAACACGCATCTAGTGCAGGCGGGGACAACACACACTCTCCGCATTGTCGAACACTATCTGGGACAGGCAGGGCGCAAGTTTTGCATCGGGCAACCGGTTGTGCAAACCGGGACACGCACGCTTCGCACAAGGGTTGCGAGGGCCACGCGCCGCAGATGTGGCACGCGCTGGGAATGCGCTTGACCAAACCACTCAGAAACCTTGGGAACATGCACTCAATATACTCTGCGATCCCTTTCCTCACCTGCCATGAATCACCCTGAGCGTCCCCCGTCGATGGACCCTGTGGCTGCCCAGCGTTGGGCGGCCTTGCCCTTGCCTGCCGAGGGATCAGCAGCGTCCCCGGAGTCGCCGTGGTTGCACGAGGAGGTGGCACGCCGCATGGAGGAGCGCCTGCAATGGATCAAGCTGCAACCCAAACATTGGGTCCACTGGTCGCCGCTTCGGGGTGGGCTACAAGTTCACGAAGCACTGACACGACGTTACCCGCAGGCGATCTGCACGGTGATCGAGGGGCAAGCCCGTCATGAGCGCACCACGCGCGAGTCATTGACCCGTCCTTGGTGGTCGCCCGGGCGTTGGCTGGGTAGCAGGGTCGAATTCGATACGCCTGCGCCGCAGAGTGTCGATATGTTGTGGGCCAATATGGCGCTGCACATGTCTGATCAACCTCAAAGCCTGGTCCTGCAGTGGCATGAATTGCTGGCGGTGGATGGCTTCTTGATGTTTTCTTGCCTGGGGCCCGATACGCTGCGAGAACTCAGGGTGATCTTTGCTGAAAGACGTTGGCCGGCACCCACCCACGAATTAACCGACATGCACGACTGGGGCGACATGCTGGTGCAAGCAGGTTTTGCAGAGCCCGTGATGGACATGGAGCGGATCACCTTGACCTTTGACAGCCCCGAGCGCTTATTGAAAGAACTCCGTACGCTGGGCCGCAATTTAAATCGTGCTCGGTTTGAAGGCTTGCGTGGGCGGCAATGGCGTGACCAACTACACCTAGGCCTTCGATCAGGGCTTGCGGATAACGAAGGTCGATTGGCTCTGACGTTCGAAATCATTTACGGGCATGCGATGAAGGCGGCGCCCCGGCACAGCGTGAAAGTGGAAACAACGCTGACTCTGGATCAGATGCGTGAGAACCTGGTTCGCAACAGAAGGGCTTGATACCCTTGGGTCACCGGAATCTGTCAGTTTCAAGAGTCGAGGATTGATTACAATCGACAGCTTGTAACAAGGCATTTACGTTAGCTAAACAGGGGCTGCTGAGGGTTGCTCCTGATAGGGGAATGAACGTTGTCGTCTCAAGCCTATCGTTTTGCGACTGTCCAGGGTAACAAGGTTCAGTGGTTCATGAGGCGTAACTGTTCTGTAACGCCTCGCCAGTTGTGCTGGATGTACGTATCACTTAGTGTGGTGTCGTTGGGCATAGCGGCGGCTTTTTGGTGGCAGGGTGCGACGCTGGTGATGCCATTTGCCTGGATGGAGTTGTTGGCCGTTGGTGTTGCCTTCTTGGTGTACGCAAGGCATGCTGCCGACGGAGAAAAAATCGTGCTCGAGAACGCCACGCTGGTGGTTGAATTGGAGCGGGCGGGGCGGTTGCAGCGATCAGAGTTTGCTCGGGATTGGGTTCGAGTCGAGCCCAAGAGCGCCAAAGAGTCTCTGGTCGTCTTGTCGGGACAGGGACGGTCGGTGAGCGTGGGGCGGTTTTTACGGCCTGAGTTGCGATCTGCGCTTGCCAAAGAAATTCGAGCGGCCTTGGGTGCGCGGGGTCTGGGTTAATTACTTAGTGATGAAGAAGTGAACATGATGAAGAGCATTTTCAACAAATCGGCTTCACTGCTGTCGGCAGCAGCTGTTTGGGGTGGTTCGGTTGCGTTTTCGTCGGCCCACGCGGTCAGCGATTTGCCGGGCGGTCCCGCTGTAAGGCAGCTCAATCTGGCGCCAGCTGTGACCAAGATCGCAGAAGAGCAGGCATGGCTGCACTGGTTCATGCTGATCGTGTGCACTGTGATCTTCGTCGCTGTGTTCAGTGTGATGTTCTATTCCATCTGGAAGCACCGCAAGTCCAAGGGCTACAAGCCTGCAACTTTTCATGAGTCTGTCACTGTCGAGGTGATTTGGACCATCATCCCCTTCATCATCGTGATCTTCATGGCCTTGCCTGCGACCAAGGTAATCGTTGCGATGAAAGACACCAGCAACGCTGACCTGACCATCAAGGTCACAGGCATGCAGTGGAAGTGGGGCTACGACTACCTCAAGGGTGAGGGAGAAGGTATTTCCATGCTCTCCACTTTGGATGCGAGTCATCGTGCGCTTTCTGACGCAGGTGGCCCCAAGGCTGGTCAGGATGTGGAGGATTACCTCCTGAAGGTCGATCACCCCATGGTGGTGCCGGTGGGTCGAAAGGTTCGTTTGATCACCACCGCCAACGATGTGATTCACTCCTTCATGGTGCCGGCTTTTGGCATCAAGCAAGATGCCATTCCTGGCTTTGTACGTGACACCTGGTTCCGTGCCGAGAAGATTGGCGATTACCACGGCCAATGCGTCGAATTGTGTGGCAAAGAGCACGCCTACATGCCCATCCACGTCAAGGTGGTCAGCGCTGAGGACTACACCAAGTGGGTTGCTGACGAGGGCAAGAAAATGGCTGCCAAGATGGATGACCCTGCCAAAGTTTGGACTTTGGATGACATCATGAAGCGCGGTGAAAAGGTGTACGCGGCCAACTGCGCTGCTTGCCACCAGGCAAATGGCAAGGGTGCAGGGCCCATCAAGGCCCTGGATGCTGCGCCTGTTGTTCTGGACGCAGACAAGAGCAAACAGATTGCTGTGTTGCTGAATGGTCAAAACAACGGCGCCATGCCGGCATGGAAGCAGTTGAATGACACTGATATCGCGGCCGTGATCAGCTACACCAAAAACAGCTGGTCGAACAAGACGGGGCAGTTGGTCCAGCCTGCTGAAGTTCTGGCTGCGCGCAAGTAAGCCGCTCGGTCAACGCCGTATATTTGAGACTTGAGAAGGAAAACACCATGAGTGCAGTACTAGACCATCACGACCACGCACATGACGACCATCATGACCACCATGCGCCCGCTGGCTGGCGCAGGTGGGTTTATGCCACCAACCACAAGGACATTGGTACGCTGTACCTCTTGTTCTCGTTCGCGATGTTGATGATTGGTGGTGTTTTGGCGCTGCTGATCCGTGCCGAATTGTTTCAGCCGGGTTTGCAGGTGGCAAATCCGGAGCTGTTCAATCAGTTCACCACCATGCACGGGATCATCATGGTGTTCGGAGCCATCATGCCAGGCTTCGTCGGCTTTGCGAACTGGATGTTGCCTTTGCAAATTGGCGCTTCTGACATGGCCTTTGCGCGCATGAATAACTTCAGCTTCTGGCTGATGATTCCGGCTGCGCTGATGCTGGTGTTGTCCTTTTTCATGCCTGGCGGCGCGCCTGCAGCAGGTTGGACCTTGTACGCGCCATTGACCTTGCAGATGGGTCCGTCGATGGATGCCGGTATTTTCGCAATGCACATTCTGGGTGCTTCTTCGATCATGGGTTCGATCAACATCATTGTGACGGTGTTGAACATGCGCGCACCTGGCATGACCCTGATGAAGATGCCGATGTTCGCTTGGACCTGGCTGATCACGGCCTACTTGCTGATCGCAGTGATGCCCGTGTTGGCCGGTGCCATCACCATGACCTTGACTGACCGTCACTTCGGCACCAGCTTCTTCAATCCTGCTGGTGGTGGTGACCCAGTGATGTACCAGCACATTTTTTGGTTCTTTGGGCACCCTGAGGTGTACATCATGATCTTGCCGGCCTTCGGCATCATCAGCCAGATCGTTCCTGCCTTTGCTCGCAAGAAGCTGTTCGGCTACGCCTCCATGGTGTACGCCACCTCTTCTATTGCAATCTTGTCGTTCATTGTGTGGGCTCACCACATGTTTACCACCGGTATGCCTGTGACCGGTCAGTTGTTTTTCATGTACGCCACCATGTTGATTGCTGTGCCAACGGCAGTGAAGATCTTCAACTGGATTGCAACGATGTGGCAGGGGTCCATGACCTTCGAGACCCCCATGCTTTTTGCGGTTGGCTTCATCTTCGTGTTCACCATGGGTGGTTTCACGGGCCTGATTTTGGCGATGGCGCCGATTGATATTCAATTGCAAGACACCTACTACGTGGTGGCTCACTTCCACTATGTGTTGGTTGCGGGTTCTTTGTACGCGATGTTTGCTGGTTACTACTACTGGTGCCCGAAGTGGACCGGTGTCATGTACAACGAGACACGCGGCAAGATTCACTTCTGGTGGTCGCTGATTGCGTTTAACGTGACCTTCTTCCCGATGCACTTCTTGGGACTGGCTGGTATGCCGCGTCGCTATGCAGATTACCCCATGCAGTTTGCAGACTTCAATGCTGTTGCAACCGTTGGTGCATTTGCATTCGGCTTGGCTCAGGTGTATTTCTTCCTGTTCATCGTTTTGCCCACCATGATGGGCAAAGGTGAAAAGGCGGCGCAGAAGCCATGGGAAGCCGCAGAAGGTTTGGAGTGGGAAGTTCCTTCGCCAGCACCCTTCCACACATTCGAAACACCACCCAAATTGGATGCGACAGCAACCAAGGTGATTGCCTGATTCCGATATCAAGATCGAGACTGAGAATGAGCCCTGAGCAAAAGCAGAAAAACGCAAATCTTGCGTGGATCCTTGCATCCATCGCGCTGGTGTTTTTGCTGGGGTTCGTTGGCAAAATCATTTTGCTGAATCACTGAGCGATGAAGCTTCACCGGGCTAATCTGACGATGGTCAGCAAGCTGGCTGTCATTACCGTGGGCATGTTTGCTTTTGGGTATGCATTGGTGCCGCTGTACAAGGCGATCTGCGAGATGACAGGCATTAACGTGCTGGCCATGGGTGAGCGCGAGATTCCAGGAGTCAAAGCAAAGGTCCCTGCAAACACCCAAGTGGACTTGACACGGACGATTACCGTTGAGTTTGATGCAAACAGTCGTGGTCCATGGGAGTTCAAGCCCGCAACCCGGTCTTTGCAAGTGCATCCCGGTGAATTAACCACGGTAATGTACGAATTTCAGAACGTGCAGAACCGGCGCATGTCTGCACAGGCAATACCGAGTTATGCGCCCATGCAAGCTTCAGCACACTTCAACAAGCTGGAATGTTTTTGTTTTAGTCAGTACACCCTTGAGCCTGGCGAGAAAAAAAGCTGGCCGGTGGCCTTTGTGATTGATCCACGGCTATCAAAAGACGTGACAACGATCACCCTGTCGTACACCTTCTTTGAAGTGGGGGGTAAAACACCGCCTGCTCCGAAAGGGCATCAGGCGGCAGTCAAGACTGGGCTGCAAGGGGTGGGGGTATGAGTTCTGCGGGCACATCGTTCCTGCGAAGCATGAAAACCGTGGCATGGTCTTTTTTGGGAATTCGCAAGCGCAGCGAGTTTCAAGAGGACCTGGCGCGGGTGAACCCGTTTCATGTGATCGCATCAGCTTTGATTGCTGTTTTGATATTGATTGTGGGCTTGGTGGTTTTAGTTAATTGGGCTGTAGCCACTTAAGGCCGCGGATCCTGGTCATTTATAAGAGTTGAAAGTTACGGAGCTGATATGAGTTCAACAACACACGGCACTACGCCTTACTATTTTGTTCCTGGCCCTTCGCGCCATCCAGTGTTTGCCGCCATCGGCCTGTTTTTCGTCATTTTGGGTGCAGGCCAGTGGATCAATGGTGTTGAATGGGGGAAGTACTCGCTGATTTTTGGCCTGTTGTGGTGGCTGGGCGTGCTTTACCAGTGGTTCAGCGAAGCTATATCTGAAAGTGAAAGCGGCCAGTACGGTCGCAAGATTGATCTTTCTTTCCGCTGGAGCATGAGCTGGTTCATCTTCTCCGAGGTGATGTTCTTCGGTGCTTTTTTTACAGCACTTTGGTGGGCTCGTTCGCACTCGGTGCCTGCGCTGGGTAGCTTGGATAACGCACTTCTTTGGCCTGATTTCAAGGCGGTTTGGCCTAGTCTGGCCGCAGGTGTTACCGCGTCCCCTGCTGGCATCGTCGAGCCTTTCACCACCATGACGCCTTTCTGGCTTCCTACCATCAACACAGCGCTGTTGCTGAGTTCGGGTGTGACCTTGACCATTGCTCACCATGCGATGCAGCACGGCGACCGCAGCAAAACCATCAAATTCATGTGGGCCACGGTGTTGCTGGGTGTAGTGTTCTTGTTCGTGCAAGGCTATGAGTACTACCACGCCTATCAGGAACTCAACCTTAAGATGTCGTCTGGCATCTATGGTTCAACGTTCTTCATGCTGACCGGTTTTCACGGTTTCCACGTGTTTGTCGGCATGCTGATGCTCTTGTTTATTACCCTGCGCCTGCAAAAGGGGCATTTTTCTGCAGAGCGTCACTTCGGTTTCGAGGGCGCCGCTTGGTACTGGCACTTTGTGGACGTGGTGTGGCTGGGTCTCTACATCCTGGTCTACTGGATGTAAGTTCAACGGCAGGCACAAAAAAGGCACCTGAGGGTGCCTTTTTTGATCGTGGACCAATTAAGTAGCAGTTTTTCTTATGCTCCTCTTGGAATGCCGGTGGGATGTATCCAGCCTAGCTTCCACGACAGCAAAATGCACAAGAAAATCAGGATGGAAAAGCCAACGCGAAAGGCAAGAGCTTTGAACATTTTGTTGGTTTTAGGTTTGGTACCAGTCCCATCCTTCAACATGTACAACAGGGCAAAACCCAGACTGCCAATGATGGCTGCAAAAGCGATGATGACAATGATTTTCATGAACTGGATTATCCAGTGAACCACAGTCGTCGCATGTGGCTGGTGTCTGTTGCGGCCGCACTGGTACTTGTGGGTACCTTGCTTTTGGGGCGGTGGCAACTGCAACGAGCATGGATGAAGGAGCGACTGGCGGACCAGGCCTTAACTTGTCAGGCTCTACCGGCGTTACTAGGCGTAGATCTGACGCTCCCAGGATTCGAAGGAGCCTGTGACCAGCGAAAAGTGTCGCTCAGCGGTCACTGGATGAGCGCCAAGACCGTTTATCTGGATAACCGGCAAATGAATGGTCGACCGGGCTTCTTTGTCGTAACACCCTTTACGCCAGAGGGCTCCCAGTTCAGCATCCTGGTGCAGAGAGGGTGGATGCCCCGCAACTTTCTCAATCGAGAACAAGTACAAATGGTCGACACACCCACGGGTCGAGTCAGCATCGAGGGTCGGATAGTCCCGTCCCCGTCCAAGCTTTATGAGTTGGGCGCGGCAGACACAGGGCTGATCCGGCAAAATCTAGATATGGCGGCATTTGCTGCAGAAACCGGCTTGAATTTACTGAACAAAAGCGTGCAACAGACCGGCCCTGCTACTGATGGACTGCAGCGCGATTGGATGATCGTGGCAAGTAGCCCGGATAAGCACTATGGCTACGCATTCCAATGGTTTGGCCTCAGTGCCCTCACCCTTATTCTTTATGCTTGGTATCAAATTGGCAGATTCCGATCCAAAAAACACTGATCAACCCTTAAGCTTGACCGTTCATGCCGTACCCAGCCCACAAGAGTCTGTGGCGGGAGATGAGCGCAGAACTCTGAGTGGCCGCTGGAAGATGATTCTGGTTCTGCTGGTGTGCGCCGCGCCGGTGGTCGCGTCTTACTTCACCTACTATGTTGTCCGACCCGATTCGGCACGTAGTTTTGGCCAGTTGATCGATCCGCAACGTACGACCCCGGACATTGCTGCCACTACGCTTCAAGGTCAAGCGCTCAATTTACGCCAGTTAAAAGGCCAGTGGCTGATCGTGGCTGTGGCAGGCGGAGCATGTGATGCGCAATGTGAACAAAACCTCTACTTGCAGCGCCAATTGCGGGAGGTCCTCGGCAAAGAAAAAGACCGCGTAGACCGTGTCTGGCTCGTGGATGATGAGCTTGCAGTTCCCGAAAGAATCATGCCCGGGCTACAAGCAGCTACTGTCTTGCGTGTTGCGCGGTCGGACCTTGAGAAATGGCTGGCGCCCGCACCAGGTCAGGTTCTGGCCGACCACTTGTACGTCATAGACCCTATGGGCAACTGGATGATGCGATTCCCAGCCCGCCTGACGACCGACGGCGCAGCAAAGGCCAAGCGTGATCTGGAGCGTTTGCTGAGAGCATCTGCCTCGTGGGACCAGGCTGGCCGCTAGTGCTCGGCCCATCTACTTTTTTCTGACAATGGACACGACTGAGTTGTACAACTTGTCCCCCGTAGCATGGGTCATGCTGACGGGCGCACTGATTGCGTTGGTGCCGCTGGCATGGGTGAGCTGGTCACAACGCGGAAAAGATGCGGTGACCAAATCTCATGCTTTGGCCATCCTGACCCTGTTTCTGACATTTGATCTGGTTTTGTTTGGGGCATTCACGCGACTCACCGACTCCGGTTTGGGTTGTCCAGACTGGCCGGGCTGCTATGGCAGCGCGTCACCCGTGGGCGCTGCATCTCCCATCGCTGACGCTCAAAACGCAATGCCTTCAGGCCCCGTCACCTTAGGAAAAGCCTGGATCGAGATGATTCATCGCTATCTCGCCACAGCGGTCGGAGGCCTGATCCTCTTTCAAACCTTGCAGAGTTGGCATCTGCACCGTGCCAGGCGTAAAAAGGCAGAGGGTGTACGCGGGACGACTTTCAGTCCGTGGTGGCCAACGGTGACCCTAGTCTGGGTGTGCATCCAGGGAGCATTTGGCGCACTGACGGTCACCATGAAGTTATTTCCTGCGATCGTGACCTTGCATTTGCTGGGTGGCATAGTCCTGTTGATGCTGCTGACGGTGCAGGTTGCCATCGCCCGTGGTGGAGCTGGTATCCGAGTTGTTCATCAGGAAGTTATGTTGCAACGGATGTTGGTCGCAGGCATCGCTCTTTTGGTACTGCAGATTGCGCTGGGTGGCTGGGTCAGCACCAATTACGCGGTGTTGGCATGTAGTGAGTTTCCTCGCTGTCAAGGGGGTTGGTGGCCAAACATGGACTTCAAGCAAGGTTTTGAGTTGTGGCGGCCACTGGGCATGACGGGGCAGGGGGAGCACATCAGTTTTGCTGCGCTCACGGCCATTCATTGGGTGCACCGTTTGATGGCTTTCCTGGTCATTGCCGTTCTGGCGGTCATTGCTTGGCGTATGCAAAAAAATACAGAAATGAAGAGCGCGGCGCGCTGGCTAATGACCTTGTTGGCCCTGCAGTTTGTCACCGGCGTTAGCAATGTCATCTTTAACTGGCCGCTGCTGGCAGCTGTCATGCACACGGGTGGCGCAGCCGCCCTGTGTGTCGTTCTGACTTGGGCATTGGCTTGCCGTGCAACTGAATCCGGAAAACTGTCTATATGAGCTCGTCCACATCCTCCTCAGTACCCGTGGCTGCAGCGCCGCCGATGTCGGTCTTGCGCCAATACAACGCACTGACCAAACCCCGGGTCATTCAGCTGATCGTTTTTTGTGCCCTGATCGGTATGGTGTTGGCAGTGCCGGGACTGCCGAGCTGGGACGAGGTACGTACCGCCACGGTAGCGTGTCTGGGCATTTGGTTGGTGGCAGGTGCAGCAGCGGCCTTCAATTGCATTGTTGAGCAGGGGATAGATGCCCGCATGAAGCGAACAGCGTGGCGACCCACCGCCAAGGGGCAGCTGGGCAATCGCCAGACGCTGCTGTTTTCGGCAGTGCTGTGTGCCATTGGCTCGGCGCTTTTGTATATATGGGTCAACCCGCTGACCATGTGGCTGACCTTTGCGACCTTTGTGGGCTACGCCGTGATTTACACCGTGGTCCTGAAGCCTAGAACACCCCAAAATATTGTGATTGGCGGCGCATCCGGTGCCATGCCGCCCGTTTTGGGTTGGGCCGCCATGCGTGGGGATGTGGGGCCCGAGGCGCTGATTCTGTTCCTGATCATCTTTCTGTGGACGCCGCCGCACTTTTGGGCCTTGGCTCTTTACAGGGTAGAGGACTACCGCAAATCTGGCCTGCCCATGCTGCCCGTCACGCATGGCAGCGAGTTCACGCGGCTACACATCCTGCTGTACACGCTGGTCTTGTTTGCAGCCTGTTTGCTGCCATTTATCTATGGCATGAGCTCGTGGCTTTACCTCGCCGTTGCAGTCGTTTTGAGCGTTGGCTTTTGCGCTTACGCAGTGGCCTTGTTGCGTCAGTACTCGGATGAACTTGCCCGCCGAACCTTTCGTTTTTCATTGATCCACCTCAGCGTGCTGTTTGCGGCTTTATTGCTGGATCACTACCTCTTTTAGGGCCGTAGTACATGCTGAAAATCAACACCCCATTGCTCACAAGGCGTAGGTCATCGTTGCTGCTGATGGGCTTGGGTCTGTGTATGGCATTGCTCGCTTGTGGCGACAAGGCGCCGTCATTTGCGGCGATTGATGTCACGGGTGCAGACTATGCCAAGGGTTTTTCACTCGCGGATCACAACGGTCAGCAACGGTCCCTGAAGGATTTTGCCGGCAAGATTGTGGTCGTGTTCTTTGGCTACACACAGTGCCCTGATGTCTGCCCAACCACATTGGCAGAGTTGGTTGAAGTGAAGCGTTTGTTAGGTAAAGATGGCGAAAAGCTCCAGGCGGTGTTCATCACAGTCGATCCCGAGCGTGATCAGGCCGATATGCTCAAGAATTACATGGGCAACTTCGACGCCAGTTTCCTTGCCATGCGCCCAACCTCAGAGCAACTGGCTGCACTGAGTAAAGATTACAAGATGTACTTCAAAAAGGTGGACGGTAAAACACCGACCAGCTACACCATGGACCACTCTGCCGGCAGCTATGTATACGACACGCAAGGGCGCTTGCGCTTGTACACGCGGTACGGTAGCGGCGCCGCACCGCTGGCGGCAGATATCCAAAAGCTGTTGAACGCCAAGTCCTGAAGCGGCAGCCCCAACAAAAAAGCCCTGATCATGACGATCAGGGCTTGGTTGGAGCTTGCGATGATCAGGCGTACTCGATCAAGGCCTTTTTCATTTTCTTCATCGCGGCTACCTCGATCTGGCGGATGCGCTCGGCGCTCACGCCGTACTCAGCTGCCAAGTCATGCAGCGTCATGCCACCTGAGCTGTCGTCGTTCACTTTCAGCCAACGCTCTTCCACGATGCGACGACTACGGGGGTCGAGTGTTTCCAAGGCATGGCTGATGCCTTCTGAGGCCAAGACGTCACGCTGATGGCTTTCGATCACGGACACAGGCTCATGAGTGGTGTCTGTCAAATACGCGATGGGACCGAAGCTGTCCTCGCCATCGTCAGAAGGTCCAGGATCGAGCACCACGTCCCCACCTGAGAGGCGGGTTTCCATCTCGATCACTTCCTCCCGCTTCACCTTGAGCTCGGTTGCCATGGTGTCAATCTGCTCGTCACTGAGCGTCTCGCGGTGGGTTCCCAAGTCCGCAGCAGCATCGTCTGCCTTGAAGCGTTGCTTCATGGAGCGCAGGTTGAAAAAGAGCTTGCGCTGCGCCTTGGTGGTGGCCACTTTGACCATGCGCCAGTTTTTCAGGATGTACTCGTGAATCTCGGCCTTGATCCAGTGCATGGCATAGCTCACCAGACGCACACCCTGGTCGGGGTCAAACCGTTTGACGGCCTTCATGAGACCCACGTTGCCTTCCTGGATCAGGTCGCCATGTGGCAGGCCGTAGCCAAGGTACTGGCGTGAAATCGAAACAACCAGTCGCAGGTGGGACATGACGAGCTTCCCGGCCGCGTCAATGTCATTGTGGTCCCGGAACTGGCGAGCGTAATCCTGCTCCTCCTCTAGGGTGAGCATGGGCAAGCGATTGGCGGCTGAGATGTAAGCGTCCAGGTTGCCAAGTGCCGGCACTACACCCCAAGGGTTGGCGACTGCCAAAGCGCCGCCAGAAACTCCAGTTTGATAAGTCATACCAGAACTCCTCTCTTCAATATTGTAATGTTAGCACTCCCCTGCGAAGAGTGCTAACGAATCACCATTAAGCCTTGTGACAAGGTGTAGCGCTTACAGCAAAGCGCGCTGGGTTGCCAATTCACCACCAGATTGAAGCGGGCCCAATGGGTTGATTTGCTGCTCAACAAAGTCCACCTGGGGTTCACCACTGCTATTACGCATCAGGACCACGCCGTTGCGCAGAACGATGAGTCCCTGAAACCGCCAACCCGTGTTGTGGGCAGTACGCCTTAAATTGAGAAAGTCGAGCAGGAAGTTGCCCACTCGGCGTCGATCCTCGCGGGAGTAGCGAAACTCATAAGCGCGGCATTTCATCTGCGCGAGGATGCAATCACGAACCGCTGAATCCAGTGCGTCCATGGGCACCCCCGAGTTGGGTGCCAGGCGGCTGATGACCTCGGGGTAGGGAATGATGGTGACGTTGGCGCTGGTCAGCGGGTCGAAGCCCAAAGCTTGAACTTCTGCGAAGGTGGTTTGGTAGGGAACGATTTTTTCAAGTTGTTGGCGAGCTTCCTCGAAGCTCTTGAAAGGAGTGGGGGTCACGTTGCTGCCACGCGGAAGCAGATTGGCGCACCCTGCCATGGCGAGGCCTGCCAGCACGCTGCAGCCGGCACGCCAAAGAGTCCCCCATCTAAGCCGTGCCACGACAGACAAAAGTCACTCGCCGCGGACGACCATGACAGGAAGGCTGGCGTGTTGCAACACCCGCTGCGTAACGCTGCCTAGCACCAACTTTTCCAGGCCATGGCGACCATGCGATCCCATGATGACCAAATCTGCGTGCGCTTTGCCGGCGGCCTCCAGCACCCCCCGCCAGACGGTATGTGACTCCACAACCTCACCCTTTGCATCGACACCGGCTGCTTTCAACTGCTCGCAAGCCACCCGCGTGGCTTGCTCAGCTTCCGCTCTGGCAGCTTGACGAAAACTTTCCTGGTCGTAGGGAATTTCCGAGTTCATTCCCATCAGGGGGTAAGGATCAACGATCGAAATGACAGACACCGTGCCATGAAAGGCCTTGGCTATGGCTGCGGCTTTATCGATGGCGCGTAGCGATGTCGGTGAGCCATCCACCGGCACGAGAATTTTTTCAAACATGGCAGTTCCCAATGGGTGTGTTGCGGAAACTGCATTGGACGACCATGGGCCGCCTGCGGGCTTGCGTGCGATCAAGTCGCGTGTGGGTCCTGAGAGGGGCTTCGCTTTAGTGGCTTGTGGCTCAGGGTTTAGTGCGGTCGGGGACTGTATCGGGATCCCGTAGGGCGTGCCGCGCCCACCAGATGCGAGTCCCGGTGGTCAAGAGGCACAGTAGCCCAAAACCGAAAGCCAGCACGGAAAAGTATTCGGGCCAAAGACACATCGCGATGAAGATGGCGATGGTCTCCGTTGCTTCGGTCAGTCCACCCAAAAAATAAAACGATTTGTCGGGATAGGTCAAACTGGTGATGCCTCTCTTGGCAGCCAGGGCTGCGAAGGCCAGAAAGCTCGACCCCGTGCCGATGAAACTGGCCAGCAAAAAGGCTGCGGCCAATGCATTGGAAGACGGATGCGCCCACGCAAACGCCAGCGGGATGGCGGCATAAAACAGAAAATCAAAGACGATGTCCATAAACCCCCCACGATCTGTGGGCCGCCTCAGACGTGCAACAGCGCCGTCAAGCGCATCGCAAAGGCGCGAGATCAGGATGGCCACCAGGCCAGCCACATAGGAGCCATTGGCAATGCAAAGGGCCGCCACGAGGCCGATGACAAATCCTGCCACCGTCAGCTGATCCGCCCCGATGCGACACCGCAGCAGCAGGCTCGCCAAGGACTCGATGGCGGGTTTGATCAGGGCAGTCAAACGGCGGTCGAGCATGGCTTAGCGTCGCTGAGCGGCCAGATAAGGGGCTTGCGAATCCGTTGTCAAGCTGGCAGACGCACTCAGTTGTGTCAGGCGTGAGGCTTCTGCGATGTCCTGCGCATCATGGGTGACCAGGAGCGCCGGAATCTGGCGTTCTTGCACCCACTGACGCACCAAAGCTCGCATGCGTTCTCGTAAAGCGCTGTCGAGCTTGGCGTAGGGCTCATCCAGCAACAAGGCGTACGGCTCGGCAAGAAAGGCGCGCATCAGTGCGACCCTTGAGCGCTGCCCGCCTGACAGGGTGGCTGGGTTGGCATCGGCCAGGTGCGGCAGCTCGATGTCACGCAATGCCTGCACGACCCGAGCCAGGCGCTCTTGCCTGGGGCCGGGCGGCACGGCAAACAACAGGTTTTCACTCACACTCATATGGGCAAAAAGGAGGTCATCTTGAAACAGGATGCCCACCCGCCGCTGCTCGGTGGGCAAATGTGCAATGGGACGCCCCCCCAAAGAGATTTCACCTTCAAAACGCAGGCTTGCATCCAAGGTGCCGCACACAGCAGACAGCAGGCTGGACTTGCCAGAGCCACTGGCGCCCATCACGGTGTGGATGTGCCCCCCGGGGATGTCGATGACGAGGTCATGCAGCAGCAAGGCACTGGATGTGGCCAGTGAGCGGACCTGGATATTCAGGTACATGGACATTCAGGCAATAAATTCAGCATCAAGGCGGCATTGTGCGACAGACGCAGGGGCCCTTGCCGTATCTATGGCGCCTTACAGCGTCGTGGTCGGCCAGCCCTTTGGGCCAAGGCAAAACCCAACACCGGCAAGAGCCATTGAAGCCAGGCATAGGCCGATGTCAGTGAGCGTTGGGCACCCGCGGCAAGCGTGACCGCCTCCGTTGTGATGGTGTTGACCCGGCCCGCGCCTACAAACAGTGTGGGCAGGTATTGGGCGACACTCACAGCAAAGCCAACCGCCAGACTGGCAGCTAGCGACGAACGAAGTAAGGGCCACTTGATCCACCACAAAAATACCAGGTAACCGTGCCCCATGCTAGCGCTGACGTGTCTGTAGCGTTCGTCGAATCCGGCATAGGCCGGTCGCAAGGTCATCAGTACATAAGGTGCCACCATCAAGGTGTGTGCCAGGTAAACGCCTGCCAGAGAGGCGTCCAGTTGCCACCGCAAGGCCAGCGCATGCAAACCCACCACCCAGAGCACCGCAGGCAGCACCAGCGGGAGGCTGATGAGAGGACTGAGGCGATGGTCCCAAGAGGCAGGCAGGCACTCCAGCCAGAGGATGGCCCACGCCCAGGCGACGAGGGAGCTCGCCAAACCTAGCGCCACTGTCGTGGACAGGGTCTGGCTGCTCATCAATACGGATTGCCACGCCTGCCAGCTCAGCGTTTCTGGCAACAGGTTGGGAAAAGCCCAAACCCCGGACACACTGCCTAGCACCAGGGCCAGCATGACACTGCCGTACATCAATAAAAGGGTGATCCATGCCCAGGCTGCTGGTTGCAAGTGCCGCGATGGTCCAGACGCCTTGTGCCCGCGAACTCCGGCCGTTCTGTTACGAGCAAAAAAGCGGTGTGCTGACACATACCACCCGACCCAGGCACTGACTGCCAAAGTTGCCGCCAGTAACCAGGCCGCCGCGACACCTTGCACGTAGCGCACCGGGTCTGCATCCATCAGCCACTGCCAGGCCAGCACGCCCAGTGTGGGTGGCGAGGTCGGCCCAATGACCAGCGCGACGTCCACCACGGTCAGGTTGTAGGCCAGCACTGCCAAAGCTGGCAGCGTCAGCCGAGGCCACAGTTGCGGCCAGACAACGCGCCACCAGGCGGTGCTGGGGGCGTAGCCCATGCTGCGTGCCACGAGCCATTGCCGTGTCCAGGTGCTGGCCACGTCGGGCCGATGCAATTGGGTGGCAGCCGCCCAGAGCAAAAAAGGAATTTCCTTGACCACCAGAACCGCGGCCAAGCCCAGGGCCCAGGGGTCTTGCGTGGTGGACCATGGAGGAGGAAAGGTGTAGCTCGTCAGCCACGGCGACAGGGCTCTAAGCAGCCAGCCACTGGGTGCCACCAGAAACACAAAGCCAATCGCAAAAGCGGCATGGGGGACGGCCAGCAGGGGCGCGAGGCTGCTTGCCATACGTGCCCAAAGTGGGCGTGCGTGGCTGTGTGCCAGTAGCCAGGCGGTCAGAGTGACTGTCAGTGCTGTTGCACCCAAGCCGCTGACGAGGCTGAGGGCCAGCGCGTGCCAGGTCTGAGGATCGGCCAGCAGTGCTCGCCAGCCTGACAGATTCAGTCCCGCTTGCAGGGCCCAGAGACTGGCACCAGCCATGGGCAGAGGCACCGCGACGAGGGCCAGCGCCGCGCAAAGGGCTCTGACCCAGCGCTCCGACCTTCCCTGAGCGCCGGCCATGAGGCGGTCAGCTCAGCACCGCTTGCAAAAAAGCGCTGATGTCGTCGACTTCACGCGGGTGCACGCTGTGCGGCATGGGGTAGGTGTGCCACTGCACCGTGTGACCCAGCGACACCAGCGTGTCGCGCGAGGCCTCCGCGCGGCCGATCATCACCACGGGGTCGGCTGTGCCGTGGGCCATGAAGATGGGGGTGGCCTGATTGGCCGCACTGCGCTCAACGGCCAGCGTGTCCGCGAGCGGCAAATACCCCGACAGGGCCATGATGCCCGCCAGGGTCTGGCCATGGCGCAAGCCGGTGTGTAGCGCCATGGCGCATCCCTGTGAAAATCCTGCCAGCACGATGTGCTCGGGGGCGACGCCGCGTGCCACTTCCTGCGCGATCAAAGCCTCAATGGCCAAGGCTGACCGACGAATGCCTGTCGCGTCTTCGCGTCGCACCAGGTCCGCAACCATGATGTCGTACCAGGCTGGCATGACATAGCCGCCGTTGATGGTCACGGGCATGCTGGGCGCATGCGGGAAGATGAAACGGATGGGCCTGCAGTCGCTCAGATCCAGCTGAGGCACGATGGCTGCAAAGTCGTGACCGTCGGCACCCAGGCCGTGCAGCCAAACGACGGATGCGGTGGGGTTGGGCGCACTTTCAAGGGTGATATGGGGGAGCAATGGCGTCATGTTGGAGCGTCAATCAATCAGTCAGAAATAGAACGGGGGCAAGCTCAACCGTAGCGGCGCAGCCACTCACGCTCCAAAGGGTCTACCCAGCTTCCATGGGGCTCTGGCAGGGTCGGCATAGAGCGCTCCACTTGCCCTGGCGCCCCTGCGCCACCAAAGCGTGCACGGTCGGCTTGTGCCAATTTGTCGAGTGCCAAAACCGTGGGGTCGCCCCAAACAGCGATATCTGCTTTGCGCGCTTGTGCCTCGGGCGACAGGAGAAAGTTGGCCAACACCTGGGCGCCCTCTCGGGCCTGCGCATTGAAGGGGATGGCTACAAAGTGCGTGTTGCCAACGGTTCCGCCGTTGAACTGATAGCTCATCACCGTCGTGGGCAGCCGTTTGGCTGCAATTTCATTGGCGGCTTCGTTGGGGTTAAAGGTCAGGCCAAGCAGCAACTCGCCGTCCGCCATCATTTGACGGACCGCGGCGGCGTTGTTTGGAAACTGCTTGCCACCCCGCCACAAGTGCGGGTGCAAGGCGTCCAGGTAGGCCCAGAGCGGTGCGCTTGCCTTGCCCAAGGCAGCCTCGGTGGAGGGTTGGTACAGCGCGCTGCGATCTGTGCTGACCTCTAGCAGGGCTTGCTTCAGGAACGTGCTGCCGTGAAAGTCAGGGGGGCGGGGGTAACTCAATCGCCTTGGGTTGGCTTTTGCGAAACTCAGCAGTTCCGCCATGGAGCGTGGCGGCTGCGGCACACGTTTGCGGTCAACAAAAAAAGTGAGTTGTGCCATGCCCCAGGGCGCCTCCATTCCCTGAACAGGCTCGGAAAAATCAATGCGTGTGGTGGGCTTGCCCGATACATCGACATATCGGAAGTTGGGCAGCGTTTCTGCGAAGGGGCCGAACAGCAGGCCCTCGCGCTTCATGGCCAGAAAGTTTTCGCCATTGATCCACACCAGATCAACCGAACCGCCAGTGAGCTTGCCTGCTGCTTTTTCGTTGCGAACACGTTTCACTACCTCTGCCGTCTCTGTGATCTTGACATGTTGCAAGGTCACGCCGTAGCGCTGCTGCACTTCCTTGCCAGCCCACTGTATGTAGGCATTGATCTGATCGCTGCCCGCCCAGGCATTGAAGTACACCATTTGGCCCCGGGCCATTCGCTCGATGTCCGCCCAGTTCGCGGAGTTTTGGGCCCACAAGGGCGCCGAGATGCTTGCCCCTAGCGTGGCAATAAGCTGGCGTCGGCTGTAAGTGTGTGGTTTCATCTGGAGGTGTCAGTTTAGAAGGGCTTGTGCAAACTCTCGAGCGTGGAAGGTCTCGAGCTCGTCGATTTGTTCCCCGACACCAATGAAATAAACCGGAATGGGGCGCTCCAGGGCGATGGCCGCCAGTACGCCGCCCTTGGCCGTGCCGTCGAGCTTGGTCACGATCAGGCCGGTCAGCCCTAACGCGTCGTCAAACGCCTTGACCTGTGCCACGGCGTTCTGGCCAGTGTTGCCATCGATCACCAGCAAAACCTCATGTGGCGCCGTAGCCGAATCTTTGTGGGGCGGTGGTGACCCCGCATCTGCCTTGGCAATGATGCGTTTGATTTTTTTCAGCTCCTCCATCAGGTGCAGCTGGGTGGGCAGGCGGCCCGCCGTATCCACCAACACCACGTCCTTACCCCGGGCGCGTCCGGCACTGACGGCATCGAAGGCCACGGCAGCTGGGTCGCCACCCTCCTGGCTGACGATGTCGACCGTGTTGCGGTTGGCCCAGACGCTGAGCTGTTCACGCGCAGCAGCCCGAAAAGTGTCTGCCGCTGCCAGCAGCACGCTGGCATCCTGGTTGGCGAGGTGGTGGGTGAGCTTGCCGATCGAGGTGGTTTTGCCCGCGCCATTGACACCCGCCACCATGATCACCGTGGGCTTGTGCAGACCGATCTGGAGCTGCTTTTCTAGGGGCTGGAGCAGCTCGGTGAGCGAATCAGCCAACAGCAATTTGACGGCTTGGGGATCGCTGGTCTTGCTTTCTTTCACCCGACGCTTGAGGTCATCCAATAGTCTTTGCGTGGCTTTCACGCCTGTATCTGCCACCAGCAAGGCCGATTCCAGCTCTTCATACAGCGCGTCGTCGATCTGCGTGCCCGTGAAGACGGCGGCAATGCTGGAGCCGGTCTTCTTCAGCCCGGCCTTGAGTTTGCTCATCCAAGAGTGGCGCTCCGGTGCTGGCTCCGGGGGGATACTCGGCGTGGGCAGAGGTGCCGTGGCCATCGGCCCTGGCTCTTGTGGGGGTGAAGGGGTGTCGCCCCCCCATTTTTTCTTGAAAAAGCTGAACATGCGGTCTTTTGAAGTATCTGGGCATTTTATGAAACCGTGCTTGTTCTGTTTGTGTGTGACACCAAGATGGTCGCATCGGCACCGTCATGGTCGGGGATGGAATCGAGTTTTTGCTGCGCTGGCGTGGGGCTTGGGTCTGATGACGGCCAGTTGGGCTCAGGGCGTGCCTGAAGGGAGTGGCGCTCCGGCCGCCGTGGCGCGGCAATTCACTCTGGCCAACGGCATGACCCTTATCGTCAAGCCCGATCACCGGGCGCCCACGGCTGTTCACATGTTGTGGGTCCGCGTGGGCTCGATGGACGAGGTCGATGGCGCCAGTGGTGTCGCCCATGTGCTGGAGCACATGATGTTCAAGGGGACGCCCAGCGTGAAAGAGGGGGATTTTTCGCGTCAGGTGGCCGCGCTGGGCGGGAGAGAAAACGCGTTCACGAGCCGCGACGCCACGGCTTACTACCAGCAGGTGCCAGCGCATCGCTTACCTGATGTGATGCGTCTGGAGGCTGACCGATTTGCCCACAACCAGTGGTCAGATGAGGCGTTTAAAAAGGAGCTGGAGGTGGTCAAGGAGGAGCGTCGATTGCGCACCGACGATCAGCCCCGGGCTTTGATGGTTGAGACCTTGAACGCTTCAGCGTTTGTTGCATCGCCGTACCGGCGTCCTGTGATTGGATGGATGAGCGATCTGGATTCAATGACGCCCGACGACGCCAGAGCTTTTTATCGTCGCTGGTATGTCCCCGCTAATGCCGCGGTGGTGGTCGCGGGTGATGTGGATGTCGATCAGGTCTTGCGCTGGGCCGAGGCCCATTACGGCAAGGTACCGGCGAGACCTGTGCCGTCACGCAAGCCGCGTGAGGAGCCACTTCAGTGGGGCCTGAGGCGGCTGGATTTCAAGGCGCCGGCGGAGCAAGCCTATGTGGCGCTGGCCTTCAAGGTGCCCGCCTTGAACTCTGTTGATCTCACCCGGATGCGGCCTGAAGACGACGATGCGCTGGCACTGACCGTGCTGGCCGCAGTGCTGGATGGGCACGAGGGTGCCCGTCTGGGGCGAGCGCTTACCCAGGGTGCTGACCGGATTGCAGATGGGGCGGGAGCATCGAGCGGTTTGTGGGGGCGCGGGCCCCAGTTGTTCACCTTGAGCGGCGTGCCCGCACCTGGCAAGACCTCTACCCAGTTGGAGCTGGCCTTGCGTGCGCAGGTGGCCCGGATTGCCAGCGAGGGGGTGACCAACGCTGAACTGGCCCGCGTGAAGACCCAATGGGTGGCCGGCAATATCTATAAGCGTGATTCCTTGTTCAACCAGGCCCGGGAGCTGGGCAGCTGGTGGGTTCAGGGGTTGCCGCTGGACACGGATGACCGCTTGATTGAGCGCCTGCGGCGAGTCACGGCGCAACAGGTAAAAGATGTGGCCTTGCGTTATTTTAGTGATGATCAGCTGACGGTGGTCCACTTGCTGCCCCAAGCCAGTCCCCGCACGACAACGCCTGCTACGGCGCGAGCTGCCCCCGCAGGCCTTCGGCATTGATTTCGGCTCCGATGCCATCTTTCACGTCATTCCTTTTGTTTCCGGATTTTCTTCATGAACTCCTTTCGTGACCTAGTGGCTTGGTGTGTTGGTCTATTCCTGTTGCAGTTGGCGCAGGCCGGCATCCCGATTCAGCATTGGACCCAGCCCTCGGGTGCGCAGGTTTTTTTGGTCGAAAGTGCGGCGATTCCCATGCTGGATGTCCAAGTGGACTTTGATGCGGGTAACCGCCGTGATCCGCCAGACCAGGCCGGGCTGGCGGACGTGGTCGCGCTCATGGTCTCCAAAGGCGTGGGCGCCGGATCGACGGCGCTGGATGAAAGCGCGATCAGTGACGCATGGGCGGACCTGGGTGGTGCCTTTGGTGCCTCTGCTAGCCTGGATCGCTTCAGTTTTTCACTGCGCACTCTGACCAGTCCTGATGTGCTGGGTCCGGCGGTGGCCCTCGCCGCACGGCAGATCGCCGAGCCCACTTTTTCGGAGGCGGTCTGGCAGCGCGAGCGCGAGCGCATGATTGCCGCATTGCAAGAGGCCAGTACCCGTCCTGCCACCATCGCCGCGCGGGTGTTTCATCAAGCTGTTTATGGCGATCACCCCTACGGCTTTGACAGTCAAGCCATGCATTTGTGGCGAATCTCGGCCGAGACGTTGTTGACTTTTTACCGCCGAGCCATCCTTCCATGTCGTGCCAAGGTCACGCTGGTCGGAGCTCTTCAACGTTCGCAGGCCGATGCCTTGGTCACGCAGCTGCTGGCGCGCTTGCCTGCCCAGGCCAATGATCAATGTACGGCCTTGCCACAGGTTGCTGAGGTAAAGCCCTTGGCTGAGGCGCAAAGGCATTTTGTGCCCATGGCTTCTGCCCAGGCCCATGTGTTGCTCGGGCAGCCTGGTTTCAAACGCGATGATCCGGACTACTTTGCCCTGGTGGTGGGAAATTACATCCTGGGCGGCGGTGGCTTTGTGTCGCGCCTGACGGACGAAGTGCGTCAGAAACGTGGCCTGAGTTACAGCGTCTCCAGCGCTTTTGAGCCCGGTTTGCACGCGGGGGCGTTCACGGTGGGCCTGCAAACCCGTCCCGACCAGGTCGAACAGGCACTTCGCGTGGCACAAGATGTGATTTCGGATTTTGTGCGTAGCGGCCCGACGGAGGCAGAGTTGAAGGCAGCGAAGGCCAACCTGGTGGGGGGATTTGCCCTGCGCCTGGACAGCAATCGCAAGCTGCTGGACAACGTGGCCAACATCGCCTGGTACGGACTGTCCCTGGATTACCTGGCGACCTGGACGCGCCGCATTGAGCAACTGGACGTTGCGTCGGTTCGTGCCGCATTTCAGCGCCACTTGAAGCTGGACAACCTGGTCTCCGTCGTGGTGGGGCCGTCTCAGTAAGGTCTTCTCGAGGAAAGTCTGCCGTTAAGCTCGGAGCATGAAAAAAAATACCTCTCCGGCGCGTGCGCCTTCCCGCGCACCCTCTCGCCCCAAGACTTTGCCACGTGAGGTGCGCATCATCGGGGGTCTGTACAAACGCAGCAAATTGCCAGTGGCAGATAAGCCCGGGCTGCGACCCACGCCTGACCGGGTGCGTGAGACGCTCTTCAACTGGTTGGCTCACGTGTCTGGCGAGGATTTTGCCGGGTGGCGCTGTGTGGATGCCTTCGCCGGCACTGGCGCTCTGGGTTTTGAAGCTGCCTCGCGTGGGGCCACGAATGTGCTGCTGGTAGAGCAGGACCCCGCACTGGTGGCGCAGCTCAAGGCAACGCAACTCAGGTTGCAGGCGAGTGCCGTGCAAGTGGTACGGGGCGATGGCTTGTCGGTGTTGCGCAGTCAGCCAGCTGGGCAAACCCGCTTGGTGTTTCTGGACCCCCCTTTCGACGCGCCTGTGTTTGAAGCCTCTTTGAAGGCTGCAGCGAGCACCCTGTCAATTGATGGATGGCTTTACCTGGAGGCACCCAAGTCTTGGCAGAACGAGGATTTGGCCGACTATGGCTTGACGGTGTATCGCCATCTGAAGGCAGGAGCCGTCCATGCGCACCTGCTGCAGCGCGCTTCATAATTTGGGGCTGCTAGGAGATGCTATGGCCAACAATGTGATTGCTGTTTACCCCGGTACCTTTGATCCCATGACGCTAGGGCATGAGGATGTGGTTCGCCGGGCCACCCAACTGTTTGACCGCGTCATTGTGGCCGTGGCAGCCGGGCACCACAAAAAAGCCCTCTTTTCGTTGGAAGAGCGCATGGACATGGTTCGTCAGGCCACCAGCAATTTGCCTGGTGTCGAAGTGGCCAGCTTTTCCGGGCTGATGCGTGACTTCGTTGTGGCCCGCAAGGCCAAAGCCATGGTGCGGGGGCTGCGCGCAGTGACGGACTTTGACTACGAGTTTCAGCTCGCTGGCATGAACCGCAGCCTGATGCCGGATGTGGAGACTGTCTTCTTGACGCCTAGCGACAAATACCAGTTCATTTCCAGTACCTTTGTGCGTGAAATCGCAACCTTGGGTGGCGAGGTCGACAACTTTGTGTCGCCCGCGGTGCGCGATCGACTGTTGAAAAAAGTGGCGACGGCACGCCAGGCAAACGGTTGATCAGGCTAAGTTCTCAGGTTGAGCGGCAAGTATGCGTGCAGCTCGATAATCCAACCATGCGATCTTTCAACACCTGCCTGAATGCTGCGAAACCTTTGCGGGGTGTGTCGTGGCGCTGATCATCACCGACGAATGCATCAACTGCGATGTTTGCGAGCCCGAATGTCCGAATGAAGCGATTTACATGGGGCAGGACATCTATGAAATCGATCCGCATAAATGCACCGAGTGCGTGGGGCACTTTGACGAGCCCCAATGCGTACAGGTGTGCCCCGTCGCCTGTATCCCGGTAAACCCTTCATTCGTGGAAAACCAGGAAACACTTTGGCAGAAATACCGGCGTTTGCAAGGCCAGTTGCCCGCCTAGCCGCAGCAACCTGTGGGCTCAGGCTTTGACTCGCAGACCAAGCACTTAGTTCTCTTTTGTTTTATTGAGCTTTGCCGCCTGAGCCTGAGGTAGCTTGATGGGTTTTGGCGGCTTGGGCGCCAGCGCGGTGAACTCACCTGATTTTCGTGGCCTGAAAAGCTTGGGCTTTGTCGCTCGGGGTGTCGTGTCTGCTTGCAGCACGGTGTTGACGCCATCGGTGTTGGGCGCAGTGGGCTTGTTGGGTGCCACTGGCACTTTCGGTTTGGGGAGAGAGGCCGCCGGTTGATTGGCGGCCAGGTCTTTTTGCTCTTGTTCTTGCCGCTCGCGTTGCATCTGCCCCGCTAGTTGGCCCGCCTTTACGGTCTGTTTGTCCATTGAGCGCTTCTGCTGGGTGCTGCGTGGGTCTTGCACGTCCAGGGCCTCTGCATTTGCACATGGGGTCTGGCTGTAGGCGTTGCCACATTTGTAGACTTGTTGGCCGTGTGCAAGATTTACCGTTAGCCAAAAAAATCCGCAGGAGGCGGCGATGAACAGTGTCCGTGGTGTGTGTTTCATGGCGTATTGGGCGGGATGTCTGTGGTGTCAGGCAGGGCTGCGGGGCGGGGTGGTTTAGGTCTGGGCGGCTTGCTGGTGTGGATGAGCAACATGGCTTTTTCCATCGTGCCGTCCAGAAAGTGAGGCAGGGCCTTGACAGAGCGATCTATTGCCTGATCTATCGCCACTTTGTGATCAAGCGAGGGTTTTTTTAACACCCAGTGCACCACCTCGGACTTGATGCCCGGGTGCCCTACGCCCAGCTTGAGGCGCCAATATTGGTCTGTACCCAGTTGCGCATGGATGTCGCGCAGACCATTGTGGCCGGCGTGGCTGCCGCCCAATTTGAGTTTGGCCTGACCAGGCTCCAGATCCAGTTCATCGTGCGCCACCAAAATTTCTTGGGGCGCAATTTTGAAAAAACGCGCCAGGGATCCGACGGAACGCCCAGAGACATTCATGAACGTCTGGGGCTCCAGTAGCCAGACGGACTGCCCATTGACGCTGGTGCGGCCGACCAGTCCCTGATAAGACTTGTCCATCACGAGCGTTGTCTTGAGCGCGCGCGCGACCTCGTCTATCCACCAAAAGCCAGCGTTGTGGCGCGTGTATTCGTACTCAGGGCCTGGGTTGCCCAGTCCCACAAACAGCTTGATCATGTTTGAATTATCTGGTCAGGATGGGGCGCCAACAAAAAAGGCCCACCGAGGTGGGCCTTAGGGCAAAGGGACTGTACGCCCTGGCAAAAGATTACTTCTTGCCTTTGCCCTTGGCAGCGCCCTTAGCGGGAGCGGCTTCTGCGGGAGCAGCCTCTTCCACAGCTGGCGTCACTACCGACACAACCACGGGGTTTTCCTTACCCTTGGTCACTGCCGTCACGCCCTTGGGCAGCTGAATGTCGCGCACGTGCAGGGAGGTACCCTTGACCAGACCCTTCAGGTCCACGCTGATGAATTCAGGCAGGTCAGCTGGCAAGCAAGCCACTTCGATTTCGGTCAGCACGTGGGTGATCAGGCAGTGGTCCAGCTTGAAGGCTGCAGACTCTTCCTGGCCGCTGAAGTGCATGGGCACCTTCATGTGCAGCTTGGTGTTGGCTTCCACGCGCTGGAAGTCGATGTGCAAAACCAGCTGCTTGTAGGGGTGCATTTGCACGTCACGCAGCAAAACCTTGCTTTCCTTGCCAGCAACTTCCATGTCCAGCACGGAAGCGTGAAAGGCTTCCTTCTTCAGGGCATGCCACAGTGAGTTGTGGTCCAGCTCGATCAGCTGGGCCTCACCGGTGCCACCATAGACGATACCGGGCGTGCGACCGGTGATGCGGAGACGGCGGCTCGCACCCGTACCCTGCTTGGCGCGCTCAAAAGCGACGAATTTCATAACTTACTCCTTGAAGAGCCCACCGCGACCAGTGCGACTCAGATTAAAAAAGACCTGCCTGCGCCGTCAGCGCAGCAGGCCCACTTTTGTTCGGATCAGATTAACTTGTCCTGGTCCGAAAACAAACTCATGACTGACTCACCCTTGGCAATGCGCTGGATGGTCTCTGCAATCAGCGGTGCCACGTTGAGCTGGCGAATCTTTTGGCATGCCTGAGCCGATGCACTCAAAGGAATGGTGTTGGTCACCACGACTTCGTCCAGTGCATTGCCCTTGTTGATGCGTTCGATGGCCGGGCCCGAGAAGATGGGGTGGGTGCAATAGGCGTAAACCTTTTTCGCACCGCGTTCTTTCAGCACTTCGGCAGCTTTCACCAGCGTGCCAGCGGTGTCGATCATGTCGTCCATGATGACGCAGTTGCGTCCTTCGATTTCACCGATGACATGCATCACTTCGCTGACGTTGGCGCGCGGACGACGCTTGTCGATGATGGCCAGATCGCAGCCCAGTTGTTTGGCCAAAGCGCGGGCACGCACTACGCCGCCCACGTCGGGCGACACCACGATCAGGTCTTCGTAGTTTTTCTGGCGTACATCACCCAGCAAAACGGGAGATGCGTAAATGTTGTCAACAGGTATATCGAAAAACCCCTGGATTTGGTCCGCGTGCAAATCCATGGTCAGGACCCGTGCAACGCCCACAGCCTGCAACATGTTGGCCACCACCTTGGCGGTGATGGGCACCCGCGATGAACGCGGACGACGATCCTGGCGTGCGTAGCCGAAGTATGGAATCACGGCGCTGATGCGCTCGGCAGATGCGCGCTTGAGCGCGTCCACCATGATCAGCAGTTCCATCAGGTTGTCATTGGTGGGGGCGCAAGTGCTCTGAATCACGAACACGTCGCGGGCGCGGACGTTTTGGTTAATTTCTACGGTGACTTCACCGTCGGAAAACCGGCCAACGGTGGCTGCACCGAGAGAAATGTTGAGATGCTGGGCAATGTCTGATGCCAACTGGGGATTGGCGTTGCCGGTAAAGACCATGAAATCAGGGGAGGGAGCTGCCTGCATGTGAATTCCAGCAATTGATAAGTGTTTGCGCCCGCATCAATCAAGGCCTGATTGAGCATATTTGGCAGGGGAAGAAGGATTCGAACCTTCGCATGCTGGAATCAAAATCCAGTGCCTTAACCAACTTGGCGACTCCCCTACACGGGTTGGCAACAAATTGCCACCAACCGAAATCTCATCGCTTTAAGCCCAACCCGCTAATGGGTGAGCCTCCAGACTGCTGCAAAAACGTGTCACATAGCCTTGAGGCGTACTGTGCAAGCAAACGTCTTCTTGCATTTGGGCAAACACTGCGCTACCTGAACCCGTCATTTGACCCTGCAAACCTAATGACGCAAGCCAATCAATAGCTAACCTGACACTAGGACACAACGTTTCTGCGACGGGCTGCAAGTCATTCCGGCCAAAGCCTTTTGTGTTTGCAGCGAAGTCCGTCATTATAGACATCTCGGAGTCGCGTTTCAGGGAGGGCGCAGAGAAAATTTTTCGAGTGTCCAGGCCCTCGGGTGGTTTTGCCACCAAAAAGCGCATGGGTGGCAACGGCAAAGGCGTCAGTTTTTCGCCTACCCCTTCCACCCAGGCGTGTTGCCCCAACAAAAAAAACGGCACATCTGCGCCCAGGCGCAAGCCGATGTCCGCAAGCTGGGTTCGCGTGTAACCCAGATTCCAGAGCCGGTTGAGAGCCAACAAGGTGCTGGCGGCGTCAGATGACCCGCCCCCCATGCCAGCCTGGGCCGGGATGTGCTTTTGCACGCTGATGTGAGCTCCTAGCGGTGTGCCACACGCAGACTGGAGGGCTTTTGCCGCCCGAACGATGAGGTCGTCCTGGGGCAAGGGAGTGCTGAGATCTTCCCTGCTGATCTGACCCCTTGGGCGGCTCTCAAAATGCAGGGTGTCACACCAATCAATCAGCACGAAGGCAGACTGGAGCAAGTGGTAGCCATCGGGTCGTTGCCCCACGATGTGTAAAAACAGATTGAGTTTGGCGGGGGCGGCAACGTCGTAGAGCGCTTTCATGATGGGCAATTATCCCGGCGCTGCAGGACGTTCATGTGGCTGAACTCAAGGTTCCAGCGCCACACGCAGCTCCACGACAGGTGAGGGGCTGGCACGTCTTGCCGTCAAGCGCCCTTCAGGCAGCGCTTGCAAATCGGCTTGCCAACCCGGCGCGGATGCTTTCTCGCCAGCCAACCATGCGAACAAAGCGGACACCGGCAGTTCTGTCCCGATGGCGTGCACGAGCAAAGCTTGCAGGCTCTCAAATTGCCGCACTTGGCCCTGTGCATTCAACTCGGCCAGGCCGGGCGCCCATTGCAGTGCGGCGGCTGTGCTGCCTAGCGGGGTCAATAGCGTCAACGAGCCCTGATCGGCATTGCCCCGCAATTCAAAGGCAACGGTGTTCGATTGAACTGGTTCGGACAAAATTCTGATCGCCAGGCGACCTTGCCAGAAAGTGCTGCCTGCCAGTAAGGGGTTGATGGGTTTTTGGGCGCATGCACTCAGCAGCAAAGCGAACAGCCCGCCGACAAGAACTGTCGCCCATCTCGATGGCTTTCGTTTCGTTGCCATGACCTGATGGATCCAGGCGATCGATGTGCTCAGAGCGACGCGCCTAGGCGCTTCAGGGTTTCTTGCAAGGTCTCGTTGTCAGGAGCCAGTTGTTGTGCCTGACGCCAAACCGCAATCGCTTCATTGTGCTTGCCTAGGCGCCAAAGAACTTCGCCCAGATGCGCGCCAATTTCAGCATCACGTTTTGCCTCAAATGCACCTTGCAATATGCGTTGTGCCTCAGCTAAGTTGCCGCTGCGAAACTCAACCCAGCCCAGGCTGTCGATGATGTAGGGGTCGCGCGGAGCGTAGGTGAGCGCCTTGAGCACCAACTCTCTGGCTTCTGACAGGCGCAGGCCTCGCTCAGCCAGTGAATAGCCCAAGGCGTTGTAGGCCTGGGCCGACTGTGGCTTGAGCTCGATCACACGGCGCAACAGTCGCTCCATGCCGGCCAGGTCGCCTAATTTTTCTGCCACCATGGCTTGGTCGTACAGCAGTTCAGTGTCTTCTGGGTTATTGGCAATGGCCTCCTGAAGCAAGGCATAGGCCTCGGTGTAGAGCTTGTTCTCACGAAGCAGTTGGGTCTCAGCCGCCAGCTTGAGGCGGGCATCGTTGTCGTTGGTCTCGGGTAATCCACGGATCAGTTGGCGGGCCTCGCTCATTTGGCCTTGGCGCGCCAGGATCGAAGCGCGGCGACTTTGGGCTGCCACCAGTTCTTGCCCGTTGTCGACTTTGCTCAGCCAGGCTTGCGCACCTACGAGGTCGCCACTTTGCTCTGCCACGCTGGCGAGCGCCAGATAGGCTTGAGCGAGCCCGGCTTCGTTTTCATCGCGGATGGCCTTGCCAGCTTCGTCTGCAACCAGGGTGATGTAGCGTTGCAAGGCGGCTTGAGCCTCTGCCCGGTCGCGGTTTTGCAGCGCCAGCGTCCCCACGATCAACCATGCCTGCGCCAACTCGGGTTCTGTTCGGGTCAGTATGCCGGCTTGTGCGGCAGCCTCCTCGTAGCGCTGGGAACTCATCAGTACACGGGCATAGGCCAGCCGGACAGATGATGAGGGCTTGCCCGCATCCAGGTGCTTGAGAACCAACGTTTCGGCAAGCTCCGGGGCGGTGCCCATCAGCATCAGGGCTAACAGGGCCGGCCCTTCCGCATAAGGGTTGATCGCTTGTCCGGCACGCGCCGCAGCCAACGCCCCAGGGATGTCGTCAGCTTCCATGCGCATGCGGCCTATGGTGGTCCAGGCCGCCGGGCCATTGACGGGGCTGCTCACCTGGTCGGCCAAAGCTTGCTCCACGACAGCGCTGGCTTTTTTCTTATTGCTGACCCGACTGAAAAAACGCGGCACTACCGTGATGGCCTCTGCCTGCTCGGCCGGGCTGACCAGACCAATATCTCGCTTCAGTGGTTCAACGGCCTCTGTAAGCCGGTTCATACCCAGCAGGATTTGCAGCAGGTAACGGTTGCCCTCACGCGACGCAGGAAGAGCCTGGCGCCAGGCACGTGCAGCTTGAAGGGCGGCTTCGCCAGAACGGGCTTGCAAAGCCACCTCGACGGCACGCTGATAGACGGCTGCATCACCTGTTTTGCGAGCGGCATCCATCAGGTAAGGGTAGGCCGTCGCAGGCTCGCCACTCAGGGCCCGCATTTCAGCAGTCAAGAGCTGATAGAACAGTTCGCCGTCCAGCTGCGAATTAAGCGGCTCCTCAGCCTTGTTAGCCTCTGATTTGGGCGTCTCGCTCGCTTGTACCCGCGGCGGCGCAGCCCATACGTTCAGGGCCGCAATGCAAAGGGTCAAAAGCGCCAATGGTTTCAGTAAAAACATCGAACCATAATAATTCAAGCCTGCAGACCTTGATCTGTGCTGGTGCAGCTCGCCACATGTTGGCTGGGCTTATTTTTCAACCAATTCCTGAAGCGGCCTCCACCCACTGCAACCGATGGCGGTTTATGCACTTTGCTAGCTGGGGCGATCTGATTGATGACTGGCTGGCTAGCTCTCGTTTCACATTTAGACGCTGTCATTTATGCCCGAATTACCCGAAGTCGAAGTGACTCGCTTGAGCTTTGCCTCGCGCATTGCCGGCGCCACCGTGCTGGCCGCTCAGATGGGCAAGCCCCTGCGTTGGCCTTTGGGAGTGGACACGGCTCAGCTAGCGGGGTCCCAGGTGCTGGGGGTGCGTCGCCGGGGCAAATACTTGCTGCTGGATCTGGACCGGGGATTGCTGCTCATCCACCTGGGCATGTCGGGCAGCCTGAGTTTTGCGGTCGAGCTACCTCTGCCGGGTGTGCACGACCACTTTGAATTGCACACGACCCAGGGCACCTTGCGTCTTCATGACCCCCGGCGCTTTGGGGCAGTGGTGTTTGCCCAAGATGAGCAAGCCCCCGTCGCCCAGAAGCTGCTGGGTCATCTGGGGGTGGAGCCCCTGGGCGATCATTTTGATCTGACTGGTTTTGCCGCCGGACTCAAACAGCGCAAGGCGGCCATCAAGCAGGTCTTGCTGGCGGGCGATGTAGTGGTGGGGGTGGGCAATATTTATGCATCTGAGGCGCTGTTCATGGCGGGTATACGCCCCACGGTCAGCGCTACCCGCCTGAGCCGACCCCGGGTGGCGCGATTGCACGCCAGCGTGAAGGAGGTGCTCAGCCGTGCTTTGCAGGCCGGCGGCAGCACGCTGCGCGATTTTTCCAATGCGCAGGGTCAGAACGGCTATTTCCAGCTGGAGGCTCAGGTCTATGGCCGTGAAGGCCAGGCGTGCCGGGTGTGCGCAAGCCCCATCAAGGCCATGCGCCAGGGCCAGCGGTCCACCTTTTTTTGCCCTGTCTGCCAAAAATGAGGTGTTCCAAGCCATGACGCAAATTGACACCGAATGGGCGCCCCGTGTGGTGGCTTGGCAAGTCACGCATGGGCGCAACCACTTGCCCTGGCAAAACACCCGTGACCCGTACCGTGTTTGGCTGTCCGAAATCATGCTGCAGCAAACCCAGGTGGTCACGGTACTGGACTACTACGCTCGCTTTCTTGACCGCTTCCCCGATGTGAGCGCTCTTGCCGCAGCCAGCCAGGACGAGGTTCTGGGCCTGTGGAGCGGCCTGGGTTATTACAGTCGTGCTCGCAATCTGCACCGCTGTGCCCAGCAGGTGGTGGCGGTGCACAGCGGCGTTTTCCCCAAGACCACCGAACAGTTGCAAACCCTGCCCGGAATCGGGCCCAGCACGGCTGCGGCAGTGGCGTCCTTGTGCTTTGGCGAGCGGGCGGCCATCCTGGACGGCAATGTCAAACGTGTGCTGACGCGTGTTTTGGGCTTCGAACATGATCTGGCGGTGCCCGCCAATGAGCGCGCACTCTTGTCGCGCGCCGTGCAGCTGTTGCCCGTCAGCGATTTCTATCAGTCCATGGCACGCTACACCCAGGGCGTGATGGATTTGGGCGCGACGGTCTGCACGCCGCGTCAACCTTTCTGCGAGCGCTGTCCTGTGCAGGACCTGTGTGTGGCGCGCAAACAGGGGGAGCCTGAGCGCTACCCGGTCAAGACCAAAAAGCTCAAGCGCACCGCCTTGTCTCTTTGGCTGCTACACGCGCAGGACGCTGAAGCTGGTGTTTGGCTTTTGCAGCGGCCGATACCGGGCGTTTGGGCTGGTTTGTACTGTTTGCCCCTGTTCCAAAGTCGAGATGCCCTGCAGGCCGCCGTGCCGCCAGCATGGCGCGACAGGCTGATCGATCAGCCCGCGTTTGTTCATGTCCTGACCCACAAGGACCTGTATCTGCATGTGGTGCGCCTTGAGGTGCCGTTTGGGCAGGTCTTGCCCTTACCACTGCCTGGCGCCCTTATCGCCAAAAACGACTGGCCGGCAATGGGGCTGCCTGCACCGGTACGCAAGTTGCTCGAGCTGTGGCTTGATCAGCCAGGTCTTGATCACCGACCCGGTCCAAAAAAATTTAAAAATTTGCGAAATAGCCCTAAATAACCCTCTAAATCTGCCGTTAAGAAAGATACGACAACTGGAAAAAGCTCTCCTCTACTGAATCAAAACCACGCCACTGGACCCAAAATGAACATCCCGCCCGTCGATCGTCCCAGCCCTGTGCGCCCCGTGGCCGCAGAGTTGGCCTCGTTCGGCAGTGTCCGGGTGTTGCCAACGGCACCGGTCAACCCGACGGTGGTGAGCGCGCCTGAGCCGGTGTCTGGTGTGATCAATCTGGTCAACCAGGCCAACAAGCCCAGTGAGGGGGAGGCGGTTTATACCAGTGTGTCGGATCCGATCAGGCGTGGTTCCGAGGCTGGCACCGTTCCCAAGGACTGGACCATCACCCGTCCTGAGCCGGTGAAAGAGGAAGTGCCGCCGCCAGAGCCGATCTCGAAGCTGCTGATCGACCATTTGCACAAGCTATGGCAGGCCAGCGGGCAAGCCGTGAGCGAGTTGCTGGCTGACCATCCCAGCAAAGTGGCTGCCTTGACCCCCACGGAGAACACGCAAACTGGTGATGCGGTCAACGAGGTCTTGACCTATGACCCGGTGAGCATCGCCAAGACCGCCAAAGCCTCCACGGGCAGCTCGACCTCAGGCTCTACCACGCCCTAGCCGCCCACGATGCTGGGTGGGCTCTTCGCCTAACATTCCGGCATGCATACGTCAGCACTTGTATTGTTCTCGGGTGGTCAGGATTCGACCACCTGCTTAGCCCATGCCTTGGCTCGTTACGAGCGGGTCGAAACCATTGCTTTTGACTATGGTCAGCGTCACCATGTCGAGCTGCAGGCTCGCCTGGCGGTGCTTGAGGCCTTGAAAGCTAGCTTCCCCACCTGGGGGGGCAAACTGGGCGATGACCATGTGCTGGACTTGGCTGTGCTGGGGCAGGTGAGTGAAACATCTCTCACTCGGGACACGGCTTTCAACATGGAAAGCAACGGCCTGCCCAACAGTTTTGTGCCCGGTCGCAACTTGCTGTTCCTGACCCTTGCTGCTGCCGTGGCCTATCGCCGTGGTTTGCAGGTGTTGGTCACAGGCGTATGTGAAACCGATTTCTCGGGCTACCCGGATTGCCGCGACGACACCATGAAGGCCATGCAACTGGCCCTGTCTCTGGGCATGGATAAACGGTTTTTGCTGGAAACCCCGCTGATGTGGATCGACAAGGCCGACACCTGGGCCCTGTCCCGGTCCCTGGGAGAGCAGTCCGGGGTTCCAGGCGGTGGCGATGCCCTGGTCCAGCTCATCGTCGAGCACACTCATACCTGCTATCTGGGCGACCGCACCCACCGCCACGACTGGGGCTACGGCTGTGGTGCCTGTCCTGCCTGCGAGTTGCGCCAGCGTGGCTACGAACGGTTCTTGCTGATCCGATAACGCGCAAACGAGCCCTCGGGTTCGGGTTCCAGCGTCCAGCGCTGTTCATGAAAGGCGGCCACTGAGGGGCGGTGCGCAATCGACACCAAAGCGCCTTTGTGCGTGCGCACCATGTCCACCAATCGCTGGTACAGCGTTTGCTCGCTGGCGTTGTCCAGTGCGCTGGTGGCCTCGTCTGCAAACACCCAGGCGGGTTGCTTCAAGAACACACGCGCCAGTGCCAGGCGTTGTTGCTCGCCCCCTGACAACTTTTGGCCCCAGGCGGCCAGGGTGTCCAGTTCTACTGTGAGGTGAGGGAGCAGAGCGTGCGTTAGCGCCTGTTGTAAATCGTGGTCGGTGTAATGCGTGGCCGCCTCGGGGTAGGCCAGCGCGTCGCGCAAGCTGCCATCCGGGAAATAGGGCCGCTGGGGGATGAACATGGTTTGTGCCGGGCGCGACACCTGCCCGTTTGCGAAGGGCCAAATGCCAGACAGGGCCCTAAACAGGGTGGATTTGCCGCTGCCAGACGGCCCTTGCAGCAGCACCTGGTCGCCAGGGCCTGCCTGCAGCGCTTCCTGATGGATCAGCACCTCGCCGTTGGGCAGGGCCACCGTCAGGCCCAGGGCCTTTAACTCGTCATCCTCGAGGGCGGGCACGGCGAGTGGTGCTTGTGCCAGGGCGACCATGCTGTCTTCAAAACTGGTCAAACGGTCCGTGGTGGCACGCCAGCTGGCTAGGCTGCTGTAGTTGTCCACAAACCAGCTCAAGGAGTCTTGCACCCGGCCAAAGGCGCTGGAGATTTGCATCAGCTGCCCCAAGGCAATCGCGCCGCTGAAAAAGCGTGGTGCCGCCACGATGAAGGGAAACACCACCGCCGCCTGACCAAAAAAGCTGTTGAACCAGATCAGACTTTTCTGCGCCTTCAGGAGCTTGAGGTAGTTGGACAGCACATCTGTAAACCGCAGCTCAAGGTGTCCGCGTTCCACGGCTTCGCCTTTGTCCAGCGCGATCGATTCGCTGTACTCGCGCACCCGCACCAGGTGGTGGCGAAAGTTGGCCTCTACCTGCTGTTGCTGAAAGTTCAGGGCAATCTGAGGTCGCCCGATGTAGTGGGTCAGGATGCTGCCTACCAGGCAATAAAGCACGGCCATCCAGACCATAAAGCCCGGGATGACGACCTCTTGGTCACCCAGGTGAAAACCAAAATCACCCGACAGTCCCCACAAAATGCCCACAAAGCTGGCCAGCGTGACGGTGGCGTTGAGCAAGCCCATGGTCAAACCGATGGACTGGCTGGTGAACTGGTTCACGTCCTCCTGAATGCGCTGATCGGGGTTGTCAGGCGCCACACCATTGCTGGTTTTGGCAAAGCGGGCCAGTTCCAGCCGGTAAAAAGCCTGGTGCGCCAGCCAGCGTTGCAGGTAGTGCCGCGTCATCCAGGCGCGCCAGCGCATCTCCAGCAGCTGGGTCAGGTAGAAGCGATACACCGCCAGAATGATGAGGGCAAAGGCAATCCAGGTGAAGCGCCCCAGCTGTTGCCAGAACACGGCTTGGTCCTTGGCCTCAAGCGCGTCATAAAACAGGCGGTTCCAATCGTTGAAAAGCACCAGCAGGTACACCCCGCCCAGGTTGAGCGCCACGATGCCGGCCAGCATGAGCCGGGCGCGCCATTTTTCTTCAGACTGGAAGTAAGGGCTGGCAAGCGCCCAGACTTTGACGATGAAGGCTTTGAAGCTGGAAAATTTCTGGATCAGGGTCATGGTGCTTGCGTGTTGGCCGCGCCGCTGGCCACATGGCCCGAGGGCACATGTTGCGCCGCCGATTCGATATGGCCGGCCTGGTCGTCAAAAAAGAAGTCGGGCTCGAACTCGCGCAAAAACTCACCTTTGGGCAGGCCGCCCAGAAACATGGCCTCATCGACCTCGATGTTCCAGTTCATCAGGGTGCGTATGGCGCGGTCATGTGCCGGTGCGCTGCGGGCCGTGACCAGTGCGGTGCGTATGCGCATGCGCGGCGTGCTTTCCTGCTGCAGCCGATGCAAGGCTTGCAGCAGGGGTTTGAAGGGGCCAGGTGGCAAGGGCTTGGTTGCGCGGCGTTTTTCGTGCGACTGAAAAGCCTCCAGCCCGCTGCGCTGAAACACCAGTTCGGCTTCATCCGAGAACAGCACGGCGTCACCGTCAAAGGCAATGCGCACTTCGTTGGGGTAGTTGTCGCGTGCCCGCACCGAGCCGGTGTGCACCGTGGCGGCGGCAAAGCCGGCATTCAGGGCGGCACGCACGTCACCCGGGTTGGCCGATAAAAACAGGTTGGCTTGCAGGGGGCGCAGGTAGCGGTAAGGCTCGCGTCCCTTGGTAAACACCCCGCGCTCGATGCGCAGCTGGCTGGCGCTGGCCGAGTGGAACACCCGCAGACCCGACACCGGGTCGTTGCGCGACAGGATCACCACCTCGACACGCTTGGCGCCCTCGTTGAAGGCCAGCAGTTTTTTCACCAGCGAGTGCGCCACGCCGGGTTTGGCCGCTTGCTCCAGGCGTTCCAGTTGCAGTGCCATGTAGGCGCGGTCGTCGCCTTGCTCGAAGACGCGGTTTTCTTCCTCGAAGTCGAACAGGGCGCGCGACGCGATGGCCACCACCAGTTGATCTGCCAGGGATGCGGCCATGGTTTAGCGTGCGAGTTGGTTGAGTTCGATGATGGGTAACAACACCGCCAGGACGATGAGCATCACGATCAGCCCCATGCCCACAATCAGCAGGGGCTCCAGTAGCGTGGCCAGCTGTAGCGCGCGGCGCTGAACTTCGGTGCCCAACTGTTTGGCCGCACGGTCCAGCATCACGGGCAACTGGCCGGTCTGCTCGCCTAGCCGCGCAAACATGCCCAGCAGACCAGGAAAACGTTTTTTCTGGGCCAGTGCCGAGGCCAGCGGCGCTCCCTCGCGCACCAGCACCAGCGCGTCCAGCGCGTCGGCGCGCATGGCGCGGTTGGACAAGGTGTCCGCCGCCGCTTGCAGCGCCTTGAGGATGGGCACGCCAGCGCCTGCCAGCATGGCCAGCGTGCCGGCAAAACGGGCGGCGTTGTAACCCCGTGAGAGTTTGCCTAGCAAGGGTAAGTTCAGCCAGCTGGCGTCAAAGCGCTCGCGAAACGTGGCACTGCGCCAGGCCAGGCGGCCAGCCACGCCCGCCAGTGCCAGCGCCAGAACCATCAGCCAGCCCTGGTGGCGCACAAAATTGCCCAGCGCCAGCATGATGACGGTCAGCGTGGGCAAGGCGCGTTTGCTGCCGGCGAACACCTCAGCCACCTGTGGCACCACATAGCCCAGCAAAAACATCACGATGGTGATGGCCACCAGCGTGACGATGGCGGGGTAGAGCGCGGCGCCGATCAGCTGTGAGCGCAGCGCCTGGCTTTGCTCCAGGTCGTCTGCCAGGCGTTCCAGCACCAGGCCCAGCTTGCCACTGTGTTCGCCCGCGCCCACCACGGCGCAATAAGTGTCAGAAAACTCGCGGGGGTGCTGTGCCAGTGCGGTGGCAAAGGCGGTGCCCCCGTTGACTTCTGCACGCAGGCTGGCCACCAGATTGCGCTCGGGCTCGTTGTCGGCCTCGTCAGACAACGCAGTCAGTGCCCGCTCCAGTGGCAAACCGCTGGTGATCAGGCCGGCGATCTGCCGTGTCCAAATTGCCAGCTTGTTGGCGTTGAAAACACGTTTTTGCCAAAGTGAGGTGTTCCAGACCGATGTGCCCGCTGACTTGCTGCCAGCACTTTCCGCGCCCAGCAATTCGACGGCCAGTGGCACCAGCGACTGGGAGCGCAAGAGGCCGCGCGCGGCACGGGCCGTTTCTGCCTCGATCACCCCCTTGCGACTGTCGCCACCGGCGGTAAGGGCTTCGAATGCGTAAGCGGGCATGGTTTAGCGCTGTGCCTGCGCTGAGGCTGCCTGTGCTGAGGCTGCCATGGCGTCGAGTTCGCGGTGCCGTTTGAGGGTGTTCCAACGGGCGGCAAAAGCCTGTTCCAGTAACTCCACCAGGTAGACCGATCGGTGTTGGCCACCCGTGCAACCGACAGCCACTGTCACATAGCTGCGGTGGTTGTCCGCCAGCTTGTCCAGCCACTCATTCAGAAACTGCTCGATGTGTTGCTGCATGCGGCCCACATCGGGTTGATTCTGCAGATATGCGGCCACTGCATCGTCGCGGCCCGTGAGTGCCTTCAGCTCGGGTTCGTAATGTGGGTTGGGAAGCATGCGCACGTCAAACACAAAGTCGGCATCGGTGGGTATGCCACGCTTGAAAGCGAAGGACTCGAACACCAGTGTCATTTGGGTGCCGCTCAGGCGAATCAGGGCTTTGACGTAGCCCATCAGTTGCGCCGGGCGAATCATGCTGGTATCGATCACATGCGACAGGCCCCGCAGTTCTCCCAGGAGCTTGCGCTCCAGCTCCAGTGCATCCATCAAATCGCGCCGCTGGTCGAGCTCCGTATCCACGGTGTCGTGCCTGGACAAGGGATGCCTGCGTCGGGTTTCCGAGTAGCGCCGCACCAAAATATCGGTGGTGGCGTCGAGATACAGCAGTTTGACCGCGACGCCGCGCGCGCGCAGGGTGGCCAGCAGTTGGGGGAGCTGTGGCAGCGAGGCAGGGCTACGCACGTCCATGGCGACGGCGACCCGGGTCGCCTGATACGTCTGCTCCAGGTCGATCAAGGCCATCAACAGCTCGGCGGGCAGGTTGTCCACACAGTAAAAGCCCGCGTCTTCCAGCGCGTGCAAGGCCACTGATTTGCCAGAGCCCGACATGCCGGTGATAAGGACCAGCTCCAGCGGGGGCAGGGTGGTCGAGTGGGGTAGGGCGGTCTCGCTCATGTGCTGGCTGTTTGGGTTTGCAGCATCTCGCGCGCATGCGCCAGGCTGGTGTCGGACCGGCGCTCGCCACCCAGCATGCGGGCGATCTCTTCAATGCGACGTTCTGCCACCACCGGCGTCACGGTGCTGTAGGTTTGTTGATCTTGCAGTTGCTTGGCCACCACCAGGTGATGATCGGCGCAGGCAGCCACCTGCGGCAGGTGGGTCACAGCCAGGACCTGGCGATCCAGGCCCAGCCGCTGCATCAGGCGGCCGACGGTTTCTGCCACAGCGCCACCTACACCTGCATCGACTTCGTCAAAGACCAGGGTTTGGGCGGTGCCTAGCTGGCTGGTTGTGACCGCAATGGCCAGCGCCATGCGTGACAACTCGCCACCAGACGCGACCTTGCCGACCGGGCGCGGGCTGCTGCCGGCATGCCCTGCTACCAAAAAGCTGACCTCTTCAAGACCGCTGAACTGTGGCTCTGGCGTCTTTTGCAGAGCTACCTCAAATTTGCCACCCGCCATGCCCAGCCCTTGCATGGCCAGCGTGATGGCCTGGGCCAGTTGCGGTGCAGCTTTCTGCCGAGCAACGGACAAGGTCTGCGCCTGCGTCATGTAGGCGGCTTTGAGGCGCATCTCGTTGGCTTCCAGTGTTGCCAGATCGGAGGCATCGTCCAGCCGTTGCAGCTCTGACTTCCAGTGGTCCAGTAGGGCAGGGAGTTCTTCGGGGCTGCGCTTGTAGCGTCGGCTCAGGCTCATCCAGAGCGCCATGCGTTCGTCCAGCTCGGCCAGGCGGTCCGGGTCCAGCTCGGTTTTGCGCAAGTAGGCGCGCAGGCTGTGCACCGCGTCTTCCAGTTGCACCACACTCGAGTTCATCAGCTCGCCCAGGGCTGCAAACGCCGGCTCGATGTGTTGCTGCCCCGCTAGGTGATGCTGTGCATTGTTGAGTTGTGACAAGACGTTGACTTCGTTCTCATCCAGCAGCTGCAAGGCGCCAAAGGCCGCATCCAGCAGCGCCTGGGCGTTTGACAGGCGGCTGTGCTCTGCGTTGAGCTCTTCCCACTCATCCGCGCGGGGCGCTAGTTTGTCGACTTCGCCAATTTGCCATGCCAGTCGCTCGCGCTCGCTGAGCAACGAATCTTGTGCGACGCGAGCATCCGCCAGCGCTTTTTGTGCTGCGCGCCATTGCTGCCAGCAAAGCCCCAAGGCACCAGAATCGACGCGGGCATAGGCGTCCAGCAGTCCTCGCACAGCCTCTGGCCGGGTCAGGCTTTGCCAGGCGTGCTGTCCGTGGATATCAAGCAATTGTTCGCCCACTTCTCGCAGCTGGGCTGCCGTGGCGGGGCTGCCATTGACCCAACCGCGGCTTTTGCCTTGGGTGTCGACCGTGCGGCGCAACAACAGGGTGTCGGAAGCATCAAACCCTGCTTCCTCGAGCCAGTTGGCCAGGGCCGGGGTGCTATCAAACTCCACGCTCACATCGGTGCGCTGGGCACCTTCGCGGATCACGCTGATCTCGGCACGCGCGCCGGTGGCCAGTTGCAGGGCATCGATCAGGATAGATTTGCCTGCCCCGGTTTCGCCGGTCAATGCAGTGAAGCCGGCAGAAAGGTCCAGCTCCAGTTCGCGCACGATCACAAAGTCCCGCAGGACGATACGCTTCAAGGCCACTCAGGCGCCTCCTTCGTTCCAGTGCAGTTTTTGGCGCAGCGTGCCAAAGTAGGTCCAACCCTTGGGGTGCAAAAACCGCACCACGTGCTCAGAGCGCCTCACCACAATGCGGTCGCCATGCAGCAAGGAGGCCAGCGACTGCATGTCGAAATTCGCGCTGGCGTCACGGCCCGCCACCAGCTCAATGACCACCTCGGTGGAGTCAGACAAAACGATAGGGCGGTTTGAGAGCGTATGTGGCGCGATGGGTACCAGGACCCAGCCATCGATAGACGGGTGTATCAAGGGCCCGCCAGCCGACAGCGCATAGGCGCTGGAGCCCGTGGGCGTGGCAATGATCAAGCCATCCGCACGCTGATTGGCGACGAAGTGGCCATCCACCTCGATGCGCAACTCCACCATGCCCGAGGTGCCGCCCCGGTGCAGCACCACGTCATTCATGGCCAGGGCGTCAAACATGCAACGCCCATCGCGTATGACGCTGGCATGCATCAGGCTGCGTGTGTCCTCCTCAAATTGGCCACGCAACATGGGAACCAAGGCGGATTCGAAGTTTTCAAGTGCGATGTCCGTGATGAAGCCTAACCGTCCCCTGTTGATGCCGATCAATGGCACCCCGAAGCGCGCCAACTCCCGGCCGACGCCCAGCATGGTGCCATCGCCGCCCACCACCAGCCCCAGGTCGCACTGCGCGCCTATGCCTTCAAGAGTTAATGTCTTGAACCCTGACATACCGGTGTTACTCGCGGTTTCCTCTTCCAGAACCACTTCGCAACCCTGGTCGTATAAAAAATGGGCGATGTTTTCCAGTGCGTTGCGCGATGCGTGGCCCGACCGGCCCGAGGCGATGGTCTGGTATTTGCCGATCAGGGCAACCTGCTGGAATTTGGACTGCATCTTCAAATTACATCACTAAAATTCAATCATGCTGGATGACCGTGCCAAGTTGTTAATGAAAGCGCTGGTCGAGCGCTACATCGCCGACGGCCAGCCCGTGGGCTCGCGCACGCTTTCCAAGGCCTCTGGGCTGGAGTTGTCCCCCGCCACCATCCGCAACGTGATGTCGGACCTGGAGGAACTGGGCCTCATCGTCAGCCCTCACACCTCTGCCGGACGCATTCCCACGGCACGTGGCTACCGATTGTTTGTGGACACCATGCTCACGGCTCAGCCCCGGAGCATTGCCGTGGATCAACTGGCGCCGGACCAACCCCAGCGCGTGATCTCCAATGCGGCGCACCTCTTGTCCAGTCTGTCGCAGTTTGTAGGGGTGGTGATGGCACCCAAGCGCAGCTCCGCCTTTCGGCACATCGAGTTTTTGCGCCTGTCCGAACGCCGGGTGCTTGTCATCATCGTGTCCCCAGAGGGCGACGTGCAAAACCGGGTCATCTTTACCGAGCAGGACCACACCCAAGACCACCTGGTGCAAGCGGCCAATTACCTCAATGCCCACTACCTGGGCCTCACCATCGACCAGGTTCGCGAGCGTTTGCGCAACGAGGTGGCAACGTTGCAAGCCGAGATTGCCAGCCTGATGCAGGCCGCTGTGGCTGCTAGCTCGGAGGCCATCACCCGCGACCGCGATGAAGTAGTGTTCTCGGGCGAGCGCAACCTGCTTGCCGTGACCGATTTCTCGGGCAACATGGACCACCTGCGCCGCGCCTTTGATCTTTTTGAAGAAAAAGCCCAAATCATGCGGCTGCTCGATGTGGCTGGTCAGGCCGAGGGTGTGCGTATTTTTATTGGTGGTGAAAGCCAGGTCGTCCCTTTTGAAGACCTGTCCGTGGTCAGTTCGCCCTACGAGGTGGACGGCAAGGTCGTGGGTACCTTGGGCGTGATCGGTCCTACCCGGATGGCCTACGACCGCATGATCCAGATTGTCGACATCACGTCCCGCCTGGTCAGCAATGCATTGAGCCATCCCCGCTAAAGCAAGCTCTAAAGCGCTGTCGAGCGACCGTACAATCTGCGCTCTTGAAACCCATTCGGGCCCCTAGCTCATGCTTGGTTAGAGCAGCGGACTCATAATCCGTTGGTGCCGTGTTCGACTCACGGGGGGCCCACCAAAACCTCAGATTTAAGCCTGCTGTACATGTGTGAACCACATGCCGGCAGGCTTTTTTGTCAGTGCAACAAAATCCCCCCCGCTGTCGCGCCCTTACCCGCGCGTGCTGGAGGCGAGCACAGGCCACACTCGAAGTGACGCGCATTCTCATACGGCTCCGTCACAAAATGCCCCCCGCACTTGCTG
>JBJOIT010000002.1:0-130450 GCA_046046915.1 Pseudomonadota bacterium
GTGCTGATGCCCTTGTCGTGCAGAATTTTCTTGAGTGCGTGGAACACTTCCGCACCCCAGCGGATGGCTTCGCGGAAGGACGGTGCACCGACGGGGATGATCATCAGCTCTTGCAGGTCCAGGGAGTTGTTGGCGTGCGCGCCACCATTGACCACATTCATCATGGGCACGGGCATTTGCATGCGACCCATGCCACCAAAATAGCGGTAGAGGGGCAGGCCAGATTCTTCTGCAGCAGCGCGGGCTACGGCCATGGATACGGCCAACATGGCATTCGCACCCAGGCGGCTCTTGTTCTCTGTACCGTCGAGGTCAATCAACGTTTGGTCCAGGAATGCCTGCTCGGAGGCGTCCAGGCCCAGCACAGCTTCAGAAATTTCGGTGTTGATGTGCTCTACGGCCTTCAGCACGCCCTTGCCCAGGTAGCGGCTCTTGTCGCCGTCACGCAATTCAATGGCTTCACGTGAGCCAGTGGAGGCGCCGGAGGGCACCGCTGCGCGGCCCATGACGCCAGATTCCAGCAACACATCGCATTCGACAGTAGGGTTGCCGCGGGAGTCCAAAATTTCGCGGCCGACGATATCAACAATTGCGCTCATGGCGTTTCTTTCAGTAAGTTCAGGTCAAAAAAGGTAGGCGTCAGTGTCAAACCATGTTCAAGGGTATCGATTCGCACAACCGTCGATCATGCACCGGATCACTTGAAACTGTTCTCGAGGAACGGAGTCTTTTTGGTTACCAAATCGAGAGCCAGCAGGGTTTCCAGCAAGGCCTTCATGTGTTTGAGGGGAACAGCGTTGGGTCCATCACTCATGGCCTGCGCCGGGTTCGGATGGGTTTCCATGAAGAGTCCTGCGACACCCACGGCAACAGCGGCACGAGCCAAAACAGGAACCATCTCGCGCTGGCCACCGCTGCTGGTGCCTTGACCGCCCGGCAATTGCACGGAATGGGTGGCGTCAAACACCACCGGCGCCTGAGTCTCCCGCATGATGGCCAAACTGCGCATGTCGCTGACCAGGTTGTTGTAACCAAAGCTGGCACCGCGTTCGCAGGCCATGAAGTTGTCTTCATTCAAGCCCGCGTCGCGCGCAGCGGCTCGGGCCTTGTCGATGACGTTCTTCATGTCGCCGGGAGCAAGAAATTGGCCTTTCTTGATGTTCACCGGCTTGCCCGATTGGGCGACAGCCCGAATGAAATCGGTTTGGCGGCACAGGAATGCAGGTGTTTGCAGCACATCGACAACCGACGCCACCTGAGCGATCTGATCCTCCGAGTGCACATCGGTCAGCACCGGTAGGCCGAGCTCGCGTTTGACTTTGGCCAGAATGTCCAGACCTTTGTCCATCCCAGGGCCTCGAAAGGTGCTGCCGCTGGAGCGATTGGCCTTGTCAAAGCTGCTTTTGAAGACGAAGGGGATGCCCAGCGATGAGGTGATCTCTTTCAGCGTGCCTGCCGTGTCCATCTGCAACTGCTCAGATTCGATCACGCAGGGCCCTGCGATCAGGAAAAAGGGACGATCCAGTCCAATGTCAAATCCGCATAATTTCATGTCATGCCACCGCTTTCAGTGGGGTGCCGGCGAGTTGATGGTCCAGTGCCGCCTTGATGAAGGCATTGAACAGGGGGTGGCCATCCCACGGCGTGGACTTGAATTCGGGGTGAAACTGAACACCCATGAACCAAGGGTGCACAGTCTGGGGCAGCTCCACAATCTCGGTCAGCTGTTCGCGCTGGGTCAATGCAGAAATCACCAGGCCGGACTTGCGCAAGGTGTCCAGGAAGTTGACATTGGCCTCATAGCGGTGGCGGTGGCGCTCGGTCACCACATCGCCATAGATCTGATGCGCCAGCGTACCCTTGGCCACATCAGAGCTTTGGGCTCCCAGGCGCATGGTGCCGCCCAGGTCAGAATTTTTGTCCCGGGTTTTGATAGTGCCGTCGGCGTCCTTCCATTCGGTGATCAAGGCGATCACCGGGTTGGCGCAGTCGGGCTCAAATTCGGTGCTATTGGCGTCTGTGAGTCCGGCCACATGGCGTGCAAACTCAATTGTGGCCACTTGCATGCCCAGGCAGATGCCCAAGTACGGCAACTTGCTTTCACGGGCAAATCGGGCTGCCCCGATCTTGCCCTCGATGCCCCGCTTGCCAAAGCCACCCGGCACCAGCACCGCATCAAACTTTGCCAGCTGAGCAACGCTGTCCGGTGTGATGGTCTCGGAGTCGATGTAATTGATCTTGACCCGAGCATGGTTTTTCATGCCTGCGTGACGCAGTGCCTCATTGAGCGATTTGTAGCTGTCGCTCAAGTCCACATACTTGCCCACCATGGCGATGTTGACCTCATGGCGAGGGTGGGCAGTTTCGTAGACCAGGTCATCCCAGCGCTTGAGGTTGGCGGGTGGCGTGTTGAGCCGCAGTTTGTCGCAGATTAGACCGTCCAGACCCTGTTCATGCAGCACGCGGGGCACTTTGTAAATGGTGTCCACGTCCGGCATGGAGATCACACCCCATTGCGCCACGTTGGTGAACAAGCTGATTTTCTCGCGCTCGTCGTCCGGGATGGTGCGGTCGGCGCGGCAGAGCAAGGCGTCAGGCTGAATGCCAATCTCGCGCAGTTTCTGCACGGTGTGCTGAGTAGGCTTGGTCTTGAGTTCACCGGCAGCCGCAATATAAGGCACGTAGGTCAGGTGCACAAAGGCTGCCTGGTTGGGGCCCAAACGCAGGCTGAGCTGGCGAACGGCTTCTAGGAAGGGCAGGGACTCGATGTCTCCCACGGTGCCACCAATCTCGACGATGGCCACATCGACCGCATCGGCTTCACCGTAGCGGGCGCCTCGCTTCACGAATTCCTGGATCTCGTTGGTGACATGTGGGATGACCTGCACGGTCTTGCCCAGGTAATCACCGCGACGCTCTTTGTCGAGCACGCTTTTATAGATCTGACCAGTGGTGAAGTTGTTGGCCTTGCGCATGCGCGACTCAATGAATCGCTCGTAGTGGCCCAGGTCAAGGTCGGTTTCTGCGCCGTCATCCGTCACAAACACTTCGCCGTGTTGCAGGGGAGACATGGTGCCGGGATCGACGTTGAGGTAGGGATCCAGCTTGATGAGGGTGACTGTGAGGCCCCGCGATTCCAGTATCGCTGCGAGGGAGGCTGAGGCGATTCCCTTGCCCAGGGAAGACACCACACCGCCAGTGACGAAGACAAATTTGGTCATGCCAAGATGAGCCTGAGGGCTCAGGGAGGTGGGAAACGTGGATTATAGGCGGCTGGCCGCCCTGTTTTGGGGCCTCCGGCGGTGCTGGTCTGCTACATTGCGCCGCATGAAAGAGCTTGCTGGAAAACACTTGGTTCTGGGTCTGACGGGTGGCATTGCCTGCTACAAGGCCGCCGAACTGTGCCGCCTGCTGATCAAGGCTGGCGCAACGGTTCAGGTGGTCATGACCGAGGCTGCAACCCAATTCATCACGCCAGTGACGTTGCAGGCACTGAGCAATCGGCCGGTGCAGTTGTCGCAGTGGGATGCGCGTGCCAGTAATAACATGCCGCACATTAATCTGGGTCGTGAGGCCGATGCCATTTTGATCGCGCCTTGCAGTGCCGATTTCATGGCCCGCCTGGCACAAGGACGCTGCGACGAATTGTTGAGTTTGATGTGCTTGGCGCGACCTGCCCATGTGGTGCCTTTAATCCTGGCGCCTGCCATGAACCGTGAAATGTGGACGCACCCAGCGACGCAGCGCAATTTGGCTCAACTGAGGATGGATGGCGCCACTGTGCTGGATGTAGGCCGCGGCGAGCAGGCCTGCGGCGAAACGGGAGATGGCCGCATGCTGGAGCCGTCTGAGATTCTGGAAGACCTCATCGCCCACTTTCAGCACAAATCACTGCTGGGCAAACGGGTGCTGATTACTGCAGGCCCCACTTTTGAGGCGATAGATCCCGTGCGCGGCATCACCAACCGATCCAGTGGAAAGATGGGATTCGCGCTCGCGCGTGCAGCACGCGAGGCCGGTGCGCAAGTCACCGTGGTGGCCGGTCCGGTGCATCTCAGCACACCAAGAGGCGTTCGGCGCATTGACGTCACTTCGGCGCTTCAAATGCATCAGGCTGTACATGAAGAGATCGAGCAAGCGGATGTGTTTATCGCCACTGCGGCTGTGGCTGACTGGCGGCCAGCGACGGCCAATTCTCAAAAAATCAAAAAGGATGGCGGCGGCGAGATCCCTGCCATCGACTTTGTCGAAAACCCGGACATCCTTGCGTCGGTGGCTCAGTCGGCACGCGCTCGCGACGGGCACCTGTTTTGCGTGGGTTTTGCCGCGGAAAGCCACGATTTGTTGGTACATGCTCAGGCCAAACGCCTGCGCAAAGCGGTCCCCATGCTGGTGGGCAATATAGGCCCTGACACATTTGGGAAGGACGACAACGCCTTGCTACTGGTGGATGCGAACGGTAGCCGCGAGCTGGCGCGAAACAGCAAAATCGAACTATCGCGTCAGCTGATCGCCGACATTGCCGCACGATTGACCCCAACTTATCCCCAGCCATGAAACTCGATGTCAAGATTTTGGATGTGCGCCTGCTGGAGCAGATGCCTGCCTATGCCACGCCCGGTAGCGCCGGACTCGATTTGCGCGCCTGTCTTACCGAACCGCTGACCTTGGCACCTAATGCTTGGCAGCTGATACCCACCGGTATGGCCATACATCTGGCGGACCCAGCCTATGCGGCATTGATCCTGCCGCGGTCAGGGCTAGGGCATAAGCATGGCATTGTGCTGGGTAACCTGGTGGGTTTGATAGACAGCGATTACCAAGGCCAGCTGATGGTTAGCGCCTGGAATCGAAGCCAGCAGGCCTTCACCATCGAGCCTATGGAGCGCATCGCTCAACTGGTGATCGTGCCCGTGGTTCAGGCGCAATTCAATCTGGTGAGTGAATTTCCAGTCTCTCAGCGCGGCGAAGGAGGCTACGGCTCCACTGGCAAGGCCTGAATCAACCGAGCTGTCTCTTGGTCTGACTCAGTGCAGGGTGTCGTTGCCGGGCACGGACTCGTGTACAGGCTGGAGCCGGAAGAAGCCGGTTCCGGCAGTGCCACGGGAGATTTCTTCCTCGGTCGCCTCTCGCACGCCTTCCACTTTCAGGCTCAGGCGCAGTGCAATCCCTGACAGAGGGTGGTTGCCATCGAGCACGACATGGTCCGGGTACAGATCGGCCACGGTGTAAAGAGCGTCTTTAGGTGCTTCTGGGTTGCAACCTGCAGGTAGGGCATGGCCTTCAAAGCTCATGCCTTCCTCGATATCGGCCGGGAACAGCGAGCGTGGCTCCAAGAACAAAAGCTGATCATTGAAATCGCCAAAGGCGTCTTCCGGCTCTAGATGCAAATGCAGGCTAGCGCCTGTTTCGTGCCCCTGCAGAGCCTCTTCGATTTTTTTGAGCAGGTCCTTGCCGCCAATCAAGAACTCCACTGGGTCATCGAGGATGTCCAGCTCATCGCCCAAGGTGTCGGTCAGTGTCCAGGTCAGCGCGACCACGCATTGTTCATTGATTTCCATAGGAGAATTGTCGCAGCATTGAACGGCCTGATTCCCAGGTCGGCGCCCAGACTCCGATGGACATTACCCAAGCCCTCACCCTGCTGGGCGGCATCAGCCCCCAGACCTTCATGAAGCAGTATTGGCAGAAAAAGCCGCTGCTGATACGCCAGGCGATTCCCGGCTTGCGCCCACCGGTCGACCGCACTCGCTTGTTTGAGTTGGCTGCGCGCGAGGATGTGGAATCCCGTCTGGTGCAGCAAACCCCGCAATCTCCTGAGCAGCCGTGGCAGATGCGCAAAGGACCTTTCAACCGGCGTGCATTGCCTGCATTGAAAACGCCCGCTTGGACCTTGCTGGTTCAGGGCGTCGATGGCCACGACGACGGTGTACATGACCTGTTACAGCAATTTCGGTTTGTGCCCGATGCACGGCTGGATGATTTGATGATCAGCTACGCCACAGATGGTGGTGGTGTTGGACCTCATTTCGACAGTTACGACGTCTTTTTATTGCAGGCCCAAGGTCTTCGTCGCTGGCGCATCGGCCAACAAAAGGACTTGCGTTTGCAAGAGGATGTACCTTTGAAAATACTTGCTCACTTTGTGCCTGAGCAGGAGTTTGTATTGGAGCCAGGTGACATGCTGTATTTGCCCCCCCGCTTTGCCCACGATGGGGTGGCGCAGGGCGAATGCATGACCTATTCGGTGGGTTTTCGGGCGCCCAGTGAGGGGGAAATGGCGCGGGAAATGCTGCAACGCCTCGCGGAGGATGCTGCGGACGTCGTGGGTGAGGCCTTGTATCGAGACCCTAAACAAGTGGCGGTCAGTTCACCGGCAGCATTGCCCACCGCCATGGTGACATTTGCCCAACAAGCACTCCACAAGTCGCTAGACGATCCCGAGGCACTGGCTCGTGCGCTTGGTGAGTACTTGACCGAGCCCAAATCAAATGTCTGGTTTGATGATGAAAAAGCGTTTGTGCCGGAGGGAAGCGTGGTGCTCGACCGCCGGACCAAAATGATGTACGACGATCGGCACGTGTTTATCAACGGAGAAGCTTACAGGGCGTCTGGGCGGGATGCGCAATTGATGCGTTTGTTGGCGGATGTGCGGTGCCTTGAGAAAGCCGAACTCAACAGGGTGAGCGCTGACGCCCGCTCGCTACTACAGGACTGGGCGGGCGCAGGATGGTTGCACGGCATTTAAGGATGTGCAGAGAGCCGTTCAAAAACGTTTGTCTTTAACAAAACTTACAAAGTGTTGTTTATTTTCTAAGGGTTTTCCCTGTAGTGCTTCTTGGCTAACCCTATAATTTGAGGCTTGGAACAACGCTGAACTCGTTGTGCCAAGTCGATGCGACAGCGTCGCATCGATCGATTTTGGAAATTGATCCCACTTTTATCAGGTAGATATACAAATGAACAAGTCTCTCGTTTTGGCTGCTGTCATCGCTGCTGCTGCTCTGGCCGCTTGCGGTAAAAAAGAAGAAGCCGCTCCCGCTGCTGCACCAGCTCCTGCTGCCGCTCCCGCAGCACCTGCTGCTGATGCCAAGCCCGCTGAAGCCGCTGCTCCCGCAGCCGCTCCTGCTGAAGCTGCTAGGCCTGCTGAAGGCGAGAAGAAGTAATCAAGCGTTGCTTGATAAAAAAAGCCACCGCGAGGTGGCTTTTTTCATGGTCGCCCCATTTCAGAAGCGCACGAGATAGGCCAATGAGCATTTTGCTCAGAGCCAAAGTTCACTTCAAATCGTCTGCAATCAGTTTGACGATACGTTGGGCACTTTCGGAGCGGTCAGGTGCGCCATCGGTATTGGCGATCGAGACTGTACTGCTGGCCCCCTCAGAACGGACCAAAACGCGGTAATTCACCGGACCCTTGTCCTTGCTCGTGCCGCCGATGAGCTTGCTGAAGAAGCCGGGTTCGGAGTTGTCTGCCTTGGGCTCGACATAGCGGACAAAGTAGGTGCCCACACTGCGGTCGCGTTCCACAACGGTAAAGCCCGTACGATCCAACGCTAGGCCTACGCGACGCCAAGCCCGCTCGAAACCGTCGTCCACCAAAACCACAGGTTGACCGTCGATAGACGAGACCCTGGAGCTGGGTTTGGCCTCGCTGGCGGCCACCAGCTCTGTGGCTTGGGCGGGGCTGGCGCCAAGCTTCACCATCAGGCGGCGCAGGAACTCGGCTTCCAGCTCAGGATCTGCCGGCCTGGGCTGCCAAACGGTCTGGTCTTTTTTCTCTGTGGTGTAAACCTCCATCATGCCGCGATGGCTGATGAAGATGTCAGTTCCACCTTGGGCATTACGTTCCAGACGGGTGCGAAAACGATCACGCTCAGACGTGGAGTAAAGGGCATCCAGTACTTTTCCCAGTGCTGCACGGATGAAATCCTGCGGAATTTTGGCGCGGTTTTCGGCCCAGTCGGTTTCCATGATGCCCAGACTGGATTGATCTGTGGACAACAGAAAGCCGTTTTCCAGCCAGAATCCTTTGACAGGCTCCCAAAGTTGATCTGCGCTCCTGCCCACCACCAGCCATCTCTGGCTTCCAGCGCGCTCGACACGCACGTCACCTATGGTTGTGGCAGCAGTCGGCGAACCGGGCGCTGCCTGACTGGTCTTGAACCCAGACGCGGTAACCGCACTGCCCGGCACTTGGTAACGGTTGTCTTTGGACAACTGTGTCAAATCCGGTGGAACCTCGAGTGAAGCGGCCTTGCCCGCACTACGGTAATCGACCTTGTCGGTCTCTAATGACGAGCACGCCGCAAGTGCAGCACAAACAGCCAGCAGACTGAATTTGAAAAAAGGTTGCACTAAAGAGTCCTTGAATTGGAGAGCCATCAGATCAGGCCAGCTGCGCTCAACGCGCCCTCGACCACACCTGTATTGGCCTCGGTCAGTGGGGTGAGTGGCAAGCGCAGGGCAGCGCCGATCAAGCCCATACGGTGCATGGCCCATTTCACCGGTATGGGGTTGGGTTCTACAAACAGGTGGCGGTGCACAGGCATGAGGCGAAACTGAATCGCCATGGCCTTGGCGACGTCACCTGCCATGGCTGCCACACACAGCTCGTGCATCAGACGAGGCGCAACGTTGGCCGTGACGCTGACGTTGCCATGTCCGCCGCATAGCATGAGGGCCACAGCCGTGGGGTCATCGCCGGAATAAATCGCAAAATCTTTGGGTGCCTCGCGGATCAGCCACTGTGCGCGTTCAATGTTGCCCGTGGCTTCCTTGATACCGACGATGCCCGGCACTTGTGTCAGCCGCATGACTGTATCGTGGGCCATGTCTGCAACAGACCGTCCTGGCACGTTGTAGAGCACCATCGGCAGGTCAACAGCTTCCGCAATTGCCTTGAAGTGCAGGTATTGGCCTTCCTGGGTCGGTTTGTTGTAGTAAGGCACGACCTGCAATTGGCAGTCTGCCCCTACCGCTTTGGCGAACTTGGCCAGCTCAATGGCTTCCGCTGTGGAATTGGCGCCACAGCCGGCCATGATGGGGGCCCGTCCACGGGCTTGTTCGACGGCCACACGGATGATTTCGCAATGTTCTTCGACATTAACGGTGGGTGATTCGCCGGTGGTGCCAACCACGCCAATGCAATCGGTGCCCTCATCGATATGCCAGTCAATCAACTTGCGCAGGGTGGGGTAGTCCACGGTGCCGTCGTCGTGCATGGGTGTGACGAGTGCCACGATGCTGCCCTTGATGGGGCCAGTTGAGCTTGTCATGTCCGGTAGTTCCGTCGGAAAAAATTCATTTTAACTAGAGTGGGTAGCGCACCGGCGCCCCATCGGGCCCAGGTTCTGCCATGCGCCGGCAGGCCACGATGCGCTGTACGAATCTGTCGGGCAAGGACAGAAAGCCGTGTTCGTAGGCAATGACCCGAAGTTCTGGAAATGCGGTGAGCAGTTCCCCATCCTGCAACAAAAAATCTGCGCGCGAGGGTTTGCCCACAGAAGCGTTGCCAGTGGCGAAGGTTTCGTAAATCAGCAACCCACCCGGTGCGACCGACGCCTGGATGACGGGCATCAAGGGTCGCCAAAGGTAATTGGTGACCACCACCGCGTCAAAGGTTTCTGGTGCTCCGTGCCTTAAAAGAGGCCAAGCGCCATTCTCGATGTCTGCCTGCACCCCTGTTCCCAGCGAATTTGCAAACGCTATGGCTGCTTCGGATCGGTCTATTCCGGTGACAGGGTGGCCGCGCTGCGCAAACCATTGCAAGTGCCGCCCCTGGCCACAGGCAATGTCCAGCACTCTTCCCTCTGGTGGAAGGAGATGAGACCAGCGCTGAACCCAGCTTGACGCCGGGCTGTTTTGTTGGGGATATAGGGACACGAGAGACTTGGACTCCGAATCTGGCATGTCAACCTAAAAGCAGGACCAGAGTTGATTGGACATCATCACCATGAAGTCAGGCTGCAAGTACATGAGGCTCACACCGGTCAGCACGAGGCCGGCCAGGAGGACCAGCAGTAACTTTCTAACGGGGATGAGCCAGCGTTGCATGTTGACTTGCTTAACGTGCGCTTTGAGGGCGATCAGGAGGTTTTGAGGGAATCCGGTGATGCAGGGCGGCTGATCGCCGCTTCCCGCACGGGCAGGTTGACCAGGCCAGCAAAGACTCCTAGGGCAATGGCCAACATCCAGACCACATCGTAGCTGCCCGTGCTGTCATACAGATAGCCACCCAGCCAGACGCCCATGAAGGACCCGATCTGATGGCTGAAAAACACAAAGCCGCTCAGCATGGACAGGTGGGCGACACCAAAGATTTGAGCCAGTGTCGCATTGGTGGGTGGGACGGTAGATAGCCATAGCAGGCCCATGACCAAAGAAAACAGGTAAACGCTGGTTGGTGTGAGAGGCGCCAGCATGAAAAGGGTGATGGCAACGGACCTGGCAAAGTAAATGAAAGCGAGGATATTTTTCTTGGGTATTTTTTGCCCCAGAGCGCCTGCGATGTAGGTCCCAAACACATTAAAGAGTCCGATCAGGGCCAGGGCGAAGCTGGCCACCTGCGGGGATAGACCGTGGTCTTTGAGGTAGCTGGGCATGTGGACGCCGATGAACACCACCTGGAATCCGCAGACGAAATAGCCCGCCGTCAATAACTGAAAGCTGCGGTTATTGACGGCTTCCCGCAAGGCCTGCCAAATACTTTGTTCGCGTCTGCTCATCGTGGCGTTGCCTCCCAGGCTTTCCTTCAGGCCGCGGGCCAGAGGCATCATCAGCAGAGCGGCGACACCCAGAGTCACCAAAGCCTGCTGCCAGCCTTGGCTGCTGATGAGAAAACCCTCGACGGGCACCATTAAAAACTGCCCGAAGGAGCCGGCGGCGGCGGCCACACCCATTGCCCATGACCGACGACTGGCGGGCACATTGCGGCCAATGACCCCGTAAATGACAGCGTAGGTGGTGCCAGCCTGTGCCATGCCGATCAGGACACCCGCGCTCATGGCAAACAAGGTGGGCGTGGCGGCGAAGGCCATGCCTATCAGCCCCATGGCATAGAGGACGGAACCCACCAAGATGACACGGAAGGCCCCGAACCTGTCTGCCACCATGCCCGCGAAAATGCCAAAAAAGCCCCAAGCCAGGTTTTGTATGGCGATGGCGAAGGCGAAGGTTTCACGTGTCCAGCCTTGGTCTTGAGTCACAGGCTGCAACCACAGGCCAAAGCCGTGTCGAATCCCCATGGACAGTGTGACGATCAAGGCCCCACAGATAAGGACTTGAAGGGTAGACAAGGGGCGTGGCGTGGCGGACATCTGTGAACTGTACCCAATCCCGGTGAGCTCGTTGCGATGCTCGAGCAGCAGGGGGCTTATGAGGCTGTGTATTTGTACAGCTCTCTCCGAGTGCGCCCCCTACAATCATTTCCTATGTCTGCCAAACCTTTACCCGTCAAATCGATTCCCGAGTATTCCGAATCCTCTATTCGGGTACTCAAAGGCCTGGAGCCCGTCAAGCAACGCCCGGGCATGTACACCCGCACTGACAACCCCCTGCACATCCTGCAAGAAGTGCTGGATAACGCCGCAGACGAGGCCCTGGCTGGCCATGGGAAAAAAATCAAGGTCACATTGCACATCGACGGTTCTGTGACCATCGAGGACGATGGACGAGGCATCCCCTTTGGCATGCATCCTGAAGAGAATGCGCCCGTCATTGAGTTGGTGTTCACCCGTTTGCACGCCGGTGGCAAGTTTGACAAGGGCAAAGGAGGGGCCTACAGCTTTTCTGGCGGTCTGCATGGCGTCGGCGTGAGTGTGACGAATGCGCTGGCCAGCCGTCTCGAGGTCACCAGTTACCGTGAGGGCAAGGTGGCGCACCTGGTGTTCTCGGCTGGGGACGTGATTGAACCCCTGCAAACTCGGTCGGCAGCGGAGGGCGATCGTCGTTCAGGCACCACAGTGCGTGTGTGGCCAGATGCCAAGTACTTTGAGTCGTCGGCGCTGCCGATGGCCGAGCTGGCGCATTTGTTGCGCAGCAAAGCGGTGTTGATGCCTGGCGTGACCGTTTGGCTCACCACCGAAAAAACCCGTGAAACCCAGAGCTGGCAGTTCAAGGGCGGCTTGATGGATTACCTGTCGCAGACGCTGAACGGAGAACCCGTCATTCCTGCGTTTGAGGGCGAAGGTTTTGCGGATGCTCAAAACGAGTCTTTTGCCGAAGGCGAGGGCGCTGCCTGGGCAGTGGCCTTCACAGAAGACGGCGCTCCAGTCCGCGAGAGTTATGTGAACCTGATTCCCACCAGCGCTGGTGGAACCCATGACAGCGGTCTGCGTGACGGCTTGTTCAACGCTGTCAAAAGCTTTATCGAGCTGCACTCCCTGCTGCCTAAAGGCGTCAAGCTCTTGCCAGAAGACGTGTTTGCCCGGGCCAGCTATGTGCTCAGTGCCAAGGTCCTTGACCCCCAGTTTCAGGGGCAGATCAAGGAGCGCCTCAATTCCCGCGATGCGGTTCGGCTGGTATCCAGCTTTGTACGTCCGGCATTGGAGCTGTGGCTCAACCAGCACGTGGATTACGGTAAAAAATTGGCCGAGCTGGCCATAAGGGCCGCGCAGTCACGTCAAAAAGCCGGTCAGAAGGTCGAAAAGCGTAAAAGCTCGGGTGTGGCCGTGTTGCCAGGCAAGCTCACCGATTGCGAAAGCCGCGACATCGCCCACAACGAGGTCTTTCTTGTCGAGGGCGATTCGGCCGGCGGCAGCGCCAAGATGGGGCGCGACAAGGAGTGTCAAGCCATTCTTCCCCTGCGCGGCAAGGTGCTCAACACTTGGGAAGTGGATCGCGACCGCCTGTTTGCCAACACCGAAATTCATGATATTTCCGTGGCCATTGGGGTCGATCCCCACGGCCCCAAGGACACGCCCGACCTCAGCGGTCTGAGATATGGCAAGGTTTGCATCTTGAGCGATGCGGACGTGGATGGCTCGCACATCCAGGTTTTGCTACTCACGCTTTTTTTCCGACACTTTCCTAAACTGATCGACGCCGGGCACGTGTATGTGGCACGCCCACCGCTGTTTCGGGTGGATGCACCTGCCCGGGGCAAAAAGCCAGCCTCTAAAGCCTATGCCCTGGATGAAGGGGAGTTGGGCGCGATTCTGGACAAGCTGCGCAAAGAGGGCGTGCGTGAAGGCGCTTGGACCATCAGCCGCTTCAAGGGCCTGGGCGAGATGAACGCCGAGCAATTGTGGGACACCACGCTAAACCCCGATACCCGGCGCTTGCTACCCGTGCAGCTGGGCAGCACTGATTTTTCCCAAACCGAAGACCTGATGAGCAAGCTGATGGGCAAGGGGGAAGCTGCGGCGCGACGCGAGCTGATGGAACTGCATGGGGATGCCGTTGAAATCGACGTTTGAGTGACAAGCATGACCGATCTGATTCAAAGTGAATTGCCATCCGGCGAAGTGGATGGCGAAGTGAACCTGGCCACTTACGCCCAGCGCGCGTACCTGGAGTACGCACTGAGCGTGGTCAAGGGCCGGGCGCTGCCCGATGCCTGCGATGGCCTCAAGCCGGTTCAGCGGCGCATTCTGTATTCGATGTCCCGCATGGGCCTGGGTTTTGGCGGCGCCAACGGAAACACCGGGGCCAAACCAGTCAAGAGTGCCCGGGTGGTGGGCGATGTACTGGGCCGTTTTCACCCGCATGGCGACCAATCTGCCTACGACGCCCTGGTGCGCATGGCGCAAGACTTTGCCCAGCGTTACCCGCTGGTCGATGGGCAGGGAAATTTTGGCTCGCGTGACGGAGACGGCGCTGCCGCTATGCGCTACACCGAGGCCCGCTTGGCCAAGATCACCAGCCTGCTGCTGGACGAAATCGACGAGGGCACGGTGGACTTTGTGCCCAACTACGACGGTTCGACCGAGGAGCCACGTCAACTGCCTGCCCGCCTGCCGTTTTCGCTGCTCAATGGCGCCAGCGGCATTGCGGTGGGCTTGGCGACTGAGATTCCGAGCCACAACCTGCGTGAAATTGTCGATGCCTGTGTGGCCCTGATCAAAACCCCTGCGCTCAGTGACGAGGAGTTGCTGGCCATCGTGCCGGGCCCGGATTACCCAGCCGGCGGTCAGATCATCAGCCCCGCGACCGACATTGCAGACGCCTATCGCACGGGTCGTGGCTCGCTCAAGGTTCGTGCGCGCTGGAAAATAGAGGAACTGGCCCGTGGCCAATGGCAGCTGGTGGTGACCGAGCTGCCGCCTGGCGTGAGCACCCAAAAGGTGCTGGAAGAAATTGAGGACATCACCAACCCCAAGGTCAAGGCTGGCAAAAAAGCCTTGTCTCAGGAGCAAAACCAGCTCAAGGCCACCGTTTTGGCGGTGTTGGATGGTGTGCGGGACGAGTCCAGCAAGGACGCTGCGGTGCGACTGGTGTGTGAGCCCAAGACCAGCCGCATTTCCCAGCAGGAACTCATCACCACATTGCTGGCCAATACCAGTTTGGAGACGTCTGCGCCCATCAACCTGACCCTGGTGGGCCTGGATGGCAGACCCACTCAAAAATCCTTGCGCGAGATGTTGACCGAATGGATTTCATTCCGTCAGATCACCATCGAGCGGCGCTCGCGTCACCGCCTGGGCAAGGTCCTCGATCGGATCCATATATTGGAAGGACGGCAGATTGTTCTGCTGAATATCGACGAGGTCATCGCCATCATTCGTCAGTCCGACGAGCCTAAAGCGGCCCTGATCGCCCGTTTCAATTTGAGTGATCGCCAAGCAGAGGACATCCTGGAAATCCGTTTGCGTCAGCTGGCGCGTCTGGAAGCCATCAAGATCGAGCAGGAGCTGGGCACGCTGCGAGACGAAAAAAATCGGCTAGACGATATTTTGGGAAGCCCCGCGACACTGCGCCGCCTGATGGTGAAAGAAATTGAGACCGATGCTCGCCAGTTTGGCGATGCCCGGCGCACCTTGATCCAGACCGAGAAAAAAGCCGTTCTGGAAGTGAAAGTGCTTGATGAGCCGGTGACCGTGGTGGTCAGCGGGAGTGGTTGGGTGCGAGCGCGGGGTGGACATGGGCATGATCCCGCCAGCTTTGCGTTTAAGGCGGGTGACGGTTTGTATGGCACGTTTGAATGCCGTAGCGTCGACACGCTCTTGGTGTTTGGCTCTAATGGGCGGGTGTATTCGGTGCCGGTCTCTGCTCTGCCGGGCGGGCGAGGAGATGGGCAACCCGTCACGTCCTTGCTGGAGCTGGAGGCTGGCACGCAGTTGCTGTATTACTTTGCCGGCCCTGCCAGCGCATCACTGTTGCTTAGCAGCAGCGGTGGCTACGGCTTTGTGGCAACCGTGGAGCAGATGAGTTCGCGTCAAAAATCTGGCAAGGCCTTTGTGACCTGCAACCCAGGTGAAACCTTGTGCCGTCCCTCACCGGTGGCATCGCCGGCGCAGGGTTGGCCTGCTGCCACCCATGTGGCCTGCGCCTCGGTGGGCGGCCGCATCCTGACCTTTGAGATCACGGAGCTGAAAACCATGGCCAATGGCGGGCGTGGCCTGATGCTGATCGACTTGGAGGACAAAGACAGCCTAGCTGGGGCAGCTGCTTACTGCCGCAGCATCCGGCTAGAGGGTGTCGGCCGCGGTGGCAAAGCGCGCGAGGAAACCCTGGAGATCCGCAGCCTGAACAATGCCCGTGCGGTCCGGGGCCGCAAGGGCAAGGCCGCCGACCTGGGTTTCAAGCCCAGCATGATTGGGCGGGTGGAGTGAGCTGGCGTGCCAGCCGCCTAATTTGTTGACGCTTGCAGGCCCTGCAGGGCGCGTGCAATGCGTGCTGGCTGCACCGTGACCTTGAGGCTGTCCTGCCTGATGGGTGCTTGTGCGGTGTAGGCCGGCTCGCTGGTGTCACGCAAGACATAAGGATTGAGCCCCAGGCCTGTGGGTCCGACCAGGCTAACCACCAGGGGCGTGTTGGCCTGAGCACCGCGCTTGACGGCAACGGCTCGCTCTCCGTTGCCCAAGGCCACGCAGGTGCCCGGTGGGTAAAAACCCAGAACATGGGCCATGGCCTGGGCAATCCGCAGTTCTTCATCAGGCATGCCAAGAATGCTGTCTTTGGTAGCGCCGATAGCTGACAAACCAACACGGTTGGCACGGGCCGCCATTTTGGCAACGAAGATATCCGCCGCCCGCAGGATGCGCCGGCATTCCAGGTTGCGCTCAAGCCCCAAAGCTGCGTTTGTGTCGTGGTGAAAACGCACGATATCGATCAGATCTTCATTGACCAAGCCAAAGTCGAGCAGGATGTCCACGCTGATGTTGGCATGCGTCTGTATCAGTTGCTGTTGGGCAGCGTCCGGTTTGGCATTTTGTCGGGTCAGTGCATCTTGCTCTCTTGCCATACCGATGTTCATCACCAGGGCTGCCTGAAACAGTACCGGTCGGACAATGTCGGGTATGCCCAGCTTGCGTGCAGTCAGTTCGCACAAGGTGGCTGAGAGCAAAGCGTGGGTGGCACAGTACGAGAGCTGCGGATCTGCCAAGGCCTGGAACAGTTCGAACAGGCAGGCGTCAGGATCGGCGTCGATCAGCGCCATGCCTCGGGCCTGTACAGCCTCCAGCCTGGCCACGGGCAATCGTGCGGAACTGCCTTGGTAGAGCAGGCCATGTAGCACCGCCTGCATGTCCAACCACCCGCCCACAATGCCTTGTACTACCGTGTAGTCCACCTCCAGGATCGTAGAGGGAAAGGGCACGCGCGCAATCTCCTCGGTCGATGCGCCATCGCGCAACATGCTGTACACCAAGCGGTCATAGCTGCGCGCCCATGCTTTGAAGTCGTGCGGTTTGGCGCAGGGCTGGTGGCGTTCGAGTTGTTCGCGGTGCTCCAAGGACTTGATGACCTGGCCTTTTTTCAATAACAGGTTACCGCGGCCGTCCCAGACATCGATCGGCAAGGGTTTGCCGACTTCAACACGAAAGATAGGCAGTGGTACGTAATTCATCGAAGTGTGAGGCAGCAGAAATAGCAAAGGGTAGTGCCTAGGATACGGGATGACGGGCTGGGCAAAGGGGCAATAAGCCTGTTCTGCAGGCACAATTTGCCAGATGAAACCAATGGCATTGATTGCGGGTGGCGGTATAGGAGGTTTGGCCGCCGCGCTGGCGCTGAACCGCGCGGGCTGGGCGGCCCAGGTGTTTGAGCAGGCCGGCATGTTTGCAGAGGTGGGCGCTGGCATCCAGCTCGGGCCCAACGTCACCCGGCAATTGCATGCTTGGGGTCTAACGGCTGCGCTGGAGGGAGTGGCGGCTTTCCCGCATCAGCTCCAGGTCCGAGACGCTGCTTCTGGCCGTATGCTGGGCGAATTGCCTCTGGGGCGGCGCTCGATCGAGCACTATGGCGCTCCTTACGCCACGATACACCGGGCCGACCTGCATCAGCTGCTGCTGCATGCCGTACAAGCTCAGGGTGATGTGGCCTGGCACCTTGGAACTCAGGTTCATGACTTTGACGATGGAGCGCAGGCAGTGGAGGTGACCGCACAGCGCACGACCCAAGATGCCACGGTTTTGCCCCCGTACACCGCCAAGGGCGAGCTGATGGTGGGGGCTGATGGCGTCTGGAGTCAGGTGCGCCAGCACTTGTTGCAGGATGGACCGGCGCGTCCAACCGGGCATCTGGCCTACCGTGCGCTGGTGGCGCAGGCAGATTTACCTTTAGGCCTGCGTAGCCACCAAGTCACCGTGTGGCTGGGGCCTCACCTGCATGTGGTGGACTACCCGGTGCGGGCCAGCGAGGCTCGCAACATCGTGGCTTTTCTGGAGGGCCCCCCTCCCGCCGATCCTCGGGATTGGGATCACCAGGCGACAGCCGCACAGTTGCAAGCGGCGATGAAGTACTTGTCCGGCCCCCTGCAGGCTTTGATGGAGGCCGTGACGGCGACGACTCAGGCAGCAGGATCAGGCTGGCGCTTGTGGGCACTGAACAACCGGCCCCCCATGAGGGGCCCGGATGAGCATGCGCGGGGACGTGTTGCGCTTGTGGGCGATGCCGCACACCCGATGTTGCCCTATCTGGCACAGGGCGCTGGTATGGCCATTGAGGATGCCGCTTGCTTGGGCAGCGTCATTCAAAGGCGCGACTTGGGCGTGCCGGAGCGCTTGCGGCTGTATGCAGAGCAACGCTGGCAGCGCAACGCACGTGTGCAAGCCCGAGCCATGCGTAACGGGGTGATTTTTCATGCCACAGGGCCGGTGCGTTGGGGCCGGGATTTGGCCATGCGGGCGCTGGGCGCGCGCTTGCTGGATATGCCCTGGCTCTATGGCGGTCCGACTTAGGTCACAGCCTGCTGTTGGTTGAAGCGGTCTTCTTGCCATTCACCGCTCTCCAGAACCTGGCGCATATTTTCTACAGCATGCCAGACGTCAGCAAAGCTTATGTACAGTGGCGTGAAACCAAAGCGCAGGATGTCCTGCTGACCCACCGAGCCGGACGCGCTGCCCGGATCACCAGCACGAAAGTCGCCTATTACGCCCCGCGCGATCAGCGCCTGCACGATGGCATAGGCACCGCTCGGTCTTGCCAGGCAGACCTGGGATCCCCGCTTCGAGTGGGAGCGTGGGGTGACCAGCGTCAAACCATGGCCGACGCAGCGTTCCTCAATCAACTCAATAAAAAGATCGGTCAGCGCCAGTGACTTGGTCCGCAAGGCCTGCATGGCAGTTTGCGTTGGCACGCAACGGTCAGCAGCGCGCACGGTGTCCAGCCCACATTCGAGGGCTGCCAAGCTGATGATGGGCTGGGTGCCACACAAATAGCGGCTGATGCCCTCGGTGGGCTGGTAGTGGGGGGTAAACGCGAAGGGCGCTGCATGGCCCCACCAGCCCGACAGCGGCTGCCAGAATCTGTTCACATGGCGCGGGTGTACCCAGACGAAGGCCGGCGCGCCCGGGCCCCCATTGAGGTATTTGTAACCGCAGCCCACGGCAAAGTCTGCTCCGTCACGTTTCAGGTCGACCGGCACCGCACCTGCGCTGTGCGCCAAGTCCCACACCACCAAGGCTCCGGCAGCATGGGCTTGTGCTGACAAGGCTGCCATGTCGTGCATGGCGCCCGTGCGGTAGTTCACATGGGTCAGCATGAGCACGGCCAGGTCGGATGCGGCAGGAGACTGCAGAGCTGCACTCAATTCGTCCGCTTCGATCAGCTCCAGCGTAAAGCCCTGCTCCCGGCAAAGGCCCTCTGCAATGTAGAGGTCGGTCGGGAAGTTGCTGCGCTCCGACAGGATACGGTTTCGCTTTGGCTGACCTTGTTTGGCCATCGCGATGGCGGCACTCAGCACTTTGTAGAGGTTGATGGAAGTGCTGTCCGTGACCACCACTTCATCTGGCCCCGCACCCACCAGCGGCGCCAGTTGATTGCCCAAACGCTGCGGCAAATCAAACCAGCCCGCGGTATTCCAGGACCGGATCAGGCCTTGCCCCCACTCCTGTTGCACGACCTCAGCAATCCGTTTGGGCGTGGCGCGCGGCAAAACACCCAAAGAATTGCCATCGAGGTAAATCACGCCCGCTGGCAGGTCAAACAGCTCACGCAAGTGGCGCAAGGCGTCCTGCGCGTCCAGTGCCTCGCAGGATTGGAGTGTTGTGGCTGGCATGGAGGTCATAGTCGGGGTTCCGTCGAAATCAGGTCAGAGTTCACGCAACACGGCTCGCACCGGACTGGCATCAGCGGTCATGAGCTTCAGGGGCAGGGCGATCAGCTCATAGTCGCCCTCAGGCACCTGATCAAGCAACAGGTTCTCCAGCACACGCATGTCCCGGCGCCGGATCACCTGATGGCTGGGGAGAGTCTTGCTGTCAGCTGGGTCGATGCTGGCGCTATCGATGCCCACGAGTGTCACGCCCCGATCTGCCAGTGCCTCCAGGGTGTCAGGGTGAAACGCGGGCAGTGCGTCATCAAATCGGTCTTGTGGCATCCGGACATAGGTCCGCACCAGCACACGTGGCGGCAAGTCTTTCAGAGCGTGGGCCAGGTCGTCCAAGTGAACCAGGGCACTTGTATTGATGGCATGAATGACCCGGCACTGCCCCAAAAAGGGTGTCAGGTCTAGCGCACCCACGGCGCTGCCGTCGGGGTCGTAATGCAGGGGGGCATCGGCATGCGCTCCCAGGTGGGGCGACAGGGTGAGGCTGCCCACATTGACCGGGCAGTCGGAAGACATCGTGGCGACCCATGTTTGGCGATAAGCGGTGTCGCCAGGGAAAGCTGGACTGGTGGCATCCAGTGGCGGCGAGATGTCCCAAAGTCGTTTCATGGGCAAACGGCTTCAGGCGGAGGAGGCATTCAGATCCGGCAGGCCGCGCCTGGCCCTGGCCCGGTGACAGGCGTCCGAGCCTTCCTCAAATTCGCGGCATGGCGATGGCCGCCACTCGTAGATGCCACAGCCCACATGTACGCCAATTTGGCCAGTCAAGGCCGCGCAGCGTATGGGCACGTGGTCGGTACCCCGCATACGGCAGGTGCTCCCATTGACTTCGACAGCCAGACCGGAGGGAACCTGCCCGCCCATGTCATCGAGCTCGTAGACCGAAAAATCCACCCGAAAATTGGCACAGCAGGCGCCGCAACTCTGACAAGCGGACATCAGAGGCGACCCAGCAGCAGGTACTCCATCAGGGCTTTTTGGACGTGCATGCGGTTCTCAGCTTCATCCCACACCACGGACTGTGGCCCGTCAATCACGTCGGCGTCGACCTCTTCGCCACGGTGAGCGGGCAAGCAGTGCATGAACAGTGCATCTGGTCGGGCGACCGACATCATGTCTGCGCTCACGCGCCAGGCCGCAAAGGCAAGCTTGCGGGCTTCGTTTTCTGCCTCGTAACCCATGCTGGTCCAGACATCGGTGGTCACCAGGTCCGCCCCTAAACAGGCGTCCATGGGATTTACAAAGACCTTGTAGCTGTCGCTGCTGCGCAGACCAGCCACGGCCTGGTCAACTTCGTAGCCGCTGGGCGTGCTGAGATGAACCGTGAAACCCAGCAATTCTGCGGCCTGCAGCCAGGTGTTGGCCATGTTGTTGCCATCGCCTACCCATGCCACGGTCTTGCCGGCGATCGATCCACGGTGCTCGATGAAGGTGAAGATGTCTGCCAGGATTTGGCAGGGGTGAAATTCGTTGGTCAGGCCGTTGATGACCGGTACACGCGAGTGGGCGGCAAAGCGTTCAAGTTTGTCCTGTCCAAAGGTTCGGATCATCACCAAGTCCACCATGCGGCTGATCACCTTGGCGCTGTCTTCGATCGGCTCGGCCCGACCCAATTGGCTGTCGCCGGTGGTGAGGTGCACCACGCTGCCCCCCAGCTGATACATGCCGGCCTCAAAGCTCACCCGGGTGCGGGTGGACGCTTTCTCGAAAATCATGGCCAGGGTGCGGTCGGCCAGTGGGTGGTGCTTCTCGTAAGACTTGAACTTTTTCTTGATCAACGCAGCCCGGTGAAACAGGTAAGCGTAGTCATCCGCTGAAAAATCACTGAACTGGAGGTAATGCTGGATGGGGTTGCTCACGCTGAGGCTCCCTGCACAAACGACTTGATTAGTGGCACCAATATGGCTACCAGTTCATCCGCTTCCGAGGTGCTCATGATCAGTGCCGGCACCATGCGAACCACGGAGTCGGCTGTGACGCTGATCAGCAAGCCATGATCAGCACATAGTTTTACCAGCGCGCCGCACGGCATGGCCAGCTCCACACCGATCATCAGGCCCATGCCACGCACGTCCTTGACTTGGCCGCTGGCGATCTCGTCGGCCAGCGCCAGTCGCAGCGCCGTCTTCAGGTGCGTTCCGACTCGGGCCGCATTCTCGAGCAGTCCTTCTTCTTCCATGATGCGGATGGTTTCCACCCCTGCACGCATGGACAGCGGATTGCCGCCAAAGGTGGTGCCATGATTGCCTGGCTGAAAAAGATGAGCTGCTCTGGGGCCAGCCACGACCGCGCCGACAGGCACGCCTGAGCCCAGGCCTTTGGCCAGTGGCATGACATCTGGCTGGATGCCGGACCACTGGTGGGCAAACCACTTGCCGGTGCGCCCCATGCCACATTGCACCTCGTCGATCATCAGCAACCAATCGTTGGCGTCGCACAACTCCCGCAGCTCGCGCAGGCATTCCATATCCACCGGATACACGCCGCCTTCACCCTGAATGGCTTCCAGAAAAACCGCCACCACATTGGGGTTGCCGGCAGTGGCTAGCCGCAGGGCCTCTGTGTTGTTGAGTGGGACGCGGATGAAGCCTTCCACCAAGGGGCCAAAACCTGCCTGGATTTTTGGGTTGCCTGTGGCGCTGAGTGTCGCAATCGAGCGCCCATGGAAGGCTTTGTCAAACACCACGATTTCCGGACGTTCAATGCCCTTGTCGTGGCCAAATTTTCGAGCCAGCTTGAGCGCAGCTTCGTTGGCCTCCAGGCCGGTGGAACAAAAAAAGACATTGCTCATGCCTGAACGCTCAACCAGCAGTTGGGCCAGCACTTCCTGGTTCGGCACGTGGTAGTAGTTGGAGCAATGAATCAATTTGGCAATCTGGTCTTGCAGCGCAGGCACCAGTTTGGGGTGGTTGTGGCCCAAAGTGTTCACGGCAATGCCGCCCAAACCATCGAGATAGGCTTTGCCATTGACATCCCACACCCGGCATCCCTGGCCGTGAGACAGGGCGATGGGCAGACGCCCATAGGTGTTCATCACATGGGGGGACGCGGCTTCGATGTGGGCGGAGGTCTGGGCATTCATGGCGTGCGACTTTTGCAAAATGACGGGCGAATCAGCCCCGGACGGGGCGCAAGGCGGCAATTCTAGGGGCAGCTTCATGTCAACCTGATGGCAAATCCAATGCTCAGGCACGATCGTTGCTCAACCTTCGGTGTACAGGCTTGCAAGCCACTTGCAAATTAAAATTTTTTGTGCAGTGCAGCAGCGTGCTGGGCTCGCTCCTTTAACATCGACCTATGGTTTCGAATTCAGCTGAAGAGGTATTTATTCTGGGCTTGACCCAAGATGGCAAAACGTTTCGGCCCAGCGATTGGGCAGAGCGCCTGGCAGGCGTGATGAGCCAGTTCCGCCCCGGAGGACCGCGTCCCGGCAGCCACCTGGCTTATTCGCCCTGGTGCGTTCCCACGGCTCTGGGTAACGTCAAATGTGTGGTCTTGCACCGTGATCTTCGTGATTACGACGTGCGTGCCTGGGACTTTTGTCTGAATTTCGCCAAAGACAACCACCTGCAAATCACGGAAGCCTGTCTGCTCCCTGATCCGCCAGCCCCCTGATCACAAACAAGTCAGTAATACGGTCACAAACAAAAAACCCGCCAGAGCACGACGCTCTGGCGGGTTTTTGCTTTGCTGACAGCGCACCCGCTACAAACGGCAGATCTTTTCGTGAGAGCAGATCCGTGCGATGGGCCTAAAGATTCAGGCCCAAGAGGGCTTTAGGCCGCTGCCGAAGCAGCCAGCGCCAATGCCTTCACTTTGGAGGACAGGCGGCTCTTGTCACGAGCAGCCTTGTTCTTGTGGAAGATGCCCTTGTCAGCCACGGTGTCCACCACGGCTTGCATCTTCGCAAATGCTTCTGCAGCTTTGGTCTTGTCGCCACCAGCCACTGCCTTTTCGACGTTCTTCACGGCGGTGCGGTACTTGGAGCGCAACGAAGTGTTGGCTGCGTTGATCTTGATGTCCTGACGGACGCGTTTACGGCCCGACGCCAGGCGCGGGTTCTTTTTCTTGGGTTTTCCAGATGCCATTTTAAAAATTCCTTGTGTCTGAGGATGTTGTTAGCAAAGCTCACAATTGTAGCAGTGGCCCGGGGCTACACTTCCAAGGGTGTCACTCGTCAAATCCGCTTCCATCGTCTCCCTGCTCACCTTGGCATCGCGCATCACGGGCTTGGTGCGTGAGCTGCTGATTGCGTCGGCCTTTGGCGCCAGCGCCATGACGGACGCTTTCAACGTCGCCTTTCGCATCCCCAATTTCTTTAGGCGCCTGTTTGCCGAAGGCGCTTTCAGCCAGGCCTTTGTGCCGGTGCTGGCCGCATCCAAGGTAAGGGATGGCCAGGAGGCGACCCAGGCGCTTATCGACCGCGTGGCTACTGTACTTGGGTGGGCACTGATGCTGACATGTGTCGCAGGAGTTTTGGGCGCGCCGGCACTGGTGTGGGCCATGGCCAGCGGCTTGCAACAAAACCCGCACGGTTTTGAAGTGGCGGTGGTGATGACGCGCTGGATGTTCCCGTACATCGGGTTCATGTCCATGGTGGCGCTGGCGGCAGGTGTGCTCAACACTTACAAGCGATTTGCCGTGCCTGCCGCAACCCCGGTGCTGCTCAACGTGGGCATGATCACGGCGGCTTGGCTAGGGGCGCCCTGGTTTGCCGAGATGGGCTTGGAGCCCATTTATGCCTTGTGCGCAGGTGTGATGGTGGGCGGCGTGCTGCAGTTGGCGACGCAAATGCTGGCCTTGAAGCGCCTGGGCATGCTGCCGCACTTTCAGTGGCGCGCCTCGGCGGTGCGTGCGGCCTGCCTCGATCCCGGCACACAGAAAATCATGAAATTGATGCTGCCGGCTCTGCTGGGCGTCAGCGTGGCCCAAATCTCTACCCTGATCAATACGCAGATCGCCTCGCACCTGCCCAGTGGCAGTGTCAGCTGGTTGACCTATGCGGATCGCTTGATGGAGTTCCCGACCGCTTTGCTGGGGGTGGCGTTGGGCGTGGTGTTGATGCCTCAGCTGGCTGCCGCACGCGCTGCTAATGACCCGGTGAAGTATTCCGCCATGTTGGATTGGGGTCTGCGTACCGTGGTGGTTCTGGCCGTGCCTTGTGCACTTGGGCTGCTGGCGTTCGCCAAACCCCTGGTGGCGGTGCTGTACCACTATGGTGCCTTTAGTGACCATGATGTGCAGCAAACCACTGTCGCCCTGATGGGATGGGGCGTGGGGCTGCTCGGCATGATTGCTGTCAAGGTGCTCGCGCCGGGCTATTACGCCCATGAGGACATCAAAACTCCGGTCAAGATTGCGGTGGCTGTGCTCATCATCACGCAAATCTTGAATCTATTTTTGGTGCCCGTGCTGGCCCATGCGGCCCTGTCACTGTCCATCGGCCTGGGCGCCCTGATCAATTCCTTATGGCTGCTGCTGGGCCTGGTTCGTCAGGGACGATATCGGCCTGAGCCTGGCTGGGGCCGATTTTTGCTGCAGGTCATTGCGGCCAGCGCGCTCTTGTTGCTGTTTCTGCTGTGGGCCAACCAGGCCTTCGACTGGACCGCGCTCAGGGCGGAGAGCCTCAGGCGCATTGGCCTTCTGGTCTTGATGCTGCTGGCGTCTGTGCTGATCTACTTCTGTGCCGCCTGGGGCGCTGGATTAAAGTGGCGGCAATTCCTCAAGCGCTGAGTCTTTGCCTATGAATCTGTCGCTGGCCCCCCCGACGCCTTTGGCGTATTTTTCTTCGCTGGTCCAAAGCGACGACGACTTTCCCTTGCTGGAAGCTGCGGCCTGCCTAGCGCATGACGAACATGCTGATCTCGATGTGCAGCAGGTGTTAGGGCAGATGGATCAGTTGCTGGCCCGCATGCGCCGTCGTTTGGCGGCAGATGCCAGCGTGCTGCATAAGCTGCGCGCGCTCAACCATTTCTTTTTTGTCGATCTGGGTTTTGGCGGCAATGTCAACGATTACCACGACCCGGCCAACAGCTATTTGAATGTTCTTTTGCACACACGCCGCGGCATCCCGGTCTCGCTGGCAGTGTTGTGGCTGGAGTTGGCGCAAGGTCTGGGTCTGTCGGCATACGGCGTAGGGTTTCCTGGTCATTTCCTGGTCAAGGTCAATTTGCCCCATGGTCAGGTGGTGATCGACCCTTTCGATGGGCACTCAATGACCCGCGAGGAGTTGGAAGAGCGTCTGGAGCCGCACCGCCAGCGCAGTGGTCTTCATGGCGATGATGCGCTGCCGCTGAGCCTGTACCTCCAAGCCGCGTCCGGTCGCGACATCATCGAGCGCATGTTGCGCAATTTACGTGATATTCACCACACCCAACACGATCCTGAACGAGAGCTGGCGGTCCTCAATCGGTTGGTGATCCTGTTGCCTCAATCGTGGGGGGATCTCCGTGACCGGGGCTTGGTGCATGCGCAAATGGGTGATTTGCCTCAAGCCTTGCTTGATCTGGAAGCTTACGTGGACAACGCCACCGACGCCGGAGACGTTGCCTGGGTGACGGATCAACTGCGGGAGCTGCTCCGTCAGGCCTGAGGTCAGGCGACAACCACGGAGGCGCCTGAGCCTTGGTCGGCAATCACACCGATCTCGTACACCGATTCGCCCGCAGCACGCAGGGTGTTTGCACAGGCCTGAGCGCTGGCAGCGTCAATAACGACCACCATACCGATGCCGTTGTTGAAGGTGCGGTTCATCTCGACGTCGTCGATCCCTGCGGTCTTTTGCAGCCACGCAAACAGCTCGCTTTGTGGCCAGCTGCCTTTTTTCAGATGTGCGGCCATGCCTTCTGGCAAAACACGAGGAATGTTTTCGAGCAAGCCGCCGCCGGTGATGTGTGCCAAGGCCTTGATCGGGTGAGTCGCCAGGGCGGCCAGCACGTTTTTGACGTAGAGGCGGGTGGGCTCCATCAGGGCTTGCTTGAAGGGTTTGCCGTCCAACGTTGCCGGAGCCGAGTCACCCGCGCGGTCGATGCATTTGCGCACCAGGCTGAAACCGTTGGAGTGCACGCCAGCAGATGCCAGACCCAGCACAACATCACCGGGTTTCACATCTGCGCCGGTCAGGATTTTTGATTTTTCGACTGCCCCAACGGCAAAGCCAGCCAAGTCATACTCGCCGGCCGGGTACATGCCGGGCATTTCGGCGGTCTCGCCACCTATCAGGGCACAACCCGACAACTCACAACCTTTGGCGATGCCGCCAACCACCGCCGCTGCGGTGTCCACATCCAGCTTGCCGCAGGCAAAGTAATCCAGAAAGAACAGCGGCTCGGCGCCCTGCACCAGTACATCGTTCACACTCATTGCGACCAGATCGATGCCCACGGTGTCATGCATGTTCCATTCAAACGCCAGCTTGAGCTTGGTGCCCACGCCATCCGTGCCGCTCACCAGCACCGGCTCCTTGTAGCGTTTGGGCACCTCAAAGAGTGCGCCAAAGCCACCGATGCCGGCCAACACGCCTTCACGCATGGTTTTCTTGGCCAGGGGTTTGATGCGCTCAACCAGCGCATCACCGGCGACGATATCGACACCAGCATCTTTGTAAGACAGAGGGGTGGGGGAGTTGGATGAAGTCATGATGTTTTGGGCTTGAGACGTGCAACGGGCTCCCTTGACGGAGCCCGATAGAATTTGGGCTCATTTTAAGCCCGACAACCGTCCTTCCCGCACGCCCTATACCATGCAGCTCAGTACTACTTCCAAGCGTGCCATGGCGTGGTTGGGATTGGCTGGCTTGGTCTGGTTGACCTTGTGGGCCCTAGGTGCCGTCCTGACCCCTTTTGTGGTGGCCATGGTGTTGGCCTATGCGCTGACGCCTTTGGTGGATCGAATCGACCAACTGGGGCGAGGGCGATTCCCACGGCTATTGGCGGTGGTTTTGGTCGAGTTGCTCTTTTTGCTGGCGCTGTTGGGCCTTCTGCTCTTGATCGTGCCCATTTTGGTAAAAGAGGCACCGCTGGTGCGCCAGCAGTTGCCCTTGCTGGCGGAGCGATTTAGTGCCTGGCTAACTCCTTGGCTTGCGCAATTTGGCTTGCATGTCGATCTGGATGTGGACAACCTCAAGGCCCTATTGCTGAATTATCTGGATGGCAACATGAGCGACGCTTTTGGGCCTCTCCTGTCCTCGCTCAAACTCGGCGGCAGTGTGGCACTTGCGGTGCTGGGTAACCTGATGCTCATACCCGTGGCGCTGTTTTATCTGCTGATGGATTGGGCCCGATTGGTGGCTTGGATCCAGGCCCTGGTGCCCCCCCGTTTCAAGGCGGGCTACGGCAGCTTCACGGGTGAAGCCGATGCCGTGCTGGGACAGTACCTTCGTGGCCAACTGCTGGTGATGCTGATCATGGCCGTGTTTTACAGCGTGGGTCTGGCGTTGTTTGGGCTGGAGCTTGCCGTGCCGATCGGTGCCTTCACCGGTCTGGCCATGTTTGTACCTTACCTGGGTTTTGGCATGGGCCTGATCATGGCCGTGCTGGCAGGCTTGCTCCAGTTTGCGTCCATGAAGGCGCTGGTCATGGTCGCGGTGGTTTACGGCATAGGCCAGGTGCTGGAAAGCATCTTCATCACCCCCCGGCTGGTTGGGGAGCGCATCGGATTGCACCCCTTGGCTGTTATTTTTGCCCTGCTGGCCTTTGGTCAGCTCTTCGGCTTTGTGGGCGTGCTAGTGGCCTTGCCCGCGAGCGCTGTCCTTCTAGTGGCCATGCGCAGGCTGTTGTCCGGCTACACCCGCAGTCCGCTGTTCACCGGGCTTTAACCCCTTGCGGCAGCGGCTCCTCCTTTCTTGAGCATGAAGCAAATCGCTTTAGACATAGGCTTGGCCACTGGCCCCACCCTGAGCAACTTCTGTGCAGGCCCGAACGAGGCGCTGCTGAGTCACCTGACGCTCTGGCTGGGGCAGGGGGCTGGCGCGATGCGTTCGCCCGTGCCGATGTACCTGTGGGGGCCTGGGGGCAGCGGCAAATCGCACTTGCTACGCGCCATGCAGGATGCCCTGCGCGCGCAAGGAGCCAGTGTGGGGTGGATGGATGCGAGCACCCCGGAGCCGGTGGCTTACCAAGAGGGCTGGAGTGCTGTACTGATGGACGATGTGCACCTCTATACCGCCCAGCAACAGCAAGCTGCGTTCAACTGGTTCGTGAATGCCCAGACGCATCAACGCTGCGTGCTGGCCGCTGGCGAGCTACCGCCAGCCGACCTGAAGCTGCGTGACGATTTACGTACCCGCCTGGGCTGGGGCCATGTGTTTGCCCTGCAGCTCTTGTCTGACAGCGAGCGTCGCGCGGTGTTGCGACAAGCGGCAGATGAGCGCGGGGTGTTCCTCAGTGATGAGGTGATGGATTTCATGCTGAGCCGCTTCAGCCGTGACCTGGGCAGCCTGATGGAGTTACTCGACTTGCTGGATGGCTATTCCCTGCAGTCCAAAAGGGCCATCACCGTGCCCCTCATCAAAACCATGATGGACGACCAATGAAGGCACCGGTCGTGCCTGGTACCTGTTTTTTGGAGATGCTTTTTTGAATTTGACGCTTTTCGATCTGGATCACACCCTGCTACCCATCGATTCTGACTACGCCTGGGGCAGCTACACCACCCAGCTGGGCTGGACCGATCCGGATGAGTTTGCCCGGCGCAACGACACCTTCTACGAGCAGTACAAGGCTGGGACGCTGGACATCCACGAGTACGTCCGTTTCGCTACGGACGCCGTGCGCCGCCGTGGCGCAGAGGCTGCCCGTACGGCCCATGCCGACTTCATGAAAACCGTGGTTCTGCCGGTCATCCACGAGTCGGCCCGAGCCTTGGTGCAGCAACACAAGGAGGCCGGTGACGAGGTGCTCATCGTGACGGCCACCAACGAGTTTGTGACCCGACCCATCGCCGAAGCCTTTGGTGTGCAAGAGCTAATTGCGGTTGAGCTGGAGCGCGATAGTGCTGTGCCAGATGGCTGGTTCACCGGCGCGATCAAGGGCACGCCGTCGTTTCGGGAAGGCAAGGTCCAACGCGTAGAGGCGTGGCTGGCAGCGCGGCAGCTGCGCCTGGCGGACGTGAAAAGTACGTTCTACACTGACTCCATTAATGATCTGCCTCTGATGGAGAAGGTCACTCATCCGGTGGCCACCAACCCGGACGCACGGCTGCGTGACATCGCCACGCAGCGCGGCTGGCGCATACTCGAGCTCTTCACGGCCTGAGCTTGGCCGTTCCTGCAAAACAAATGATCAAAAAATTCATCGATAAATTGCTGGGCAAGACCAGCGCCTCCCTGACACGCAGCTCCAAAAACAAATTTGGCAAACGCGTCGACATTTCGGTGGCCGAGCACGGCATCGATCCCAATCTGGTGGACGAGCGCGCCATCAACGTGGTGCGTACTTTGCAAAATGCTGGGTATGAGGCCTTTGTGGTGGGTGGCGCTGTGCGTGACCTGCTAGTAGGACTGCGCCCCAAGGACTTTGATGTGGCTACCAATGCCACACCCGAGCAGGTCAAAGGCCTGTTTCGTCGGGCCTTCATCATTGGCCGGCGCTTTCGTATCGTGCACGTGGTGTACGGACGTGGGCGCGAGCACGAGGTGATCGAAGTTTCGACCTTTCGGGCTTACCTAGACAACGCCGCAGCGGAGCAGGTGGCTGGCAACGAGCGCACCAGCAAGAGCGAGCTGGCCAACATGAAGCATGCCGTGGACAGCAGCGGGCGCGTGCTGCGTGACAACGTGTGGGGCCCGCAAGAAGAAGACGCCGTGCGCCGCGACTTCACCATCAATGCCATGTACTACGACCCGCAAACCCAGGTGGTGGTCGATTACCACGGCGGTCTGAAGGATGTCAAAAACCGGATCATCCGCATGATTGGCGACCCGGCCGCCCGCTACCGCGAAGACCCGGTGCGCATCATTCGCGCGGTGCGCTTTGCGGCCAAACTCAGCCCACTGGGCTTTAAGCTCGAACCCAAGACGGCATCCCCTTTGGTCAAGTCACAGGAGTTGCTGGCCGATGTGCCGCAAAGCCGTCTGTTCGACGAAATGCTCAAGCTGCTGCAAACCGGTCATGCGCTTGCCTCGATTGCTCAGCTCAAAGCACTTGGCCTGGCGCGCGGCATATACCCCTTGCTGGATGTGGTGGTCGAGCGCGCCGAACAGCCTTTTGTGAATGCTGCCCTGAAAGACACCGATCGCCGGGTGGGTGAGGGCAAGCCTGTGGCGCCAAGTTTCTTGCTGGCCTGCGTGCTGTGGGCTGACGTGCGTGATGGGTGGGCGCAGCGAGTTGCGCAACGTGTGCCACCCCATCCTGCGCTGCAAGAAGCGATCGATGAGGTTTTCCATGCGCGCATCGGCGACGTATCTGGCGGTGGCCGCCTGGCTGGTGACATGCGTGAAATCTGGTTGATGCAGCCCCGCTTTGACAAACGCGTGGGCAGCTCACCGTTCGGCATGGTTGAGCAGCCGCGCTTCAGGGCTTCTTTTGACTTCATGCGTTTGCGTGCCGACGTGGGTGAAATTGATGTGGTGCTGGCGGACTGGTGGCAGGAGTTCAGCATGGCCAACGACAACCTGCGCCAGGATATGGTGGACCAGGTGCGCGCCGAGCAGCAAAAGCGGCCCCGCGTGCACCGTGTGGCCAAGGTGGCGCCTGTGTTGGGTGTAGAGGGTGGCACCGAGTCATCGCCCGGCCCAGCGCCGGTCATCGATGCCGATGGCGCAGAGGCCGCACCCAAGAAACGCCGCCGTCGTCGCCGCTCCGCAGGTGCTCGCGAAGGTGCCTCTTCCGATGGCACAGGTGCGGCGCCCTCAGACGGCGTGGTTTGACGACCCATCCAACAGCATCGCTCACGCCCGAGCCCGTGCTTGTCTACGTCGCCTTGGGTGCCAACCTGGGCCACGCCCAGCTGGCCGTTTGCCAGGCCATGGATGATCTCGATGCAGCCTCCCACACACGGGTGTTGCGTCGTTCGTCCTGTTATGCCACGGCGCCAGTTGATGCCACCGGGCCCGATTTCATCAACGCCGTGGTGCAGTTAGAGACCACTTTGGGTCCGCTGCAGTTCTTGTCGTGGCTGCAGTCTATTGAAAACCTTGCCGGGCGCGAGCGGCCCTACCGCAACGCCCCGCGCACACTCGATCTGGATATTTTGCTTTGGGGTGATCAGCACATCGCCACACCCAGCCTCATGGTGCCGCATCCGCGCATGTGGGAACGCGCTTTTGTGCTCGTACCCTTGGCCGAAATTGACTCCGCGCAGGTGCCAGTCGCCGCCCTACAGGCGGTGCAGGACCAGGCCATCCGTCGTCTGGACGTGACATAAATAGCTGGGGTAAGCCGCCATGAACATCCCAAGCCAAAGAAACACGCTGCCTGAAGGCGCTGGCGCCAAACTTCCGGTCGGTTTGGTGGGCATCGGCAACATGGGTTTTGCCATGATGCAGCGCCTGCTTCAGCAGGGTTGGCCAGTGCATGTGTTCGATATTGACTGCGAGCGCATGCAGGCCGCAAAAGCCCTGGGTGCCTCAGCAGCAGTTCATGCGGCTGAGGTGGCTGTGCATTGCCGGCATGTGCTGGTGGCCGTGGTCGATGCGCAGCAAACGGAGGCGGTGCTGGCCGGACCTGAGGGTCTCTACGCATCGGCGCGCAAGGGAGATGTGATTTATCTGTGCCCGACGCTCAGCCCTGTTGATGTGGAGCATGCCGCCGCGCAATGCCTTGCCCGGGGCGTCCATCTGGTCGATGCGCCCATGTCGGGAGGTCCTTTGCGTGCGCAACAGGGTTTGATGAGTCTCATGCTTGCAGCCCCCCGAACGGTGTTGCAAGCTGAGGCGGCCTTGCTGCAAGACCTGGCACAACAGCGCTTTGTGATCAGCGAGAAACCTGGGGACGCGGCGCGCACCAAACTCATCAATAACCTCCTAGCAGCGATCAACTTGGCAGGTGCCAGTGAGGTACTGGCCTTGGCCCAGCAGTGGGGGCTGGATGCGTCCGGCACCCTTGATGTCATCGAGGCCAGCAGCGGCCAAAGCTGGATCGGCAGCGACCGCCTGCGTCGTGCGCTCGATGGCGACTTTGCACCGCGTGCCCGTACCACCTTGTTGGCCAAAGACAGCCGTCTTGCGCTGGAAACCTGTACCAGCATGAACCTGCCGGTTCCTGCCCTGGGTGGGCTTGCCGCACGGTGTTTTGCAGCCGCCTGCGCAGCTGGATACGCGCATCTGGACGACGCCAGCCTCTTTTTGGAGGCTGGGGGCCAAGCAAGTGTCATGCCGGATTAAGCCACCGCCCAGTTTTCGAGCTGCAAAAACTCCACCCTTTCGAATTCCCAAAGATTGTTGGTCACCAAGGTGAGGCCCTCACTTCGGGTGTGCGCGGCGATGTGTAGGTCATTAACGCCTATGGTCTGGCCGCGTTTCTCGAGTGTGCTGCGTATGTTGCCGTAATGCTGGGCCGCCTTTGCGCCATAGGGCAAAACTTCCAATCGGGAGCAAAAATCTTCAACGACGCGCAGGGACCGCGTTGGCGCATTGCTTTTTTCAGCGCCATGAAGAAGTTCAGCCAAAGTGACTGCCGATATGCACATATGGCCTGCATGCTGGTTAAACAGTTGCAGCGCCGAAATCGGTTTGTTCTTGATCACATAGATGACGATGTTGGTGTCCAGCAGGTAGCGCAGCATCAAAAGGCCTCGCGCTCTGCCTGCACCTGGCTGGCCCGGTCACCCAGAAAGTCGTCGGCCACCCGCTCATCGTCCTGAAAAAAGCTGTCCCAAGTGTGGCCCAGGGGCGCAATGATGCGTTCGCATCCGCGCGCACGCACATCGACCCGTTTGACCCCTTCAGGCAAACGCAACTCGGCAGGCAGGCGTATGGCTTGGCTGCGGTTGTTTGTAAATACAGTGGTCGCAGTCATGAGCTGGCTCCTGGTGCAGATGGGATATGGCAATTGTATATAGCCTTCTCGCTATTTGCCTTGTTTCCAAGTCTCGGCCAATGCCTGCAGGCTCCACTTAAGCCAGCTCAGCAATCAACTCAATCTCCACGCATGCACCCATGGGGATTTGGGCTACGCCAAAGGCGCTGCGGGCGTGGGCGCCCTTATCGCCAAACACCTGGCCGATCAGCTCGCTGGCGCCATTGGTGACCAGGTGCTGCTCGGTGAAGTCACCCGTAGAGTTGACCAGCGACATCAGTTTGACGATGCGTTTGACACGGTTCAGATCGCCCACGGCGGCGTGCAAGGTGCCCATCAGGTCAATGGCAATGGCGCGGGCGGCTAATTTGCCTTCGTCGGTGCCCATCGTTTTGCCCAGTTGGCCCACCCAGGGTTTGCCATCTTGCTTGGCGATGTGGCCACTCAAAAAAACCAGGTTGCCGGTTTGTACAAATGGCACGTATGCGGCGGCGGGCACGGCCACCGGGGGCAGGGTGATGTTCAGGCTGGCGAGTTGGTCGTAAATGTTCATGATGACGGAGTATTGAAAATTATTGGGGAAAAATTTTGGGACTGAGATTGTGACTGCCCCAGCGGTGCCACGGTCACGCCTACCGTCAAGGTGTGGCTGGCACCACCATGGATAACGCCGCGCATGGGTGACACATCCGAAAAGTCGCGGCCAGTGGCCAGTGTCACGTAGTCTTCGCCCGGCGATCCCCAGCCGTCGCGGTTGTTGGTAGGGTCAAAGTCCAGCCAACGATGGGCGGGTGGCAGGTCGGTGAGGTCTGGCATGTACACCGAGACCCAGGCGTGCGAGGCATCGCTGCCCACCAGCCGGGCTTGGCCGGGTGGGGGCTGGGTCAACAGATAACCGCTCACGTACCGGGCCGGCAAACCGAGGGCACGCAGGCAGGCAATCATGATGTGTGCGAAGTCCTGGCACACACCTTTGCGTTGTGCCAAGGCTTGCAATGCTGGCGTGTTGATTTGCGTGCTTTGGCTTTCGTAGGTGAAGTCAGTGTGGATGCGCCGCATCAGGTCGCGCGCAGCCACTGCCAATGGCACGCCCTCCTTGAAGCTAGGGCGTGCGTAGGCGGCAAAGTCGCCGTGCCTGGGCACATAGGGCGAAGCAAATACGAAATCTGCAGCTGAGTCATAACGCGAGCCAGCCTGGTATCTGAACTGATCGCGCACGCGGTCCCAGCGGATGGTGCTGTCGGGGCGGCTGACGGCACAGGTTTCCACCCAGCTTTGTGAGGTCACCCGCAGCTCGGTGTGCGCGTTTTGCAGGCAGAAAAAATGGCGTGTGTTGCCGTAAACATCTTGCGCTGCGATCTGATGGGCCGGCTCGGGTTCGATCTTGAGCTCGTAGCCCAGCAGCGCCTGGGTAGGCAAGACGACCGGCTGCAAGTAGCACATGTGCTGGGCGTTGTCGACCGCCGGTGCGTAGTCGTAACAGGTCTCGTGGGTGATCGTGAGCTGCATCAGGCGCCCAGACTCTGACCGGCATCGCCGGAGTGGGTGAAGTAGGTGGCGCCAATGTCCTCTGATACCCGGTACGCCGCTTCGCCACAAGCCAGCATCAGGCCCTGCAAGGCGTCAAAGCTGTGCGCCGGTCCGCCATCGCACAAGGACTCTAGTCGCCAGCTGTTGGGGTCCGGAACACTGTGGGACAGGGCGCACAGTTCGTTGGGGGCGCAGCCTGCCAGTTTGGCCAGGCGGCCTCGCAGGGTTTGTGCGACCCAGCCCAAGGCGCGGGGGTTGTCCCGGTCCAGCACCAGCAGGTCGATCAGAGCGGCAAGGTCACGGCTTTGCTGATACTGGGCGTGGAAGGTGATGGCGCTGTCAAACAGGGACAGCATGGCCTCGAATCCGCCGCTTTCGAAGATGGAACCGGCGTCAACGCCCGCCTTGAGCGAGGCCGATAAAAAGCCCAGTCGCTCCACGTGCCGCCCAATGCTGAGCAAGCGCCAGCCATCGTCGCGGGTCATGCGGTCGGTTTGGGCGCCGGTGATGGCTGCAAGATGGTTGCTGGCCTGCTTGAGCGCCGCCAGTGCCTCCATCGAAGAAAAGTCGCCGCTGGCCATGTGGGCGGCGCATCGCTCAAAAAACAGCTCCTCGGCCTTTTGCATCACGCTCCAGTGCTCTTGCGACAAGCGCTCGCGTACCGTGGCCCCTGCCAGGCGCACGGCACGCAGGTTGTAGCCCACGCTGGTGGCCTGATCGGTTCGCCCCAGGCTGGCGATGAGCGAGCGCTCAAACACCCTGCGCACTTGGGGTGACTGGGTCAGCACGGGCACGCCCGGCAGCACCAGGGTGTTGATTTGCGCCATGCGCCCCAACCATGCCATCAGAGACTCTGAAGATTGATCGTCACCGTGTAGGCTTTCGAGCGTGAGGCGCGCCAGGCGGACCGTGTTTTCGGCGCGTTCGGTGTAACGGCCCAACCAGTAGAGGTTTTCTGCGGCGCGGCTGGTGACCAGACGCTTGCGCTGCTGCAGGTTGGAGGCGGTGAGTTTGGAGGGCAACAAGCTGGTCGGATCGACGTTTCCGTTAGTCATGACCCAGACATCAGCACTGCTGCCGCCGCGCTGCATGGAGGCAATGTCGCTCTCGCTGCCAGCGACGCGTGCCAGACCGCCTGGCAGAACTCGCCATGACTGCTCGCCATCGCACACGGCAAAAACCCTGAGAATGACCGATCGCTTGACCAGGCGACCCGCGGATGCCTCGCCCGATGCAGTGACGCCACCCGCGCCAGATCCACTCTGCCAGGTGGGTATGCGTGACGGGGGCAGGTAGGCTTGCAGGGTGTGGTCGTCGCTGTGCCGGGCAATGCGTCCCGCCCACTCGTCCGTTTCGCGTGCCCCTAGAGTGCGCCCCAGCACTGCTTCAAAACTGCCGTGCAATTGAGAGCCCGGGTAGGTGGGCTTGATGGCGCACTCATTCAAGCGAGGCAAGGCTGCCTGCATGGCGGTGTGTTCGCCACACCACCAGGTAGGCAGGGCGGGCAAACACAGCTCCTCGCCCAGCAGGCTGCGCGACAAGGCGGGCAGAAAGCCCAGCAATGCTGGCGATTCCAAAAACGCAGAGCCCGGTGAATTTGCCACGAGCAAATTGCCGGCGCGGATGGCCTGAACCAAACCAGGTACGCCCAGGGTGGAGTCAGGCCGCAGCTCAAGCGGATCAAGAAACTGGTCGTCCAGCCGTTTAAGCAGGCCGTGGATGGGCACCAGCCCACGCAGGGTTTTCAAAAACAGCCGCTGCTCGCGCACGATGAGGTCGCTGCCCTCCACCAAGGTCAGGCCCAGGTAGCGCGCCAAGTAGGCGTGCTCAAAATAGGTCTCGTTGTAAGGGCCGGGCGTGAGTAGGGCAATGTGTGCATCTTCCCCGGCCGGGCTGAGCCGCTTCATGTTGTCGATGAGCGCGCGGTAAGTGCCGCCCAGGCGCTGTACCTGCAAGGTGGCGAAGGCATTGGGAAACAGGCGAGACACCGCCAGACGGTTTTCCAGCAGATAGCCCAGGCCAGACGGGGCTTGGGTGCGTTGCGACACCACCCACCAGTTGCCATCAGGGCCACGAGCCAGGTCAAACGCTGCAATGTGCAGGTGGGTGCCACCTACTGGTTTCACGCCATGGAGGGCGCGCAGATAACCAGGGTGCCCTTGCACCAGCGCCGGCGGCAACAGGCCTTGTTCCAACAGCTTTTGCGGGCCATACACATCGGCCATCACTTGATCAAGCAAGCGCACACGCTGACGGATGCCTGCCTCGATCTGCTTCCAGTTGTCTGACGTGACGATCAGCGGAAACAGGTCCAGCGACCAGGGCCGCTGAGGGCCATCCTCGTCTGCGTAGACGTTGTAGGTGACGCCGTTGTCCCGAATCTGCCTTTGCAGGCTGGCGGCACGCTGGTCTAAGTCTCCCAGGCCATCGTCTTCTGAGAGCTTGAAGAACTGCTCCCAGGCCGCACTGGCACTTGCGTTCACGCCCGGAGGGCTGCTCGACAGCTCGTCGAAATGTCCCGCCGGTTCAGTGCCCGCAGACGTACTGGCGGCCTGCCCAGGCGCGCGTCTGGCTTGCACTTGTGCGTGACTCAGCACCGCCAAGGGGCGGGCTGTGTCAGGCAGAGGAGGGATGGGGTCAGCTTTCACGGCCAGCGAGTATGCCGCAAAGAAAGACCCTCGACATTGTCAGAACATGTCAAAAAAAGCCGAATCAGCCGCGACGCAAATCACGGGTGAACGGGAATTCTTTACTTCCCGCCACCTTGATCGTGGCAGGCGGTACCTGTGTGACGCCCGGTGTGTGCCCCAGCGCCGTGAAGCGCGACAGGCGTCGGCTTTCGGCCTCATAGGAGTTGACCGGAAAGCTGTCGTAGTTGCGTCCACCGGGGTGTGCCACAAAGTACTGGCAGCCACCAATGGAGCGCTTCATCCATGTGTCAATCACGTCAAAGGTCAGCGGCGCATGCACGCCGATGGTCGGGTGCAGGCTCGAAGGCGGGTTCCACGCCTTGTAGCGCACGGCTGCGGCAAATTCGCCCACCGTGCCGGTGCTGTGCAGGGGGAGAGCCTCGCCGTTGCAGGTGACCACATAACGGCTTTCATTCAGGCCCTTCACCTGGACTTCGATGCGTTCAAGTGACGAATCCACATAGCGGGCCGTGCCACCAGCCGAGCCTTCTTCGCCCATCACATGCCAGGGCTCCAGGGCATTGCGCAGGGTCAGTTCGATGCCAGCCGCCTGCATGGAGCCAATCATCGGGAAGCGGAACTCGTAATGTGGCGCAAACCAGCTGGCATCAAAGGCATAGCCTGCGTGCTGCATTTCGGCCATCACATCGTCAAAGTCCATCTTGATGAAGGAAGGCAGCATGAAACGGTCATGCAGCTCGGTACCCCAGCGTGTGGCGGGCGCCTGGTAAGGCGTATGCCAGAAGCGGGCGACCAGGGCGCGCAGCAGCAACTGCTGCACGATGCTCATGCGCGGGTGCGGTGGCATCTCGAACGCACGCAGCTCCAGCAGGCCCAGCCGACCCGTGGCGGAGTCTGGCGAGTACATCTTGTCGATCGAGAACTCGCTACGGTGCGTGTTGCCGGTCACGTCGAGCAGGATGTTGCGCAGGGTGCGGTCCACCAACCAGGGCGGCATGGATTGGCCGTACAGCTCTCGGTTGGCGTAAATCTGTTCAATCGCAATTTCCAGCTCGTACAACTGGTCGTTGCGGGCTTCGTCCACCCGCGGGGCCTGGCTGGTGGGGCCGACGAACATGCCGCTAAACAGGTAGCTCAAGGACGGGTGGTTGTGCCAGTACAACAGCAGGCTGGCCAGCAGCTCGGGCTTGCGCAAAAACGGGCTGTCGCCCGGCGTGGCGCCGCCCATCACAAAGTGATTGCCGCCGCCGGGGCCGGTGGGGCGGCCGTCGGTCATGAACTGCTCGGCCGACAGGCGCGACTCGAACGCTGCGTTGTACAAAAACTCGGTGTTGTAGACCAGCTCTTTCCACGTGCTGACCGGGTGGATGTTCACCTCGATCACGCCTGGGTCGGGCGTGACCTGCAGCAGTTTCAGGCGCGGGTCGCGTGGCGGCGGATAGCCTTCCAGCACCAGTTTCACGCCTTGCTCGGTGGCGGTGGCTTCGATGGCGGCCAACAGTTCAAGGTAGTCTTCGAGGCGCTCCAGCGGTGGCATGAAGACATACATCACGCCCGACTTTTGACCCACGGCCTCTGCCTTGGGGCCACTGGCGCGGCGGGGGTCGCGTACTTCCACGCACAAAGCCGTGCGGGTGATCCAGTGGGCCGACTCCTGCCGGTCGGGCACACGCACAAAATCGACGGGTTCGGCCTGTTGCGCAGTGCGAGCCTGGGTGGACACTTCGCCGGACTGGCCTGCAGCCGCCTGTGCGCCCTGCAGCTTGCGGGTGGCCTCCTGGCGTGGCGTGGCCCCTGTCACCCCTGCCAGGTAGGTGCTGCTGGCGGTCGACAACACGCCAGCCTTCAGGTTAGACGTGCGATAGCGCGCAGCCAGGGTGTTGTGACTGGGCAGGCTGCTGCGCAAGGTGCTGGGGTCTTGCTCCACCAAGTAGGGGTAATCCCCTTGGCTGACCCAGGGCAGGGAGTCCAGCGGCAGGCGCAGGCCCATGGGCGAGTCGCCCGGCATCAGGTACATGCGCTCGTCGCGGAAGAACCAGGGGCCGGTGCTCCAGCGTGGGCCAGCCAGACCGGGTTGACCTGCCACTTTCACCGGCAGCACGTAGCCAACTACGGCGTCCAGCTTTTGCTCGAAAACCCGGCGCAGGCGAGCGCGCTCCATCTCGTCGTCCAGCTTCGAGTTGAAGGGGTCCACATTCACGGGCAGGCGACGCTCCCGCCACAGGTAGTACCAAACATCCTCGTAGCCCGGCTGGACGAAGTCGTCCTTGAGCCCCAGTTTGACCGCTAGACCGCGAATGAAGCGGTCGGCGTCGGCACTGGTGTATTGACAGGGCACACGTTCGTCGGCAAACAGGCTGGGGTCAGACCAAACCTGCTGGCCATCTGCGCGCCAGTAGATGTTGAGCGCCCAGCGGGGCAGTTGTTCGCCCGGATACCACTTGCCTTGACCAAAGTGCAAAAAGCCGCCTTGGCCGTATTCGTCGCGCAGCTTGTGCACCAGCTCGGTCGCAAAGCCGCGTTTGGTTGGGCCCAGGGCGTCAGTGTTCCATTCGGCGGCGTCGCGATCGTTGACGGCTACAAAGGTGGGCTCACCGCCCATGGTCAGCCGCACGTCGCCCGTGCTCAGTTCCTCGTCCACCGCAGCGCCCAAGGCCATCACATCGGCCCACTGTTCTTCGGTGTAGGGCTTGGTCACGCGCGGCGACTCGTAAATGCGGGTCACGGCCATATGGTGGGCAAACTCCACCTCTGCCTTGTCCATCACCCCCTCAATGGGCGCAGCGCCGGACGGCTGTGGCGTGCAAGCCAGCGGAATGTGGCCTTCGCCGGCCAGCAGCCCCGAGGTGGCATCCAGCCCGATCCAGCCGGCGCCCGGCAGGTAGACCTCGCACCAGGCGTGCAGGTCGGTGAAGTCCACTTCTGTGCCACTGGGGCCATCGAGCGATTTCACATCCGGCTTGAGCTGGATCAGATAGCCAGACACAAAGCGCGCAGCCAGACCGCAGTGGCGCAGCAGTTGCACCAGCAGCCAGCCCGAGTCACGGCAGGAGCCCGACTTCAGCGTGAGCGTTTCTTCCGGGGTTTGCACGCCCGGCTCCATGCGGATCAGGTACTTGATGTCCTGGTGCAGCATCTGGTTGATGTCCACCAGAAAGTCGATGGTGCGACGCTTTTTGAGGTTGACTTTGGACAGGTAAGCCTTGACCAAGGGTGTCAATGCATCTGCGGCCAGATAGGGGGCGAGTTCCTGCTTGAGCAGGGGCTCATACGTGAACGGAAATTCCTCAGCCGCCGGCTCCAGGAAGAAGTCGAAGGGGTTGTAGACCGCCATTTCGACCACCAGGTCGACCGTGACTTTGAACTCCTGGGTCTTTTCCGGAAAAACCAGCCGAGCCTGATAGTTGGCAAACGGGTCTTGCTGCCAGTTCAAAAAATGACCGGTCGGCTCGACCTTGAGCGAGTAAGAAAGCACCTTGCTGCGGCAGTGAGGTGCAGGGCGCAGGCGTATCACTTGCGGTCCCAGGTTCACCAGTCTGTCGTACTGGTAATGGGTGACGTGGGTCAGGGCTGCATGAATGGACATGGATGCTCGTTCTCAGGATGGATCTCAACAGAAAGCGCGGCTACAGATCAGCAGGTCCGCGTCTACACAAGGCTTACAAGCAAAAGCCGAGCCACTTTGGTGCTGGGCCGCACGTTAGCATGCGAGTATGTCCCACCTGCAGCCCACGGGCCTCGCCCCCACACGCCTGACGCTGATTCTGGCGGGCTGGCTGATCGGCACCGCCCTGCAGTTGCAGCAAGCTGACTGGATGACGCTGCCGCAGGCGTTGCTGATCTTTGCCGCAGGTTTGGGGGTTTGGTGGCTCGCAAGCCGTGGGCAGGCCATCTCAAATCGCGTGGCACGCTTGGGCGGGACGCTTGCCTGGTGTCTTGGTGCTGCCATGCTGGCCTTTGCGGTCACGGACATGCGTGCCCGGGCATTTGGGCTTGAGGCGCTGGATCCTGCCCTTGAAGGGCGCAGCTTGCGTGTAACCGGCCGGGTCGAGACCATGGTGCAGCACAACGAGCACGGGTCTCGTTTCAGATTAAAACCTTTGAGCGCCCACATGGACGGGCAGATAGTTCGGCTGCCGGCGCACCTGGATCTGGCTTGGTACGGCAACACGTTCGATGGTGGGCGCGACGCCCCAGGTGGCCTGCTGGAGATGTGGTCGCAGTCGACATCGACGCCGCTGTCGGTGCGTCCGGGGGAGCTCTGGGGTTTGACGGTTCGGCTGAAAGCGCCGCATGGCGCGAGCAACCCCATGGGTTTTGATTACGAGCTGGCCATGTGGGAGCAGGGCGTTCAGGCAGTGGGCTACGTGCGCACTGGCAACAAGGATGAGCCACCACGTCGCCTGGCCCAGACCGGATGGCATCTTGTAGAGCAATGGCGCCAGACTGTGCGTGACCGGATCGAATCCAAGGTGCCAGATCGACGACTGGCGGGGCTGATTTCGGCCCTGGTGGTGGGTGACCAAAAAGCCATCGATCGCAGTGACTGGGACATCTATCGGGCCACCGGTGTGGCGCACCTGATGAGTATCTCGGGCCTGCACATCACCATGTTTGCCTGGCTCGCGGCAGGCCTGCTCGGCTTGGCCTGGCGGCGTTCGGCCCGCCTGTGTATGACCATGCCTGCGCCACATGCGGCCATGCTGGGAGGGCTGTTACTGGCGGGCGCCTACGCCGTTTTTTGTGGCTGGGGCTTGCCAGCGCAACGCACCTTGCTGATGTTGCTGACGCTCTACCTCTTGCGCATGACGGGGCGCCGCTGGCCCTGGGGTCATACTTGGTTAATGGCCTGCGTTGTGGTGGTGGCCGTCGATCCATGGGCGCTGATGCAAGCAGGTTTCTGGCTCAGTTTTGTGGCGGTGGCCATCCTGTTCGCCACGGATCCTGGCCGACTTTCCGCTCCTTTGGGCACACCCTCCGAGGCCTCACGGTCGGCGCACTTGGCCCGCCGTTTTCTGGCCATGGTGCGGGAGCAATGGCTCATGACCCTGGCACTGGCACCGCTGTCATTACTGCTTTTTGGGCAGGTGTCGTTGGTGGGGTTGGTGGCCAATCTGGTGGCCATTCCCTGGGTCACGCTGGTGGTCACCCCACTGGGCATGTTGGGGGTGTTCTTGTCGCCACTGTGGTCGCTTGCTGCCTGGGCCTTGCAGGTGCTCAGCGCGGTGCTGGCCTGGTTTGCACAAGCGCCCTTTGCGGATTTGCATCTGGCCCGCGCACCTTTGTGGGCGGGCGTTGCCGGCATGATGGGCGCGGCCTTGTGTGTCATGCGCTTACCGCCGGCCTTGCGGCTTGCTGGGGTGCCGCTTTTGTTGCCAGTCTTGTTTTGGCAGGTGCCGCGCCCGCCGATGGGCGAGTTCGAGCTGCTGGCTGCGGACATCGGTCAGGGCAACGCGGTCATCGTGCAAACCGCCGGCCATGCACTGTTGTATGACGCGGGGCCCCGTTTCAGTGCAGACAATGATGCAGGTCACCGTGTGATCGTGCCCCTTTTGCGTGCACTCGACCTGCGGCTCAATACGGTGGTGATCAGTCACCGTGACACCGATCATGTGGGAGGTGCCGCCACGGTGCTGGCGCAGCAACCCCAGGCCGAGCTGATCACGTCCATGCAAGCTGCATCTTCTATGCAGGCCCCTGACTTGGTGCGCCGTTGTGAGGCGGGTCAGCACTGGCAATGGGACGGCGTGGATTTCGAAGTTCTGCACCCTTCGGGGCAGGACTACGAAGAAGACTTGAAGCCCAATCCCATGTCCTGTGTTCTGCGTATCAGCAATGGCCAGCGGGCTGCGCTACTGGTTGGTGATCTGGAAAAACCCCAGGAGGCCCGGCTGGTAGCGCAAGGGGCGCCGCTGCGCGCCGATGTGCTGTTGGTACCTCATCATGGCAGCAAGACCTCCAGCAGTGATGCACTTTTGGAGGCTGTCCAACCCCGTTTTGGCTTGGTTCAAGCGGCTTATCGCAATCGGTATGGACACCCCGCTGCTTCGGTCATACAGCGCTACCAGGCGCACGGGGTCCATGTGCTGGACACGCCGCATTGCGGTGCGCAGCAGTGGCAGTCCTGGGTGCCGGAGCAGGTGCAATGCCAGCGTGACAAGGAGCGTCGATACTGGCATCACCGCTTGCCCGGATGAGAAGATCGTGCAGGTGTTCGACAGGGCGATGAATGGCACGCTAATTGCTGAAGTGTGAGAGTTACGGGAAGCTACCTATGCAGAAATTCGACGAGATGTACACGCAACTGCCCTATGCACAGTCGGGGGCACGAGAGCACTACCAGGCCTATCTGCAGTGGTTGCAGCAGCAGCCCACCGACGCCATGAAGGCCCGCCGTGAGGAGGCCGAAATGATCTTTCGGAGGGTGGGCATCACATTTGCTGTGTACGGCGAAAAAGACGAGGACGGCGCCGGCACTGAACGGCTGATCCCCTTTGACCTGATCCCTCGCATCATCCCTGCCCACGAGTGGGCCAGCATGGAACGTGGTCTGGTGCAGCGGGTCACGGCGCTCAACCGTTTCATACACGACGTCTATCATGACCAAGACATCATTCGGGCCGGCGTGGTGCCCCGAGATCAAATCACACACAACGCGCAGTTCCGACCCGAAATGATGGGCGTGGATGTGCCCAACCAGGTGTATTCCCACATCTCGGGCATCGACATCGTGCGTGCGCCCAACGCGGCGGGCGAGGGTGAGTACTACGTGCTCGAGGACAACCTGCGCGTGCCCAGTGGCGTGAGCTACATGCTCGAAGACCGCAAGATGATGATGCGTCTGTTTCCTGATCTTTTCAGCGCTCATCGTGTGGCGCCTGTGGCCCATTACCCCGACCTGCTGCTGGAAACCCTGCGCGACAGCAGCCCAGCCACCACCGCCGAGCCCACAGTGGTGGTGCTGACCCCCGGCATGTACAACAGCGCCTACTTTGAGCACGCGTTTTTAGCGCAGCAGATGGGCGTGGAATTGGTCGAAGGGCAGGACCTGTTCGTCAAAGACAACTTCGTCTACATGCGCACCACCCGGGGGCCACGTCGCGTGGATGTGATCTACCGTCGTGTGGATGACGATTTTCTGGATCCCAAGGTCTTCCGTCCCAACTCCACTTTGGGTTGTGCTGGTCTGGTTGATGCCTACCGTGCCGGCAACGTGACCATCTGCAATGCCGTAGGGACCGGTGTGGCGGACGATAAATCCATCTACGCCTATGTGCCCAAGATGATCGAGTTCTACCTTGGCGAGAAGCCCATCCTGAACAACGTGCCCACCTACATGTGCCGCAACCCTGACGACCTGGCCTACACCTTGGCCAATCTGAAAGATCTGGTCGTGAAAGAAGTGCACGGCGCCGGCGGCTACGGCATGCTGGTGGGGCCTGCCGCTACCAAGGCCGAAATCGAGAACTTCCGGCAAGCCATTCTGGCCAATCCCACGGGCTACATCGCGCAGCCTACCTTGAGCCTGTCGAGCTGCCCCACATTTGTGGATAGCGGCATTGCGCCGCGCCACATCGATTTGCGGCCCTATGTTCTCAGTGGCAAAACCGTTCAACTGGTACCGGGTGGCCTGACGCGTGTGGCCCTGAAAGAGGGCTCGTTGGTGGTGAACTCATCTCAGGGTGGTGGCACCAAAGACACCTGGATTCTGGAAGCCTGAAACGTCTTCACGCCAGCACCTGCTGCGACGCCATCGACACGATTCAAAAGTTAAGGAAAGACGTATGTTGAGCCGTACTGCCGACCACCTGTTCTGGATGTCCCGCTACACCGAGCGGGCTGAAAATACCGCCCGCATGCTGGATGTCAACTATCAGACATCCCTGCTGCCGCAATCCGATGCCGTGGCCCAGTTGGGCTGGCAGGGCCTGCTCAGCATCAGCGAGCTGTTCCCGGCCTACAGCAAGCTGCACGCCACTGTGAACGCCCGTGACGTGATGAACTTCATGGTCAAGGACGAGAGCAACCCGTCCAGCATCATCTCTTGTCTAAGTGCTGCACGCGAAAACGCTCGCGCTGTGCGTGGCACCCTCACCACCGAGGTATGGGAAACCCAAAACCAGACCTGGCTGGAGGTCAAACGAATGATCAAGTCGGGCGAATTTGAGCGCGACCCCGGTCAGTTTTTTGAGTGGGTGAAGTTCCGCTCGCATCTGTCACGCGGTGTGACGGTGGGCACCATGTTGATGGACGAGGCTCTGTATTTCATGCGCTTAGGCACCTTTCTGGAGCGGGCCGACAACACCGCGCGTCTGGTGGACGTCAAGTTTCATGCGGTGCAGAGTGACTTCTTTGGCGCGGCCAGCGAGAAGGACCAAGAGTACGACTTCTACCACTGGAGCGCGATTCTGCGCAGCGTGTCGGGCTTCGAGATCTACCGCAAAGTCTACCGCGATGTGATCAAGCCCGAGCGGGTGGCCGAGCTGCTGATTTTGCGACCGGACATGCCCCGCTCACTGCACGCCAGTCTGAACGAGGTGGTGAGCAACCTGGCCATGGTGTCGGGCGAGGCCGCCGGTGAAACCCACCGCCGGGCCGGCAAGCTGTGTGCCGAGCTGAAGTACGGCCGCATCGACGAAATTCTGGCCACAGGTCTGCACGCCTATCTGACCCAGTTTCTGGATCGGGTCAACGACCTTGGGGGCCACATCAGCCGTGAGTTTCTGGTTCCAGCCAGCGCCTGAGAAAGCCTGACGGGTATTCACCCCGTCAGGTTTGTAGTCCAGCTCTCATGTCCAGTACTGACTTTTGGAGGTCAGGCGCTTGCATGAGGGCGGTCAGGCTGTTCATTGCATCCCCGGGCCAGTAGCTGGCAAAGTGGTGCAGGTCAGCGTCTGTGTCCAGGCAGGTATCAAAGGCAACCAAGTCGGTCAACTGACCCGTTGCCAGCCGCTCGCCCAAGCGGGCGCACAAGTAGCACAGGGCAAGTCGGGTCTGGGCCGGTGGGCAGGGCGCTGATGCAGGCTGGGTCAATACCCTGTCCATGGCCAGTACATCCTGGACCAAGCTCTCAGGCAAGGCCCATTCCTTCATGAGCAGTCCGCCAATTTCTGAGGCACTCAGGCCCAGGCCTTTCTGCTCTTCAATCGCCCGGTCCAGAAGACTCAGGGCGGCGATGCGTCTGGCCGTTGCCTCGGGCAATAGCGACGCGGCGGCCAGCCGTCCGATGAAGGACAAGGCCACTTGGGTCACCAGCGTTCCCTGGTCAGACCATTGCAGTTTTTGGGCAATCTTCACGCAGAGTTCGCAGGCAAAAGCACTTGCACACCAGATGTCGTCGTAAATTCGTTTGAGTTCGGCGCTACTGGGCTGGAAAGCCGCCTCCACCATGTACTTCACACAAATGCCACGCACGGAGTTCAAGCCTAAATAAGTCATGGCCTGCCCAAGGCTAGAAACCGGGCTGCGCAAACCATAAAAAGGCGCATTAACGGTAGCCAGAACCTTGGCCGAGACCAGCGGCTCGTCCATGACCAGATCGCTCAGTTCAGACGAACTGGCCTTGGACAAAAACTCCGTCGAAACGAGTTTCTGCAGCGACCGAGGCGGACGAGGGATGTCACTCAGCTCGGCCATCAAGGTGTTCTGGTGTGCCACAGGCAAAGCTTGCGCCCGGGTCAGCCGAAAGGCGGCCAGTTTGGGTGGCATGGGGTGTGCCTCAGCTGGTGCCCTTGCTGAGGTTGGGGCCTTGGGTAAAGGCAAGGCGCTTGTTCCTGCCGCAAAGGTTTGCCGGGCACGACCGGATTGGCAACAGCTCGTGCAGTTGGCCGGCTGACCGCGGTGTTGGCTTGAGTTGTGGCCGACTTATCCTTGCGCCACCACCAAATGGCCATAGAAAGCCCGACGACGGCCAGGAGCCCCATCCATACTGCAAACACGTTTTGGGTGCCCCTTATAAACTGGTCGTCCGAACAACCACAGCAGCGGCTGCCCTCATCATGATCAAACTAAATCTCCAGGCCACATTCCTGCTGGCCCTGTTGCTGTTTATAGCACCTGGCGTGCAGGCTCAAAACGCGGCAGTTCAGGCCTCTAGTTGTCCGGCCGTCCTCAACCACAGCTTCAAACGCTTGCAGGATGAGGCGCCTCAAAACCTGTGCCAATATGCCGGCAAGGTCGTGCTCGTGGTCAACACCGCTAGTTACTGTGGCTTTACCGGTCAGTACGAAGGCCTGGAGGCTTTGTATGCCCGATACCAGTCCAAAGGGCTGGTGGTGCTGGGCTTTCCGTCCAATGACTTCGGCAAGCAAGAGCCGGGCAGCAACAAGGAGATTGCCGACTTCTGCTTCAACACCTACGCGGTCAAGTTCCCCATGTTTGCCAAGACGGCTGTCTCCGGTCCCTCTGCCAGCCCAATGTATGCCGCAATGGCCAAATCCACCGGTGAGTCGCCGGCCTGGAACTTTCACAAGTACCTGATTGATCGCCAGGGTAAGGTGGTGGGCAGTTTCAAGAGCAGTGTGGCGCCCGGCAGTAAATCCTTGGTGAGCGCCATCGAAAAACTCCTTTAAGGCGAGGTTGCACCCAGGTTTTGGTGGGGCGTGCCAGCGCTCAATGCGAGTGCAAGTGATGTGCGTCCGGCACATGGGGATGCGCATGGCGCACTGGGGTGTGCCGATGCAGATGGCAGTGTGCACCAATTGGCATGGGCTCATGCGTATGCAAATGGTGCCCGTCGTCATGCGAGTGGGCATGCTCATGTTCCAGCGCCTCGTGCTCATGTTCGTGGCCGTGCGACTCAAACAGATGCAGCACCACGCCGCCTAGCATCAACCCACCGCCCATCACCATCATCCAGGTGCCGGCGCGATGACCCAGTGCAAGCGCACCCAGCGCGCCTATGAAGGGCGCAAATGCGAAAACCGACCCCGTGCGCCCGGCACCAAACGTCCGCTGGGCCAGCAAATACAGCCGAAGACTGAGTCCGTAGCCCGTGGCGCCTATCGCAAGCAAAGCGAAGGCGGCGGTCAAACCGGGTAGCGGCTCATTGAACAGCAGCGCCAGGCAGGCTGTTGCCACGACCCCCAAACAGGATTTGGCAAGAACCACCTGGCCCGGATCACGGTCTGCCACGCCTCGTGAAAGCGTGTTGTCCAAGCCCCACGCTGCGGTGGCCACCAACACGGCCAGCAGTCCCAGCAGTTGGGTATCCCCGGCCAAACCCTGTTCCAGGATCAGGGCAATGCCACCTGCAACCAGCATGAGCATGGCAGTCCCGACCCGCTTGTCCATGGCTTCCCCGTAGAGTCGCCAGGCCAGCCCGGCTGTAAAAAGAGCTTCCAAAGTCAGCATGAGGGACGCGCTCGACCCGCTGGTGCGCTGCAAACCCCAGGCCAGCGCCACGGGCCCAATGACAGCCCCAAACACCGACATGGCTGCGATGCGCGCAAAGTCTGCTCCTCTCAGGGCGGCTTCCCGTTCAGGTGGCTGGCGCATCATGAGGGCCATCACCGCCGCCCCTGAATACAACAATGCTGCGGTTGTGAACGCGCCCAAGCCTTGCCCAAAATGCTGCACCAACGGCGTGCTCAGACCAAACAGAGCCGCAGCCAAGAGTGCAAGTAAACCGCCACGCAGGGCCGGTGCAGACATTCGGGTCACCAAAGCCTCACTTCCCAGTGAAGTTGGCGCCGATGAAGTTGCCGGTCAGGGTGTAGAACATGTACAAGGTTTGCTTGGAGGCATCTTTTTCAGCAGGGTTTTTGAAGGTGAACTTCCACTCTTTCATGCTCTTGCCTTCTACGGTCTCGGCCTTGTCCAGTTGGACACTTTTCCATGATGGATCGATCTTGCCCTTGGTGACCAAGGAATCCTTTTGCTCGTTAGCGCATCCGGTGAGGATGGACTCTTTGATAGGCGCATGGCCGTGGAAATGACAGCTACCCCCCGCACCCGCAAAAGCGGCAGGCGCGAAGGCAAGCATAGCGATCAAATTGGCGATAGAAGTGATTTTGTTCATGATGATGCTTTTAAAAGAGAAGATGAAGTGATACGGGGTCAGAGGGTATTGCGGCTGGGGTCAACCGTTTTGTCGATGTCCATGTCTTCATGAATGTGCTGATGTTCTTGTACTGGAAAGCGGAAGCTGTCCGGATTGGCATCATGCTGGTAGCCGTGCAGTTGCATGAATAGCAAATACACGCCAGCGTAGACCAAGCCCAAGTTGGCTGCAAAGCTGAACCGTTTGAACGATGGGCGGTGCCGCCAGAATGCAAGCAAGCCCACCATCACCGTCAGCGCCGCAATCTGGCCGATCTCCACGCCCACATTGAAGCTCAAGATGCGCAACAGCATCGAAATGCTGTCATCACCCAGAGGCAACTGTTGAAGTCGCGTTGACAAGCCAAAGCCATGCAGCAAGCCAAATCCAAAGACCGCAGCCAACAGGTTGGGCGACTTCATGTCAAAGACACGCTGAAACCCTCCGTTGTTGTCAAAGCCCTTGTAAATGACGCTCAAGGCAATGATGGCATCCACCAAATAGTAGTTCCAGGTGATCTTGTAATAGGTGGCAAAGATCAGCGTGATGCAGTGCCCCAGCGTGAAGACCGTGACAAACTTCGCCACGTCTTTGAAGCTGGTCAGGAAAAACACCACGCCAAACAAGAACAACAAGTGGTCGTAGCCTGTGAGCATGTGGCTGGCGCCCAGCCCTATGTAGCGGACATAGCCGCCGTCCAGCATGCTTTGTTTGTCAGCTTCGGAAATGCCGTGGGCAAATGCCATGAGCGGCAGCGCCATCAGCAGCAGAGCCATGAATCGGCCCGAAAAGAGTTTTGTCATCGATCAATGAATCAAGTTGACTGCGCAAGCGCAGGGTGGCTTGGGACAAAAGGTCCGAAAGCGTCGAGGGAGTATTGAATTGCCTAGGAGAACGGTCCGCGAACGGGCCACACCTTGGCTAGGCCCGCAGCTTGGGCGGGCGCAATAGTCCGTCGACTGTGGCCGAGATCCACCGGTCGGGCCGAGAATCGACCAGTGACGAAGCCCCAGAGTCCATGAGAGCAGGATGGTGCGCATTCACAAGCGCGGCGGAGCTGTTGCTGTAATCCGGGTGCGAGTGCCGCGCAGAGCCATCGTCATCCATGTGCAGGCTGCTGTCCGAATGATGGTGGTGATCTGCGTCTTGGCAATGCACCAACAAATGTTCAATATCAGCCGTCCGCTGCGCAAAGTTTGCCGGGCCAAACGACGCTACTGTTTGCAAAAACAAGGCAGCTAAGAGAGCAAAGGCAACAAGGCGAAACGACATTCAATAATTTTAGGATCAGTTGAAAAAGCCTTTACCGCCACGCCTTAAGCGATCCGTCCTGACTTGATCATGGCCACCAGCTGATCGAGTGCCGCACCCCAGCCGGCCTCAAAGCCCATGTCCGCGTGCTTTTTGCAACCCGCCTCGTCGGCGTGGATCACCGTGGCTGTGTAAAGCGTGCCACCGGCGTGGTCTGCCAATTCGACCACCCCGGTGAACATGAAGCCGGCATCGTCAGTGCCACAGGTTTCGGGCACAAAACTGGGCTGGTAGCCCGGCAGCAGGGCGTTGGTCCAGACCAGCTTTTCATTGGGTTGGACTTCAAGGTAGCAGCTGGTGCCGGGAAACTCTTGCCCCTCGGGCGACTGCATGGTGGTGCGAAAGATACCGCCCGGGCGCAGATCAATCTCGCAATCAACGGTTTTCCAGGGCAAGGGGCAAAACCAGGGCTTAAGCAGTTCGGGCTCCGTCCAGGCGCGCCAAACCAGCTCTTTGGGCACATCGATGACGCGGGAGAAATGGAGGGTGTAGGGAGGCATTGGTGAGTGGTTCGAGGTCATTTGTGTTCCTGTGCAAATGTTCAAATTGTGGCGGGAATAGATCAACGTTCCGATACTGTAGGCGCGGCCTCTTGCCCCATGCCAACTTGGGCCGCTGACAGCTCGGGTTGATTTTCATGGTGAGGCCAAACTTGTTTTTCCCCTGCGTCACAGTTAGATCAATCAGGCGGCAGGTCAAACAACTTCTTTAGGTGCAGACCAGCTGCACTTGACACACCCGAGTCTGGGTGGTCCGCGCAATACCCATCAATGCTTCGGGTTGCCGCTTCTTTCGCCTTGGGGTCATCGTTGAACTTGTCTTCTTTGCTTTTGTAAAGACCTTTGAAGGTCAAACTCAATGGCGCGAAAAAAGCATTTGTCCAGGCATGTTTCTCATCAATTCTTAGGCCGCCCCACGTTTGACAGGAATGATCTCCAAACAAGCTGGCCCCAGGGGCTGCTGGTCCGTGCATGGCAATCACCATCAGCCCACAAATCAAGCCCGTGCAACCTTTAGAAGATATCGAAATGGAACGCATATGCCGAAATAGAACTGCAGCCAAGCTTTTGGGGCTAAGAATGGCAAGTGACGTCATTGGCTGCTCTACCGGGGCACTATTTGGATTTAGATCAGTCTTCAAGTGCTGAGGCCTGTCCAAGTGAGATATCCCCACGCAATCAGGTACAGCACGGTACCGGCACACAGCGCATGGGCCGATATCAAATTTTGACCAAGACGACGCGTCAGAAATCGACGCCATCAGACCCAACCCTGCCGCCAGACGCCGTCATCTTGCAGTTCACGCCATGGAATGACTCTGGTGGCTTTGGAAAACACGGCTTCGATTTCTACACACTCGATGGGGTCGTCGGGTACGTCAGGGTCGATCACCTTGCTTACCAGGAAGTGTTTTTGTTTGGCGACAGGCTTCACCGCCGTCCACTTGGTGAGCAGCAGTTTTTTGGGGCTCAGGTGATTCATGTGCTCGGCGGTTCAGGGCCTGTTTTGTATTTCCCGCGCCACCTCTTGCCCCAGCTCGATCACCGCCATGGCGTAGTAGCTGCTCCAGTTGTAGCGGGTGATGGCGTAAAAGTTGTCTGTCCCGGCCACATAGCTTGGTGGCTCGTCGCCGTTTTGCAGCTCGACCAGAGCCAGTGGGCCTGGGTGGGCCATGGCCTGGGCGTCCAGAATCGCTCCTTTGGCGCTAAAGCTGGTGGGGCTGAAGGTGGGCAAGATATCGGGGGCGAGCAGGGCGTCTTTGTCTAGGCGTGCCTCATCAAAACCCACGGCAAAATGCGTTGGCATGCCTTTTTGCCAGTTGAAGGCCTTGAAGTAGTTCGCCACCGAGCCAATCACGTCGACCGGGTTGTTGAACAGATCCACTTTGCCGTCGCCGTCAAAGTCCACCGCAAAACGGGCCCAGCTGCTGGGCATGAATTGAGGCCAACCCATGGCGCCGGCGTAGCTGCCGCGCAGTGCCATGGGGTCGATGCCGTTGCGATGGGCCAGACTCAGCAGCTGCTCTAGCTCGGCTTTGAAAAAGGCTGTTCGCTCCGAGGCGCGTGGGTGGCTGGCCGGAAAGTCCAGCGCCAGGGTGCTCAAGGCGTCCATCACCCGAAAGGTGCCGACTTGCTGGCCATAGATGGTTTCTACACCGATGATGCCCACAATGATTTCTGGGGGCACACCGTAGTTTGTTTCGGCTCTTTGCAGGGCATCGCGGTAGGTGTTCCAGAAGCGGGTGCCAGCCTGGATGCGGATGGGGTCGATAAAGCGGCTGCGGTACACCCGCCAGTTCTTGGGGGTGCTGGTGGGTGCCGGCTGCATCAGTTTGGACACCACTGCCAGGTACTGAGACTGCCCCACCATTTTGCGTACCCAGGCTGGGTTGAGTTGCCTGCGGCTGGCGATGTCATCTGACAGGGCCATGGCATCGTCGCTCTCAGAGTAGAGCGGGCCGCTGTGCTTGGGGGCATGTGCGGCGGTCTTCTTTTTGACTTTTTTAGGTGTCGAATTAGCAGCACGCGCCGGGCTGCCCGCACTAGCTTGAGACGACGCCTTCGGATGCCCGATGGCTTTAGACGGGCTGGTTTTGGACGCGGGTGGCGTGTTGGCCCAAGATATTGGCACCAGTGCCAACAGCAGGGCACCCAGGGCGGGAGTGCACAGGCGTATGAGTGTTTGGGGGGGGAAGGTCACTGGGGAAAGGACAGTGTGGCTGTGAGGAAGGCTTCAGCGCGGCCAAGGCATGCGGCGCCACGCCATTTTCAGGCTTTTCAGGGCTTGTTTTTGATGATGGATGTCTGAGGCCGGGCTGTAGCGTACGGCTTCCATCTCTAAGAGCCACTCCTGCAGGGCTCGCCGCAGGGCGGGTGGCAGTTGGTCTTGCTGGCCTAGCCAATAGGCCATGGTTCTGGGCGGTGCATGGGCTGGTAGGGCGAGGCCAGCTTTGGCGCATCTGCGTTTAGCCTGTGAGAGCAATGCTTGCCAGGCGTCCTGCTGACGACGCTCCCGCAAGGTCCAGGCTGCGCCCGCCAGGCTGGCCAGCACCAATGCGCCAACCAACAAGCGCAGCAGGTCTTGCCAGTCCGGGCTGTCAAAGCCCAGGTCACGCAAGAGCTGGAGCTGTTGACTTGGGGTGTAGTTCAGCACCCACTGGTTCCAGCGGTGGTTGCTGGCTTCCCACAGCTCACGCAGGTGCAGTAGCAAACTCGGGCTGATCGTGCTGATGGCACCTCCCAGGGCGCTGGCCACCAGGCCACGCGGCGGCAACAGTCGCTCTAGCGTGCCGGTGCGCGAGGGGGCTACCGCCGAGGTGGGGTCCACCCGCGTCCAGCCCCGGTCTTCGAGCCAGACTTCAGCCCAGGCGTGAGCGTCACTGTTGCGCACGCTCCAGTAGCCATCCACCGTGTTCGCAGTGCCGCCTTGGTAACCCGTGACCACCCGGGCTGGCACATCCAGGGCCCGCATCAGCACCACAAAGCTCGACGCGATGTGCTCACAAAAGCCTTGCTTGCGGTCAAACCAGAATTCATCTGCCGTGTGCTGCCCAAACACACCTGGCTCCAGCGTGTAGACATAACCACCCGTGCGCAGGCGTTGCAGCACTGCCTCGGTAACGGTTGCGTTGCTGGCACTGGCCAGGCCTGGCGTTCGCCGCAGGTCCGCTGCCAGTTGCAGGGTGCGTGGGTTGTAGCCTGTGGGCAGCTCCACATCGCTCAGCAAGGTGGCGCGGTTCGCGTCACGGCCGTAGGTGTAGTGGGTGTAACTTTCGGCCGTGTAGCGGGTGCGGTCGGTCAAGGGGCGGTCGGCCAGCCACTGCAACTCGCTGGTCATACGTGCTTGCAGGTCGTTCAGTGCTGGCGGCCGTGGCGTGGCGTCCAGCAGCATCAGCCACGGGCGGTTGCTGGGCTCAAGCGTGACCTGGTAGCGATAGGCCTCGCCCTGCACGCTGAGTCGGCTGGCCGACCGGGCGGGCGCCATGCGGCCATCGCTTGCGGCGCGCCACTCGCGTCCATCAAACTGGCTCAGCACCGGGCCGCGGAAGTACAGCTCAGACTGCGGGGGTGGCCTGCCATCAAACTGAATGCGCATGGCGAGGCTGTCGTCCAGGGCCAGGCTGGCAATGCTGCCGACCTGCATGCTGCCGGACAGCCCGCTGCGTCCACTCAAGCCATCTGCAGGGATGCCCCACAGCGGCGCTACCCGGGGAAACAGCACAAACAGTAGCACCATGATGGGAGCGCCCAGCAAGGCCATGCCGCCCGCCATGCGTGCCGACGCGGCCAGCGGTGGCTTGCCAACCACCCGGTGCGCGTTCACCAGCGCGGTCAGCAAGCCCAGCAAAGCCAGCAACATGGCCATCGCCGTCAAAAGGGACTGCGAAAAGAAGAAGTGCGTCAGCAGGGTGAAAAACGATAGAAAAAACACCACAAAGGCGTCTCGCCGCGCCCGCATCTCCAGGGTTTTGAGGGTAAGCAAGACCACGATCAGGGTCACACCGGCATCTCGCCCGAGCAAGGTTTGATGGCTGATCCAGGTAGCGCCCAGGGTGAGGGTCAGCAAGCCAGTACGCCACCAGGCGGATGGCAGGGGGCGTGCGTGCCAAGCCAGCCAGCCGCGCCAGCTCAGCACGCCCACGGCCATGGCCGTGCACCACACCGGCAGGTTGGGGGCGTGCGGCAAGATCACCCAGCAAATGACACCCAGCAAAAACAGGGTGTCGCGGGCGTCGCGCGGCAGCGTTTTCAGTCGATGCCACATAAGGCTAAGGCCTCCAGGCATTGCTTGCGATGGGCCTCCCCAGACGAAGGGCCGATGGTCAGGCCCCCCAGCCGCAGGCCGTAGGTCAGCCCCAGTCGGTCTGCCGCCAGAACCCAGGCGCACAGGCGCGACAACTGTGCCTCTGCTTGGCGTAGGCCGGTGGCCCCGAGGTCCAGCCACAACTCCCGGGCGTGTAGGCTGCTGGCCTCGCGGCTGACCAGTGCGCCGGTCTGGGCCGTTTTTTTCCAGGCCACCTGTTTGAGCGGATCGCCGGGGCGGTAAGGTCGCAAGCCATCTGGCTCACCTGCAAGCGCGGGCCGCGCTGGGGAAGCCAGTCCGGGGCTGCTGAGGTTGGCGGGCAGGGGCGGTGGGTGAGCTTCTGGGGCTGGGTACACCAGCACGTTTGCCGCCGGGCGCCAGACCGTCCAGACCCGGAAAGTGCCCATCGGAAATCGTGTTTCGGCCGTCAGGGTGGGCACGCGGTGTCGGCCGCGCGCCGCCGGCACAAAGCTGAGCTGCAGCAAGGCGCTGCCTGTGCCGGGCACGTCGGCCCAGGCCCACTGCGCGCTGCCTTGCACCGACAGCCCCAGGCTGTAGCGCGGCTGCTTGCGTTCGTTGCCCAGTTGCACCTCCAGCAAGGCATGGCTGCCCGCAAAGGTGGGTTGTGGCGGCGCCAGGCTCAAGCTCAGGCCGCGTAACGTGCCGTGGCACACATGCATGCCGACCACAGTGCTACCGGCCAGCAAAAAGGTGAGCAGATAGCCCAGGTTGAGCTGGTAATTGATGCTGGCCACCAACAACAGCAGCAAGGTGGCTGCCAATACCCATCCCGGAGGAGAGGGCACGATGTAGACGTTGCGCTGAGTGAGCGTCACGCGGTCGCTCAGGGGCAAACGCGACTCGAACCAGCGTTGCAGGCGCGCCCTCATGGCAGCGGCACGGCCTCCAGCATGGCGCGCACCTGCTCGCTAGCGCCGCGTGCACTCTGGCCCACGGGTACCAGACGGTGGGCGGTGGTTTGGGGCAGCACCGCTTGCAAATCGTCAGGCGCCACGAAGTCGCGTCCATCCAGCAGTGCTTGGGCCTTGGCGGCGCGCAGCACGGCAATGGCGGCGCGCGGGCTCAAGCCCTGCACAAACCAGCGGCCCGATCGCGTGGCGGCCACCAGGTCTTGCAGATAGTCCAGCAAAGGTGGCGCGGCATGCACTGCCAGCACCGCTTGCTGCAGCTCTTGAAGGTCGGCAGGGCTCAGGACTGCAGGCAGGGTGCCCAGCACCTCACGGCGGTCATGTCCTTGCAGCAAGCCGCGCTCGGCAGCCCGGTCGGGGTAGCCCAGACTGATGCGCATCAGAAAGCGGTCCAGCTGTGATTCGGGCAGGGCGTACGTGCCCAGCTGGTCAAAGGGGTTCTGGGTGGCAATCACAAAGAAAGGCGAGGGCAGGGGGCGGGTTTCTCCCTCCACACTGACCTGGCGCTCTTCCATGGCCTCGAGCAAGGCGCTTTGGGTGCGGGGGCTGGCACGGTTGATTTCGTCGGCCAGCAGCACCTGGGCAAAAACCGGTCCGGGGTGAAACACAAAAGCCTCTTTGGCGCGCTCGTAGATCGACACCCCCGACAGGTCACTGGGCATCAGGTCTGACGTGAATTGCACCCGTGAGAAATCCAGGCCAAAGCTGCAGGCCAAGGCATGCGCCAAGGTGGTTTTACCTACGCCAGGCACATCCTCAATCAGCAGATGCCCGCCGGCTAGCAGGCAGGCCACGCTGTCCCGAATTTGCGGTGCCTTGCCTATCATCACCGTGTTAAGCTGATCGAGCAGGGGTTTGAGCCTGAGTTGTGCATTCATGGTTGGACCTTAACCCAAATTTCTTCTTCGCCGAGCGCACTGTGAACAAGACCGGATACTTTACCCATCGGGACTGCTGGAAGCACGAGATGGGCCCGCAGCACCCCGAGTGCCCCCAACGACTCGATGCCATTGAAGACCGCCTGTTGATTAGCGGCGTGGGTGATGCGCTGGAGCGCTTGGTGGCACCTCAGGCTCCGCTAGTAGACATAGAGCTAGCGCATGGCCGCATGCATATCGCCGCCTTGCGGGGCCTGAACGACCAGCTGCAGGATGACATCAAGGCCGGTGGTCCCAGCCACATCCAGCTGGACCCCGACACCAGCATCAACGCCCACACCTGGAATGCCGCCTTGCGTGCCGCCGGTGCTGCGCTGGCGGCCACCGATGCCGTGATGGCCGGCGAGCTGGAAAACGCCTTTTGTGCTGTGCGCCCGCCGGGCCACCATGCCTGCCGTGACAAGGCCATGGGCTTTTGCTTTTTCAACAATGTGGCGATTGCCTCCAAGTACGCGCTTGAGCGCCACGGTTTGCAGCGGGTGGCCATCGTTGATTTCGACGTGCACCACGGCAATGGCACCGAAGACATCGTGGCCGGCGACGATCGCATACTGATGGTCAGCTTTTTCCAGCACCCGTTCTACCCGGAAGGCGGCTCGCAATCGGACGCCGCCAACCTGGTCAACGTGCCGGTGCCGGCCTACACCCGGGGCATGGAGGTGCGCGAGCTGATTGAAACCCATTGGATACCCCGGCTGGAAGCCCACCGCCCGGAAATGATCTTCATCAGCGCCGGCTTTGATGCCCACCGCGAAGACGACATGGGCCAGCTGGGCCTGGTGGAGCAGGACTACGCCTGGATCACCGATCGCATCAAAAACGTGGCCTTGCGCCACGCACATGGGCGCATCGTGTCCTGTCTGGAGGGCGGGTACGACCTCAGTTCCTTGAGCCGCAGTGTGGAGGCTCATCTACGCGTCCTGGCAGGAGTGTGACCATGTCCTTGCAAAAGGTCGCCGCGCCGGCGGCAATCGACGATTGGCAGGCCTGGCTGGCAGCCTTTACGCAAGCCAGCGTGCTGGTGGAGCTGGCGGTACTGGCCTCCTGCGCCCTGATGGCCTGGGGCTTTGTCGCGCTGTTGCGCCGAGCGGTCGGCAAGCTCTCCAATGAGTCCATCTTTTTTGGGCGCAAGCTGGTGGACGGGGTGCTGTTCCCGGCCTGCCTGTTGTGTCTGGCCTACCTGGCACGCTCCCTGGCACAGGGTTTGTTGCCGGTTGCGGTGCTGGGCGTTGCCATACCGGTGCTGATTTCCCTGGTTGTGATCCGCATGGGGGTGAAGGTGCTGCAGGCGGCCTTTGCAGACTCGCCCTGGGTTCGCGTCACCGAGCGCACCATCTCCTGGCTGGCCTGGGGCGCGATGGTCTTGTGGGTGAGCGGTCTCTTACCCGTGGTGTTGGCAGAGCTTGACGACATCACCTGGAAGATCGGCGGCAGCAAGCTGTCGGTGCGCACCCTGATCGAGGGCTCGCTGACGGCCGGTGCGGTGCTGATCTTGGCTCTGTGGGTGTCGGCGGCCATCGAGTCGCGCCTCTTGCATGCGGCCACGGGCAGTGAGCTGTCGCTGCGCAAAGCGGTGGCCAACGCTACCCGCGCGCTGCTGATGTTTGTGGGCCTGATGTTGGCCTTGTCGGCGGTGGGTATCGATCTGACAGCCCTGTCGGTGCTCGGCGGTGCCGTGGGGGTGGGTATCGGCTTTGGCCTGCAAAAGCTGGCCGCCAATTACGTGAGTGGTTTCGTCATCCTGGCCGAGCGCAGCATGCGCATCGGCGACAACGTGCGGGTCGATGGATTTGAAGGGCGCGTCACCGACATCAAGGCCCGCTACACCCTGATTCGATCTGTAACCGGGCGCGAATCCATCGTGCCCAACGAGTTGCTCATCACCAGCCGGGTGGAAAACCTGTCACTGGCCGATTCACGGGTGTGGCAATCGACCGTAGTCTCGGTCGCCTACGACAGCGATGTTGAGCTGGTCATGCGTTTGCTCGAAGCTGCGGCCGTCGAGCAAAGCCGCGTGCTGGCCGATCCGGCGCCGGCTGTGGCGCTGTCCAATTTCGGGGCCGACGGGCTGGAGTTCACTGTGGGCTACTGGATTGCCGATCCGGAAAACGGCACGGGTAATCTCAAGTCCCTGATTAACCTTCAAATTTTGAGTTCGTTGAAGGCACATCACATCGAGATTCCGTACCCGCAACGGGTGGTGCACAGCCGTGTTGTGGCTGCGCCGGCCGTGTCGCAATAGAATCCAGGAGTTGACGTGCACGTCAATTCAAATTCAACAATAACTCTGTCGGGAAAGTTGCCATGAAAGTATTGGTCGCAGTCAAACGCGTCGTCGACTACAACGTCAAAGTTCGGGTCAAGTCCGACCAAAGCGGGGTGGACATCGCCAACGTCAAGATGAGCATGAACCCCTTTGACGAAATTGCCGTTGAAGAAGCCGTGCGCCTCAAAGAAAAAGGCCAGGCCACCGAAATCATCGCCGTCTCCTGTGGCGTCACCCAATGCGCCGAGACCCTGCGCACCGCCATGGCCATAGGCGCTGACCGTGCCATCCACGTCAACACCGACATCGAACTCCAAAGCCTGGGCGTGGCCAAACTCCTCAAAGCCCTCATCGACAAAGAACAACCCGGCCTCGTCATCCTGGGCAAACAAGCCATCGACGACGACTGCAACCAAACCGGCCAAATGCTCGCCGCCCTAGCAGGCCGCCCCCAAGCCACCTTCGCCTCCAAAGTCGAACTCATCGACGGCCAAGCCCACGTCACCCGAGAAATCGACGGCGGCCTGGAAACCCTCGCCCTCACACTGCCAGCCATCATCACCACGGATTTGCGCCTGAACGAGCCCCGCTACGTCACCTTGCCCAACATCATGAAGGCCAAGAAAAAGCAACTCGACACCTACAGCCCCGCAGACCTCGGTGTGGACGTCAGCCCCCGCATCAAAACCCTCAAAGTCAGCGAGCCCCCCCAACGCGGCGCCGGCATCAAAGTCCCCGACGTCGCCACACTCGTCGACAAGCTCAAAACCGAAGCCAAAGTCATATGACCCCCACGCTTGCCGCTGCGCGTGCTGCGCTGCCCCCCGAGGGGGCCCTACGCGGCTTGGGGCGGCCCGGCGCCGCTTCGACACTCAACTGATGAAAGTAAGTACCTATGTCCATCCTCGTCATCGCTGAACACGACCACGCCAGCCTCAAGGCCGCCACCCTCAACACCGTCGCCGCCGCAGCACAATGCGGCAGCGACATCCACCTCCTCGTTGCCGGCCACAACGCAGCCAGCGCTGCCCAAGCCGCAGCCACGGTCGCAGGCGTCAGTAAAGTTCTCCACGCCGACGGTGAGGCCCACGCCCACGCCCTGGCAGAAAACCTTGCCACCCAAATCCTTGCTCTGGCCCAAAGCGGCAGCTACAGCCACATCCTCTTCCCCGCCACCGCCAACGGCAAAAACACCGCCCCGCGCGTGGCGGCTTTGCTTGATGTTGCCCAAATCAGCGACATCACCCGAGTCATCAGCGCTGATACCTTTGAGCGCCCCATCTACGCCGGCAACGCCGTCGCCACCGTGCAAAGCAGCGACAGCATCAAAGTCATCACCGTGCGCACCACCGGCTTTGACCCCGCAAACAGTGCAGGTGGCTCTGCAACGATTGAGGCCATTGCTGCCGTCACCGACAGCGCATCCAGCCGCTTCGTCAAAAGCGAAATCGCCAAGAGCGACCGCCCTGAACTCACCGCTGCCAAGATCATCGTCTCCGGTGGTCGCGCTTTGGGCAGTGCAGAAAAGTTCAACGACATCATGACCCCGCTGGCCGACAAGCTCGGTGCAGCCCTGGGTGCCAGCCGAGCTGCTGTGGATGCAGGCTACGCCCCCAACGACTGGCAAGTGGGCCAGACCGGCAAGATCGTGGCGCCTCAGCTCTACATTGCTGCAGGCATCAGCGGCGCCATCCAGCACCTGGCGGGCATGAAGGACTCCAAGGTGATCGTGGCGATCAACAAGGACCCTGAGGCCCCGATCTTCAGCGTGGCGGACTACGGGCTGGAGGCTGATTTGTTTGAGGCTGTGCCGGCTTTGGTCGCAACGCTGTAAGTTTTCAATACCAAAATCTCAACCCCAGGTTCGGGCAGCCAGCGTCACAGCGCACTGAACCTCGTAACAGGAGCATTTCATGAGCTATCAAGCCCCGGTTAAAGACATGTTGTTTGCCATGGAGGCCCTGGCTGGCATCCAGAAAGTGGCCGAACTGCCCGGTTTCGAGGACTACGGCCTGGACACGGCGCAGGCCGTGCTGGAAGAGTCGGCCCGCTTTTGTGAAAGCGTGGTCGCTCCCCTGAACTGGGAAGGCGACAAGAACCCATCTTCTTTCAAAGATGGCGTGGTCACCACCACCCCTGGCTTCAAAGAGGCCTATGCCCAATTTGCCGAAGGTGGCTGGCAGGGTGTGATACACCCGACCGAGTTTGGTGGCCAGGGGTTTCCCAAATTGATTGCTGCCGCCTGTGCCGAGATGCTGCATGCCTCCAACCTGAGCTTTGCCTTGTGCCCCATGCTCACCGATGGTGCCATTGAAGCCTTGCTGACAGCAGCCAGCCCTGAGCTGCGCCAAAAGTACGCGCCCAAGCTCATCTCTGGTCAGTGGACCGGCACCATGAACCTGACCGAGCCCCAGGCCGGTTCGGACCTGGCGGCCGTGCGTACCCGGGCCGAACCGCAGGCTGATGGCACTTACAAGGTGTTTGGCACCAAGATATTCATCACCTACGGTGAGCACGACATGGCCGAGAACATCGTGCACCTGGTGCTGGCGCGACTGCCCGATGCACCCGAGGGTGTGAAGGGCATCAGCCTGTTTGTGGTGCCCAAATTTTTGGTCAATGCCGATGGTTCCCTGGGTGAGCGCAACGACGCCTGGTGCGTGTCGATTGAGCACAAGCTGGGCATCAAGGCCAGCCCCACTGCCGTCTTGCAATTTGGCGATCACGGCGGCGCCATCGGCGAGATCGTGGGCGAGCCCAACCGCGGCCTGGAGTACATGTTCATCATGATGAATGCCGCCCGATTTGCGGTGGGCATGCAGGGCATTTCGGTGTCTGACCGGGCCTACCAGCAGGCGGTGAGTTTTGCCCGTGATCGCATCCAAAGCCGCGATCTGGCCGGCTCGGCCGGGCCGGTCGCCATCATCAACCACCCGGACGTGAAGCGAATGCTGCTCACCATGCGTGCCTATACCGAGGGTGCACGCGCCCTGGCGTATGTAGCCGCTGCCGCCAGCGACGCAGCCCACTCTGCGCCCGATGAAGCCACCCGGCGCGAGAACCAGGGCATCTACGACTATCTGGTACCCGTGGTCAAAGGATTTGCCACGGAAAAGTCGGTGGACATTGCCAGCCTGGGTGTGCAGGTCCACGGTGGCATGGGCTTTATTGAGGAAACGGGTGCCGCCCAGCATTACCGTGACGCGCGCATCTTGAGCATTTATGAAGGCACGACCGCTATTCAGGCCAATGACCTGGTGGGCCGCAAAACCGTGCGTGACGGTGGCGCCGTCATCAAGCGCCTTTGTGCCCGTATTCAGGAAACCGAGCAAGACTTGGCCGCTCATCAAGAAGCCGAGTGCGCCGTGATGCGTGAGGCTTTGGCCCAGGGACGCCAGGCGCTGGAGCGTGTGGTCGACTTCATGGTGGGCCAAGCCCGTAATGATGCCAAAGCGGTGTACGCCGGCGCAGTCAATTACCTGATGTTGGCTGGTGTGGTGCTGTGTGGCTGGCAAATGGCGCGTGCGCAAATGGTGGCGCTGGACCGTCGCGACACGGATGCGGCCTTCTTTGATGCCAAGCGCGCCACAGCCCGTTTTTACGCCGAGGCCATCCTGCCGCAGGCGGGCGCTTTGGCAGCCGCAGTGCTGGGTGCGGGGACCACGGTGGCGGGCCTGTCGCCAGATTTGCTCTGAATCTCTGAGCTTAGGAGTGGGCACCGCCATGACTGACGCCACTGCCGTATTAGACCCAGGCAACTGGGTCGAGTTGGATCATCCTGCCCCCGGGGTTTGGCGACTCACGCTGAACCGGGCCGGCAACTTCAACGCCCTGTCCAGCGAGATGATGACTGCCCTGCATGCGGCGCTGATGGGGGCTGGCCAGGCACCCGATTGCCGCGTGGTGGTACTGGCGGCCAGGGGTAAGGCATTTTGTGCCGGTCACGATCTGCGCGAGATGCTGTCCCTGAGCGACATGGCCGCCTACCAGGTCTTGTTTGCCCAATGCAGCCGCTTGATGTTGGCGATACAGACCCTGCCTCAGCCGGTGGTCGCGCAGGTTCAGGGCATGGCCACTGCGGCGGGTTGCCAGCTGGTAGGCGTCTGTGATTTGGCCGTGGCCGCCGACAGCGCTCAGTTTGCTGTGTCGGGCATACGGCATGGTCTGTTTTGCGCCACGCCCAGTGTGGCACTGAGCCGCAATATGCACCGCAAGCAGGCTATGGAAATGCTGTTGACCGGCGAGTTCATCGACGCTGAAACGGCAGTCAGCCGGGGCCTGGTGAATCGTGCGGTGCCTGCCGACCAACTGGCGTCGGCGGTGCTGGACTTGTGCGCCAGCATCGTGGCCAAGCCCGAGCCCGCCGTGCGCATGGGCAAGGCCCTGTTTTACCGACAACTCGAACTGGGCCAGGCGGCGGCCTACGAGCTGGCGGGCCAAACCATGGCCTGCAACATGCTGGAGCCCAGCGCTCGCGAGGGTTTCCAGGCCTTTCTGGAAAAGCGTACTCCCCAGTGGTGAGCGCCTAGCCCTGAGTAGGTTTGCTCAGGGCTGCCCAGGGTCGTTTGTGTGGTCTGTGCCATTCCATAATGACCACCATGCACTTCACATGGAATGGAGAACCCTATGAGTTACAGCATTGATCTTTCTGGCCGCGTGGCCCTGGTCACCGGTGCCTCTGGTGGGCTGGGTGCCCAGTTTGCGCGCACCCTGTCGCGCGCTGGTGCCGCCGTGGTGCTGGCCAGTCGGCGAGTGGACAAACTCAAGGCCCTGCGCGCCGAGATCGACGCCGAGGGCGGCGACGCCCATGTGGTGGCGCTGGATGTGACGGACGTCGATTCCATTCGGGCAGCCGTGGCGCACGCAGAAACCGAGGTGGGCTCAATCGACATCCTGATCAACAACTCGGGCGTGAGCAGCACCCAGCGGGCCCAGGATGTGACCGAGGAGGCCTTTGACTTTGTCTTCAATACCAACGTCAAAGGGGCTTTTTTTGTGGCGCAGGAGGTGGGCAAGCGCATGCTGGCGCGGGCCCAGGGCAGGGCGCCCGGCACTTACACCGGCGGGCGCATCATCAACATTGCCTCGGTCGCGGCACTCAAGGCCTTGCCCCAGATCAGCACTTACTGCATGAGCAAGGCCGCCGTGGCGCACATGACCCGCGCCATGGCGCTGGAGTGGGGGCGCTTTGGTATCAACGTCAACGCCATGTGCCCTGGCTACATCGATACCGAGATCAATCACCACCACTGGGTCACCGAACAGGGCCAGAAGCTGGTGCAAATGTTGCCGCGCAAGCGCATCGGTCAACCGCAAGACCTGGACGCACTTTTGGTGATGCTGTGCTCGGACCAGAGCCATTTCATCAACGGTGCCGTGATTTCTGCTGATGACGGTTTTGGTATCTGAGCGGCGCATGTGGCAGGGCGTGCTGGCGGGTTTGGCCGCTGGCGCCCTGTGGGGCCTGGTGTTTGTGGCCCCCCGCATGGCGGCCGGGTTTTCGGCGGCAGATGTGGCCTCGCTGCGCTTCATCACCTTTGGTGTGATGGCGCTGGTTTTGACGGCTTGGGGGCTTTGGCGCGGTGCCGCGCGCCCCACGGCGGCGCAAATGCGCGCTGCATTGGGCCTGAGTGTGCTGGGGTTTACCGGGTACTACACCGTCCTGGCCTTGGCCATCGGCTGGGCGGGGACTGCGGTGCCGGCGCTCATCATCGGCACCATTCCCTTGTGGGTGATGGTGCTGGGCAAACCCGAGCACCTCGCTTGGCGACAGCTGTGGCCGGGGTTGATGTGCACTGCCGCGGGCTTGCTGCTGATGATGTCGGTGGACCTTCAGGCTGTCTCTTTGGGCGTGTCTGATCAACCGCACTATGGCTGGGGCGTGTTGCTGGCTTTGCTGTCCATGCTGAGCTGGACCGCCTTTGCCTTGCTGAACGCCCGCTGGGTGCAGGCTCACCCCGAGGTGGATTCAGCCCAATGGACCAACTGGCTGGGTGTGTGCGCCGGCCTGGGTGCGCTACTGATTTGGGGAGTGCTGGGCACGCCCTTGGCCGAGCTGGCTCTGCAAGATGATCTGGGGTTTGCGCTGGCGGTGTGCCTGGTCACCGGCGTGGGCTCGGCCTGGCTGGCGTCGCTCTTGTGGACCATGGCCAGCCGCCGGCTCAGTGCGAGCCTGTGCGGCCAGTTGATCGTGAGTGAAACCGTGTTTGCGCTTGTTTATTCTTTTGCCTGGGATGGCCAGTGGCCGGGCCTCATGCAGTTGCTGGCCTGTGTCATGTTTGTCTTGGGTATTCTTTTGTCCATCAAGGCTCACCGATGAAGATCGAAATTCCTGAACAAAAAAAGCTGGTGTATGAAATGCGTATCCCCATCCGCTGGGGAGACATGGACCCCATGGGCCACGTCAACAACACCTTGTACTTTCGTTACCTGGAGATTTGCCGGGTCGAGTGGCTGCGTGAGATTGGCTGCCCGGTCAATCCGCAAGGCGAGGGGCCGGTCATCGTCAACGCCTTTTGCAACTTTTACAAGCAGCTCGAGTACCCGGGCGATGTGCTGGTCAAGATGTACGTGAGCGACCCCAAGCGGGCTACCTTCGAGACCTGGGCCACCATGGAACGAGCGGACCAACCCGGCACCATCTATGCGGCCGGCGGCGCCACCACCATCTGGGTCAACTTCCCCCAGCAAAAGTCCGCAGCGTTGCCGGACAGGATAAGGGCACTCTTAGTTTGAAGCGGGCTTCACCTTCGGCACCCGCCCCATGACATAAAACTCGGGGTTGGGCATCATGCCGCTGAAGGATGCCATGCGGTTGGACAGGCCAAAAAACGCGGTGATGGCGGCAATGTCCCATGCGTCTTCGGAGGTAAAACCCTGGGCTTCGAGGGCAGCAAAGTCGGCTTCCTCGACCTCGTGTGACCGCTGGCAGACCTTCATGGCAAAGTCCAGCATCGCGCGCTGCCTGGGGCTGATATCGGCCTTGCGGTAGTTCACCGCGACCTGGTCCGCCACCAAGGGTTTTTTCTCGTAAATGCGCAAGAGCGCGCCGTGTGCCACCACGCAATACAGGCACTGGTTGGCGGCGCTGGTGGCAGTCACGATCATTTCGCGGTCGCCTTTGCTCAGCCCCGAGTCCTCTTTTAGCATCAGGGCGTCGTGGTAGGCAAAGAAGGCCCGCCACTCGGCTGGACGGTGCGCCAAAGCTAAAAACACCTGGGGCACAAAGCCTGCCTTTTCCTGCACTTCCAGAATTTTGGTGCGGATGTCGTCGGGCAGATCATGTAATTCGGGGGCTGGGTAGCGGCTCATGGTGTCTCCGTTTGTCGATTGGTTGCGGTACCGGGTAGCGTTATTCTGTGCCATCTGTTTTTTACTTTAATTTGGGACGGTTCTCATGGACGATCAATTTGACAAAGGCCTGGCCGTGCGCAAGCAGGTCATGGGCGAAGACTTTGTGGCCCGTGCTTTTGCCGGCATGACCGATTTCACCGCGCCGATTCAGCAGCACATCACACGCAATGCCTGGGGGGACGTGTGGCAGCGCGAAGGCCTGGATCTGAAGACCCGCAGTCTGATCACCGTGGCCATGCTCACGGCACTGGGCAAGCAGCACGAGCTCAAAGGGCATGTGCGCGGCGCCTTGAACAACGGCGCCACTGTGGCCGAAATTCAGGAGGTGCTGCTGCACGCGGCCATTTATTGTGGTGTGCCTACGGCTGTGGAGGCGTTTCGGAGCGCGGCGGAGGTGGTGGAGCCGAAGCCGGCGGGCTGACGGGATTTGCCAGCACGCTGACCTGGGTGCGTAGCGCGGCCAGTTCGTGGCGCAAGGAGCGTAGCTCCCGCATCAGGTCGTTTTCGACCTCTCGCTCTTCCATTTCCACAAACATGGCCGCCACCGACGCGGTGACCAGGGACAGCACCGCCAAACCCAGCAGCACCACCGCGACCGAGAACGCGCGCGACGCGTGGGTACTGGGCACGATGTCGCCGTAGCCTACCGTGGCTGCTGTCGTGAAGGCCAGCCACAGGCCGTCTGCCAGGGTTTCGGCCTTGGGCTCCAGTAGCCAGAAGCCGACCCCGCCCATGCCCATGATCACGCACGACAAGAAAAGAGAGTAGTTGAGCCCACGCCGGTTGATGCGGTGCAGGCGCTTTTTCAGGGAAGTCATGGTGTAACTTTAAAACAAGTCAGCCGGCCAACAGGCGATGTACCAGGTCGCCCGATGTCGAGGCTTTGTACTTGCGCATGAGGCGTGCGCGGTAAATCTCAACGGTGCGGTGACTGATGTTCAGGGCGCGGCCGATCTGCTTGGATGTCATTCCTTCGGCCACGTAGGCCGCGACCTCGCGCTCGCGTGGCGTGAGGTCGGCCTGCACCGTGCGGCTGGCACTCAGGTCTTCAAAGCTCCAGATGCCGGCCTCGTGCGGGTCTTCGCGGTTCAGGGCACGCCCACTCACATGGCACCAGAAAAGCTCGCCTTTGAATCGGCCTCCCACTCGCTTCATGATGCGGTCGTCGGCGTAGTGCCCCAGCGTGTTCATGATGGGGGCGATGCGCGCGCCAGTGCGCTCGTACTCGTCAGCACTGGGGTAGAGCAGTAAGAACGACTGGCCGATCAACTCCTCACGGGAGGCGCCAAACATCTCGCACACCCGCTGATTGCAGTCCACCATGGCGCGGTGGCGCGATAGGACCAGGCCGACCGGGGCCAGGTCAAAGGCCAGGGGGTAGTCGATGCTGGCAGCGGGTGGCTGGGTCAGGGGCATGGGGTCTGTCCTTAGGGAATACTACGTATGCTGCTACGTAGTATCGTTGCGTCTTCAAACCTTGGAGATTCCTGTGAACAAGATTTATCCCAGTGCGGCAGATGCGCTCAAGGGCGTGGTTGCAGATGGTCAGCTCATGGCAGTGGGCGGCTTTGGTCTGTGCGGCATCCCTGAAGCCCTGATCGATGCCCTGCGTGACAGCGGTGTGCAAAAACTTACCGTCATTTCCAACAATGCAGGCGTCGACGGCTTCGGCTTGGGCAAGCTCCTCGAAACCCGTCAGATCAAGAAAATGATCTCCAGCTACGTGGGCGAAAACAAGGAGTTCGAGCGCCAGTACCTGGCAGGCGAGCTGGCCCTGGAGTTCACGCCTCAGGGCACTCTGGCCGAAAAGCTGCGTGCTGGCGGCGCCGGCATTCCCGCCTTCTTCACCAAGACAGGTGTGGGTACCCTGGTGGCCGAAGGCAAAGAGCTGCGCGAATTCAATGGTGAAACCTATGTGATGGAGCACGCCCTGGTGCCCGAGGTGTCGCTGGTCAAGGCGCATCGTGCCGACAAATCGGGCAACCTGCAGTTCCGCTACACCGCGCGCAACTTTAATCCGGCCGTGGCCATGGCGGGCAAGGTGTGCATCGTGGAAGTGGAAGAGATTGTCGAGACCGGCGACATGGCGCCAGACCAAGTGCACCTGCCCGGCATTTATGTGCATCGCATCGTGCACAACCCCAACCCTGAAAAGCGCATTGAAAAGCGCACGATCACCGAAAAGGCAGGAGTTTGATATGAGCTGGAGTCAAGACCAAATGGCGGCCCGCGCCGCCCACGAGCTGCAAGACGGCTTTTACGTCAACCTGGGTATTGGAATCCCCACCCTGGTGGCCAACCATGTGCCCAGCAACATTGAGGTGTGGCTGCAAAGCGAAAACGGCATGCTGGGCATCGGCCCCTTCCCCACCGAAGACGAGGTGGATGCCGACCTGATCAACGCCGGCAAGCAAACCGTGACCACCCTCAAGGGTTCTTCCATCTTTGGCAGCCACGATAGCTTTGCCATGATTCGCGGCGGCAAGATCAACCTGAGCATCTTGGGTGCCATGCAAGTTAGCGAGCGGGGTGATCTGGCCAACTGGATGATCCCTGGCAAGATGGTCAAGGGCATGGGCGGTGCCATGGATTTGGTGGCAGGTGTCAAGCGCGTGATCGTGCTGATGGAGCACGTCGCCAAAAAGAAAGACGGCACCGAAGACCTGAAGATTTTGCCCAGCTGCACCCTGCCCCTGACGGGCGTGGGCGTGGTGGACCGCATCATCACCGACCTGGCGGTGATGGATGTGACTGACGAAGGCCTGAAAGTGATTGAGCTGGCCCCGGGCGTGACCCGCGAGTTCTTGCAGTCCAAGACGGGCGTGACGCTGATCTGAAACAGCGGCCTTGCGCCGCCGTCTGGCAATAAAAATGGCCCCGATGGGGCCATTGTTCATTTGGAGCGGGTGATGGGAATCGAACCCACGTTATTTGCTTGGGAAGCAAGAGTCCTACCATTGAACGACACCCGCGAAGCGACAGAGTTTACTGCAGAAGCTCGCCGGTTCTGACGCAGTTGCGGCCGGCGCTCTTGGCGGCATACAGGGCTTGATCTGCCCGTTTGAGCAGCTGCTGGACGGTCTCGGTCGTCTGGTATTGCACCACGCCAAAGCTTGCCGTGACGGTGCCCACGGCTGGGAGCGGCGAGGCCTGCAGGGAGGCCCTGAGCTTTTCTGCGAGCTGCTGCACTTGCACCACATCTGCATGGGGTACCAGCACGGCGAATTCTTCACCGCCGTAGCGGGCAAAGGTGTCTTCCTTGCGGATCTGGGTTTGAAGAATGCGGGAGACATGTTCCAGCACCGCGTCACCCGCATCATGCCCATGCAGGTCATTGACCCGTTTGAAACGATCTACATCCAGCAGGATGACGGAAACCGGGGTGTTGTGGCGGTCACTGCGTGCGGCTTCGACTTCCAGCGTTTCCACGAAGTGGCGCCGATTGAAGGCAGAAGTCAGGTAATCGGTGGTGGCCAGTTTCTGCAGTTCCGCGGCCATGCCTTGGTTGTGCCGGACCCACTGGCGCAGGCCTATCAGCAGCAAGGAAAAACCAATGACCTGAAACACACCCTCAAAGACGGTGTTGAGGATGTCCGCCATGTCCACCAACTCATCCAAGGTGTCAGTGGTCATGGAGACGGTCAGCCCGGTGAGGCCTGCCAGCATGGGCCAATAGGCTTTGCGCACCTGCGAGAGGCCCTGTATGACAAACAAGCCCGCGGCGGGCAGCAAAGACACGAGGGCCTCCGTCACCAGACTCGCGTAATCCACATGCTCTACGGGTGGGCTGATGAACAAGATTGCCAGGGCGTACAGGGTGGTCAGCAACACGACTGTCACGGCCAGGCCATAGGCCTTTTTAGGTCCGAATGCGGGTGCTTCTGCGTCTTTGTGACTGGTGGGTTTGTTGTTATTCATGTGCCTTCCTGCGTTTGAAGTTACCACAGCCATTTGTGATCCACGTGACAGTGATTGCTTTTTTGCACCGTCTGTCGGGCTTGCGGGTCGTCAAGGCGATGCGCTGCCCGCACTCCTAGACTGCCCACCACAACATTCAAACAGGGGGAAAGAACCATGCGTATACCCAGACGATGGCGACTCAAGCACTGGCGGGCTCGGCGCTTGCTGCTACTGGCGGCGTTGGCGGCAAGCCAGGTGGCATGCACGGCACCTGCGACGCAAGAGCAAAGCGGCATGATCGTGGGCGGTTTGCTGGGAGGCGTGGTGGGGTCACAGGTAGGGCAGGGAACGGGTCGCACCGTGGCCACGGTGATTGGCACGCTGATTGGCGCCAACATTGGCGGCACGGTGGGGCGTTCCATGGACGAGAGCGACCGCCTCAAGACAGCGCATGCACTGGAGACTGTGCGTACCTCGGTGCCCACACACTGGGTCAACCCCGATACGCGTAACCAATACACGGTGATTCCGACCAGCACCGTAGACACCCCGACTGGCCCGTGTCGTGAATACAAGATGAATGCGGTGGTGGGTGGCCGGACCGAGAAGGTGTACGGCACGGCCTGCCGTCAGAGCGACGGCAGCTGGAAGACCGTGCAGTGAATCGCTGGGCAGACTGGGCTTACTTGAGGATGTCGCCCACGCACAGGTACTTGAGCTCGACGTAGTCGTCTATGCCGTGGTGCGAGCCCTCGCGGCCCAGGCCTGACTGCTTGACGCCGCCGAAAGGCACATGTTCGGTAGCCAAAATGCCTACGTTGATGCCCACCATGCCGTACTCCAGTGCCTCGCTGACCCGGAAGATGCGGCCCACGTCGCGGCTGTAAAAGTAGCTGGCCAGGCCGAATTCGGTGTTATTGGCGGCATCGATGGCTTCTTGTTCGGTGCTGAACTTGAAGATGGGCGCGAAGGGGCCAAAGGTTTCCTCGCGGGCACACAGCATGTCGGCGGTGGCATCGGCCACCACGGTGGGTTCAAAAAACTGACCCGAGCCCAGGTCAGACAAACGCTTGCCGCCCACCAGCACACGAGCGCCCTTGGCCACGGCGTCATCGACATGGCGCTGCACTTTTTCCAGTGCAGCTTCTTCAATCAATGGGCCCTGGTTCACATCGGCATCGAAGCCGTTGCCGACCTTGGCTGTGCGCACCTTGGCTGCAAACTTGGCCACGAATTCGTCGTAAACACCCGCTTGCACATACAAGCGGTTGGAACACACACAGGTCTGGCCAGCGTTGCGGTACTTGCTGGCAAATGCGCCTTCAACCGCCGACTCAATATCGGCATCGTCAAACACGATGAAGGGCGCATTGCCCCCCAGCTCCAAAGACATCTTTTTGACCGTGGGGGCAGATTGCGCCATGAGGATGCGGCCCACTTCCGTGCTGCCGGTAAAGCTGATGTGGCGTACCACGTCGCTGGCGCACAGCACCTTGCCCACGGTAATCGACTGGTCGCTGTCGGCGGTGATCATGTTCAGCACGCCTGCGGGGATACCGGCGCGCAGGGCCAGTTCGGCGGCGGCCAGCGCAGTGAGCGGCGTCAGCTCGGCGGGTTTGATGATCACCGGGCAGCCTGCCGCCAGCGCGGGCGCCACTTTGCGGGTGATCATGGCGATGGGAAAGTTCCAGGGCGTGATGGCCGCGCACACGCCGATGGGTTGGCGCAGCACCATCAGGCGGCGGTTGTTGTCAAACTGGGGCAGCGTCTCGCCATTGATGCGCTTGGCTTCTTCGGCAAACCACTCTACAAAACTGGCGCCATAGGCCACTTCGCCCTTGGCCTCCGGCAGGGGCTTGCCCTGTTCGGCCGTCATGATGCGACCCAAATCGTCCTGGTTGGCCATCAGCAGGTCAAACCACTTGCGCAGAATGATGCTGCGCTCCTTGGCAGTCTTGTTTTTCCAGGCCGGCCAGGCAGCGTTGGCTGCGGTAATGGCATCTTGCGCCTCAGCCGGGCCGAGGTTGGCAACGTCAGCCAGCTTGCGGCCCGTGGCGGGGTCGAGCACATCAAAGCGACTGCTGCCGGCCACCCACTGACCGTTGATGAGTGCGTCGGTCTTAAGCAGAGTGGGGTCTTTGAGTTGTGACAGGGGCGAAGTGGTCATGGTCATTCGTTGACGTTGAAAGTAATAGCTTGGATATGTCTCCGGGCGGCAACCATACCGCAGGTCAGAAAGTTCTACCTATCGGTAACGCACTCCTGGCAGTACACAGAGCATTTCGTACAGCAGATTGGCGCCCAGCAAGGCTGTGTTGCCGTTGGGGTCGTAGGGGGGCGACACTTCCACCAGGTCACATCCCACCAGGTTCAGGCCTCGGCAACCGCGCACGATCTCCAGCGCTTGGGGCACCGTGAGGCCGCCGATTTCTGGGGTGCCGGTGCCGCCGGCAAAGGCAGGGTCGATACCGTCGATATCAAAACTGAGGTAGCAAGGTGCGTCGCCGATGGCAGCCCGTATGCGCGTCATCAGGGGCGACAGAGACTGGTACCAGACCTCGTGGGCCTGCACGACTGAGAAGCCTTGCTGACGCGGCCAGTCAAAATCCTCGGCGCTGTAACCACTGCCGCGCAAGCCGATTTGCCAGACCTTGCTGGTTTGCAGCAGGCCTTCTTCCACCGCCCTGCGAAAAGGGGTGCCGTGGGCGATGCGCTCACCAAACATGTCGTCGTTGACGTCGGCATGCGCATCAACGTGTACCAACGCGACCGGGCCGTGCTGGCGTGCCACGGCTCGCAGGATGGGCAGCACAATGGTGTGATCGCCACCCAGCGTCAAAGGAATGCAGCCTGCTTGAAGGATGGGATGGTAGTGCTGCTCGATGATCTCCACCGATTTAGACAAGTTGTAGGTGTTGATCGGCACGTCGCCAAGATCGGCTACTTGCAGGGCGTCGAAGGGCGCAGCCCCAGTGGCCATGTTGTATGGGCGGATCAGACTAGATTCAGCCCGAATCTGGCGCGGGCCAAAGCGGGTGCCCGGCCGGTGGCTGGTGCCTATGTCCAGCGGCACGCCCACAAAGCCTGCGTTTAGACCCTCAGGGCTGGCCGCTGTGGGCAGGCGCATCATGGTTGCTAGCCCACCGAAGCGGGGCATGCTGTTTCCGCCCAAGGGTTGGTTGAAGGTCATGGCGTGTCTTAGGCTGTTATTTGGCTCGCCCGCGCAGCCATTCCAGCACCATCATCAACATGGCGGTAAACAGGATCAGCAGGGTCGCGACAGCTGCGATGGTGGGTGAGATGTTTTCTCGGATCCCGGTGAACATTTGGCGCGGCAGGGTGGTTTGCATGGGCCCCGCCAGAAAAAGCGTCACCACCACTTCGTCGAACGAGGTGGCAAAGGCGAACAGTGCGCCCGACACCACCCCCGGCGCAATCACCGGCAGCGTGACCCGGAAGAAAGTCTGCAAGGGTCCGGCCCCTAAACTCAAACTGGCTTTGACCAAATTCTGGTTGAAGCCTTGCAAGGTGGCCAGAACCGTGGTCAGTACAAACGGGGCTCCTAGTGCAGCGTGTACCAGGACCAGCGCCATGTAGGAGTCAGACAGGCCTACCTTGGCGAAAAACAGATAGGTACTGACACCGACCACAACGATGGGTACCACCATAGGTGCGATCAGCAGGCTGGTGATGATGCCTTTGCCGGCAAACTGAACCCTTGCCAAGCCCACTGCTGCCAGCGTACCCAGAACCGTGGCCAGTACGGTTGCCAGAGGTGCGACGATGAAACTGTTGCGCGCAGCGCGAGCCCAGTCTTCCGATGAAAAAAGCTCCCGGTACCAGCGCAAGGACCAGCTTGGTATCGGGTATGCCAGAAAGGAGCTGTCGCTGAACGACAGCGGAATGATCACCACGATGGGCAGCAGCAAAAAGCCCAGAACACCTGCACAAGCCAGGCGCAGGCCATACCAGCCCAGCTTGTCGGCCAGCGTGTAGTAAGCGGGAAACGAGGGACTCTGCATGTTCAGCCCAGGCTCAGTTCTGCTTTGCCGAAGCGGCGATAGAAGGCATACAGCACCAGGGTGGTGCTGAGTAAAACAGCACCTAGGGCACAGGCCATGCCCCAGTTCACCTCTACGTTGGTGTACTGCGCTACGTAGTAGCTCAGCATCTGGTCACCCGCGCCGCCCAACAGCGCCGGAGTGACGTAGTAGCCGATGGAGGTGATGAACACCAGCAGTCCACCGGCCGCCAGACCCGGGTAGGTTTGGGGCACATACACCCGGAAAAACGCCGCCAGGGGAGCGCTGCCCAAAGACACGGCGGCCCGCAGGTAGTTGGGTGGCACAGATTTCATCACGCTGTACAGCGGCAGGATCATGAAAGGCAGCAGGATGTGCACCATGGCAATCACGACGCCCAGCCTGTTAAACAGCAATGCCAGGGGTTCGCTGGTCAGGCCGGTTTCCATCAGAAGACGGTTTACCAGTCCGTTGGATTGCAAAAGCACGATCCAGGCAGCAATACGCACCAGAACGGAGGTCCAGAAAGGCAGCAGGACCAAAATCATCATCAGGTTGGCACGTCGCTCGCTCAAGGTGGACAACCAATAGGCCAGCGGGTATCCCAGCACGATGCACACCAAGGTGACCACCGCGCTGATGTAAAAGGTTCGAAGCAGGATTTGACTGAAGGCGGCCTCTTCTGCCCCCACACGCACGATGTCACCGCGCGAGTCGCGTTTGAGATCCACCGAGGCCAGCAGATAGTCGGGTGTCCAGCGCGAGCTGTTTTTGGCGATGGCCCACCAATAAGGCAGCTCGCCCCAGCGGGGGTCGTGCGCGAGCAGTTTTTCTTTGGCTTCAGAAGGGGAGAGTTTCTCGCCCAATGGCAATGCGCGATAGGTGCCCATGATCAGCGAGCGGGCACCGGGCACCTCGCTGTTGAGTCGCCGGGCCAATACGCCGGCTTGAGCCGTTTCGGGCACCGCGCCCAAGTCAGCCAGTACAGCCGCATAGGCTTGCTCGGGCGGTAGGGATTGCCTATCCCAGCCCGACAGTGCAGAGCCCGTTTGGCTGAGGGCATCAGCCACCTCAGGGTTTTCGATGGATCGCACTAAAAGTGCGCCCAGCGGCACCAAAAAAGTGACCGCCAGGAACACCAGCAAAGGCAGGGTGAGCGCCATGGCACGCCAGCGCCTGCGGCGCTCGACGCGTTGCAACTGCGCTGCCAGTCCCGTACCAGCCAAAGTGGGGCTTGGGCCGGCCGTGGGGGGCAAGTGCGCGGTCGCTGTCATGGGCTCACTGTGCTATCAAGGGCTTACTGTGCAGCCCAGGCGGCAAAACGCTTTTCAAGCGCTTCACCCTGGTCAGCCCAGAAAGCGATGTTGAACTGCAGCGCGTCCTTGCCGTTGGTGGGCGAGGTGGGCAGGTCGGCCAGGACCTTGGCGTCCAGCTTGGCCAGGGCCTTGTTGTTGGTCGGGCCGTAAGCGATGTTGCGAGCGTACTCGGCTTGCGCATCGGCAGTGCTAGCCAGCGCAATGAACTTCATCGCCAGATCCTTGTTGGGGCCACCCTTGGGCATGACCCAGTAGTCGAGGTCATAAATGCCGCCGGTCCAGGTGATCTTGAGGTTCTTGCCTTCGCGCTGTGCTGCATCAATACGACCGTTGTAAACGGTGCTCAACGCCACGTCGCCAGCCACCAGGAACTGGGGAGGTTGCGCGCCGGCTTCCCACCACTGGATGTTGGGCTTGAGTTCTGCCATCTTCTTGAAGGCGCGGTCGGCGCCTTCTTTGGTAGCCAACACCTTGTAAACATCGGCACCCTTGACGCCGTCGGCCATCAGTGCGAATTCGAGGTTGTAGCGGGCACCCTTACGCAGGCCACGCTTGCCGGGGATCTTTTTGGTGTCCCAGAAGTCAGCCCATGTGGCGGGCGCAGTCTTGAGCTTGTCGGCGTTATAGGCCATGACGGTGGACCAGATGAACACACCCACGCCGCACTCATGAACGGCAGCGGGCTGGAAGTCGGCCTTGTTGCCTACTTTGCTCCAGTCGATCTTTTCAAACAGGCCTTCATCGCATCCACGGTTGACGTCGGGACTCTCGACTTCGACCACGTCCCAGGTGACCTTCTTGGCTTCCACCATGGCCTTGATCTTGGCCTGCTCGCCGTTGTATTCGACGGGCACGATCTTGCCGGCGCCGGTCTTCTCGAAAGCCTCAAAGTAGGCCTTTTTTTGCGCGGCACCGTTGGCACCGCCGAAGTTCACGACGGTGAGCTGGCTTTGCGCCCAGGCGGGCAATACCAGGCCAGCGACCAGGGTCATCACGAGAGGTTTGAGTTTCATGGATGTCTCCTATTAGATAAATGAAGTGGAGGAAGAAAGCGCTGGGGTCAGCGATACACACGCAGGTGTTCTTGGGGGGCGCGCACTCGAATGCGCTGCCCTGTGATGGGGACATTTTGTTGGGCAAGTGCCAGCTTGATGGTGGCGTCGGGTTGACCATCGAGCTGGCAGCGCAGGCGCAGGTGGTCGCCAAAGTACATCAAGTCGGCTACCGTGGCTTCGAAGCTGTTGGTATCGGCCTCAGTTGCCAGATGCAGGCGCTCGGGCCGAACACCGCAGTGAATGGCATCGCCCGCCTGGGCGCCATTCACATTGATGCCCCGTAGCCGGACGCCATTGGACAGGTGCACCTCGCAACTGTCTCCATCAGAGTGGCTGACCGTGCCGTGCAGAACCGTGCTGTCGCCCACGAAGCCGGCCACAAAGCGGTTAGCAGGCGTTTCGTATAGCTTGTCCACTGTGTCGATCTGCTGAATGGCACCATCATTGAAAACAGCGACCCGGTCCGACATGGTGAGTGCTTCGGTCTGGTCATGCGTGACATACACGAAAGTCACACCCAGTCGCCGGTGCAAGGCTTTCAGCTCGATCTGCATGTGCTCGCGCAGCTGTTTGTCCAGAGCGCCCAGTGGCTCGTCCATGAGAACGAGTTGCGGGTCAAACACCAAGGCCCGCGCCAACGCTACGCGTTGCTGCTGCCCACCGGACAACTGTGAGGGGTAGCGGTCCCCCATGGGGCCAAGCTGCACCATCTCCAGGGCACGTGCCACCTTGGCTTGGCAATCCGCTGCAGACAACTTGCGCACCGTCAGCGGGTAGGCAATGTTGGCGGCAACAGTCATGTGCGGAAACAGCGCATAGTTTTGAAACACCATGCCGAAGTTGCGTTTGTGTGGCGGCGTGCGGGTGATCGGCACCCCGCTGAGGCTGATCTCGCCCGCTGTGGGCGACTCGAAACCCGCCAGCATCATGAGCGTGGTGGTCTTGCCCGACCCCGACGGTCCCAGCAGGGACAAGAACTCACCCCGACGGATGTCCAGATTCAGATCCCGCACCACCAGGCTTTTACCGTCATAGGTTTTTTGAACACCGGTAAAGCTGACGAGTGCGGGTGGCTGGGTCATCGTTGGGAGGTCGAAGTAATGAACAAAAGTCTCAGGCCAACATCATGCCATTGCGTCCAGGCTAGCGGACAAGATGGCCATGCCTTCGTCCAGTACCGCATCGCTGGCTGTCAGTGGCACCAGGATACGGATCACGTTGCCATAGGTCCCGCAGGTCAGCAAGATCAGGCCCCGTGCCGCAGCGTCGTTGGCAATGCGCTTGGCTAGGTCGGCATCCGGCTGTCGGATGTCCCCATTCTTGAACAGCTCGATGGCTACCATGGCGCCCAGGCCTCGCACATCGCCAATGCAGTGGTGGCGTTGCGCCAGCGTACGAAGACTATGGGTGAGACGCTGGCCCACATCGATGCTGCGTTGCAGGAGGTTTTCTTTGTCAAACACCTCCATGACGGCCAGTGCGGCTGCGCAGGCCATCGGACTGCCGGCATAAGTGCCGCCCAGGCCGCCAGGCGCCGGCGCATCCATGACTTCGGCGCGTCCCACCACCGCAGAGATCGGAAATCCACCCGCCATGGACTTGGCCATGGTGATCATGTCGGGTGCAACGCCGCTTTGCTCGACCGCAAACCAGGTGCCAGTGCGTCCAGCGCCTGTTTGCACCTCATCTGCAATCATCAGAATGCCGTGGGCATCGCACAGTGCGCGCAGCCGCTGCAGCAGTTCAGGCGGCGCCACGTTGAAGCCGCCTTCCCCCTGAACGGGTTCAATGATGATGGCGGCCACGCGGCTGGCCTCAATGTCGTTCTTGAAGATCGCTTCGATCGAGGCCATGGCGTCGTCGACGCTCACACCGTGCAGCGCGCTGGGGAAGGTGGCATGAAAAACTTCAGCAGGAAAGGGGCCAAAACCGGTTTTGTAGGGGGCGACCTTGCCAGTCATGGCCAGGGTCATCAGCGTGCGGCCGTGGTAGCCGCCGGCAAAACAGATCACCCCGGAGCGGCCGGTAGCGGCGCGGGCGATCTTGATGGCGTTTTCTACGGCTTCGGCCCCGGTGGTCAAAAACAGTGTTTTCTTGGCAAAGTCACCTGGCGCCTTGGCATTGATGCGCTCTGCCAACTCAACGTAAGGCTCGTAGGCCAGCACCTGAAAGCATGTATGGGTGTAATGGTCTAGCTGGTCCTTGACCGCCTGGATCACGGTGGGGTGACGGTGGCCGGTGTTCAACACGGCAATGCCGCCGGCGAAGTCGATGTAACGACGGCCCTCGGCATCCCAGATTTCCGCGTTTTCACCTTTGGCAATGAAGATCGGGTGACTGTGGCCCACGCCGCGTGGGATGGCTGCCTGGCGACGGGCAAACAGGGCGGCGTTGGTCAGGTGCGGTTCGCGTTGCATGGCATTTCCTTCAGCGGGCAGTTGGCAATCCTGGCCGGGTGGGGCACCGGGGCAGGGAATGGCGCACTGTAGGCTGGTAAGCGGAGTGCAAACATGTACAGTTGCACCCCGTCGCATGATGCACTGTATAGCCGTTGCGACCAGTACATACAAACCCTAAGCCTTCGTCTTTACGCCATGTTTGCCCTCAATCCCCAGTCTTCAACACCTTTGGTCACGCAGGTGGTGGACGGCTTCAGAGGCATGGTCGACGAGGGAGCGTTGCGTGCAGGGGCCAAGTTGCCCTCGATACGTCAGTTCGCGCACGCCCATGGGGTGAGTGTCTATACCGTCGTCGATGCCTACGATCGCCTGGTTGCACTGGGTTATTTTCAGTCGCAGGCGCATTCGGGCTTTTTTGTACGCAGTAGGCCCACAGGCGCAGTGTCTGGGGCCGGTCCCACAGGTGCATACAGCTTTGATTCGATGTGGTACTTGCGGCGTATTTTTGAAAATCGCGCGTTGCGCAGCAAGCCAGGCTGTGGTTGGCTGCCAGGCGACTGGCTGTTTGCCGACGGCGTGCGCCGCAGCATGCGCAACCTGGCGGCAGAAGACATTGATCAAGGTGGCTACGGCGAACCCAAGGGTTATTTGCCCTTGCGTCAGCTGGTGCGTGATTTGCTTGCCGAGCGTCAGGTGGTGGTGTCTGCAGACCAAGTGTTGCTGACCCAGGGCTCCAGCCAGGCCATGGACTTGGCGGCAAGGCGCCTGGTGCGCCCAGGTGATGCGGTACTGGTGGATGAACCCGGCTATGCCAATCTGCTGTCGGCACTTCGTTTTCTGGGTGCTCAGCTGGTGGGCGCGCCGCGCACCCCCGATGGCTACGATCTGGACACGCTGGAGGCGCGTATCGTGGCGCACAGACCTAAAGTGTTTTTTACCCAACCGCGCTTGCAAAGCCCTACCGGGTCGAGCGCCAGCCTGGCGCACTTGCATCGCGTGCTGCAGTTGGCCGAAAAATATGACTTTATGGTCGTTGAAAACGACATTTACGCCGACCTTGACCCTGACACCCGGCCATCGCTGGCCAGCCTGGATCAGCTGCGCCGGGTCGTCTACATCAGCAGTTTTTCCAAGACCATATCGCCGAATCTGCGGGTGGGATACCTGGCTGCTGGGGCCGGTCTGTTTGAGGACCTCGAGCGGCTGAAAATGGTCTCAGGCCTGACGTCTTCCGAGTTCACCGAGCGCCTGGCCTTCGGTGCCCTGACCGATGGGCGCTGGCGCAAGCACATCAAGCAGCTCAAGGAGCGGCTGGCGCAGGGGCAGCAGCAATTGGCCCAGCAACTTATTGCGCGGGGATTCACGCTTTTTGCCGAGCCCAAGGCGGGCATGTTCTTGTGGGCACGTCACCCCTCGCTTCAAAACGGTGCTGAGCTGGCCTATAAGGCCGCCGAGCAGGACATTCTGTTAGGGCCAGGGCACCTGTTTTCGGTGGACCTGTCGCCCAGCCCCTGGTTGCGCTTCAATGTTGCCTGGGCGCAAGACGAGGCGGTGCTGCGCTTTCTGGACGCTGTAGACACGGTCAAAGCCACCTAAAATTGCCGGCTATCACAAGACTGCCCACTGCCATGAAACCAGCCCCTATTTCTGTTGCCGATATTCGCAAGACTTTCCTGGACTTTTTTGCCGCCAAGGGCCACACGGTGGTGGCATCCAGCCCCCTGGTGCCGGGCAACGACCCGACTTTGATGTTCACCAACTCGGGCATGGTGCAGTTCAAGGACGTGTTTCTGGGGCAGGACAAACGGCCCTACGTTCGCGCCGCCTCGGTACAGGCCTGTTTGCGCGCCGGTGGCAAGCACAACGACCTCGAAAACGTGGGCTACACCGCCCGTCACCACACCTTCTTCGAGATGCTGGGCAACTGGAGCTTTGGTGATTACTTCAAGCGCGAGTCTTTGAAGTGGGCTTGGGAGCTGCTGACCGAGGTGTACAAGTTGCCGGCCGAGCGCCTTCTAGCCACGGTGTACGAGGAAGACGACGAAGCTTTTGACATCTGGACCAAAGAAATCGGCCTGCCGCCTGAGCGTGTGATCCGCATCGGCGACAACAAGGGTGGCCGCTACAAGAGTGACAACTTCTGGATGATGGCTGACACCGGCCCTTGCGGTCCTTGCAGCGAGATTTTTTACGATCATGGTGACCACATTCCCGGCGGCCCCCCGGGCAGCCCTGAGGAAGACGGCGACCGCTTCATCGAAATCTGGAACAACGTGTTCATGCAGTTCGATATGGCTGAAGACGGCTCGGTCACGCCCCTGCCAGCGCCCTGCGTGGACACCGGCATGGGCCTGGAGCGTCTTGCGGCCATCCTGCAGCATGTACACAGCAATTACGAAATCGATGTGTTCGATGTGCTCATCAAGGCCGCCGCCCGTGAAACGGGCGTAGCTGATCTGGGCAACAAGAGCTTGAGGGTAATTGCTGACCATATTCGCGCCACCGCATTTTTGGTGAGTGACGGCGTCATCCCCAGCAACGAGGGGCGTGGCTATGTGCAACGCCGTATCGTGCGTCGCGCCATACGCCACGGCTACAAGCTCGGCAAGAAAACGCCCTTTTTCCACAAGCTGGTGGCCGACCTGGTCCAGCTGATGGGCGAGGCTTACCCTAAGCTCAAGCAGGACGAAAAGCGCATCACTGAAGTGCTGAAGACCGAAGAGGAACGCTTCTTTGAAACTTTGGCCAACGGCATGGAAATTCTGGATGCCGCCCTGGCCGACGGCACCCAGGTGCTGCCGGGCGAGGTAGCCTTCAAGCTTCACGACACCTACGGTTTTCCGCTGGATTTGTCGGCCGATGTCTGCCGCGAACGTGGCCTCAGCTTGGACGAGACCGGCTTTCATGCCGCCATGGAGCGTCAAAAAGCTCAGGCCCGAGCGGCTGGCAAGTTCAAGCAGGACCGGGCGCTGGACTACAACGGGGCTGCCAACACCTTTGTGGGCTACGACGAGCTCGAGGCGCAGGCCCGCATCGTTGCGCTGTATGCCGATGGTGTGTCGGTGGCTGCGCTCACGCACGGTCAAAGCGGTGTCGTGGTGCTGGACACGACACCCTTCTACGCCGAGAGCGGCGGTCAAGTGGGCGACGAAGGCCTGCTGATGGCCGGTTCGGCCCGTTTCGAAGTGGCCGACACCCTCAAGATCAAGTCAGATGTGTTTGGTCACCACGGCGTGGTGGCCCAGGGCACGCTGAACGTGGGCGATCAGCTCACCGCGATGGTCAACCTGGCGCAGCGCGCCGCCACCGAGCGCAACCACTCGGTCACCCACCTCATGCACAAGGCCTTGCGCGAGGTGCTGGGCGATCACGTGCAGCAAAAGGGTTCGCTGGTCAATGCGGATCGCACCCGTTTTGACTTTGCCCACAACGCCCCGGTGACGGATGCGCAGGTGCGCGAGATCGAGCAACGCGTCAACGACGAGATTCTGACCAATGCGGCCACCCAGGCGCGCATCATGGACATCGAATCGGCTCAAAAAACCGGCGCCATGATGCTGTTTGGAGAGAAGTACGGCGAAACCGTGCGGGTGCTGGACATCGGCGGCAGCCGCGAGCTGTGCGGCGGCACGCACGTGGAGCGGACCGGCGACATCGGTTTGTTCAAGGTGGTGGGCGAAAGCGGCGTAGCCGCAGGTGTGCGCCGTATCGAGGCGGTGACCGGGGGCAATGCGCTGGCCTACCTGCAGTCTCTCGAAGACACGGTGCAGCAGGCGGCGGGCGTACTGAAAGCGCCGGTGGCCGAGTTGCAGGTCCGCATCGGCCAGGTACTGGAACAGGTCAAAAGCCTGGAAAAAGAACTGGCCGCGCTCAAGGGCAAGCTGGCGTCCAGCCAGGGTGACGAGCTGATGACTCAAGCCGTGGATGTGAACGGACTCAAGGTGCTGGCAGCCCGACTGGAAGGTGCCGATGCCAAGACCCTGCGCGATACCATGGACAAGCTCAAGGACAAGCTCAAGACCGCCGCCATCGTGCTGGCCGCTGTAGACGGCGACAAGGTTCAACTGGCTGCTGGCGTGACGGCCGACAGCGTGGGCAAGGTCAAGGCCGGCGAGCTGGTCAATTTTGTGGCCCAGCAAGTGGGCGGTAAGGGTGGCGGCAAGCCCGACATGGCTATGGCCGGCGGCACTGACGCCTCCAAGCTGGCGGGTGCCTTGGCCAGTGTCCAAGCCTGGGTGGCCGAACGCGTTTAAGCGTTTAACGCAATAGGCCGCAAGGCGTCTTGGCTTCGGCCGGGGCGCCTTTTTTCTTTTGCGCTCGTCAAAGTCGCCTGTGCACTGCTTTGCGAGAAGTTTGTTTTAGATCAAAGGTCTGTGCATAAAAGTGCATAAAAATTCACAGTCTCATTTGATGATGTGCATGAAAGTGCATTTGAGCAATGGTGAATTTTTAACCCACACGGAGACCTACCCATGAGTGAAACTGCAGAAGCCATCCGCGGCGATGCCTTTGTCGAAGTCAGCTACGACGATGCGATTCCCAACAACGTGAACCTGTCGGAAGACCGCCAGCTGCTGCGCGCCCTGGAGTCCTGGCACCCTGAGTACCTGGAATGGTGGAAGGAAATGGGTCCCGAGGGCTTTCAGAACGCAGATGTGTACCTGCGTACGGCCGTGGGCGTGGACCCCAGCGGCTGGGCCAAGTTTGGCCATGTGAAGATGCCCGACTACCGCTGGGGTATCTTGTTGGCACCCAAAGAAGAAGGCCGCACCATTCCCTGTGGCCGCCACAAGGGCGAGCCTGCCTGGCAAGAAGTGCCCGGCGAATACCGCGCCCTGTTGCGCAAGCTGATCGTGGTGCAGGGCGACACCGAGCCGGCATCGGTGGAGCAGCAGCGTTGGCTCGGGGCCACGGCACCTTCGCTATATGACATGCGCAACCTATTTCAGGTGAACGTTGAAGAAGGCCGCCATCTATGGGCCATGGTGTACCTGCTGGTCAAGTACTTTGGCAAAGATGGCCGCGAAGAAGCCCAGGCCCTGCTGGAGCGCCGTTCAGGGCACGAGGACACGCCACGCATTCTGGGCGCCTTCAACGAGCATACGCCGGACTGGCTGTCGTTCTTCATGTTCACCTACTTCACCGACCGTGACGGCAAGATGCAACTGGCCGCGCTGGCGCAGTCGGGTTTCGATCCCTTGTCACGCTCATGCCGTTTCATGCTGACCGAAGAGGCGCACCACCTGTTTGTGGGCGAGACTGGCGTGGGCCGCACGATCGAGGCCACCTGCAACGCCATGAAGGCTGCTGGCATCACCGACCCCTACGACACGGCGCGCATCCGTGCCCTGGGCGTCGTGGATTTGCCCACGCTGCAGAAGAAGGCCAACTTTCACATGTCCGTGACACGCGACCTGTTTGGGTCCGAGGTCTCGTCCAATGCGGCCGATGCCTTTAGCTCGGGTCTCAAAGGTCGTTTCAATGAAACCGGCCTTCAGGACGACCATCAGCTGGAAAACAGCACCTATGACGTGCTCTGCGTGAAAGACGGTCAGTTCTTCACCGAACAAGTGCCGGCTCTGCGCGCCATCAACGCGCGCCTGCTGGACGACTACATCGCCGACTGCCAGGGCGGCATCGATCGCTGGAACAAGGTGATCGAGAAGTCGGGCATCAACTTCCGGTTCAGCCAGCCCCACAAGGGCTTTAACCGCAAAATCGGTGAATTCGGCAAGACCCGCATCAGCCCGGACGGCCGCATCGTCAGCCAGGCCGAGTGGGATGCCAACGTGGGTGACTGGCTGGTGGACGACGCCGACCACGCTTTCATCCAGTCGCTGATGAAACCTTGTTTTGAGCCCGGCAAGTATGCTGCCTGGATCGCGCCACCCCGTGTGGGCATTAACAACCAGCCGGTGGACTTCGAGTACGTGCGCATCGAGCACTCTTGATTGGCGAGTGACGGAGACCGGCCCACAGAGGCCGGTCATTTGGCGGATAGGTCAGAGCTGCGTAATGCCCTCCATCAGACCTGCCCGCCCACTCCTTTGAACTTTTCCACAAACGCCTCAATTTTCTGAAAGACGGTTTGCTTCTTCTTCAGATACTGCGGGTTCAAGGGGCTCAGCTGTCTTTGACTTGCCAATCTTTGGTGTACTGGTCCAAAACAATGAAGTTTTTGGACTCCGCAATGGTTTTGTAGTCGATCACTCCCTGGCGCTCCCCATTTATTTTTTGCTCCTGTCTTGACTGATCTGCCGCAGCTGCTTGGCGTTTTGCGGGCTCACCAGCTTTTTGCCCGTTTCGGCCTCCAACTTGAGCCGAGCCTGCCTGGCCACGCCGCCGCCGCGCTTGGCCACGGATTCGTGCTCGTCCAACGTTTGCGGCTGAGCGGCTTCAGAAATTTCTTTGGTTGACAGCTCGGCCAGCATGCTCATGATCAACTCTTTGTTGGTCATGTTGTCGCGCAGGTTTTCCTTCTTCAAGCCCTTGTGCTGCTTGTATTCCTTGGCGGTTTTGTCGGCCCAGGTTTTGTAGATTACGTCGGTCAAAAAGGCGAATTGCGGGCCTTCTTGCAAGCCGTGCTTTTTCCACTCGTCGGTCAACTCTTTGCGAATCTCTATGCTCTTGAGCCGCTGGTTGATCCAGTTGTCTGAGTAGCCCAGGCGTTTGTAGTCACGCATGGCCTGCTCGATGCTGAGTTCGGGGTCTTGCAGCTGGTCCAGGCGCTGGCTGCCCACCTCGGCCAGCCACAGCTTGAAAGGTTCGGCCCGCTTGCTGGGGATGGACTGGATGAGCCGCAAGATTTGCTCGGTGTCCGCTACATCGGTCAGGTATTTTTTGCCGTCGGCGGCGGGCAATTTCAGTTGGTTAGTGGCACTAACCAACTGACTGCCTTCGGCGATCAGCTTGTTCTTCAGCCATTTCCAGTAGTTGCGCACCTTTTTGTAGTCGGGCTGGTCGGTCAGCACGGCCACCACATCCAGCACCGAAAACCACCATTTTTCCGCCTCGGCATCCCACTCGCTGCGAATCTGCTGCGACTCGAACAGTTTGACTTTACTGTCCGAATCGCTCATGCCACCACCTCCTGCGGTTTGGAAAAGCTCAATAGCAAATCTTGGTAATGCGCGTATTGTTTTTGCCGCAACTCAATTTCGCGGGGCAAGCCTTCGGTGATGGAGTCGGTCAGCGCATCGAATTTGTCGAGGATGGCCGTGGCGACGACCTGCGCAAACAGCTGACTGGGGCAGATGAAGTAACCCTTGGTTTTGATGGCGTCGTCCCGGATTTCGGGCGTGATGACCACGTCGTTGAGCACGGCGTAATCGATGCTGTCGTCACCGCCTTCGATGTAGGCCGCAAAGTTCTCGCTGATGAAGCGGTAGAACAAGGTGCCCAGCACGTATTGCTTGAAGTCCCAGCCATCGACGGCGCCACGGACATCATTGGCAATTTTCCAGATCTTGCTTTGCAGTTCTGCGCGTTGTTGTTGGCTGGTCATGTTTTTGTTCCTGTTTCTGTAGCTTGTTGGTGATCAACGCAGAGCCTGCAATCTATCAGTTTGATAGGCTCAGGCGCTCAGGCGCAGCGAGCGTTGACTGCGCCAGCGGTGCGGCTCGCCCGTTATCGGGTCAGTGAACGCGATGTGGCGTGCCAGCAGCTGCAGCGGGCAGCTGAAATCTTCTGCCTCATCGGGGCCGCGCAGCACCGTGGGGTAGAACTGGTCGCCTTCGATGGGGGTACCTAGGGACGTCATGTGGACCCGAAGTTGGTGGCGTCTACCGGTCACGGGGCTCAGCTGGTAAAGGGCGTGATCCCCTGCCAGGCGCAGCAGGTCAATATGCGTTTCGCTGTTGGGCTCGCCGGGAACCTCACGCATGCGAAAGAACTGCTCGTCTTCTTCAATGCGGCTGCAGTGCACGCGGGGAAAGTGGCTGTCGCGCGGGATGGCTGCCACGGCTTCGTAGATTTTGTGCACCTGTCGGTCTCTGAACAGCGCCTGATAGGCCGAGCGATCCTGGGGGTGCTTGCTGAACAGCACCAGTCCGGCGGTTTCACGGTCGATCCGGTGCAGGGGCGAGAGCTCGGCGCAACCGGTGCGGCGCTTGAGCCGGACCAGCAGGCTTTGTTGCACGTATTTGCCCGTGGGGGTCACAGGCATGAAATGCGGCTTGTCTGCAACCAGCAGATGCTCGTTCTCGAATAGGACGGTTTCGTCCTCTGGCAGTTCGGGCTCCTGGCGCAGGTTGCGGTAGTAGTAAAGCCGTTGCCCGGGGGCGTAGACCTGCTCTGGTCGCACGGCTCTGCCGTCTTCGTGCAGCACTTGCCCCATGGCGATACGCTCGGCCCATTCGGATCGGGACACCACCGGGAGCCGCTCGGCCAAAAAGTCCAACAGGGTGGGCCATGGTCCCACAGGAAGGGCCACCATGCTGGGACTCACCCCGTTCAGCGTGGCGATGCCAGGGTTGCGCGGCGGCCTGGCCATGCGAACGCTGGGTAGGTTAGACCCGCTTGAACACCAGATCCCACACACCATGGCCAAGCTTGAGGCCCCGGTTTTCAAACTTGGTGAGGGGGCGGTAATCGGGTTTGGCGGCGTAGCCGTCGGCGGTGCTGGCGCTGTTGGCCAGCAGCGGCTCTGCACCGATGACTTGCATCATCTGCTGCGCATAGGGTTGCCAATCGGTGGCGCAATGTAGGTAGCCACCTACTTTCAGGCGCGACGCCAACTTGGCCACCAGAGGGCCTTGAATCAGACGGCGCTTGTTGTGTTTTTTCTTGTGCCAGGGATCGGGAAAAAAGATATGGATGCCATCCAGGCTGTGCTCGGGCAGCATGTGGTCCAGTACCTCGACCGCGTCGTGGCGCAGGATGCGGATGTTGTGCAAATCTTGATCACCGATGCGCTTGAGCAGAGCGCCCACGCCGGGCTCGTGCACCTCGCAGCACAGAAAGTTGTCCTCCGGGCGCACCTTCGCAATGTGTGCCGTGGCTTCACCCATGCCAAAGCCAATTTCCAGAATCAGGGGCGCACTGCGACCAAACGCAGCTGTCGCATCAAGTGCGATGGGTGCGTAAGTCAACAGGTTGCTTGGGCCAAACTGTTCGTAGGCCTTGGCCTGGCCTGTGGTGGTGCGTCCAGCCCGTAACACATAGCTTTTGATGGTGCGCATGAAAGGCACGTCAGACGGTATGGCGTCAGCTTCGGGGAGTGGGGAAGAAGGCAGTTGGGGATCGGTCATGCGCGGTGGGCCAGGGAGTTGGGCGCAAATTGTAGGGTGGCCATCCGGCGGGCCCTGAACTGGGGTTGGCCTCACTTATGGATGAGCCAGCATCCACTGGGCCGTCCAGCTCGCCAGGGCGTTAGGCAGGGTGTCGTGTTGCGCCGGTAGCCCCAGTTGTTGAGCGGCCGTATTGAGTGCTTGCATGGGGGCACTCAAGTCGAGTGCGGGCGCACCATGCTGTTTGCTGAGTTTTTCGCCATCGTCGGCACGTACCAGTGGCGTGTGCAGGTACATGGGTGTGGGCAGGCCCAAAGCGCTCTGCAACAGTATCTGACGAGCGGTGTTGTCGGTCAGGTCTTCGCCACGCACGACATGGGTCACGCCCTGTGTGGCGTCGTCCACCACTACGGCCAGTTGGTAGGCCCACAGGCCGTCGGCACGGCGCAGCACAAAATCCCCTACGGTCCGGGCCACGTCTTGCATCTGCGGTCCCAAACGACGGTCAGCCCAATGCACGGTGGCATCCTGCCTCAGATGATGGGCGACGGCTGTTAGGTTCAATCGCCAGGCGCGGGCTGGTTTGCCGGCCAGGCCTGCGCGGCAAGTGCCGGGGTAGACCAGTTCGGTGTGACGTTCTCGCGTGCTGCCGCGCTCAATCCAAGCTTGCTCGATGTCTTTGCGGGCGCAGCCACAAGGGTAAGCCAGGCCCGTGGCGATCAACTGATCCAGGGCCACCTGATACCGCTCCCCACGATGCGATTGCCACACCGGCGGTAGGTCTGGCGTTAGTCCACAGGCCTGTAGCTGAGACAAGATGACCTGGTCTGCGCCTGGTGCGCAGCGTGGCGTATCCACGTCTTCGATACGCACCAACCATTGCCCACCGTGTGCCCGTGCATCCAGCCAACTGGCCAAGGCCGCCACTAGTGAGCCCGCATGCAGCGGCCCGGTGGGGGAGGGGGCAAAGCGACCGATGTAGTTAGATGACTTTGAGTGCAAGCTCCAGTCCCGATACAAAGGCGTTTTCCACGCGGTGACCCAGGCACCAGTCGCCACAGGCGCCGATTTGGGCCTTGGCGTCCCACAGGTGGCTAGCGCCCAGGGGTTGGGTGGTCTGTGCATAGAGCCAGCGCTGGGTATCGATGTGCGAGGGCTCGCTGCGGATGCCGGTGACCTCAGAGAACGCGCGCAGCAGTTTGGCCTGCACGCGGTCGGTGTCATCCTGCAGATGCTCCTGCGACCAGGCGGCGCTGGCTTGCACGGTCCAGCGTTCGATCATGCCGCGCTTGGGCTTGGACGACTCACGCGCCAGCCAGGCGATACGGTGGTGCGTGCTGCGTGCTGCGTTCCATTGCGGGCCCAGGGTGGTCATGCCTGGTTGCATGGCCTGAGGAAAGGCCAGCATCAGGGTCCAGCAGGGGGCCACCTTGACCTCGGCCATGGCTTTGACCAAGGCGGGCGCCTTTTTGGAGGTTTTCAGCAAGTCGTGCGATTGCACAGAAGGCATGGCCAGCAGTACGGCATCGAAGCCTGCAAAGACACGGCTGGTGTCGTCAAGTCCGGTGGTCTGCAATTGCCAGCGTTTGGCGTCCAGGGCGTCGCGCTCGATGCGGGTGACCCGGGTGTTGAGCTCCAAGGCTTGTTTTTCAGCGAGAGGTTCCGCCCAGGCGCGCACCAGGCCGTTCATGCCCGGCGTGGCCACCCAGTGCGACTCGCGTGCAGGCAAACCGGCTGCTGCGACCAAGCCCCGTGCATCCAGCACGCGTACCGTGTTGGCGCTCCAGGGTTTGCACACATCTGGCGTGGTGGCAATGGCTTGTGTAAAACGGTCGTCCCGCACGGTGAAGTACTGGGCGCCGTGATCAAAGGTACCAAACGGGCTGCGCCGGCTGGCCATGCGCCCGCCGGCACTGCCACTTTTCTCGAAAACGGTGACGCGATGACCGGCTTGCATGAGCGTGCGCGCGCAACTGATGCCGGCCATGCCGGCGCCAATAACGGCAAAGTGTCGGGTCTGGGTCATTGCTTTGTCTCCTGTGGTGTTGTGTGTTGCACTTTACACGCCCCGGTGCTGCAGCAAGGCACTTCGCGTGGCGGGGCTTTGAAGTTGCTGCAGCCACCATTGCAGGGCGCGCCCCTGACCCTGTGCGCTGGCGCTTCGCCATGCATAACTGACCTGCACCCGGCGCTCGGGCCGGCTGACCTGTTTCACCACCAGATGCCCCACCTCAATATGCCTGCGCGCCATGCTTTCGGGCAGAAAACCCACGCCCAAGCCACGCAATTGGGCGTCGAGCTTGGCTTGCATGCTGGCCACGGTGAACACGTCTTGCCCGCCCAGCAGGCCAAAGCTCAGGCCATTGCCGCGCTGGATGGTGTCGGCCACCGCCACGGCACGGTGCTGCCCGATGGTGGCGTCGCTAAGGGGCTCGGGCGCATGTGCCAAAGGGTGATGTGGCGCCACGGCGAATACAAAGCGCACCATGCCCAGGGTGTCGCCTTGTACCCCTGCGCTGCTGCTGGGTTCGAGTGCCACACCAATTGCGAGGTCAGCCTGGCCAGTGCTGAGTGCCTGCAAGGTGCCCGACAGCACCTCATCCCGCAGCTTGATGCGGGTGGGGGGCGATAGCGCGTAAAACCCCTCACACAGTTCCATGATGGTGTTGGGCGCGATGATGCTGTCCACCGCCACCGTGAGCTGTGATTCCCAGCCTGTAGCGACGCGCTTGACCCGGTTGGCCACGGCATCAATTTCCCCCAGTAGACGGGCACCTTCACGCAGCAGTTCCAGTCCGGCGGGGGTGGCTTTGGCCTGGCGTGAACTGCGGTCGAACAAGAGCACGTCCAGGGCGTCTTCGATCTGGCGCACCCGATAAGTGAGGGCGCTGGGCACCACGCCCAACTGCCTAGCGGCGGCGGCAAAACTGCCGGTTTCTGCCACCGCCTGCAACATGGCCAAGGCATCGGGCGTCAGCGCATCACGAGAATTTTGCATGGATTGATGCTTTTGATTCAATTTATTGAAATGATGCCATCAAATGAGGTGGATGGAAATGGACCATGCCCGACCTAAAGTTCAGGCTCGGTTCACACAAGAGAATTCCATGCTGACACTGCGCAAATCACAAGATCGAGGCTATGCCGATCACGGCTGGCTCAAGTCGTACCACAGCTTTTCATTTGCTGGTTATTACGATCCGCACCACATGGGCTTTGGCAATCTGCGCGTGATCAACGAAGACCGCATTGCCCCCGGCACCGGCTTTGGCACCCATGGGCACCGCGACATGGAAATCATCAGCTATGTGCTGTCAGGCGCACTTGCGCACAAAGACACAATGGGCAACGTCAAGGGCATACCGCCAGGCGATGTGCAGCGCATGAGTGCGGGCACAGGTGTGCAGCACAGCGAGTTCAACCACGCACCCAGAGATACCACCCATTTCTTGCAGATATGGATAGAGCCGGATCGCTCAGGTGTCACGCCCAGCTACGAGCAAAAAACCTTCGTCGATGCCGAGAAGCGCGGCCAGTTGCGCTTGGTGGCATCGCCCGATGGCGCGCAGGGCTCGGTCACCATCCATGCTTCTGCGCGGCTTTATGCTGGTCTGTTTGACGGTGACGAAACGGCATCTATCGCGCTGAATTCGCAGCGCAAGTGTTATGTGCACTTGATACGGGGCCGTCTGAACGTCAACGGACAGATGTTGGACACAGGGGATGCGGCCCTCCTGGAAGGTGAAACCGCCGTGAATTTGACACAAGGCACGCAAGCCGAAGTGCTGGTGTTTGACCTGAGTCCTTGAGCAGGCGCTGTGCTTGCTCCTTCACCCATGCTTACCCTCGGCCTGATTTTTGGGCCATTAACCGCTTCATTCAAGGAGATTTGATATGGCAAAAGTAGCAGTTGTTTTTCATTCGGGTTACGGTCACACCCTGCGCTTGGCGCAAGCCGTGGCGGATGGGTCTGACGGTGATCTGGTCACCATCGACGCCGACGGCAATGTGTCTGATGAGGGTTGGGCCACTCTGGGCGCTGCAGACGCCATCGTGATGGGCAGCCCTACTTACATGGGCAGCGTGAGCTGGCAGTTCAAGAAATTTGCCGATGCCAGCAGCAAGGCCTGGTACACCCAAGCCTGGAAAGACAAAATCTTTGGGGGCTTTACCAATAGCTCTAACGTCAATGGCGACAAACACTCCACCTTGCACTACTTCATGACCCTGGCCATGCAACACGGTGGGATTTGGGTGGGCACGGGTTTGAATTACCACAACACCAAGGCGTCTCAGCGCAGTGATGTCAACTACCTGGCCTCGTCGGCAGGACCCATGGGGCAAACACCTAGCGACGCGGGTGCAGATGAGATGAACGCAGGCGATCTGGAAACTGGCCGATTGTTTGGCAAGCGCATTGCCGAAGTGGCAAACAGATTTCGCGGATGATGCTCTGAGCTGATGCTGACGGCGCCGTTACCATCGGTGCATGAAGATCATTGCTCTTTTGCCTTGGGCGGACTGGCTTGCGCTAGCCGCCTTTTTTGCTTTCTGGTCGGCCTATGCCTGGTTTGCCCGTTTTTGGGGGCAGCGCAGGCCGTCCTTGATGATGACCACGCAGCGCTATCGGCGTGCCTGGATGCTGCAAAGCACCTCGCGTGACCCGCGTATGCTCGACGGCATCATCACGCAAAGCCTCTCAGCCAGCCCGTCATTTTTTGCATCGACGTCCATTTTCGTGATTGGTGCCCTGTTTGCATTGCTGGGCACCACAGACAAGGCGGCTGAATTGGTACGCGAGTTTCCCTTTGCGCAGCCCACACCGCTCTTGGTGTTCGAGTTCAAGATTTTGGTGCTGATCGGTATTTTTGTGTATGCCTTTTTCCGGTTCACCTGGTCCATGCGTCAGTACATCATCACTGGCGTGTTGCTCGGCGCCATGCCCGCGCCTGAACAGCTGGCCGATGGCGACGATGCCCGTGACCGGATCGTGGAGCGTTCCGCCGCGCTGCTTGGGTTGGCGGCTGACACTTTCAACGATGGCTTGCGAGCCTACTATTTTTCGTTTGCGGCGCTCGGGTGGTTTTTTTCGCCCTTGGCCTTTGTGCTGGCGACCGGCATGGTGGTAGTGGTTTTGTACGGGCGTGAGTTCCAGTCCGATGTTTTGAGAGCTTTGAATGACTAAGGTGCAGGTGTCGGATCTGGGGGGTGAGCAGCGAGCCATCGTGGTGGGGGGCGGTCCCGCTGGCCTGATGGCGGCGGAGGTGCTCGTCGCTCAAGGCGTGCAGGTCGATCTTTATGACGCCATGCCGTCGGTGGGACGCAAGTTTTTGCTGGCTGGCAAAGGGGGCTTGAACTTAACCCACTCCGAGCCTCTGGAACGGTTTCACACGCGTTTCGGGGCCCGACAAGACGAGGTCGCGGCCCTGCTGCAGGGATTGGGACCCGACAACCTGCGCGCTTGGGCGCAGGGCCTGGGCGTGTCCACTTTTGTGGGTACATCGGGGCGGGTGTTTCCGACCGACATGAAAGCAGCGCCGCTGCTTCGTGCCTGGTTGCACCGCCTGCGCCACCCAGCCCATGGGCCGGGAGTACGGTTTCATATGCGCCATCGATGGCTGGGTTGGCAGGACGATGGCGCCCTGGTGTTCGATACCCCCCAAGGCCGAGTGGCGGTGACATCGTCTGCCCAGGTGCCGGTGGTGCTGGCGCTGGGCGGTGCCAGTTGGGCACGATTGGGTTCTGACGGAGCCTGGGCACCTGTTTTGCAGGACAAAGGCGTGGATGTGCGCCCGCTAGTGCCTTCCAACTGTGGCTTTGATGTGGCGGGTGGCTGGACCGAATACTTCAGTAGCCGATTTGCAGGGCAACCATTTAAGTCGGTGGCGATACGCTACGAGGGGGCTGAGGGCCAAAGCTTCAGTCGCCAGGGTGAGTTTGTGGCCACGGCCACGGGCGTGGAGGGCAGCCTGATCTATGCCGCCTCCAGCCTACTGCGTGAAGACATCGTTCAGAACGGCTCAGCGACGCTGTATCTGGATTTACTCCCGCAGTTCCCGCTGGAACGGGTGCTGAAAGAAGTGATGCATCCCCGCGGATCCCGGTCCCTGTCGGCGCACCTCAAGAGCCGCTTGGGCCTGGATGGCATCAAAAGCGCCATCCTTTACGAGGTGCTGGGGCGCGACGGCGTTCAAGCCGGCTCACCCTTGGCGGCTGCCATCAAGGCCTTGCCGCTGGTGCTGAGCGCGGCACGCCCCATAGATGAAGCGATCAGCACTGCTGGCGGCGTGTCTTTTGAGGCCATGAGCGCCGAGCTAGGGCTCAAGCGCTTGCCCGGTGTGTTTTGTGCTGGCGAGATGCTGGATTGGGAGGCGCCGACTGGCGGCTACTTGCTGACGGCTTGCATGGCCAGTGGTAAAAAAGCCGGAGAGGGTGCTTGGGAGATGCTGCGCCAGTCTTGACCGGCGAGTTTGAAAATTGGGGTTGACGAGCCTGACCCCGGCACTGGCTCCACAGTTAGGGCTGCTTGGTTCCCCACCTGACCCGGTTGGCCGCTTCACCATGCGGGAAGGCCCGTCAGCGTGAATTGTACCCAAGGACCCGACCTTTAGAATCCGGGCCATGTCATACCTCGTGCTCGCCCGCAAGTACCGCCCCCGAAATTTCACAGAAATGGTGGGGCAGGAGCACGTGGTGCGCGCCTTGGGTAACGCCTTGCAAACCCGGCGCCTGCATCACGCGTATTTGTTCACGGGTACCCGGGGCGTGGGCAAGACCACGGTGTCTCGCATTTTGGCCAAGTCGCTCAATTGCCAGGGGGTGGACGGCCAGGGCGGCATCACCGATCAGCCTTGTGGCGTGTGCCAAGCCTGCACCGACATCGACAGCGGGCGCTTTGTGGACTACACCGAGCTGGACGCTGCCTCTAACCGCGGTGTGGACGAGGTGCAATCCCTGCTGGAACAAGCGGTTTACAAGCCGGTGCAAGGGCGCTTCAAGGTCTTCATGATCGACGAGGTGCACATGCTGACTAACACGGCCTTCAACGCCATGCTGAAGACCCTGGAAGAACCGCCCGAATATCTGAAGTTTGTGCTGGCCACCACCGACCCCCAGAAGGTGCCCGTCACCGTTCTGTCGCGTTGCCTGCAGTTCAATCTGCGGCCCATGGCGCCTGAGACGGTGCGTGAACATCTGGCGCAGGTGCTGCACACGGAGGGCGTTGAGGCCGATGCGGTGTCCTTGCGCTTGCTGGCACGTGCCGCGCGTGGTTCCATGCGCGATGCCTTGAGCCTGACTGACCAGGCCATTGCCTTTGGCGGTGGGCAGCTGCAGGAAGCGGCAGTGCGGCAAATGCTGGGCAGTGTGGATCGCAGCTATGTGTTTCGTTTGATTGGCGCCCTGGCGCGTGGCGATGGCCAGACCGTGGTGGAAACGTCCGAAGAACTTCGCCTCAATGGACTGAGTGCTGCCTCCACGCTGGAGGAAATGACCACGGTGTTGCAACGGATGGCCGTTCTGCAGGCGGTGCCCAACACGCCTATGGATGAGTCCGATCCTGACCACTTGGATATGCGGCGTCTGGCAGATGTGATGCCTCCGGACGAGACCCAATTGCTGTACAGCATGTGTCTGCACGGGCGCTCGGAACTGGGGCTCGCCCCTGATGACTATGCTGCGTTGACCATGGTGTTGCTGCGCTTGTTGGCATTCAAGCCAGCTGGTTTTGTAGCCACCGAGGAAAAAAAAACTCTAATCGAGACAACGAAGGTCGCTCAGCGGGCAGTCAACGCTGATCAAGCTCGAGGCGGTCCAACGCCACGCCCAACTCCTGCCCCAGAGGCGGGGCCTGATGCGCCAGCCTCTGCACCTCAAGATGGCGATTTTTGGTACAGCATTGTTCAGCAATTGGTCGCCACTGAGGCCGTGACGGCCTTGGCCCGTGAACTGGCTTTGCAGTCGCAACTTATGCAGCGCGATGCTGATGATTGGCGGCTGCAGGTGGAGCGTGAGTCCCTCACCCAGCCTGGCAGCCGCGACCGCTTGCAGGCTGCGCTGGCCAGTATCGGTCACGATGTGCGCGTGTCGGTAACGGTTGGTGCCGTCATCGACAGCCCAGCACGGCGCAATTCAGCCTTGGCGCAAGCCAAGCAGCAGGCTGCAGAAAAAATCATTTTGGATGACCCCTTTGTGCAGTCCATGATGCAGGAATTTGGGGCGAAAATCGTCCCAGGTTCCATCAGGCCGCTGGACTGAGGCCCGCCGGGTTTTACGTCATGTCCGTGGCAGCCTCTGCTGCCCGGGCCACCTACTCCCTAAATTCTCCAGATATCAAATAAGGAATTGCCATGTTCAACAAAGGACAACTCGCCGGTCTCATGAAGCAGGCCCAGGCCATGCAGGACAACATGAAAAAAGCCCAGGAAGAGCTGGGCAACATTGAGGTCACAGGTGAGTCCGGCGCGGGCCTGGTCAAGGTCACCATGACCTGTAAGCACGACGTGCGCCGCGTGACCATCGACCCCAGTTTGCTGGCTGAAGACAAGGACATGCTCGAAGACCTGGTGGCCGCCGCTTTCAATGCCGCTGTGCGCAAAGCCGAGGACACCTCGCAAGAAAAAATGGGCAAGCTCACCGCAGGCATGCCAGGTTTGCCCGGCGGCATGAAGTTCCCGTTCTAAGCATTTGGTCTTTCTTATCAAGAGCCCTGTTGGACCACAGCCATGTCTGATGCCCACGCGCTCGACACGCTGATCCAGGCCTTGCGACGTTTGCCCGGCGTGGGTGTCAAGTCGGCTTCACGTATGGCTTTTCATCTGCTTCAGCATGATCGAGCCGGTGCGCAGACCTTGTCAGCCGCGCTGGCTCATGCGGTGGAGCACACCCGGCACTGCGAGCGCTGTTACAGCTTCACCGAGGGGCAGGTTTGTGCGCTTTGCCAGGATTCACGTCGTGATCCGTCCAAGTTGTGCGTCGTCGAAAACCCTGCCGATCAGTCTGCCCTGGAGCGCACCGGCGCCTACAAGGGCCTGTATTTCGTGCTCATGGGTCGGCTCAGCCCCCTGGACGGCATAGGCCCGCACGACATTGGTTTGAAGCGGCTGTTTGAGCGGGCTCTGGACGGTGTGGTCCAGGAGGTCATTCTGGCGACCAACTTCACGGCCGAAGGCGAAGCGACCGCCCATGTCATCAGCGAGGGCCTCAAGGCCAGGGGCTTGGTGCCCACCCGTTTGGCCAGGGGGGTGCCGATAGGCAGCGAGCTGGAGTATGTAGATCTGGGCACCATCGCCCACGCTTTGGTGGACCGGCGCTGAACCGTCTCCTTGCTTATATCTGGCAGGTCTAAAGGATCTTTTTGATTGGAGCGCTATCCGTACAAACCCGGGATCGGGAATGTCCGGATGTCCAAAACGACAGCCACTTGCTATGCTTTTCTCAAATGAAAAGTTCTGTCGTTCAAACAAGTTCACACTTTGATTTGCGCCGGGGGGCGTTGCGTTCTGTCGCTGCCCTGGCTGTGGCTTCCATTGCCGCCGCCCCCATGTGGGTGCAGGCCAAGCCTGAAAAGACCAGGGTGCTTATCGCCGTGGGAGGCAAAGCCTCGTTTTATCACCTTCCTTTGACCATCGCAGAGCAATTGGGGTTTTTCCGGGACGAGGGCTTGGACGTGGTCCTTGACGACCACAACGGCGGTGCACTGGCGCTACAGGCGGTATTGACTGGTACTGCAGATGTTGTTGCGGGTGCTTATGAGCACACCATTTCGCAGCAAATGGAAAAGCGCACCTTTCAAGCTTTTGTGATGGAAGGTCGCGCGCCGCAAATCGCGCTGGGTATTTCCGCCAAGGCCATACCCGATTACAAGTCACTTGCTGACCTGCGTGGCCGCCGCATAGGCGTGTCTGCGCCTGGTTCGTCCACGAACATGGTGGCGAACATGGCACTTTCGCGGGTGGGTCTCAAGCCCGCTGACGTTCATTATGTGGGGGTGGGATCGGTCGGGGCGGCGATCAATGCGTTCCGAAGTGGCCAGGTGGATGCCTTGTGCCATACCGATCCCGCGATGACCTTGCTGGAACAAAAAGGCGAACTGCGAGTGGTGCAGGACACTCGCACCCTCAAAGGCACGGCGCAATTGTTTGGCGGTCTCATGCCGTCGGGCTGTCTTTACGCGCCACTGGCTTTTCTGGAAAAAAATCCAGGTACGGCACAGGCGCTGGCCAACGGCATCGTGCGCAGTCTCAAGTGGCTACAGACGGCGGGTCCTAGCGACATCATCCGCTCGGTGCCAGAGTCTTATTTGCTGGGGGACCGTGCGCTCTACCTCGCGTCTTTCAACAAGGTGCACGAGGCGTTTTCGGTGGACGGCCTCATCAGCGACGACAGCGCCAAGATAGCACTCAGGGCCCTGGCTAGCTTCGACTCGGCCTTGCGTCCAGAAAAAATTGATCTGCTCGGTACTTACACAAACGCCTACGCCCGCAAGGCCAAAGATCGATTCAAGGCTTGAGTCATCGTCACTGGCTAGCGGTTGGCGGCGACCCGCACCGGCTTGGTTTTGCTGGAATGCGCTTTGGCTGCTGACTGGTTTTTGACTGGGGCAGGGCGTTTGGCAACTTTTTCATTACGCGATGCAGACGCTGCCGGAGTCTTGGCGACGCGTGCCTGGGGTGCGAGAAAGACGACGATAGACTGACCTGGTTTCAATGCGGCAGTGGCTTTGACCTTGTTCCAGTCGGCCAAGTTGTCTGGTGTCACGCGATATCGACGAGCCACTGAGGCCACCGTGTCACCCTTGCGAGCCTTCACCACGGTGCGCTTGAGTGTGATTTCCGGTGCCAGGGAAATTTGCCCGTTGTCTGCCACATGTTCAGCCACATTGCTGACTGTGCCACTGGCGCGCGGCACAAGAAGCGCCGAGCCAGCCTTGATCATCACCCGGGGCGGAATGTTGTTCAGCCGGCGCAACTCTTCCTCGCTCATGCCCACCTTGCGTGCAGCGTCTGCCGTTTTGAGGGTGGTGGGTGCCATCCAGACGGTCCAGCTGGCTAGCGAGGTACCGGTATAGCTCTCTAAATTGCGCTTAAACACCGCCGCGTTGTCCCAAGGCAGCAAGATTTGCGGTGTGCCAGCGGCCAAGATGACCGGCTTGCTCATGGAAGGATTCAGTGCCTTGAAGTCGTCCAGAGGCACTTCAGCCAGTTTGGCCGCTAGGCTCACATCGATGTCACGGGTGATGGTGACCGAGTCAAAGTAGGGGTGGTTTTCGATCAGCGGCAGGCGTGACTGGAAGGCAGCCGGGTTGGCCACGATATTTTTGACTGCCTGGAGCTTGGGGACATAAAAGCGTGTCTCCATGGGCATGGACAAATCCAGGTATCCGGTGCCGAGTCCGGCTTTCTGGTTCTTGGTGATGGCCCGGCCGACACTGCCCTCGCCCCAGTTGTAAGCGGCAAGCGCCAGGTGCCAGTCGCCAAACATGCCGTAGAGTTTTTGCAGGTAATCCAATGCTGCGCGGGTTGAGGCCAGCACATCACGCCGGTCGTCCCGAAAGGCACTTTGCTTGAGTTCAAAGGTCTTGCCCGTGGCGGGCATGAATTGCCACATGCCGGCGGCTTTTGCACTCGACACCGCTTGCGGATTGAAGGCACTCTCCACAAAAGGCAACAGGGCCAGCTCGGTGGGCATGTTTCGGCGCTCGAGCTCTTCAACGATGTGGAAGAGATATTTGCGTGACCGCTCTGTCATGCGGTAGATGTACTCCGGGCGCGCGGTGTACCACTGCTCACGGTCTTGCACCAGCTCGTTTTTCAGATCGGGCATGGCATAACCTCGGCGGATCCGCTCCCACAGGTCAGCCGGTGGTGCCAGCGCGGCCACACTGGAGGCTGTGGCATGCCCAGGCGTGATGGGCGACATGGCCCCGGCCGGGTATACCGGTGCGGCCTGGCTTTCGGTCGTTGATTGGACCGTGGGCAAGACAGGCTGTTCCACACGGCCTGCTTGAACTGCGCCGCTGCTGGGGGTGGGCAGGCTGCTACAGCCGGCCAGCCACAGCAGGCAGGCTGCCATGACGAAGCTTGTGTATTTCATTTGAACTGGTTTTTCCATTCGCGCAGCGCCGCAAACACCTCGACCTCGCCCAGGGCCTGTGGCGAAAAACGGAGTGCACTGGCCATGACGGCGGCTTCGCGTGAGCGCAGAAATGGGTTGATGAGTCTTTCCTGCCCCATGCTCGAGGGCAGGGTGGGCAGGCTCCGCTGGCGACGGGTGATGCACCACCGCTCGTAGTCGCGCAATTCGGTGTTGTCGGGTTCCACCGTTCTCGCAAAGCGCAGGTTGCTCAGCGTGTATTCATGGGTGCAGCACACCAGCGTGTCTGCCGGCAGTGCGGCCAGGGAGTCGAGCGATGCCAGCATCTGCGCCGGGGTGCCCTCAAACAATCGGCCACATCCACCCGAGAAAAGAGTGTCCCCACAAAAGACCAGGGGCTGCTGGTTGATGCGTTCACTGTAGTAGGCAATGTGCCCGGAGGTATGACCAGGAACATCCATGACTCGAAAGTGCAGACCGATACAGTCGATCTCATCTCCGTCATTCATCGCCAGGTAGGGCTCGGGAATGTCTTCCAGGGCGGGGCCATACACCCTGGCACCTGTGGCAGCATGCAAGGCCTCTACGCCACCGATGTGGTCTGCATGATGATGCGTGACTAGAATCGCCCGCAGCTGCAGACCCTGCAGGTCCAGCGCCTTGAGCACGGGCTGTGCGTCGCCCGGATCCACGACGATCGCCTTGCGTCCGTCATCCAGCATCCAGATGTAGTTGTCTTCAAACGCAGGTATCGGAGTCAGGTTCATGGGCGATCCAATTATAGATTTGCAGTCCTGGTTGCGTACCCCCGCGGGCCAGTCCCTCCTTGCGTGGGAACAGCATCATTTGGACGAGGCCGTGGTTGACTTGTTTGGCTACCACGCACTTCAATTAGGTCTGCCAGAGTTGGACGCGCTGCGTGCCAATCGCATGCCACACCGCTGGTTGGCCGACACACAGGACTCGCCCCAAGTGGCCATCATCTCCGATTTCACTGCACTGCCATTTGCGGCCAATAGCCTGGATCTGGTGGTGCTGCCTCACACGCTGGAGCTGGGACTCGATCCGCACCTTTGTCTGCGCGAAGTTGAGCGTGTGTTGATGCCCGAGGGCCGCGTGGTGATTTGCGGTCTCAACCCTGTGAGCCTGTGGGGCTGGCGCCTGCGCGTCGACCAAATCCTGGAACGCTGGGACCTGGGGCGGCCTTTTCTGCCACCGGCGACGGAATTGATTGATGACCGACGTCTGAGGGACTGGTTGCGCTTGCTCAGTTTTGAGGTGGAAAGCACACGCTTTGGCCTTTATCGACCCGCGATGAACCGTGAATCATGGTTTCAGCGTTTGACCTGGATGGAACGTATTGGCGCACGCTGGTGGCCCATATTTGGAGCGGTATATTTGCTGGTTGCCGTCAAACGTGTGCACGGTATGCGCTTGCTCAAACCCAGCTGGAAGTCTCTTCGTCAGCGCTCCGGTTCAGCGGTATCCGCCGTTGGCCGGCAGGCGCGTCGCCAGGGGCATGGCCATGATTCTTCCCCTACAGAAAGACCAGATTGAATTCCATAGACATTTACACCGATGGCGCCTGCAAGGGCAACCCCGGACCGGGCGGTTGGGGCGCGCTGCTGAAGTCAGGTACCACCGAGAAAGAGTTGTGCGGCGGCGAGATGGGCACCACCAACAACCGCATGGAGATGACGGCAGTCATTGAGGCACTGGCGGCTCTCAAGCGCCCCTGTAAGGTGACCCTGCATGTCGACAGCCAGTATGTGCTTAAGGGAATGACCGAGTGGTTGCCAGGCTGGAAGGCCCGCGGGTGGAAGACCGCTTCGAAGGAACCCGTGAAGAACGTGGATCTCTGGCAGAGGCTGGACGAACTGGTGTCCGGCGGGGGGCATCAGATCGAATGGCGATGGGTGCGCGGGCACAACGGGGACCCCGGCAACGAGCGAGCAGACATGTTGGCCAACAAGGGTGTGGATATGGCTCGCAGGGCCGCCTAGTCCCGCCGGCCTGGCCAAGGCTTTTCTGTCTCAACTGTCACACACTGATACAGTTTCACCACGCTTTCCTCGTTCATTTCCCAATTGAGATGTTTCATGGCCTCCAAATTTGCCTATCCCATCGTTGCCGCTGTTGGCATTGCCGCTGTTTCTGGTGCTGCCTGGTGGTACCAGAACCAGCCTCAGCAGCCCAAGGAAGCAGGCGCTGCACCTGCCAGTGGCTTGCCAGCGCCCGCGACCGCTGGTGCAGGTGGGGCGGCAGGTGGGCCCGCACGGCCTGCGGGTGTCGAGGTTGCAAAAGTTGAAAAGGCCACCTTGCGTGACGATGCGCAGGCGGTGGGCACCTTGCGGTCGCGCCAGAACGTGATGTTGCGGCCTGAGGTGCCCGGTCGCGTCAGGGCACTGGGGTTTTCCGACGGTGCCCGCGTGCGCCGTGGCCAGGTGCTGGTACAACTCGATGATGCCTTGCAGCGTGCCGAGGTGCGTCAGTCCATGGCGCAAGTGTCGATTGCCAAAGCCAATTTCAAACGTAACCAGGAACTGGTGGCCGAGAACTTTGTCGCCAAACGGGTGCTGGATGAAAGTGCCGCTGCACTCGAGGTGGCAGAGGCGCAGGGGGCCTTGTCCTGCGCTCGACTTGCCCGCATGGTGGTTTTGGCGCCCTTTGATGGCGTGGTGGGCCTGCGCAACGTGAACGTGGGTGACTTCGTCAAGGATGGCGCTGATCTGATCAACCTCGAGGACACCAGCAGCATGTTGGTCGATTTCCGTTTGCCCGAGCGCTACCAGGGAAAACTGAAGCCCCAGCAAATGGTCGAGATGGCCATCGACGCATTTCCCGGACGCAGCTTCAAGGCGCAAATTCAGGCCATAGACCCTTTGCTGGACGCCAATGGCCGTTCGGTTGGCGTGCGTGCGGTACTGCCCAACAGCATGGGAGAGGCGGCCATGGCGGGCAAAAAGCCTGGAGTACCGGGTGCTGATGCTGCCGGCAAAGCCATGCCTGCCGCGGGTTCTTCAGCGGCCCCTGGCCCCACTCCGAAGGTGGCAGCCAAACCAAAACGACCTTTAGCAGACGCTTCAGCGGCAGGGGATGCAGCGCCGCGGCTGACTGTCGAGCCCAGCCCATGTCCCGCAAGTCCTGCCGTTCCGGCCGGTGTGGCTATCGTGGGCGGCAAACCTTTGGGCGGTCCTGCGCCGCTGCGCCCTGGCATGTTTGCCAGGGTAACCACCGTGTTTTCTGTCAATGACAGCGCCTTGGTTGTGCCCGAAGAGGCCATCGTGCCGCAGGGCGGCAAGCAATTCGTTTTCAAGGTGGTGACGCCTTCCGAGGTTTCAGGACTAGATGCCTCCAAGCTGCCGCCTGAAACTCAGTTTGTGTCGATGCGCCAGGAGGTCAAGTTGGGGGTGCGACGCCAGGGCAAGGTGGAAATCACCGAAGGGCTGCAAGAAGAACAAACCATCGTGATTGCCGGACAGCAGCGTTTGCAACGTGATGGCACAGCTTTGCGCATAGTGGAGCTGGGCCGACCCCAAGGCGGTGCTGCCAATGCGGGTGCTTCCAACCCCACAGGGGCTGCCGGTGCTGCCAGCACCCCAGCCGGTGGCGCTGCGCCTGCCGCCGCGCCCGGCCGCTGATCTGACAGAGAGCACACCATGCAACTGGCAGAAACCTCCATCCGCCGCCCGGTCTTTGCGACCGTGCTGTCCTTGCTCATCGTCCTGGTCGGCGCTGTGTCCTTTAACCGCCTCAACGTGCGGGAGTACCCCAAGATCGATGAGCCCGTGGTGTCGGTTCAGACCCGCTTTGGCGGCGCGTCCAGCCAGGTCATCGAGGCCCAGGTGACCAAGGTGCTCGAAGACTCTTTGGCGGGGATTGAAGGGGTGGATGTCATCACCTCCAACAGCCGGCAGGAGCGCAGCCAAATTTCCATCCGCTTTGCCTTGACCCGCGATGCAGACTCGGCCGCTGCAGATGTCCGGGACAAGGTCTCCCGCGTACGTCAGCGCTTGCCCCAGGGCATCGACGAGCCCGTGATTGCCAAGGTGGAGGCCGATGCCTTCCCGGTGATTTTTTTGACGCTTAGCTCGGACACCCATAACGCCCTTCAGTTGTCTGAAATGGCCAACTCGCTGGTCAAGCCGGTGTTGCAAACCGCGCCGGGTGCGGCCGACGTGACCGTGTTTGGCGAGCGCAAATTCGCCATGCGCATTTGGGTGGACCCAGACAAGCTGGCCGCGTACAAGTTGACCATTCAGGATCTGGAAGACGCTCTGCGCCGCTCTAACTTAGAGGTGCCGGCTGGTCGTATCGAAAGCCGGCTGCGCGAGTTCAACGTCACCGCCGCCACTGACCTTCAGCGGCCTCAGGAGTTTTCGCAGGTAGTGATCCGTACCGTCAACGGTCTGTCTGTGCGTATTGGCGATGTGGCCCGCGTGCAGCAGGGGCCTGCCGAGGAGCGCTCCAGCGTGCGTTTGAACGGACGCGACTCTGTGGGTCTGGGTGTGATTCGCCAAGCCACCGCTAATCCGCTGGAGTTGTCGGCCGGGGTGCGTCAGCTGCTGGAGAAGGTTCAACGCGACCTGCCGCCCGGCGTGGTGGTGGATATTGCCAACGACAACTCGGTGTTCATTGACCGGTCCATCAAGGGTGTGTTTCAGACCATACTGGAAGCTTCGGTTTTGGTGGCCTTGGTCATTTTTGTCTTCTTGCGTACCTTGCGTGCCTCGTTGATTCCTCTGGTCACGATTCCGGTGGCCCTGATTGGTACGTTTGCCTTGATGGCGCTGGCCGGCTTCAGCATCAACACGCTGACCTTACTGGCCCTGGTGTTGGCGATTGGCTTGGTCGTGGACGATGCCATCGTGATGCTGGAAAACATCTACCGCCACATTGAAGAAGGTATGCCGCCGTTTCGGGCGGCTATCCAAGGTGCGCGCGAGGTGGGCTTTGCGATTGTGGCCATGACCATGACGCTGGTAGCGGTGTACGCGCCGCTGGCCTTTGCGCCTGGCCGTACTGGACGGCTGTTTACCGAGTTTGCGCTGGCGCTGGCCGGGGCCGTGGTGGTGTCGGGCGTGGTGGCGCTGACCCTGTCGCCCATGTTGTCATCTGTGCTGCTGCGTCACAACCCCAAGCCCTCTGCATTTGACCGTGGCATGGAGAACGTTTTGCAGGCCATTACGCGTGGGTACAGCCGCTTTTTGGGTTGGACCTTGCGGCACCGCTGGGTCGTGGTCTTGGTGATGGTCGGCAGCGGGGTGCTGACCTATGTGGTTCAGCTCGACATCAAGCGTGAGTTGTCACCCATTGAGGATCGGGGGGTGGTGCTGGCCCAGGTGAATGCGCCCGACGGCGCGACCCTGGACTACACCAACCGTTACGCCCAGGCCATTGAACGCGTGGGTGAAAAATACCCCGAGTTCGACAAGATCTTTGCCACCATCGGCAACCCCACGGTCGCGCAAGGCAACATCTTCTTTCGGGCTGTGCCCTGGGAGGAACGGCAACGCACCACCCTTGAAATGGCGCGTGACATGACCGGGCGCGTCTCCAGCCTGTCCGGTGTGACGGCATTCCCGGTGACGCCGCCGTCGTTGGGTCAGGGCTTTACCCAGCGGCCCATCAACTTTGTCATCATCACCTCCGACAGTTATCAAAACCTGTCTCAGACCGTGCGAGCCTTCCAGGATGAACTCGCCAAGAACCCAGGTTTTGTGCAGGTGGACACCGATTTGCGCCTGAACAAGCCCGAGATTCGCCTGGAGGTGGACCGTGAGCGGGCTGCGGACATGGGCGTGGGGGTGGACGCTATTGCCCGCGCTGTGGAGACCATGCTGGGTGGCCGCAATGTGACCCGCTACAAGCGCGAGGGTGAGCAATACGATGTGATCGTCCAGACCAGCCCGTCCGGTCGTTCCACGCCCGAGGACATCGAGAAGATTTTTGTCCGTGGGCGCGGTGACGCCATGATCCCGCTGTCTGCATTGGTCAAGGTCCGTGAGGTGGTGGCACCGCGTGAGCTGAACCACTTTGCCCAGCGCCGCTCGGCCTCCATCACGGCCAATCTGTCGGCCACCTACTCGCTGGGCGAGGCGCTGGATTTCATGGATGCGACGGCCAAGAAGGTGCTCAAGCCTGGCTACGCCACCGACCTCAATGGCACCAGTCGCGAGTTCCGCAAATCCTCGGATTCGCTCACGCTGGTGTTTGTCCTGGCCCTGGTGTTTATTTTTCTGGTGCTGGCAGCCCAGTTTGAAAGCTTTGTCGACCCGTTTGTGATCCTGTTCAGCGTGCCTTTGTCTATGGCAGGCGCCCTCCTGGCCCTGAAATGGTCGGGTGGCACGCTCAATGTGTTCAGTCAGATCGGTTTGATCACCCTGGTGGGCCTCATCACCAAACACGGCATTTTGATTGTGGAATTTGCCAATCAGCTGCGCGAGCAGGGCATGGAAACGCTGCAGGCCATCCGCCAGTCAGCCACCCAGCGCCTGCGCCCCATCATGATGACTACCGGCGCCATGGTGCTAGGTGCCGTGCCGCTGGCCTTGGCCACGGGAGCCGGCGCCGAGAGTCGACGTCAGATTGGCTGGGTGATTGTGGGGGGCATGAGTCTGGGGACCTTGCTCACCATTTTTGTGGTGCCCACCATGTACACCCTGCTGGCGCGCAAGCATGCGCCGGGCGCCATCAAGACTGTGGTGGTGGATCACATTCATGACACGGCTGGTCATCAATCTGACCCGGCCCATGCTGCCCAGCAGGCCAGCGCTTGATCCTTGCCTAAGGCGCTTAAATCGCGCCTTCGAACATCATCACATCGACCTCATCACCCGAGGCCACATTGCTCTGGTGATGGTGTAGCACGATCAGGCCATTGGCCTGCACCATGGAGCTGAGCACCCCTGAACCTTGATTGCCCGTGGTTCGCACTTCTAGGGTGCCTTGTGCATTTACGGCAACGATGCCGCGCTGGTACTCGGTTCTGCCCGGTTTTTTTTGGATGGCCTCCAGGCTCTGGGCCTTGAGCAGCACGGGCTCGCTCACCTGACACCCCATCATGCGTTGAAGGGCAGGGCGTACGAAGGCCAGAAACGTGACCATCACCGCCACGGGATTACCCGGCAGGCCGAACATGATGGCCTGCTTGTCGCCACTTTTGATGCGTCCTACTGCCATGGGTCGGCCTGGCCGCATGGCGATGCGCCAAAAGGCCACATCGCCGAGCTTTTTCATCATGGCCTTGGTATGGTCGGCCTCGCCCACGCTCACGCCGCCGCTGGTGATGATGGCGTCGGCCGCACTGGCCGCTTGTTTGAAAGCGGCCTCCAGGGCAAGGGGTTCGTCGCGCACCAAACCCATATCAATGCCCTCGCAGCCCAAACGGCTCAGCAAGCCGGCAATGGTGTAGCGATTACTGTCATACACGGCACCTTCTCGGGGGGATTCGCCCAGGTTCAGGATTTCGTCGCCGGTCGAAAAATAAGCCACTTTCAGGCGCCGGCGCACGGTGACCTCCCCTTGGCCCAGGCTGGCCAGCAGACCACAGGCGGCGGGCGTCATGAGCTGTCCTGCCGCCAAGGCAACACTGCCAACCATCAGGTCCTCGCCGGCCAGTCGGCGGTTATCACCGGTGCGCACCACGCCGGGCGGCACAACGATGCCATCCGTTGCGCTTGGCTGGACCAGTTCTTGTGGCACCACAGTGTCCAGTCCAGCAGGCAGGATGGCGCCGGTCATGATCTTCAGGCATTCACCTGCGGCAAGCGATCCCCGCCAGGCGCGGCCCGCCAGCGCCGTACCGACCACCCGCAGCGAGGTCGGCTGGCGGGGGTGCAGGTCATCGCCGCGCAAGGCGTAGCCGTCCATGGCCGAGTTGTCGTGCGGCGGCACGCTGATGGGCGAGATCACGTCTGCTGCCAGCACCCGCCCCAACGCCTGTGCCAGCGGTACTTGCTCGGTCTCTCCGATGGGATGTACCAGTTGCCTAAGAAATGCGTTGACGCTATCAACACTGAGTGCCTGCGGGTCGTAGCCCTGCAATTGAGCGGCGATCTCGTCGAGAGAATTCATGCTTGCTCCAGTGCTTGCAGTTCGGCGACTGTGTTCAGGTTGTCAAAAGCTCGAGGGTCATCGCCTGCTTGGTCAAACGGCACCAGAACGGTGGAGTGCTGACCGGTCCAGGCGTCTATCTTGCGCCGCCCACTGGCCAGAAAAGCCTCCAAGCTGTGCCGTAAGTCCGCTCGCATCAGGCAAAACACGGGTTGCGCGCGGATCTGGCCGTCGGCTTCTTTAGCCGCTGCCGTGGCCATATCGGCGTGGTGCTCATTCACCGCCTGCACCAGGCGATGGACCAAATCCAGCGGGAACAGCGGTGTGTCACAGGGCACAGTCAACATCCAGGGAGAGGGGCATTGTTGTAAGCCAGCGGCAAAGCCGGCCAAGGGCCCCAGGTCGCCGCTGAGCGTGTCGGGCCAGACCGGCACCCCCCAGCTGGCGTAGGTGTCCAGGTTACGGTTGGCATTGATGGCAATGTGGCCCACCCAGTGCTGCTGCCATTGAAGGCGCCGCAGAGCATGCTGCGCCATGGGGAGGCCCTGAAACGCCTGCAAACCCTTGTCGATGCCACCCATGCGCGAGCCGCGCCCGCCGGCCAGGATCAGGGCGGTGACCTCGCCTGGCTGGATGATGGCGCTCGGGTGCACGGTTTTAGCCCCCGATGTAGCTCATCTCGACCCGGCGACCACCTTGAGCTGCGGTATCCGGGCCCTGGCTAGCACGCAGTTCGGAATAACGGTCCGCGCGTCCTGCCCAAATGTGCGCCAGGGCGGAGGTGATGTCTGCATCGCTGGACTGGTTGCGTAACAAGCTGCGCAGGTCGTAGCCTTTGCTGGCGAACAGGCACAAATACAGTTGCCCCTCGGTGGACAGTCGGGCGCGGTTACATTCGCCGCAAAAGGCCTGGGTCACGCTGCTGATGACGCCTATTTCGCCCGCCTGAGGGTCATGTTGCCCCTGTGTATTGGCATAGCCCCAGCGCTGCGCGGTCTCGCCGGGCGTCGCGGCCTGCAGGGCCATCAGAGGCATCTCTTGGTGGATGCGTGCCACCACCTCGGCCGACGGCAGCACTTCGTCCATACGCCAGCCGTTGGTGGCGCCCACATCCATGTACTCAATGAAGCGCAGCGCCACGCCCGTGCCTTTGAAGTGACGCGCCATCGGCAGGATTTCCTGATCGTTGGTGCCGCGCTTGACCACCATGTTGACTTTGAGCCCACCACCATCACCCAGGCCGGCACCCTGTGCGGCCTCGATCCCTGCCAGCACATCCGCGACTGGAAAGTCGACATCGTTCATGCGCCTGAACACAGCGTCGTCCAGACCGTCCAAACTCACCGTGACCCGGTTCAAGCCTGCCGCCTTGAGCGACGCTGCCTTGCGAGCTAGCAAAGAACCGTTGGTGGTGAGGGTGAGGTCTGGCGGCGTGCCGTCGAGGGTGCGCAGAGCAGCCAGCTGTTCGATCAAGACTTCAATGTTCTTGCGCAGAAGCGGTTCGCCGCCGGTCAGCCGTATCTTTTTCACGCCGTGGGCCAAAAACAAGCGCGCCAGGCGAGTGATTTCCTCAAAGCTCAAGAGTGCCTGATGCGGCAGGTAGGCGTAGTCTTTGTTGAACACCTCCTTGGGCATGCAATAGCTACACCGAAAGTTGCAACGATCGGTCACGCTGATGCGCAGGTCGCGCAATGGGCGGCCAAGTTGGTCGGCCAACAAGCCGTTGGCGCGCAGGCGCGTGGCGGGGGAAAAAGCGGCGGCGGGCACGGCCATCGAGGCGTGGCGTTCGTCCACCAGGGCAATGGTGCGTTCTGACATGAACGGTATTGTCCACAAGTGGCTAGTGCCAGGGCTCGCCCGGGTGTTTTTGCTCCCAAGCCAGCCTGGTAGAGCCACAGGGCACAATCTGTTGGTCAACACGACACAGAGTTTTTCAGAACAAAAGAATCAAATCAACATGCGTTGGACAAACACCCACAGTCTCTTTTTGATGGCGGTTTTGGCACAGGGGCCCGTACAGGCTCAGCAAAGTCAGCTGTCTGAAGCAGACTTCTTGAACGACGTGCCCATGGTGCTGTCCGTGTCACGCCTGTCCCAGCGCCTGGATGAAGCGCCGGGCGCGGTCACGGTGATCGACCGCGACATGATTCGCCAGAGTGGCGCACGCGATGTGGTCGAGTTGCTGCGCTGGGTGCCGGGCTTTCAGGTGAGCAGCTCCTTTGAAACCGATGCCCCTACGGCCTATTACCACGGCGCTTTCAATGAATACACCAGCCGTATGCAGTTGCTGATTGACGGGCGTACCGCTTATTCCACCTATCTGTCCGGCAGCATCGGTATGGGCCTGCTGTCGGTGGCCCTGGAAGACATTGAGCGAATCGAGGTTTTGCGCGGATCCAATTCTGCGACCTATGGTGCCCGGGCCTTTTTGGGGGTGGTCAACATCATCACCCGGTCTCCCACTGAGGCTTATGGCTGGGCCGTGTCGGCCAAAGCAGGCCAGAACGGTGTGAATGACAAGCTCGCGCGTGTGGGCTGGGGCAACGATGCCGCGAGTTTTCGTTTGACGCTGGACGAGCGGGGGGACGATGGCCTGGCGGGCTCTAACGGACACAACCGTGTGCGCCGTGCTAATTTTCGGAGCGACTTCAACCTTTCAAACCAGGACGAGCTGCAGTTGCGTGCGGGTCAGGTTGATGTCTATGCCGGTTTGGGTCAGCCAGGTGCGCCTGGCGATTTGGAGCGTGATCACACGCTGACAAATAGTTACGCTCAAATCGATTGGCGGCGGAATTGGGGGGCGGATGAAGATTTGTTGGTCAGATGGTCGCACGCTCGTGAGTCCCTAGACGATGTCTACTTCTACCCCCTGCAAGCGACATATCCGACGCAATATGCCTTGCTAAAACAATTTCTATACCCCCAACTACAGCCGACTTTTCCATTGAGCTACAGTGGCTCGGCCTCCGACAGCAACCTGTCTGTTCAGTACACCCGACGCTTGAACGATCAGGTTCGCACAGTTCTGGGTGCGGAACTCCGGCGTGAAGAGATTGAGTCAGTGGCCCTCTACAACACGAACCTGACGCAGACGACTGACTTCAAACGTGTGTTCGGGAACGTGGAGTGGCGGCTCAGGCCGAATACGGTTCTGAATGTGGGCGCCATGGGAGAAAACAGCAGCATGACGGGAAGTACGTTCTCGCCCAGGGCGATGGTCAATTGGCACGCAGTCCCCGGGCATACTTTGCGGGTGGGCGGTACTCGGGCGTACCGTCCGCCCAGCATGTTTGAGAAAAATGGCAATCTGGTGTTCCAGTCCGATGGGGCTGTTCTGCAACTGGGCACGGTGCCTTCGATCCATCTGGCGCCGGAGCGCATCACGTCCCGGGAGATAGGTTATCTGGCAGATTTTCCGGACGCCAAGGTCAATGTGGACCTACGGATCTTCCAGGAGGACGTCGCAGGGTTTGTCAGCCGCCTGGACGATGTTGCCTATGCTGTACCGGCAACTGTCATGATTCGAAAAAAACCAAAAAAATCAATCAATGGTGTGGGAGTCGACATCCATGGTGCCGAATACCAGCTCAAGTGGCGCCCCTTGGAAGATACCCAACTTGCGCTGAATCAGGCCTACATCCAGATCGATTCATTGGAGACAAACTATGAGAAGGCCGCACCCCGACTCGCAACGTCCCTGATGTGGTTCCAGCGTCTGCCCGGCAATTTGAGCTTTTCTCTGATGCACCATGACGCCGGTGCGATGTCTCAGCCAAGGACGACGGGCTTTACTAGCTCGATGACCCGCACGGACTTAAGACTGGCCAAAGGTCTGCAAATCGGCAAAAGCCGGGCAGAGCTTGCTTTGGTGGTGCAAAACCTCGGTAAGCCTTATGTCGATTACCAGGAAAGTTTCAAATTCGAGCGCCGTGCCTTTGTGACCTTCCGGATTGAGAACTGATCGAGCTGCAGCAGTTCTGACGAGCAATAGCCTTGTTGCGCCTCGTTTTACTTGCCGTTTGGATAGCCCTGGCTTCAGGTTTGAGCCAGGCGGCCAACATCGTGCTGGTGAGCAGCGATGGCACGGCCAGCTATGCCGACGTGGCGAGGGCTGTGCGTGCAGAGTTGGAACGCTCAGGCGTACCGGCGCAGGAGATTGAGGACTACAAACTCAGCGACTTGCCTCCAGAGGGAAGCGTGACACCGCGCCTTTTTATTGCACTAGGCAGCCGGGCTGCGGCGGCTCTGGCAGAGCGGGACGACCGCATTCCTCTGCTGTGCGCCGTGGTCCCCAAAGCAGTGATGGAGCGCCTGGTGGCGTCCAACGTCAGCAAGAGTGGCGGTCTTTTTGGCGTTGCTCTGGATCAACCCACTGGGCGGCAGCTGGACCTGATCCGGTTTGCGTTGCCCAAGGCCCGGCGTTTGGGCGTGATGTGGAGTGCGGATTCGAGGTCTACGACGGCGGAATTGCTGAGTGCGCTACCAGTGCGTGACCTGCGGGCGGTCAGCCCCTACGTCGAACCCGGTGATCAGATCTTGCCTGCGCTCAAAAAGGTGCTGACTGAGGCAGACGTGTTGCTGGCCTTGCCCGACCCTAACATTTTCAATCGCAACAGCGTACAAAACATACTGCTCAGCACGTTTCGGGCAAATGTGCCTGTGATTGGTTTTTCAGCATCGTATGTACGCGCAGGTGCAGTGCTGGGTTTGTATGCCACACCCGATCAAATAGGCCGTCATACAGCGTCTTTGGCGCGGTCCTTGTTGGCTGGCCGCATGCCCGCAACGGCCGTACAGGCTCCCAAGGAATTTGTGGTGGATGTGAATGAACAGGTCATGCGGTCACTAGGTTTGAGCCTGAATGCAGCGGATCTAAACCAGATTTTGCTGCGCAGGGAGGGGCGCCTTGAAAAGTAAAGACATACGGTTTCGAATATTGGTGGCGGCGTTGTTGCCACTTGCGCTGATGGCCGTCGTGCTGTCTGTGTTGTTCGTAGTGACGCGTCTGGGGGATGTGCAGCAGGCGCATGTGCAGCAAGCTCGCACGCTCGCCCGTCAGGCCGCCTCTGCCAGTGAATACGGCCTTTTCTCGGGCAACACGGAGAGTTTGAGCAATGTCATGGCCGGGGTGCTGCGTGAACCAGGTGTAGTGGCCGTGTCTGTATTGGATGCAGGCGGTCGCACTGTGGTCAATTCCGGCAAGCTTGCGGCCCAGTTGCCCGCCATTCAGGATCAAGAAACCTGGTTGACAGCAGAAGATGGCAAGAGCGACATCCTTACCCAACCTGTCATGCCCTCAACACTTGTGCTCCACGAGGAGTTTGAGCAGGGTATGGCACAGGTGAAGCCACAGCCTCTGGGGCAAGTGGTTTTGATGGTGTCGCGCGCTGCCGTGCTCAGTCGTCAGCACGATATTGTCCTAGCCGGCCTCCTCACTGCCATGGCAGCCCTGGCATTGGGTGGTTTTCTGTCACTGCGGCTAAGCCGTAGTGTCACTCGACCTGTGATGCAGGTTTCCCATATGGTCGAGCGCATTGGGCGGGGCGATTTGCAGTTGCGACTGGATACATCGCAAGGCGATGTCCTTCACGACCTGAAGTCCGGCCTCAATCACATGGCTGATCGATTGGCCAGGGTGCGCTCGGAGCTGGAGCGACAGGTGATGGAAGCCACGGCGGAATTGAACGCCAGAGTTCAGGATGCCGAAGCTGCAGGCCAGGACAAGACACGTTTTCTCGCGGCAGCGAGCCACGACTTGCGCCAGCCTACCCACGCACTGGGTTTGTTTGTGGCCCGGTTGTCCCAGTTACCCCTGAGCCCGGAGGCAACAAGTCTGGTGAACTACCTGGACGCGTCTGTGTTGGCCATGCAGAACCTGCTGGATGGTTTGATGGATGTCTCCAGGCTGGAATCGGGCACGGTGCGGGTGAACGAACATACCTTTGCCTTGGAGTCTGTTCTGCAAGCGCTGCGCGATGCACTGGCATCTGACGCCCGCGAAAAGGGCCTGCGCCTGCGCATCAGGCCCAGTCCGCTGTGGGTGCGCAGCGATGAGGTGCTGCTCAAGCGGATCTTGTTCAACCTGGTGGGCAATGCCTTGAGGTACACCCCGAAGGGCACTGTGCTGGTCGCAGCGCGTTTGCGTGACAAGGGCAAAACGGTACGGCTGGAGGTGCGCGATAGCGGGGTGGGCATCGCCGAAGAACACCACGCCCTGATTTTTCGTGAGTTTTACCAAGTAGGTAACGCGGAACGTGATCGGGCCAAGGGCCTGGGACTGGGTCTCAATATTGTGGATAGAACCTCGCGCCTGCTGGGTCACGAACTGAGCTTCAGATCCAGTCCTGGCCGGGGGAGCTGCTTCGTGCTGGATGTGCCCCTTGCCGACCCACCGGCACCCATCCAATCGTTGAGCGTAGGCTCAGACCTGTTGCTAGCGTTAACCCCGGGCAACCTCGAGGGTTTGACCGTGCTGGTGGTGGAGGACGATGATCTTTCGCGTGCTGGCCTGGTGGGTTTGCTCAGGTCTTGGGGGTGCGAGGTGTTGGAGGCCCGAAGTCAGTCTCTGGCCGTGGAACAGTTTCGTCTTCTTGGGTCGAATGTGGACGTGGTCTTGAGTGACTTCCGTCTGCCGGGCGGGGGCGATGGCCTGGCGATGGTTGGGCAATTACGTGGCCTTGCGCAGCGTAGTTTGCCTGTTGCACTGATGAGTGGAGACACGGCACCGCTATTGATGCAACAGGCGCGGCTTGCGGGTGTCCCCTTGTTGCACAAACCGGTGCGTCCGGCAAAACTGCGTAGCCTCTTGCGGCACCTCAGCTCGACGGCTTGGGATGCTTCCGTGCCCGCTGAGCACGATCAAGTCAAGCCTGAGGATGTATAGCCCACTCGGGTGGCGGCAGCGACCGCTTGTGTTCTGTTTTGAGCGTCAAAGGCCCGCAGCAAGTTGCTGACATGGTTTTTGACGGTTTCTTCCGACATGCCCAACCTGCGGCTGATGTCCTTGTTGGAACGGCCTTCCATCAGCTCTAACAGGACGTCCTCTTGGCGCGGAGTCAGATTGGGGCCATCCTCGCGCCTGCGAGCAGGTAAGACTTCAGGCGTGGGGGCGTGGGTCAATTCCGGGGGGACATAAATGCTCCCGTCCAGCACCAGTCGCAATGCCGTCAGCAATTCATCGCTCAAACCTGATTTGGTGATGAACCCGGCGGCACCCTTGTCTAGCACCTCGCGCATGAGTTGCCGGTCTGCTGAGCCCGAAAGCATCAGGACTGGCAATTCGGGATGCTGGCGACCCAGGCGATCCAGCACCGCGAACCCATTCATGTCGGGCAGGTGAAAGTCAAGCATGACCAAATCGATGTCAGGGTGCTCATCTGCCATGGCAAATGCCGCGGCGCCATTGCCGGCGCCCAGCACCTGAACCTCGTCATCCAGGCCCTTGAGCACATGGCGTAAGCCCTCTCGTACCAGGGCGTGGTCGTCAACGGTCAGAATCTTCATGGAAATGGATTGGGGCCAAGCGAAAGGGCCGCCACAGCGCATTTTGCGTCCGTGGCGGCCCTAAACGCGAGTTAAGCCTCGCTTTTTTTATCGGGGCTCAAGCGCCGTGGAGTTTCATCATCAGGGGCACGATCAGGAGCGCCACGATATTGATGATTTTGATCAGTGGATTGACAGCCGGCCCGGCCGTGTCTTTGTAGGGGTCGCCAACGGTGTCGCCAGTGACCGCCGCCTTGTGCGTCTCACTACCCTTGCCACCGTGATGGCCATCTTCAATGTATTTCTTGGCGTTGTCCCATGCCCCGCCGCCGGTACACATTGAAATGGCCACGAACAAGCCTGTGACGATGGTGCCCATCAGCAGGCCGCCCAAAGCCGCCGGACCCAGCAGCAGGCCCACCAGTATGGGAGCCGCCACGGGTAAGAGGCTGGGGATCATCATTTCCTTGATGGCCGCTGAGGTCAGCATATCGACAGCGGTGTCGTACTCGGGCTTACCGGTGCCCTCCATGATGCCTTTGATGTCGCGGAACTGCCGGCGAACCTCTACCACCACGCTGCCAGCGGCCCGGCCAACCGCTTCCATGGCCATGGCGCCAAACAGATAGGGGATCAAACCACCGATGAACAGGCCGATGATGACCATGGGGTCGCTTAGGTCAAACTTGATGGCGCTGCCATAGGCTTCGAGCTTGTGGGTGTAGTCGGCAAACAACACCAATGCAGCCAGGCCAGCAGAGCCAATCGCATAGCCCTTGGTCACTGCCTTGGTGGTGTTGCCCACTGCGTCCAGCGGGTCGGTGACATCGCGCACGCTGGCCGGCATTTCAGACATTTCGGCAATGCCGCCCGCGTTATCGGTGATGGGGCCATAGGCATCCAGCGCCACCACAATGCCTGCCATGCTCAGCATTGACGTAGCAGCAATCGCGATCCCGTACAGGCCGCCCATGGCAAAAGCTGTCCAGATGGCCAGGCAGACAAAAATCACTGGCCAGGCGGTGGAGCGCATTGAAACCCCCAAGCCAGCGATGATGTTGGTGCCATGGCCCGTGGTGGAGGCCTGTGCGATGTGTTGCACGGGAGCGTATTGGGTGCCTGTGTAGTACTCGGTGATCCACACCAATGCCGCTGTCAGGATCAGACCCACCGCGCAGGCGCCAAACAGGCTCATGGCACCTATGACACGACCGTCGGCCAAGGTGATGGCCGCTGGAAACAAACTCTGGGTGACAAAGTAAAAGGCAATCAGCGATAAGCCACCAGCCACCGCCAAGCCCTTGTAAAGAGCGGGCATGACGTTTTTCATGCCGGGTGTCGCCTTGACAAAGAAGCAGCCGATGATGCTGGCCACAATCGACACGGCACCCAATGCCAGGGGATACACCACGGTGCTAGCCCCGCCACCACTCGCCATCAGTGCGCCCAGCACCATGGTGGCAATCAGTGTGACGGCATAGGTTTCGAAAAGGTCGGCGGCCATGCCGGCGCAGTCGCCCACGTTGTCGCCCACGTTGTCGGCAATCACTGCCGGGTTGCGGGGGTCATCTTCAGGGATACCTGCCTCCACCTTGCCTACCAGGTCGGCGCCCACGTCCGCGCCCTTGGTGAAGATGCCGCCACCCAGGCGGGCAAAGATCGAAATCAGCGAGGAGCCAAAGGCAAATCCGATCAGCGGGTTGAGTTGCTGCGCTGTTGCGGTGCCGCCAGTGACCAGATAGGCGTAAAAGCCGCTGACACCCAGCAGCCCCAGGCCAACCACGAGCATGCCTGTCGTGGCACCACCACGAAATGCCACGTCCAGCGCGGGGCCGAAGCCTTTGGTGGCTGCTAGCGCCGTTCGCACGTTGGCCCTTACGGACACGTTCATGCCGATGAAGCCGCAGGCACCGGAAAGCACGGCGCCCACCACAAAGCCGATAGCCGACTGCACATCGAGAAACAAAGCGATCAGTACGGCCAAGACTGCGCCCACCACCGCGATGGTTTTGTATTGCCGGGAGAGGTAGGCGGCAGCACCAGTTTGGATGGCCGCCGCAATTTCCTGCATACGGGCGTTACCCGCGTCCTGAGAAAGAATCCAGCTGCGAGCCCAAAAGCCGTAAATGACGGCGATGCAACCGCAGACAAACGCCAGATACAGCGCTGATTGACCTGTCATGTCTTTGTCTCCTCGTGTTGTACAGAACTGGGGCACAACGCTAGCGAGGGCCCCGCTGCGTTGCTTCCTCGTTCGATACATTCAGAAACGATTGGCCAACGGCCGCACTGTAACGTCAAAAACGTGACCGGCCCAGGATTTTGCGCAAGTCGAAAGGGTTGCGTCAGTAAAATCAAGCGTAATCTGGGGCAGACTTTTGGGCCCCGGACGTACCTGTGCCCAACGGTACCCCTCGATTTCAAACGGAGCTCACCCATGTCCCTGGACAAAGTCAACGCTGGCAAAAAAGTGCCGGACGAATTCAATGTGGTCATCGAAATCCCGATGAACGCTGACCCGATCAAGTACGAAGTCGATAAGGAATCGGGCGCGATTTTTGTGGATCGTTTCATGACCACCGCCATGCACTACCCCACCAACTATGGCTACGTGCCCAAGACCCTGAGTGGCGATGGCGACCCGGTGGACGTGCTGGTTATCACGCCTTATGCATTGATTCCTGGTGTTGTGGTTCCTTGCCGCCCCATTGGCATTTTGATGATGGAAGACGAGGCTGGCGTTGATGGCAAGGTGCTGGCGGTACCCACCGACAAAATTTTGCCGATCTACACCCACTGGCAAAAAGTGGAAGACGTGAACCCGATGCGCCTGAAGGCCATCAGCCACTTCTTCGAGCACTACAAAGACCTGGAAAAAGGCAAATGGGTCAAGATCTTGGGCTGGGAAGGCCTGGACGCCGCCAAGAAAGAAATCCTGGACGGCATCGCCAATTACGAAAAAGCCAACGCCTGATTAGCGTTAGGCCATAAAAAAGAGCCTCTGACCTGTACCGGTCATAGGCTCTTTTTGTTTGTCGGATCACTGAAGTGCAGTCCTCAACCGGGGGGCAGTGCCCCCAGCAGTGCGCTATGTCACAAGGTGTCAGTGAAGCTACGCAGCTTGTCGGAACGGCTGGGGTGCTTGAGCTTGCGCAGTGCCTTGGCTTCGATTTGACGGATACGTTCGCGGGTCACATCGAACTGTTTTCCGACCTCTTCCAGGGTGTGATCGTTGTCCATTTCGATGCCGAATCGCATGCGCAGCACCTTGGCTTCGCGCGGGGTCAGGCTGTCGAGGATGTCTTTCACAACGTCGCGTAGACCGGCCTGCATGGCGGCTTCCATCGGGGCGGTATTGGCGCTGTCTTCAATGAAGTCGCCCAGGTGGCTGTCGTCGTCGTCCCCGATGGGCGACTCCATGGAGATCGGCTCCTTGGCAATCTTCATGATCTTGCGGATCTTGTCCTCAGGAATTTCCATGCGCTCGGCCAAGACGCTGGCATCCGGCTCAAAGCCAAACTCCTGCAGGTGCTGCCGGCTGATGCGGTTCATCTTGTTGATGGTCTCGATCATGTGCACGGGGATGCGGATGGTGCGAGCCTGATCGGCAATCGAGCGCGTAATGGCCTGTCGGATCCACCAGGTGGCATAGGTCGAGAATTTGTAGCCGCGACGGTATTCGAACTTGTCCACGGCTTTCATCAGGCCGATATTGCCTTCCTGAATCAGGTCCAGGAATTGAAGGCCACGGTTGGTGTATTTTTTGGCAATGGAGATCACCAGGCGCAAGTTGGCCTCGATCATCTCTTTCTTGGCACTGCGCGAGGCCGCCTCGCCTGCATTCATGCGCTTGTTGATGTCTTTCAGATGATCGAGTGGCACCACCACGCGCGTCTGGATGTCATTGAGCTTTTGCTGCAAATCCTGTACGGGCGGGATGTTGCGGCCCATGATGGCACTCCAGGGCTTGCCAGCCGCCGCCTGTTTTTCAATCCACTTCAGGTTGAGCAATTGACTTGGGGCGGGTTTGCCTGCTTTATCGCGTCCGCTGAATTCGGCGATGAAGTTTTCCTGGGAGTAGCCGCATTTGTCCACAATGATGCGCCGCAGTTCGCGCTCTTTCTTGCGGATGTCGTCAACTTGGCCTCGGACCATGTCACACAGCTTCTCAATGGCCTTGGCGGTGAAGCGTATGGTCATCAGCTCGTCGGAGAGCGCCCGCTGTGCCTTCATGTAGGCGGGTGTGCCGTAGCCTTCTTTTTCGAAGATCTGATGCATCTTCTCGAAGTTTTCACGGATGCGATCAAATCGGGCCATGGCCTCGCGTTTGAGCTCTTCGAGCTTTTTGGTCAGGGCTTTGGAGCCGCCCTTGCCGTCGTCGTCGTCTTCGGCATCGAACTCGTCAAAGTCTTCTTCGGCCACGTAGTCGTCGGCCTCGTTCGGGTTAGAGAAGCCGTCCACGATCGTGGTGATCACGACTTTGCCTTCGCGGATGTCTTCACCCAGGCGCAAGATTTCGTCGATCGTGGCAGGCGATGCACTGATGGCTTCCATCATCGCCATCAGGCCACCTTCAATGCGCTTGGCGATTTCAATTTCGCCTTCACGGGTGAGCAGCTCCACGGTTCCCATTTCGCGCATATACATGCGCACGGGGTCGGTGGTACGGCCAAATTCGCTATCAACGGTGGAGAGCGCGGCTTCGGCCTCTTCTTCGGCTTCTTCTTCCGTCGCCGTGGTAGGGCCAGTATTGTTGAGGAGCAAGGTCTCGGCGTCAGGCGTTTGCTCATAGACGGCCACACCCATGTCGTTCAACATGGTGTTCACAACCTCTAGCGTCTCGGCATCGACCAGCTTGTCGGGCAGGTGGTCGGAGATTTCGCCGTGGGTCAGGTAGCCACGTGTCTTGCCTAGCTTGATCAATGCCTTGAGGCGCTGGCGGCGCTTGGCCAGGTCTTCTTCGGACAAAACGGTTTCATCCAGGCCAAATTCCTTCATCAAGGCACGCTCTTTGGCCTTGCTGATCTTCATGCGCAGGGGTTTGACCTTTTCGCCAGTCGCGACCACCTCTGGTTCACCGACCAAATCTTCCTCAATGTCAGCCATGTCGAGGTCGTCACCACCGCCCTCATCATCCTTGGCTTTGCCCTTAGGCTTAGGCCCACGCTTCGCGCCGGTTTTGGGCTTCTCCGCAGCGTCTGCGGTCTTGGCAGGGCGCCCTGCTTTTTTCTTGGCCGGGGCGGCTTCGTCTGCGGGCAGGGTCGCGACTGAAACCGCGGCGACTTCTTTGGCCACCTTTACGGCTTTGGCTGTGGTCTTGGTGGCAGCTGGGGTCTTGACGACTTCGACGGCCTCGGCAGAGGCGGGGGCAGACTTTTTAGGCATGGCGCGGTCTTTCACAAACGCTGGTCGTCTTGGAGACGTGACACGGTTTTTATGGAGATGGAGTTCGCAAGGCGTGCGGACTCTCAAAAGCAAGATGTGAGGGCGAACATTTGGTATGCAACCCTTGCGGTAAATTGGCCGGTCGCTGATTTTTCGACGTGTGGCCGGGTCCGGAGGTGTTGCTGTCGCTCTTGCCAGAAAAGCCTCGGATTATACCGTTCGTCCTGGTGATGGCCCTTTAGCTCCCCCAGGATACCTTTAGGCCAGTGCGTTGTTTGCGCCGGCCTCCAACGCTCGCCGGCGTGTTTGCAGTGACCTGTAGCGTTGAAGTGCCGAGGGGTCAGTTCGCGAGGCCTCGATGGCCTGTGTTTCTTGCTCTTTCAGCTGTTCAATCAACATGCGGTCTAACAGCCCCCTGAGCTCCTGCTCGGATTCGCCGCTGTTGTCATTGGCCTGCAATGCCTCGCCAGACATCAGTTTCAGTGCCAGTGGCTCAGAGGGATGATTCCTCAACCCCTCCCTCAAGGCACCCCAGGGTTGCGGGCCGTGCTCGTGCAGCTGAGATTCAAGCCAAGCAAACAGGCTACCGTGAGGCTCAGGCAGTGCGCACAGCATGGCATGGTCTTCGCCCGACAGCTGATCCCAGCGTGCATGATCGCCCAGCAATACCCGGCTGGCATGGTCTGCGCGGCTCACGGGTGGCAGGCGGGCGTTGCTTCGGCGCGTGTAGGTGGATCGGTAGGTGGGGGTGTAGCCGTCCAGCGCGGCAAATGCGTCCGGGTGGCTGTCGGTCTCGCCTGGCGCCTTGGCATGTCGACGTCTGTAGGGCTCTCTTTGGCGTGAGCCGCTTTTGGGTAACCAGAGCTCACTGAGTTCCCGTGTGCTGAGTTGCACCAAGTCAGCCAGATCTCCCAACAGCTGGCGCTTGAGTGCGCCGTCGGGCAGCGCCATCCAAAGGGGTTGCGCGTTGCTGGCAAGGTGGGCACGGCCCTCGTGGGTATTGAGGTCGCAGCCCTCGCGAGCCGCTTCGATCAAGAAACGACTCAGAGGGGTCGCCTCGTTCACGCATCGCGCGAACGCTTCGGCACCATGCTCACGGATGAAACTGTCCGGGTCGTGTTCGGCGGGTAAAAACAGAAATTTCACCGTGCGTACGTCTGTGGCGTAGGGAAGGGCGCCATCCAACGCCTTGCGCGCCGCACGTTGACCCGCAGCATCGCCGTCGAAGCTGAACACCACCGAGTCTGTGAATCGGAACAGCTTTTGGACGTGTTCGGTCGTGCAAGCCGTTCCCAGGGTGGCGACCGTGTTGGGAAAACCCAGCTGTGCCAGGGCCACCACATCCATGTAGCCCTCTGTGACCAAGACATAGCCAGCCTCGCGCAGGGCTTGTCGGGCCTCGAAGAGCCCGTAGAGCTCCCGCCCTTTGCTGAAAACGGGGGTTTCAGGCGAGTTGAGGTACTTGGGCTTGTCATCGCCCAGCACACGGCCCCCGAAGCCTATGCAATCTCCTTTGACGTTGCGGATAGGAAACATCACCCGGTCACGAAAGCGGTCGTAACGTTTATCGTCATCTTCGTTGACGATGACCAGTCCGGACTCCACCAGCATGGCGTCGTCGTAATGGGGAAAGACGCTGGCCAGGCTGCGCCATCCCTCGGGTGCATAGCCAAGGCCAAACTGTCGGGCGATCTCGCCGCTCAGGCCTCGGCCCTTGAAGTAGGCAATCGCTCTGGGCGATTCTTTGAGGTGCTTGCGATAGGCTTCTGCTGCTTCTTCGAGCACATCGCTGAGGCTGGCCTGCTTTTGCCGCTGCTCGGCCGCACGTGCCCTGTCTTGTGGCGCAATATCCTCTTCGGGGACCTGCAGTCCATATTGTTGGGCCAGGTCCTTGACGGCTTCAACAAAGTTCATCCCCGCGTGCTCCATCAGAAAACTGATGGCGTTTCCGCTTTTACCGCACCCAAAGCAGTGATAAAACTGTTTGGCAGGACTGACTGAGAAGGAGGGAGACTTCTCTCCGTGAAATGGGCACAGGCCCATGTAATTGGCGCCGCCCTTTTTGAGTTGGACGTAGCGGCCAACGATCTCGACCACGTCTGAGCGTGCGATCAGTTCTTGCAGAAATGTCTGGGGAATGCTCACACTGACTATTGTGGCTCAGGAGCAGCGACTTGCTGCTCTGTCCACTCGTGCGAGCTGCATTGCGCAGCTCGCAGGGACGGTTTAGCGTGGCGCCAAGCGAATGGCGCCATCCAGACGAATTACTTCACCGTTGAGCATGTCGTTTTCGATGATGTGCTTGGCCAGCTTGGCGTAATCTTGTGGTGTCCCCAGACGTGAAGGGAAGGGAACTGCAGCGGCCAGCGCGTCTTGCACATCCTGTGGCATGCCAAACATCATGGGTGTGCCAAAAATGCCGGGTGCAATCGTCATGTTGCGAATGCCAGAGCGCGCCAGGTCGCGGGCGATAGGCAGGGTCATGCCCACAACGCCACCTTTGGAGGCGCTGTAGGCTGCTTGGCCGATTTGCCCGTCATAGGCCGCCACGGAGGCTGTGGATATCAACACGCCGCGCTCACCGGTTGACTCGGGTTCGTTCTTGGCCATGGCTTCGGCGGACAGACGAATCATGTTGAAGCTGCCGAGCAGATTGACCTGTAGCACCTTGGAAAACACCCCCAAAGAGTGAGATCCATTTTTACCCACTGTTTTTTCAGCGGGCGCAATGCCTGCACAGTTGATCAAGCCCATGAACTTGCCAAGTGACACGGCCTTGGCCACCACCGCTTGACCATCTGCTTCGGAGCTGACATCACACTTCACGAAAGCCCCACCGATGTCCTTTGCGACAGCTTCGCCTTTTTCGACTTGCATGTCGGCAATCACGACCGTCGCGCCGTTCGCTGCCAGCATGCGTGCCGTGCCTTCACCCAGGCCAGATGCGCCACCTGTGACGACGAATACCTTGCCGGAAATATCCATGAGAACTCCTTTTGGATTGACGTTAACGTAAACGTCAATTATGTCTGAAGCTACATCACGCGGTTTCTGATTCTTAGGGGACGGTAAGCATGAAAAAAGGCCAGGGAACCCCTGGCCTTGTGAATCAGCAGGCCTCAATTGGCCTGCCAAGACGCCGTGAGATTTGTCTCAAGCCGTCTTGATCGCCTCCGGAGAAAGCGGCAGCTTGCGCACACGCTTGCCGGTGATGGCAAACACCGCATTGGCGATGGCAGGCACCACCAGTGCGGTGGCGGGTTCGCCTATGCCGCCGGGCTTTTCGGTGCTCTTGACCAACACGATGTCGATCTTGGGCGATTCGTGCATGCGTACGACGGGGTAGTTGTTGAAGTTGGTTTGCTGAACGCGCCCCTTCTCCATGGTGATCTCTTGCATCAGACCTGCCGACATGCCGTACACGATGCTGGACTGGATTTGGGCCTCGACGGTGTCCGGATTCACCATTTGCCCCACGTCAGCGGCGACAGTGACCTTGTGGACCTTGACTTCGCCGTTTTTCACCGACACCTCGGCCACCTGGGCCATGTAGGTGTCGTAGCCTTCCATTAGTGAAATGCCCAGGGCATGGGCGGCAGGCAACTTCTTGCCCCAGCCGGCCTTGGTGGCGGCTAGCTTCAGTACGTTGGCGAAGCGGGGCTTGTTTTTCAACAGTCCCATGCGGTAGGCGTAGGGATCTTTGCCCGCTGCATGTGCCAGCTCATCGATAAAGCTTTCGTTGGCGAATGCGTTCATGTTGTGGCTCACCGCGCGCCAATAGCCAACCCGATACCCGGAATCGTGGATCACCAGATCATGCTGGGTGTTGGTGATTTCATAAGGGGCGACAGCTGCCTCGGCCATGAAGGGGTCAAACGTGTCCTTGGGCAAGCCGAAAGCACGCTGTGTGATCGACTGCGAGGTGACCTTGAAATGCATGGCCACGGGCTGACCGTTGCTGTCCAGACCAGCTTCCAATTGATTGACACCCATGGGGCGATAAAAATCGTGGGTCATGTCGTCTTCGCGAGACCACAGAACCTTGACTGGCTTGCCAACCGCTTTGGATACCTCGGCTGCCTGAACGATGAAGTCCAACTCCAATCGACGGCCAAAGCCACCACCCAAGAAGGTGGTTTTGAGTGTCACGTCTTCAGGTTTGATACCCAGGGCGCCTGCAACAGCGCCTTGTGCGCCCTGCTGGAATTGGGTAGGGCCCACCAGCAGGCATTTGCCATCTTTGAAACTGGCGGTGAAGTTCATGGGTTCCAGCGGAGCGTGCGCTTGCATGGGCGTAACGTACTCTGCCTTGACCACTTTGGCCGCCGATTTCAGGGCTGCTCCAACATCGCCAGCTGGCTTGCCGATAGGCAAGACCTTGGCATCGGCCGCAGCTTTGCGGGTGCTGGCCAAAATCACCTTGTGATCCAGGGCGGCTACTGCACCCTCGTTCCAGGTCACGGTCAAGGCTTCACGCGCTTTCTTGGCTCGCCAGTAGGTGTCAGCCACTACTGCCACGCCATCACTGATCTGGACGACGTCAACCACACCCGGCATTCCCTTGACCTTGCTGGCATCGAAGCTGGCCACCTTGCCGCCAATCACGGGGCATTGCTCAATACTGGCGTAAACCATGCCCGGCAATTTGACGTCGATACCAAACTCCGCGGTGCCGTTGGTTTTTGCTGGCGTGTCGAGGCGACGGGTGCGCTTGCCCACCAAGCGAAACTGTGACGGATCCTTGAGGGTGGGCTTTTCGGGAACGGGCAGACGCGAAGCCGCCGCGGCCAAATGGCCATAACTAGCTTTTTTGCCACCAGGCCCCGTCACAAAACCCAGGTCTGCTTTCAAGCTTGCACGATCTACGCCCCACTCGTTGGCTGCAGCGCTGATGAGCATCTCTCGCACTTGCGCGCCACCGACCCGAAGCTTCTCCCAGCCGTCACGCACTGAGGTCGAGCCGCCGGTGATCTGAGCGCCCAGCAAGGCATTTGTATATGCCGCACCGGGCGGCGCGTTCTCGACCTTGATGCTGCGGATGTCCACGTTGAGCTCTTCTGCGATCAACATGGGCATGGAGGTGTAAACACCTTGCCCCATTTCGGAGCGGGCAGAAATCAGGGTGATGGTGTTGTCATCGGCAATGTGTACCCACGCATTGGGCGTGAAAACCGTGCCAGCAGCTTGCAGACTTCCGGGCAGGTTCAGGCCCATCAGCAGGCCGCCGGAGGCAAGTGCAGATGATTTAAGGAAGTTGCGACGTGACGCATTCATGGTTGTGTTCTTTGGCATGGTGTTCTCCTCAGGCTTTGCGCATGGCTGCAGCAGCATCTTTGATCGCCGCTTTGATGCGGGGATAGGTGCCACAACGGCAGATATTGCCGCTCATCGCTGCATCAATGTCTGCATCGCTTGGGTTTTTGTTGCCGGCCAGGAGGGCTGCGGCACTCATGAGTTGTCCGGATTGGCAGTAACCACACTGAGGCACGTCGTGCTTGATCCACGCCACTTGAAGTGGGTGGGTATTGTTTTTAGACAGGCTTTCGACGGTCGAAATCTTTTTGCCCGAGGTTGCTGACAGAGGGGTTTGGCAGGACCGAACGGGTTTGCCATCAAGATGCACTGTACAAGCGCCACACAGGGCGGCACCACAACCAAACTTGGTACCCGTCAAACCCAACTCATCACGCACAACCCAAAGCAAGGGTGTGTCTGGCTCTGATTGGGCCTGCACAGGCCGGCCATTGATCTGAAAACTCACGCTCATAAACATCTCCGATGGTTGGGCTCAAGCACCGCGCAAAAGCCACTTTTGTTTTCCGGTCACCACGTTACGCATCCAATTCCTTATATTTGTGAGGGTTTCTACCTAGAGGGAGCAAAAATTATCAAATTGCGACACTTTTTGTCACAAGTTTTGTCGACTGGTAAGCTGATGTGAGCGCGACAAGTATTTGCCAAGCCACCTTGGTAGTATTGGATAAAGCTCGCCGCGCCGCCTGGCTGGTCTATTTTTGTTGGTATACTCTTAGTCTTCGAACAAACGAAGGCGCGTAGCTCAGCTGGTTAGAGCACCACCTTGACATGGTGGGGGTCGTTGGTTCGAGTCCAATCGCGCCTACCAACAAAACCCTTGCAAGTCATTGATTTGCAAGGGTTTTTTATTTTTTGGTCTCGAAGGTCAGAGGCTAGATTACTGCCAGTATGAAATTTGTATGAAGACCTGAATGTGACTCGATTGTTTCTGTTGACACCTTTTGAGCAAAACCCTGCTTTCGACGTGTTAAGCAACTGTCGGCTTTAAGTCACAGGTAACGATCATGGCGTTACTTCGCCGCTGTGGAAGCAGAGTGTCGTCCGACAAGCTCCGGCGCCAAACACCTGACTGTGTGCCAGTAACATACCCGCATCAGTCTCGCCTCCTTCGGTTCACTTTCCCATGCTCCTGAAGACCGCCGACGACAAGTCCCGACGCCTCGTGCTGCTCGAAGAACTTCAGCACTCCAATCAGCTCGACTACGGCCAGAAGAAGTGGCTCAAGGACGAGTTGATGCGCTTCAGGAAAGGCATTGAGGGTGAGCGTGAGTCGGCCCATTACCTGGACAACTACTTCAAGCCTGGCCAGAACCATGTGGTGCTGCACGACCTGCGCTTCGTGGTGGACGGGGACGTAGCGCAGATTGATCACCTCATCCTCAACCGCACCGGCCACATCCTCCTGGTGGAGACCAAGAACTACGCGGGCGACATCATCGTCAACGAGCATGGCGAGTTCACGGTGAAGTACGGGCCCGATGACTTCGGCATCCCCTCGCCGCTGGAGCAAAGCCGCCGCCACGAGCGCGTCCTGGCCCGGCTGCTGGAGCGTCTGGAAATAGGTGGCCGAGTTGACAAGCTGCCCGACTTCCACCACGTGGTTATGGTGCACCCCAAGGCCGTCATCCGGCGTCCGGTCGCGAAGTCCTTCGACACCTCTTTTCTAATTAAGGCGGACCAGTTCCCCACCTGGCACGAGAAGTTCGTCGACAACGTCGGGGCAGGCGTTATCTTCAAGGCCTTCCTAAATCTGCGCAGCCTAGAGACCCTGGTGGAGTGGGCTGAGAAGCTCAAGCGCCAGCACCAACCGCAGGACCTGCTGGCGTTGCCGGAGTTCATGAATCCCAAGGTTGCACCTGCTCTACCCGCCGCTCAGGGTACGCAGACACCAGCACCTGCCACAATTCCGCCCGCGCCTGCAGAAGCAGTGGATACACGAGGAGCGACCGATTCAGCGCCCGCGAAGAAGCTGGTGTGTGCCCATTGCGGCATGAAAATCAGCTACCCCGAGGGCAAGTTCTGCTGGAACAATAGCAAGAGCTTCAACGGTCTGCAATATTGCCGGGAGCATCAGGCGCTGTTCTGACCCGCCAACGATCTGCTTAGGGCTGTACATCTGGAGATCACGCATGCGTTCGGACCTCAAGTGGGGATGAGCAGGCAGAATTTGGCTAGACACCAATATTGCAACCACCTTGATGGCAACTGTTCCGGTTTCTACCAGCAGGTTTTCAGTACCGATCAGGACGACCGTTTCTCTGCGTACTTGCTTTGCGTACTGCCCTGGGCACTATTGCAGGAGCACAGTGCAGTACTCCCACCTATTGATCAAAATCGCCGCCACCGCCTGCGGTACGAGGAAGAACTCGAAGCCGACTTGACCGTCTTCGCTGGCTCCTTGCACGCCATGCAGATCCGGCCGTAGTTACCCTTGCCGCTGGCTAGGTTCGGATCATAGAAACCTTTAAGATCTTTAATGTTTGCATTTGGAGCAGAGCTTGGCTTCCTTGTCCTCAAGAGCCTGGGCCTGCGCCTTGATCCTGCTAACGGACTGAGCCTCCTCGGTTTGCTCGTCTGACAGGTCGATGATCTCCCGTAGCCGTGCACATTGGTTACTCTGGCTGAGTGCGGGAGTCAGACAGCGAAGCCATATACTGTGTATTTGACCAGTACCTATGCCTCCCCCAGCCCCTCCCGTGATCCCTCCAGCCCCAGT
>JBJOIT010000003.1:0-107478 GCA_046046915.1 Pseudomonadota bacterium
CGCTAACACCAGGGTGAGTATCACGGCCCCCACCGCACCTGCAAAGGCGGCGCCGGTCAAGCCCAGCTGAGCCCACCACAGGCCAGCCACCGGTAGGCCACCCAACCAGACCAGGGCTAGGCCCACGCCCAGGGATGCACCGGAGGCACTGCCCAGCAAGTAGGGGTCTGCAAGCGGGTTGCGAAACAGGCCCTGTGCCATGGCGCCCGCCAGCCCCAGCAGAGCGCCAGCCAGCCAGCCTCCCATAGCCCTTGGGAGCCGTATGTCCCACACAATCTGCCAGGCGACAGGGTCGTACTGAGCCAGCCAAAGGCTGGCCCAACCGGTGCTGCCCACGCTACACGCCATGCCCATCAGCAGCATCGACACTAACAAGAGTACGCCTCCCATCCGCCAAACACGTTGGCGGTGGGATATGTACGTCTCAGGCAGTGGGCCGAGCCGGTTCATGGTGCCTTTTCTTGCAAACACTGGGCCAGAATTAGGGCAGCCTCGGCCATGCGAGGGCCGGGACGCACCATCAGATCTGACTGCTCGGGCGTGAACACGCAAACCCGCCCAGAGGTCAACGCGCGTAGCCGGGACCAACCGGGCCGCGCCGCCATGGCAGAAAACGTGCTGTCGCTGACCATGATCACATCAGGGTCGGCACTCACCACCATTTCTGGGTTGATTTTGGGAAAGGCGCCCAGCTTGGCCGGCACAATGTTCTGCACACCCAGCAGAGCCAGAGTCTCGCCAATAAATGAGCTTTCTCCTGCGGCATAGGGTGCTGCATTGACCTCAAAGTAGACCCGTGTTTTGGCTGGTTTCGGCGCCAACAAGCGAGAGGCATTGCGCAAGCCAGACTCAATGCCGCGCCAGGACGCTTGGGCGTCCGCCAATCCAAAGAGTTGGCCCAGCGTGCTCAGGGTGCTGCGCACATCAGCATGATTTTTGGGCTCCAGCGTCACCACTTTCACGCCCAGGGCACGCAAGCGCGCTGCTGCCGCTGCAGACGAACCCGCCATCAGCACCAGGTCTGGCTTGAGGGCCACCATCGCCTCGATATTGGGGTCCAGACCGCCCCCAAGACGTGGGAGCAGGCGCACCTGGGCAGGGTAATTGGAGTAGCGATCGACCCCTACCAGCCGGTCACACTGATCCAGGGCGCACACCATTTCCGTGAGGGAGGGCAGCAGGCTGATGACTCGTTGGGGAACTGGGTCCGTTTTACCGGCCCCCTGCGCCGTCAACGCGCAGAGCCATGCAGCAAGAAACACGACCATCCGCAAGCCCGCGACCATCGGCATCAGCCGCTTGTTTTGATCGGCCGTCGCCTCAGCCATGGCAAGCCGCCCAGTCCATCACGATGCGATGCAGTTGATCCACACCATCTGTCAGCGCGGCCGGTCCGGGTTGAAGAATGTCCACTGACTTGATTTCAAAAAGTTGCCCGTTTTTGACGGCACTCACATCCTGCCAGCCCGCACGGGCTGCCACCTTTTCGGGGCGGAACTTTTTGCCACACCAGGAACCAATGATGATGTCCGGGTTACGGCTGACGATCTCAGCAGGGTCGCCAATGATGCGGTTTTTGCCCAGACTTTGCTGCGCCAGCTCTGGAAAACAATCATCCCCACCCGCTATGCCGATCAGCTCGGACACCCAGCGGATGGCGCTGATGTGGGGCTCATCCCACTCCTCGAAGTAGACCCGTGGACGGCGTGGCAAGGCACAGGCCGCAAGCGTGATGGCCGCGATGCGCTCTCGAAAGCCCTGAATCAAGGCCAATCCCCGCTCGCCCTGTCCCACCATCGCCGCGACCTGAAAAAGCATGGCGTAAATCTCGTCCACGCTACGCTGGTTAAACACCGTGACCTGCACACCATGACGAATCAGCGCTGCCGCGATGTCGGCCTGCATGTCAGAAAACCCCAACACGCAGTCTGGCTGCAGCGCCAAAATTTTGTCGATCTTGGCACTGGTAAACGCACTCACCCGGGGCTTTTCAGCCCGCACTCGCGCAGGCCTGACCGTGTAGCCCGACACCCCCACGATGCGCCAGTCCTCCCCCAGCAAGTACAACCACTCGGTGGTCTCCTCGGTGAGGCAGACGATGCGGCGGGGGGAGAGGTTCATTTAGTGACCAACGGGTTTATCGAAAACGATAAGAGGCATTCACTTTCATGCGCCGACCAGGATCAGGGTAGACGTTGTAAGCGCTGCAGGAGTTATTGGTGTACCCAGCAGAGTAAGTGTTTTTATCGAGCAGGTTGTCAACGCCGAGGAAAAAGGCCCAACCAGCATCGCCACCTGCTTGAACACGGTAGCCAACATCCCAGAAATTTGCAGACGGGATTTTTCTTGCACACTGGTTTGTCCAATCGTTACCAAACGATGCGGCGCCCACGGTACGGAATGTCAAATCCAAGGTGCTCGCAGCAGTTACCGCGTAAGTAGCTCTGGCCAATGCGCTGCCGTTGATAGCAAGTGGAAGCGAGTTGCCTATGTAGACACCATCATTAAGCGTCGCGTCCACTGTCTGAATGGTTGAGCGGATCTTGAGCCGATTTGTGAGCTCCGTGGCCGCCTCTAAACCTGCACCAACCCGACGCACTGGATCTAAATTGATATTGCTGGGATAGGGACTACCTATGACACTTGCGAAAGCGATCTCATTTGTTGTCCGTTGTTGAAAAACACGACCACTGATCAGGGTGCTGCCGTTTCGATAACGCGCCCCGATCTCAGCATCACGAGCTTCCTGTGGTTTCAGCGGCGCGACTAGGTAGCGCAGCTCATCGGTATTTGCTACCCGGTAGCTAGTAGCAACCCGCGCGTGTGCAGACCAATTTGCCGACAAAACACGACTCAGTCCAAGCTCTACCGCACTTAGTGTGGGCTTGTCGTCCAGTAGTGAGCCAACACGATCTAAAGACCGATCAAAGTGCTCGGTGCGAAAGCCAGCCTCAAACCGCCAATTCGATGCCAAGGATAGATCTGTATGAGCGTAACCAGCAAGACTGGTCTGACGGCCATTTTCCAAGGAAGAACCATAAGGCGTGGTGTCGTCACGAAAGTAGCCCCATTGGTTCCAATCGAGACCGATTACAGTATTCAGCAACGCAGTGCCCCAATCGCTCATCCAAGATAACCGTGGAGAAATTTGGTCCGCTTCACTATGGGTCTGCACAGTCTGGATGTATCCCCCGCCCCAATCCTGGTAACTGGATGTTGCCCGTCGCTTGCGTGCCAAATCTATGCTCAATAACGCTGCGCCGAGTTGTCTTTCAATTGACAACGTCATTCGCTGCTGAGTCTGTCGCCCATAGTCGTCAGGCGTATTTGACTGACGTGGAGATATTTCGAAAGTAGCCACTGGGAGCGCGCCTGGCCAACGCATATCAAGTTTGTCTGCAAATACCGATATTCTGGTGCGCAGTGTTCGCTTATCACCAAACACTAGACTCATGTTTAGTAAATCATTGTCATTTCGACTATTCTGACGATAGCCATTAGTCGAATAACGACGGGCCTGCGCAGAGAACGCTAACAGCTCGTTACTCAGATTGACATCTGCTCGAGCATCTCGGCCGCCGTCACTCTCTAGCCCTAAGACCATAGAACCGCTAGCATTTGATGACACTGCGCCGGATTTAGTGAATACATAGATAACGCCACCACTGGCACCCTCTCCCCACAAAACAGCTGCGCCACCACGAATGATCTCGATTCGATCAATCATTTCAGGTGAGATGGCTGACAAACGCGCAGACGCCAGTTCATTTTCCGAAATCCGAATTCCATCAACGACGACGACAACGTTGTTCGGGGCCGCATCGCCGTAACCATACAAGTCAATAACCGCCTCGCGCCCCCCATTAAGATCCCGTCGCCCAGCAATGCCAGCAATTAGACGCACAGCCTCATTGGCATCGGTGGCCCCAGTCCGAAGAATTTCATCACCCAAAATAACAGCAGCTCCGAGCGGGGCGGTCTCCAGCGTTTGCTCCACACGACTCCCTGTAACAAACACTTCACTCAAACGAGGGTCAGCCGATACAGGAAATGCAATAAGCACAGCCAAAGAAAGCGCCGCCAAGCGCGCAGGTGAAACACGATTTTTCATGGAAATAACATTCAACAAATGCCCGCGCCGGGTTCCCCGCCAGCACATGGACGTCACGGCCACTGCGTCTTGTGCAAACGCGAGCGACCACCTTGTTGGCCGGTATCCGGGCTGGCAGAACCACTCCCAAAGCCTTCCCAGACGCTTGTTCGGCGCGCCCAGTGACTGTGTGATGAGAGTTGAGCCTTGCGACTCGTCTGCTTGACCGTTGCGGGGGCAGCGCAGGTTTGAATGGCGATGAACCACCCTTCCTGCTTCCCGTTGAACTGCGCCATGTGAACCATGTCGCGAGCACCAACAGGCCGGATTTTACGGGGCACAAGCTGTCGCAAACCCTACAATGACCCACCTATGTCGAACACGTCCCCCTCCGACCCCCTGCAACTCGTCGCGGAACGGGTTGAGCGACTTTTGCTGCGCCACGAGGAACTGCAACGGACCAACACACTGTTGGCTGCGCAGGTCGAAACGCTGACACGCGAGTGCGACTCCCTCAAATCTCGTCTCGGTGCTGCGCGCGCCCGGGTTGACGCGCTGCTTGAGCGCCTGCCGGCCTCGACCACCGCCCCGGCGCCTCTGACGGCCAGCGCCCACCACCTGAAGTCATGAAACAGATCGAAGTCCAAATCATGGGCCAGAGCTATTTGCTAGGCTGTCCTGAGGGTGGAGAAACCCAGCTGCAGGCTGCAGTGGAGCGCGTAGATGCAGCCATGTGCAAGATCCGTGACGGTGGCAAGGTGCGGGCGCGTGACCGGATTGCTGTGCTGGCGGCCCTGAACCTGGCGTTTGACCTGGCAGAGTTGCCCTTGGCGGCGGGCCATCAGGCTGCAGCCCAAGCGGCACCTAGCCAGTCGACGGCTGCAGACCCGGGCTCGGCAGGTTCATATACAGGTGCCGATCAGGCTAAGCTGAACTCGCTTTTGGCCCGGTTGGATGCCGCCCTTTCCGACGATGGCCGCTTGCTCTGAGCCTTGACGTTTTCGTCTTGGTAGGCTGAAGGTGGCACTACAATCTTCATCGTCTGCGGTGCTCACTGGACTTTATATTTCCTTGAACCAATGCTCTTTGAGCTCGGGCTTGGAACATCGCCTGGCTGGTGTGATCATCTCGCGTCAGATGAACCCGAAGCCAACGCTGACCTCGCCCACCTGAACCCCGGTTCAGGATGACGGTCTGGTGGCATTCGCAGACAACTCCCAACCACCCACACAAAAAAATATGACCCTCGAACCCGGTTTGGTGGTTGGATTGGCGGCACTCGGCCTTGGCACCGGCTTTCTGGCGGGCCTGCTCGGCATCGGCGGCGGCATGCTCATGGTGCCCTTTGTGACCTTCATCATGACGCAGCGAGGCCTGCCCGCAGACTTGGCGGTGAAGATGGCGATTGCCACCTCGATGGCCACCATCATGTTTACCTCCATCTCCAGCGTGCGTGCCCACCACCGACGCGGCGCGGTTCGCTGGGATATCGCTCGTCGACTCGCCCCCGGCATTGTGCTTGGTAGCGCCATCGCAAGCCTAGGAGTGTTTGCTGTTGTCAAAGGCTCCACCCTCGCCATCTTCTTTGGTTTGTTTGTAAGCTTTTCCGCCACGCAGATGTTTTTGGATCGCAAGCCCGCACCCGGACGACAAATGCCCGGCACCCTGGGTCAGTTAGGCGCCGGATCGGTGATTGGCTTCATGTCTGGACTGGTGGGTGCCGGCGGCGGATTTGTTAGCGTGCCGTTCATGACCTGGTGCAACGTTGCAATTCATAACGCCGTGGCCACCAGCGCAGCGCTGGGATTTCCGATCGCGGTAGCCAATGTACTGGGCTATGTGATCAGTGGTCAGTCGGTTCAAGACTTGCCCCCTCTCTCGCTGGGCTACGTTTGGCTACCCGCACTGCTGGTGATCGCCATCTGCAGCGTTTTGACCGCACCACTGGGCGCCAAGGCAGCGCACAAACTCCCCGTCAAGAAGCTCAAACGCATCTTTGCCATGACCCTGTACGCCCTAGCGGCTTATATGCTTTGGAAGGGTATGGCCTGACATTGGTACCCCTGCCTGATTTGCAGGCACCGGCTCCGCAGCCAACAAGATCGCGGGTTCCGAGGCTTGTTCATGGACTTATCCACAGAGTGGGGCACAGCAGGCGGGGGTAAGTTTTTTTGATCTGTACACGAGGCACCCACATGAGTACCCTACCCGCCTGCCCCCTTTGCAAATCCGAGTTCACCTACCAAGACGGCGATCTACTCATCTGCCCGGAATGTGCCCACGAATGGAGTGAGTCTGACCCCACCGCCATGGCGCCCGAGCAAAGAGTCTGGAAGGATGCCCATGGCAATTCACTTCAGGACGGCGACACCGTGACCCTGATCAAGGACCTGAAGATCAAAGGCTCGTCATCCGTTGTGAAGGTGGGCACCAAGGTCAAAAATATCCGTCTGATCGACGGTGACCACGACATTGACTGCAAGATCGATGGCTTTGGCGCCATGCAACTCAAATCCGAATACGTCAAAAAGGCCTGATGCCAATCAAACAGCGGTCTGCTTAAGCACCCTTCAGCAAATCATCAGCGCCAGCCAAGCCGGATCGTCCAGCAGGTTCCCCTGGACGAAATTGGATATCCGATAAGCCCAGTAGTGGATGGAAATCCACAACTCTCCCAGCCTCATTCGTGGCTTTGGCTCAATGCCTTGAGTTCGCCAGAGGCCAGTAAACCCTTGAGGTCTTTGTTGCCTCCCAGTAGTACGCCATCAGCAAACACCATCGGGAATGTGGGCCATCCTGTCCACATCTTCAGGGCATTGCGACGGCGCCACTGGCTGAAGTAGCTGCCGTATTCAAGGTAGTGATGCTCGATGCCCGCCAATCGCAGACTTTTGCGGGCGCTGCTGACTTCCGGGTTTTGCGCCATACCGACCACCACAACACGATGTTGGGCAATGGCTGTTTGCACCTCTTGGACGATGTCTTGATGGTGCCGAGCGACCGTCTCACGAATCAGGGTATGAAGTTTGGATTCGTCAAGAATGGAACGTGGCATGTTGAGCACCTTAATTCGTTAGTCGGAGCAGAAAACAAAAAAGCCCGTAGCTGATTGAACTACGGGCTTATGTTGGTGGGTTCTGACAGGCTCGAACTGTCGACCTACGGATTAAGAGTGTACAACTCGGCTCTACATCCTTGCGGATTTCAACAACATACAGCGTGACAAAAAAGTGGTGTGCGATTTTTTGCACTGTATTTAACGCTGAAGAATTTCGTACCGTGTTGCAAAGTTCAATCATATTATCTTCCAACTTAATGTCGTTTCAAACGTCAACGCCAAACAACTATTTGCGCTATGCCGCACCTTGCCGTTGAGGCTGCAATCTACGCAACACTACGCTGCGTCAAAAAGCGCATTTAACCCACATTTTTCGCATTTTTACTGGCAAACTTGGTGGGGCGCTTCTGCTCAACCGCATTGCTTGTATCTAATGCATTTGCAGTTTCGTCACCTTGTCCATCGTCTGCATCTACAACAGCGTATGCAGCATCGGATTTAGCCTTTGCATTTGATGCACTACTGACAGCAGATGCAGGCTGATTTGATGCTGCTAACGCTGCAGTTGAATTTGCAATTGCTGGTGTAGGGAACGGCGGTACTTCTACGGGGCTGAATGCACTTGCTGTGCGCTTGGATTTTCGGCTACTGCGATTTGCTGCAGCAGCACGCCGAGCAGCAGCCTTACGTTCGTTCTCTTCGCGCTGCAACTTCTGCAACGCAGACCACACGCTGTCATTAATCAGCTTGTAGAGTTCCAGCGTATCTGCGGCACTGGCTATCTCATTCATCAACATATTATTTTTATCCTTCCTTTTACTTCGCCAAGTCGGTGCCATCTAAAGATGCCACCGAAATGATCTCCACAAGTGCCATCCACCTTCAGTGAATGACCTTTTGTTTTACGGCAGTCACTTGCGAAAGCCGTCACGCAGTTTGACGCTGGCAGTCTCAATCTGTGTGTCCAGCTCGCCAGCTGCAACGGCATTGCGTACAAGCATCAGCGCATCGCTTACATCTTGCAGCGTTGCACATTCCACAGCGTTTGACTTTGCACTCAACGCAATGGTTTTGCTACCGTACTTGATGCTCAACGCCAACTTGCCGTTGTCCAACTGCCACCACCACGCCCGCACACGCTTGGGCACTTCTACGCTGACACGCAGCCCGTGCTCGTTAGTCACAGTGCGTTGGCGCTTCTGTGTAAATGCTTCGCCGTTCAGCGCCGCAGTCGCCAGCGCAATTTGCTCTGCAATCTTCTTCAACAGCTTGGTGCGTCTTTGTTGCGTGGGATTGGCAGCTGTTGTTGGCTTGGCTGCAATCAACTTCAATGCTGCAAGTGCTGTCATTTCAAACTCCGTTTTATGAACATACAGCAACTGTAGTTTCGGTCTTTTGGTCAGAGCAACCGAAATTAATTGGCTGTGTCAATGTGCCACAGACCTACCAACAGCACATAACAAACAGCCAGTTTCTGCACACTTTTATTTAGTCATTGCTAAATAACTGTATGAACAAGACAGAAATAAACCAGCACATAAAACGACGCACACAGCGTGACACCGCATTAACCAACAATTGGCTAAAGAACAGAGGACTAACAGAGGCGGATTTGCTCAACAGCCAAACGCTGCTACTGCAAGCACAGAAGACGGCAAACGAACTGTTGATGCATCACACCGCACTGTTCAAACAGCAGAAACACGAATGGCTGAAGGACTTTGCACATCGCAGCAAACACAAAGCCAAACGCCAACGCATCACTGACAACGAATGCTATGCCGTGCTGAACTATGCAAAGTCAATCAAACGTCAAGTGTTCCAGCAGCATCGGCAGTTTGGATGCTGAGCAACACAAACACATAGGCATTCAACAAAGGCAATCTAACAAAGGCACACAAGGCAACACAGCAGATAAGTCACTGCACAAAGGACAAAAACGCGGGTTGTAATATGACGGCTAATGACCCCGCACTACACACATTGTCGTAGCAGTGTGTGAGCAATAGGTGATGCCGCAGAGCAGCACATCGAAAGATGGCTGGGAGTTTCAATACATCTGTCTCCATAAAAACTCTGCTACGAGCGTGTAGTAACGACTCAACTCAAATCAGACTACACGATGCGGCGGCTCATAGCACCAGAAGTTTATCTTCCGTGCTATAGCCGTCGTGCGTCCAATCTAATCTAAATCAGCCCTAACAACACATCACTGCACTGCGTGCAGTTCTGCTTTCATATACAACAGCATTTCACTTACATCATCAAAGAAGAACAAAGTGTGCTGAGCGACAGCGATAGCACTGGCGAACGCAGTTCGATATTGCGTAGCCACTGCAACCCTCAGAGGGTAGTGGTGCAATTTCACCAGCCAGATTCTGTAAGTACTCCACCTAAAAAAACTGCAGCACCAAAAATTGCGGGCACAAGACCCATTTGGGCTACAGCAGCAACACATCAAATCAGCCCTACAGCAACACACAACAGCGACAGCAGTAGTAGTGCAACTATGCAGTGCGCTCAACGCTTGTAGGGCTTGCTGTGCGTTGTCGTTCAAAACGCCATCACAACAACAGCGGTAGCAGACGACACGCCGCTAAATACTATGCACAAAGTGTTTGGCGAACGCACTAGGTCGTTGATCTAAAACAGATCAGCAAAGACCCGCCATGTTGTCCTACTTCTCTTGTCCAACCAGCGTCAATGAAAACACACTACAAGCACACAAACTATTTGGAACACAAAATGGCAGCAGCAAAATCACTTACACCCGCAGACATTGAGCGTGTCTTGCAGCACATACACGACAACGCCAACGCCCAGCGCAATCGCTGTATGTTTTTGGTTAGCGTGATGGCGGGTTTGCGTGTGAGCGAGATTGCGGGTTTGACGCTGGCTGATGTCCGTGCAGCAGATGGCGAAATCAAAAGCGAGATTTACTTGTCAGCAGAGCGTGTCAAACACAAACACGCCCGCACTGTGTATGTCAGCAGTCGTTTGCAACACGAACTGAGTCAGTACTTGGCTGCAGTGCATTGGGTGTCGGATGCACAGCCCTTGTTTCATCCGTTCAATGCCCGTCGTCGGCATTTCACACCCAACACGCTGGCGCAGCATTTTTACTGGATGTACAAACGGGCGGGCGTTGTCAGTGCCAGCAGTCACAGCGGGCGCAAGACTTTTTGCAGCAGTCTTGCATCACAAGGTATCTCACCCTATGTGATTGCAAGCCTTGCGGGACACAAGAGCATACAAACCACTATGCGCTATGTGACTTGCAATGATGACATCAAGCGGCGGGCGGTTGAGTTGGTTTGACTTACTTGCTCAAGTATTGATACGCTCTGTATGCTGGTGATCGTGCAAACGCAAGCACCTTTCCCTCGTCAGAATTAACAAAGAAATTCTCTGCTTGTCTTATGCCACTTGCAAACCTAGCCGACAGATTCTTTGCTTGCTTAAAAGCAGAGTAGGTTGTATCAACATCATACTTTTGTACAGCAAAGCACAGTCCCAGCACCACATCACGACTTGAAGCATCCTGTATTTCGTAGTGTGACATATATCCATTTGCTTCCAACCTTACGATTACATCACTTAGCGGAAATGCTGCATCAAGCAAGTCTCTGAAAAACTCAACATCGTATTCACTGTCTTGCGTAGTGACGATTATTCTCAGCAAGTTTTCAAGTGCAGCCTTCAAGTCGTCAATCATTTCGTCATCCTTCATTTGCATTGCTTCTCTTCAACTCATCCATCAAGGTGCTAAGCATATTGTTAGCTGCTTCTTGACGAAGTATATCTACCGTGTTGTCGCTGTAAATCAACTCTAGTGCGGCACTTACAAGTGCATCCCGTTGCCGCCAGTATTTTCGCAGTCGCTCGCCGACAACTGCCCGCTGTGGTGCATGGGAGTATTTGCTTTTACTGCCACGCAAACGGGGCACACACTCTGCAGATGTGCGGGGCTCGAAGCCATCGCGTGTATCTACTTCTCTATCCAACCAACGCTGCACATTTGCAGCAAGGACTGGATCGGCATTGGGATTGCGTGATGTATCCAGTTCCAGTGCGTTGCACACCAGTATCACTGCTTGCTCGTAGCACGCCTCTGCTTTTACGAGATAGCGCTTTCGTGCTGTTCGCCCGTATGTATCACGCTTGACTGCTCGGAGATGTAGGTTAGCTATGCGTGTGTATTTGTCACCTAACTTCAGCAACGCCACATAGTCGTACAAGACACTGGGCATGTCGTCACTGTAGTCAGACTCGATGTGCGACAGATCAAAATCAAAACTGCGCAAATAGTCGTCGTACTGCTCCGCAGTCAGTGCGCGGCTCATTGCACTGCGTGTGACAGCGCGATTGTCTGCAACACGCTCCAGTGCTTGTACGAGAAGGACAAGACGCTGCGCTTCATCATCGTCAATGTCCCTAAACGCTTCGCTTTCTAAAGCGTTGTAGGACAGTGTGTGTATGCGCTCACTGTCGTCTGCACCTTCTGATTTGATGCGACGGAGTACATACAACGCAGCGTATTGATGAACACGCTGCGTGTATGCATGACTGCTACTGCTTCTTTGCTCTTGCAGTAGTTTTATTTGCGGGGCTTTTGCGGGGGGTGGCTTTTTTGGCTGCTCCTTTTACTTTCAAAGCACCGCGCAACTCACTCGCAGTAAAACCGTGCATTTTACATTTTGCCTTAACATCTTCCAAATCGCTGTCGCGCAACTTAGCGAGTATTTCTTTTCGCTTTTTCTCATTGTCTGTTGCAAGTTTCGCAGCAGCGTCAGCAACAGCCTTCTCTTCTGCATCCATTTTTGCAAGCAGTGCGCGGGGGTCTAGTGTTTCTACTGACATAAAAAATCCAATTTAATCAGAAGTTAAAACGGAAAGTACAAAGGCAGATGTTGATGCCGTACTATTATCTGCAATAGTTTTCATCAACTCTCTCTCTGCAGTTGATGTATCTCCAGCAAGATCCACGCTCCCTCCACCACAAGACGAAAGAAAGAGTGCGGTTACTAGCCAAAAAATGCAACCTTTAAACACTTTGACATACTCCAGTACCTCTTCCGTCACCCGACTGCAACAGATATGTATTACCCTTATTAACCGCCAAAGCAATAATGGTAGGGATACCACTACCAGCATCCGGCTGTATTATCCATGTATTGAGCACAGGACCTTGAGTAACGGTTATATTTACATCAAGAAATCTATTTTGAGCATAAGTAGGCAACTCTGCAGTATCAGTGACGCCATTGCCATTAACCCCCTGAAATGTGACAACAGTTGTGTTTGCTGAAATTTTATTGTTAGCAAAGTCGATATACAACAAGGCATTTGATCCGTAAGAAGTACCCGCAGCAAGTGGAGCAATATTTTTATGAGAAATATCCATAACCGCTCCACAAGCACCAGTTGGAGCACCAGTCGCTGCTCTAGTTGGCTTTATGTTTTGGATAGAAATTGCAATTAATGCACAACCAGCCAACACACTCAATGCGGTTTTATTTTTTGCAAAACTAAGCATAAAAACTCCTATTAATTAAAAACAAATTACAAAAACATTTGCAAGATAAAATCCAATAAATTTTTTCTTACTTATCTATTGATTAGCGTGCCACCAACACCCAGCAAAGTGGGCTTGATTGACATAAAGACACGCTCCCTTGCACTGCTCATCGGCAACGCTTGTTATCGATGCGCTTACTCTGCGGCAAGCGCTTTTTCCTTCGACTCGTTACACATTCTCACCACACGCGGCGCAAATGTCAAATTGACGACGACTTTAGTCGTGTATCGAGTCTCAGTTCTGCGCAGTACCTTTGTGCAGCAATCCCTCTTCATAACCATTGCTCACGCCTCAGCAGTGCTACAGAACATGCTGTGCGCTTTCGATTCTGATTGGCTTGGTGAGGTGAGCGTCTCCGAACTGCATGTGTTGTAGGGAGCACGCTTGCAGTACCTCAAGCCAATTTGTCAGCTGCCATAGTTGCCGTCAACTTGCTGTAGTGCCGTTCAATCATTGCCGCACTGTTGCCCATCTGTTTTGCCAACGTGTGTATGTCCGTGCTGTTCTTCAGCAGTTCTAAGGTGGCGTAGGTGTGGCGTAGGCTGTATAGGGTTCGCCTTTGCCCTTCCATGTTCAGTTCCATGCCGCTGTCGCGCATCAGCTTGCGGAAAGTGCCAATCAAACTGTATGGCTGATGCCCATCACTGAATCGAAACAGCAGATGCGGCACCCGTGTTGTGAATGTCGTTTCAAACGACATTTCGCCGATGTCCTTCTGTCTTGCGTGTAGCCTACGCAGCACATCCACTGCCTTGTGCTTGGCAATCAGCCAGCGTCCGCCTGTCTTGCCATTGACCCAAATGCGCAGATAGCGAACACCTTTGTCTGTGTGCCACTCCAAGTCCTTCCATCGTATGCCCATAGCCTCTGTGCCGTGTCTCATACCCGTGTAAAGCAGCATTTCCACATAGTCACGCAGCAATGGGCGTATTTCTTTTTCGACAGTCTTTTTGCCTGTGTGCTGCCAAGTCTCCATAAACAGCAATAGCTTTTCAATTTCTTCTGCGCTAAAGGCTGGGCGTGTTTTGCCTTTCTCCCCTTTTGCTGTGAGGTGCGGCACTGGCACACGCTCACTGATGTAGCCGCGCTCCACTGCTGTGCTGATGATCTTGTTCCACGCGCTGGCAAAGTTGCTGAGTGTGCTGGTCTTTGGCTTGCGCTCCATCTGTCTGTCACGCCACTGCTCAAACTCTCGTATGTCCGTGTGCGTCAGTTCTTCCAGTCTGCGCTGTGCAAAGTACGGCAGGAAGTAGCGTTCAATGCAGCTGACATAGTCATTGCTCGAAGTTCTGCCTTTGCTTGCATCAATTTTCAGTCGCAGCTCTGCCAACACAATGCCCGCAATGTGTGCAAAAGAGTGTGCTTGGTGTGCTAAGCCCAGTCGCTGACGATAGCGGGCTTCGTCGTATATGTTGCAGGCTGCAGCTACTGCTAGTTCGACGCTGGCTTTGCCCGTTGTACGTCTGTGCCAAGTTCCGTCATCCAACTTGTAGCGGCATTGGTACAACAGACTGCGGCTGCGTCTGTAGAGCACCACTTCGCCATCGCGCAAATAAAAAGTGTTGGGCTGTGCTGGCAGCAAGGACGCCAAGCTGTGATGGGTCTTCTGCACTGACGCAGATGATTCGCGTAGATTGGCGTTTGCTGTATGCGCTGTGGCACGCATTACAGTGCGAGGCATAGCGTGTGGGCAAAGTGCGTACAGCGTGTATGCTGCTGTCGAATACGCAACGCACAAACAAAAACACCGTAGGCAATATGCGCTCTACGGTGTCTGATTACTGGTGGGTTCTGACAGGCTCGAACTGTCGACCTACGGATTAAGAGTCCGCTGCTCTACCAACTGAGCTAAGAACCCAAAAATTTGGTGGGACCTGCGGGGGTCGAACCCACGACAAACGGATTAAAAGTCCGCTGCTCTACCAACTGAGCTAAGGTCCCAGGGCATAAAGCAGTTGAGCTTTATGCCGATTTTCCGAAAATCGTTTACCGTTTTTCAGAGCCTCAAATTATAGCGTGGATTTTGAAGCTCTCTTCGGGGGCTTTGAGATTTCTTCCATCACAAAGCCGGCCGCACAGAAGCCAAATGTGGCTGTGACGCTAGCAAGCGAACCATAGCCATGGCAGTTCAGGGAGCCATCGCCATTGATCAGACAGGAGGCATCTGGCCCGGCCACCGCCTCACGACTAAACACGCAATGGACACCCATTTTTTTCCCGTCACGCGGAGCACCAAATTGCTTGCGAAGGCGGTAGCGCAACTGTGCAAGCAGCGGGTCGTGGGTGGTTTGAGCCAGATCATCAACATCGACCTTGTGGGCCAAACGTTTTCCGCCGGCCGCCCCCACGGTAACAAACAGGCGACCGCTAGACCTGGCCCACTGGGCCAGCCAGGTCTTGGCCTTGGGGTCATCGCACGCATCGATCACTGCATCCACCCCTGAAGGGAGTATGTGCGGCCAGTTATCAGACGTGACGAAATCATCCACACAGTGGACGTGGCACTGATCGTTGATTTCAGCAATCCGGTCGCGCATGGCCAAGACCTTGGCTTGCCCAACCGTGGACGAAAGCGCATGAATTTGGCGATTGATATTGGATTCACTGATGTGGTCCAGATCAATCAGGGTCAATGCTCCCACTCCACTGCGGGCTAGAGCCTCAACCGCCCAGGAGCCTACGCCACCTATGCCCACCACCGCGACGTGTGAGGCTCGTATATTTTCGGCACCCACCAAGCCGTAGAGGCGGTCCAGGCCGCTAAAGCGACGTTTGATGTCAGATGAAACCACTTCGCCGTTCAATCTGAGCGCTCCATGCGCCACTGCTGGAGCCGAAGTGCAGCAATGGCACCCACAACGATCCCCGCCACGGCCAGGAAGCTGGTGATGGAAAGGGTGGATACACCGCTGATCCCCTGCCCAAAGGTACAGCCTCTGGCCGTGACCCCGCCAATACCCATCAAACAGGCGCCCAGCAAGTGAAGTGCCAAATCATCCACGCCACCGAAACCTTCCCAGCGAAAAGTACCGCCAGAGACAGCGGCGACGGCCGACCCAAACACCACTCCCACCACAGACACTATGGCTGTGGTCAAAACCTTGTTTTGGTCACTGTAAAACGTCAACCAATCGATGGTGTTTGCTATGGGGCCGACAAAGGTCAGTGCCTCCATCTTTCCCGAGGTTGTGCCGAGCACCGCTGCCTGCAGGGTGTCAGGATGTTCAGGAAGAAAGGCGAAATAGCCGGTCAACAACCACATGGCGCTTGCCACCAAGCCCACGGCCAAACCAGGCAATAAATCCACGAACCGGGCTCCACCACGCTTGAAAAGAGACAGTGCCACCAAGCCACAGCCAAGCAGCAAACCGGTGTACGCCCCCGCTCTCGCTGAAGACAGGCCTATCGTTTGTTCCAGAAGGTAAGACACGCGAGCCGAGCTGGCCAGGTCCAGGGTGATGCGATCCACGGTGTTGACACGCAACACGGCCGTGAGCCCCTTCATGGTCATGGCTGCGCTGACAGCGATCACCAAGAAAACCACCAGTGCCTTGAGGTTGCCTGCGCCTACCCGAACCAATGTCTTGTTGCCGCAGCCCGATGCCAACACCATGCCCACGCCGAAAAGTACCCCGCCGACGAGCGCCGACAAGGGGTAGATCAGATTGGATTCATAGACCGTCAGACTAGGGTCTATCAGGCCCAATGCACTCATGCTAGCGAAGGCGATGGTGGTGACGCCCGCCGCCATCACCCACTGACGCAGACGTGACCAATCTCCAAAGTTGTAGGCATCTGCCAGCGCGCCCATGGTGCAAAAGTGGGTTTTTTGGGACACCCACCCCAGCACACTAGACAAGAAAAACGCCCAGACTAGCACCTGGGTCGTTAACGCAGAAACATCGATCAAGGGCATGCGCGGACGGGACTCGCTCAAACCTTTATTTGAGACGAGCGAGCCGCTCACGAGCGGCAGCTGCAGCCTCCGACTGCGGATAGGCTTTGACCAAGTCTTCGAGCGTCTTTTTGGCGCCTTTGGCATCTTTCAGCTCGAGCTGGCAGTTGGCCACCGACAAAACCGCCTCGGGTGCCCGAATGTGGTCGGGTGACTGCGCCAGCAAGGCTCGGAAATTGATGATGGCTTCTTTGTAATCGCGGGTGGCGTATTGCGCATTACCCAGCCAGAACAAGGAGGCTGCCTTGTAGCCCGATTGCGGATATCGCCGCAGTACATCCACAAACGCTAGCTGGGCCGCGTTGAAATCACCCTTACGGAAAAGTGCAAGTGCGGACTCAAAGTCGCGCTTTTCTTGGGGCTCTGCCAAAAACTCAGCGCCATCTATGGTGACCTTGAGCGGCTCCAGCTTGCGCAGTCGGTCTTCCAGCAGCTCAGCCTTGTCCTTGGACGTACGCTGCAGCTCGGCCACGTCACGTGCAAGCTGCTCGCCCTGACCGCGCAGGCGCGCAACGTCTGCCTTCATGGCCTCAATCTGACCTTGCAGATCTATCAGGCTACGACGTAGTTGGGTGGCCTCCTCGGTGGATTGCTCCTTAGCCTGCTGCACCGCTTGGGTGGTGCGTTGCTCCGCCTCCTGGCGCACGGTCTCAACCCGCTGGCGCAGTTCCAGAATAGCCCGTCGGGCTTCTTCGTCCTCAAAAAGCGCGGACTGGGCAGGCATGCAGACGAACGCCGCTAGCGCTAAAAACAGCGGGCTGACCGCAGCCCTCATGACCGGTCGGGTGGCCATCGCTGCTTAACGGTAGCTGAATTCGGCGCGGCGATTCTTGGCCATGGCGCTTTCATCGCCACCGGTTGCCGCCAGCTTCTCTTTGCCAAAACTCACAGCTTCCACCTGTGCGTCAGAAACGCCCAGCAATGCCAATGCACGGCGCACCGCCTCAGCGCGCTTTTGTCCCAGCGCCAGGTTGTACTCGCGGCCACCGCGCTCATCAGTATGGCCCTCAATCGCCACCTTACGTGACTTATTCGTCATCAGGAAGCGAGCCTGAGCTTCCAGGACCTTCTGAAATTCGGGCTTGACCACAAAGCTGTCATAGTCAAAGTAAACCACGCGCTGTGACATGGCGGCAGCTTCGTCGCGGGCCTTGCTCAAGTCCACGGAGGCAACAGCACTCTTACTCACGCCAGATGCATCGCCACCAGCAGTGCCTGCAAGGTCTTTGGCAGCAACCGAGGCACCGGATTTATCTTCTACCGGCACCTCATCGAGCTTGACTGCAGAACTGCAACCGGCCAGAACCGCAACCAAACCTAACGCTGCTATCAATCGACTCATCTCTATCTCCTGTAAAAAATTCATTGCTGCTGAAAAGGGCCCCAGTCGGGCTCACGAAGGTCGCCGCCATGCCCAGCGAGCCTAGCCTTCAGTTTGCCGTCCAGGGTGGTGGTCATGAGAGCCTCCCGACCTTGCACCTGGGTGGCGTACATCAACAAACGGCTGTTGGGCGAGAAGCTTGGGCTCTCGTCGGCTTGGGTATCTGTCAGTGCTTGCACTTGGCTGGTCGACAAGTCCATCACATGAAGCTTGAAGGCTCCTGAAACCCGCGAAATGTAAGCCAGCCAACGTCCATCGGGGCTGACGGCAGGGGAAATGTTGTAACTGCCCGTAAAGGTGACGCGATCAGCACTGCCACCTGAAACCGATGTCTTATAAATTTGCGGAGCACCTCCACGGTCGCTGACGAAATAAATCGTCTTGCCGTCAGGAGCAAACACGGGCTCGGTATCAATCGCACCTGATTGCGTTAGCCGACGGGGCTCACCCCCAGTGGCTTCCATCACATACAGCTGAGAGCCTTGGTCCTTGCTCAGGGTCAAGGCCAGTAGTTTGCCATCTGGCGACCAGGCCGGCGCACTGTTTGAGCCTTTGAAGTTGGCTACAAGCCGACGCTTGCCGCTGGAGATCTCGTGCACATAGACCACCGGTTTGCGGGACTCAAAGGACACATAAGCCAACTGACCACCACTGGGCGACCAAGCAGGCGAGATGATGGGCTCGGAACTCGCCAAGGCAGACTGCGCGTTTTCACCGTCAGAGTCGGCCACCCACAGGTTGTATTTTTGCGCTGACTTGGTGACGTAGGCAATGCGTGTGGAGAACACGCCCTTGTCACCGGTGAGCTTTTCATAGACTTGGTCTGCAATACGGTGCGCTACCAGGCGCAAATCGCCTGCAGGTACCGCAAAGCTTTGGGCACCCAAGTCCTGCCCGCGAACCACGTCCCACAGGCGGTAACGAACATCAAACCGGCCATCAGCCAGGCGCGTCACACTGCCGGTCAACAAAGAATCGGCGCCTTTCTGGCGCCAAGGCGACACATCCGGCCGAGAGGTTTCGTCCAGCTGCGCGCCGGTAAGCGTCAGGCCCCGGAACTGGCCACTGCGCTCCAGATCAGCCTGAACAATGGCAGAGATTTTCTGGGGGGCAGCATCCTCACCACGAAATGCGGGCAGGCCTATCGGCTGCTGGGTCATGCCCACGCCCGAGACTTCAACCCGAAATTGGGCCTGAGCGGCCAGACTCAGGGTCCAACAAAAAACAGCGATCAAGCCATGAAAAATAGAGGAACGACGAAGCATCATGGTGTGAATGTAGACAGCTCAAAGGGGTCTGGGCGACGGTCATAGTCCCGAGGCAGGCCGCAATGGTACACACCCAAGATGAAGGCGCGCGCACCACTGCTGACATTGGGGCGCGAATGTTTCTCTTTTGCAGGATTTTTGGCATCAGGCGCCATCAGAACCTACTTTGTTGCCAGGAAACACGCCAATTCTGTAGAGCTGGGCGTAGGCGCCTTGGGCCGCAATTAAGGCCTCGTGCGTCCCGTGCTCCACGATACGGCCTGCCTCCATCACCACGATGCGATGGGCATGTTGAATCGTGGACAGGCGATGGGCTATGACCAAGGTGGTGCGGTTTTGCATGAGCCGCAGCAGAGCCTCCTGCACAGATCGCTCGGACTCAGCGTCCAAGGCAGAGGTGGCTTCATCCAGGATCAGGATGGGCGCGTCCTTGTAAAGTGCTCTGGCGATGGCTAGGCGCTGACGCTGCCCCCCCGACAACTGCATGGCGTTGTGCCCCACCAGGGTGTCGATGCCGTTTGCCAAGTCGGTGATGAGATTCCCTAGATTGGCGGAGTGCAAGCAGGCGATCACCTTGGCCCGGTCCGGTACCTGGCCCAGCGCCACATTGGCAGCAATGGTGTCGTTCAGCATCAAGACATGCTGGCTGACCACCGCAAACTGGGCCCTCAATGACCCAAGATCCCAGTCCGCCAAAGCCTGGCCGTCCAGCTGAATATTGCCCTGCGTCACTTCGACAAACCTCGGTAAAAGGTTAACCAGCGTGGTCTTGCCAGAGCCCGATGTGCCGACCAAAGCCACGGTTTCGCCAGGCTGAACCTCAAGAGAAAAATCAGTGATCGCCGGCGCCCCGGCGGTGGCGTAGGTCACTCCCACCTGGTTAAAGCGCAAATGCCCCTTGACCCGCGAGCTTGAGAAAGTACCGCTGGCCTCACTGGGGGTTTGTTCCATCAGGTCCAGACCTCGCTCCAGCGCCGCCAGACCTCGGGTTAGCGGACTGGCTACCTCTGACAAATGCTTGATCGGCGCAATCAGCATCAGCATGGCGGTCACGAAGGCGGCAAAACTGCCCACCGATGCTGTTTGGCCAGCACTCTGGACCAGCGCGACGGATATCACCGCAGACAAGGCAACCGCTGCTAAGACCTGGGTCAGCGGGGTCATGGCCGCACCTGCTGCGGTGGACTTCATCGACAAGCGGCGCAAGGACTCACCCAGGACGTTAAAGCGCTTCGCCTGGTCTTGCTGGGCGGCATAAAGGCGCACATCCCGGTGCGCCAGCACGTTTTCTTCCACAACGTAGGCAAGACGATCGGTGGCGTTTTGGCTGTCCTTGGTCAAGCGATACAGACGGCGAGACAAAGTGCGCATCACCCAAGCCACAGCGGGGAACAAGCAGGCCACGATCAACGTGAGCTTCCAATTCAGATACATGAGATAGCTCAGCAATGCCATCAGGGTGAGTCCATCGCGTGTGAGCGTCATAAAGGCGTTCACCAACAAGGTGGCTCCCGTCTGAACCTCAAACACCACAGTGTTGGCAATCGCGCTGGATGATTGCTCGGCAAACAGGCTCATGCGGGCATCCAGCAGCCGCTCGAACATGCGCTGACGCAAGGTGTAAAGACCCGTGTTGGTGATTTTGGCCAGTGCTAGCTGCGCCACAAAGCCCGCAAGGCCGCGCACGCCAAACAGGGAAATCAGCGCAACTGGCACCAGCCAGATTTGCAAAGCCCCTTGTTGAAAGCCTTTGTCCAGCAAGGGTTGCAACAGGGCGGGGATCAGTGGCTCGGTCAGAGACATCAAGGCCATAGCGCAAAACGCCACGACCCAGGCAAACCTGGGTCGGCCAAAGTACGGCCCCAGGCGACGTAGCCGATCCTTCAAGCGAGGCAAGGTCATGTCAGCGCGCAATCCCTAAATCAGCACGATGTCGTACTGTTCTTGCCCCATGGCAGCCTCGCTCTGCAGCGACACAGGCTTGCCTATGAACTCGCTCAGACCCGCCAGATGCTGGCTTTCCTCATCCAGAAAGAGCTCAATCACTTTGGGAGAAGCCACCACCCGAAACTCTCGTGGATTGAACTGGCGCGCCTCCCGCAGAATTTCACGCATGATGTCGTAGGCAACGCTGCGCGAGGTCTTGACATTGCCTTTACCCAGGCAAGTCGGGCAAGGCTCGCACAACATGTGGGCCAAAGACTCACGCGTGCGCTTGCGCGTCATTTCCACCAACCCAAGCTGCGAAAAACTGCCAGCCATGGTCTTGACCCGATCACGACGCAGCTGTTTCTTGAACTCACCCAACACTTCCTCACGGTGGTCTTCGCGGGTCATATCGATGAAATCCACAATGATGATGCCCCCCAGGTTGCGTAAGCGCAGTTGTCGAGCTATGGACTGCGCGGCTTCCAGGTTGGTCTTGAATATGGTGTCATCAAAATTGCGGGCGCCCACAAAGCCGCCCGTATTGACGTCGATGGTGGTCAGTGCTTCAGTCTGATCCACGATAAGGTAGCCGCCAGACTTCAACTCCACCCGCCGGCCCAGGGCCTTGGCAATTTCCTCGTCGATGGCATACAGGTCAAAAATAGGCCGTTCACCCTTGTAGTGCTGCAACTTATCGGCAGCTGCCGGCATGAATTCGCGACCAAATGCCTTGAGCGCCTCAAACTGTTCTCGCGAATCCACACGTATGGTTTGCGTGTTTTCGCTCACCAGATCCCGCAGCACGCGCTGCAACAAGCTCAAATCCTGGTGCAGCAGGGAGGTGGGGGGCAAGCGCAAGGAGGCGTCCTTGATGCGAGCCCAAGCCTTGCGCAGATAGGAAATATCGTCCTCCAGCTCCTGGTCAGACGCATCTTCGCCATTGGTACGCAAGATGAACCCGCCGCTTTTGGGGCCAGTAAGCGCCTGCAGTCGGGCCCTGAGTTCGTCTCTCTGAGCCAGGGGGATTTTTTGCGACACGCCGACATGGTCGTCCTGTGGCAAAAACACCAGCATGCGTCCTGCAATGCTGACCTGCGTGGACAGGCGTGCACCTTTGGTACCGATCGGGTCCTTGATCACCTGCACCATCAGTGCCTGGCCCTCAAACACCTGCTTCTCGATGGGCACCTGGGGCTGGGTGTTGCGCGCTGTGGTCAGATTTTCACCCTCAGCGGGCGGATGCCAAACATCCGCCACATGTAAAAAGGCTGCGCGCTCTAGCCCGATATCAATAAACGCCGATTGCATGCCGGGCAACACGCGCACCACCTTGCCCAGGTAGATGTTGCCCACCAGGCCGCGCTCGAGCGTGCGCTCGACGTGCAACTCTTGCAAAGCGCCGTTTTCCACCAGCGCGACCCGGGTTTCCTGGGGCGACCAGTTGATCAAGATGTCGTCTTGCATGTGTGTAGCTCGTGATGGAATCGACGCAGAAAATCAGACACGCCAGCCCAGGGCGCGCAGCAATTGTGCCGTCTCGAACACGGGCAGGCCCATGATGCCGCTGTAGCTGCCACTGATCCTGGCAATGTGCCGGGCAGCCAGGCCCTGCACCGCGTAGGCACCCGCCTTGCCCATGGGCTCACCGCTTTCGACATATGCCTCCATCTGAGCTGGGGTCAGAGTCTCGAAGGTCACTCGGGACACACTGAGCGTCTGCACACGCTGTTCTGCGCCCCCTTTTGACGAGGGCTCCGGAGACGAGATCGCCACTGCCGTCAACACCCGGTGGGTCTGGCCAGAAAGCAGCCCGAGCATGCGCCGCGCATCGGCAGCGTCTTGCGGCTTGCCCAAAATCGCGCGACCCAATGCCACAGTGGTGTCCGAACAAACCACTGGCGCGGGCAGCCAGCCACGGCGCTGCAGGCGAGCCAAAGCTGCATCGAGTTTGAGCTGGGTCACACGTCGCACGTAGGCGCTGGGGCTTTCGCCGGCCAACACGGCTTCGATGGACTCTGCATCTTCATCTGCATCGGGCAGCAGCAGCTCGTGACGCACGCCCATTTGCTCCAGCAGCTGCCGCCGGCGGGGACTCTGCGAAGCCAGGTAAACGAAGTCAGGCATGGAGATCACTCGCGGTGATAGGGGTGGTTGGCGTTCACAGACCAGGCCCGATAGAGCTGTTCAATCAGGAGCACGCGTGCAAAGGCATGGGGCAGCGTCAGGTCCGACAAACGAATGCGTTCGTGAGCCGCCTGGCGGAAGGCTGGATCCAGGCCGTCTGGCCCGCCGATGACCAAGGCCACATCATCGCCGCCCAGCTGCCAGGATTTGAGCTTGTCGGCCAGTGCAAGGGTGGTGACATTGGTGCCACGCTCATCCAGCACCACAATGCGACTGCCTTTGGGTATGGCCGCCTCAATGCGCGAGCGCTCTGCAGCGTACAGGGTCTCCAGCGTCTTGGAGCCACGGGGCTCTGTCTTGACGGCTTTGAGCTCAACCTTCAGTTCGTGCGGAAAGCGCTTGGCGTAGTCATCCCAAGCGGCCTGGGCCCAGTCTGGCACCCGCTGGCCCACGGCCACGATCAACAGCTTCACGGCGACCGAGCTAGAAAGCGGACCTCAGTCTCAGGCTTTAGGGGCAGCTTTTTTGGCAGGCGTCTTACGAGCGGGCGCTTTTTTTGCGGGGGCCTTTGCTGGCACCTTGGCAGCGACAGACTTGGCCGGCGTTTTCTTGGCAACCTTGACCACTACCTTGGTAGCTTCGGGTGCCGCGACCTTTTTTGCTGGTGCTTTTTTGGCAACCGTCTTTTTGGCGGCGGTCTTCACTCCAGCGGCTTTGGCCGCAGCTGCTTTTTCCTGGGCCTTGGAGGGGAAAGCTTCCGTCACACCCTTTTTGGCGGCGCTGGAGCGACGCAAGCTGGCAGGCTGCTCACCAGCTTTGGCCTTGGCAGTTTTGGCAGGCGCCGGTGCTGCAACTTCCTTTACGGCAGGCTTGGCAGCACCCAGTTTCAGACGCACTGGCTTTTCACCCCACAACTCTTCGAGGTTGTAATACTGGCGAAAACTGGGTTGCATCACATGTACCACCGCCTGGCCGCAATCCACAATGATCCACTCCCCATTGGCCTGACCTTCCATGCGGGGCTTGGAAAAACCAGCCTCACGAACGGCGTCCATGACGCTAGATGCCAGTGCCTTGGTCTGGCGATTAGAGGTGCCCGACGCAATGATGACCCGCTCAAACAGGGCCGACAGCTTCTCGGTGTCGAACACCTGGATGTCCTGAGCCTTCACATCTTCAAGACCGTCCACAATGGCGCGCTGGAGTTTTTGGATGTTGCCCTTGGCAGGTGTGGAATTAGTCATCAGATGCTCTGGTAAAGGTGGTGTTGGTCAATATAGCGTGCAACAGCGTCGCCCACCAGTGGGGCCACAGGCTCGCCTGCCGAAAGGCGCTGGCGAATGTCTGTGGCACTAAGAGGAGTCAGCGGCATGGCCAGCCGAATAAAGCGGTCTTGAACACCCGACTGGGGCACAAAATTCGGCATTTGGAGCGGTGGGTCAGTCGGGTCTAAAACCCGAGGCACGACGGCGATTTTAGCCAGCCCCAGCAGAGCCTCCCAATCTCGCCAGTTGGGCAGGCTTTGCGCCTGGTCTTCGCCCATCACCACCACCAGGTCACTGCCATGCCGTTCTGCCAGTATTTCCCGCACGGTGTCGATGGTGTAAGTGGCCCCAGACCGGTGCAGTTCGCGGTCATCCACCCGTGCCTTGGGCAGGTTGGCAAAAGCAAGCCGGGTCATGGCCAAGCGATGTTCAGCAGGGCTCAGTTGACGGGTTTTGTGCCAGGCCTGTCCGGTAGGTAGTACCAGCAGTTCATCCAGCTCCAACTGCGCCAGGGCAGCATCCGCCACCTGCACATGCGCGATGTGCGGCGGATCAAACGCCCCACCGTATAGACCGATGCGCCGGCTCAGACCCACTCGCGACGAACCAGAAAATCTTGGGTCAAAGCGGCTTCGACCGAACCTTCGGGCAAGGCATGCTGATAAGACCAACTCACCAAGGGTGGCATTGACAGCAGGATGGATTCGGTACGCCCACCCGACTGCAAGCCAAAGTGCGTGCCACGGTCCCACACCAGATTGAACTCGACATAGCGCCCCCGGCGATACAACTGAAACGCACGCTCGCGCTCGCCATAGGCCATGTTCTGACGGCGTTGCACGATAGGCAGGTAGGCAGACAAAAACGCGTCTCCCACCGACTGCATCATGGCAAAGCTGCCATCAAAACCCAGCTCGGAGAAGTCATCAAAGAAGATGCCGCCCACACCGCGTGGCTCCTGGCGATGCTTCAGATAGAAGTAATCGTCGCACCAAGCCTTGAAACGGGGGTATTTGTCCTCGCCCGATGCGGCCAAAGCCTGCTTGCAGGTGGCATGAAAGTGGACTGCGTCCTCCTCGAAACCGTAGCAGGGCGTCAGGTCCATGCCACCACCAAACCAGCAAACCTCGCGGCCATCGCTCCCCGTGGCCGCAAGCATGCGCACGTTCATGTGCACGATGGGCACATAGGGGTTGCGGGGGTGAAATACCAGCGACACCCCCATGGCCTCAAAGGGCGCGCCCGCCAACTCAGGGCGGTGCTGGGTGGCCGAAGGGGGCAATTTGGGCCCACTGACCTGAGAAAAACCGCAGCCGGCACGCTCAAAAACAGCGCCACCTTCCAGAATCTGGGTCACCCCCCTACCCTGCAACGGTTCGCCCGGCGCCTTTTCCCAGGCGTCGGTCAAAAAACTGCTGCCATCGATCTCCGCAATCGCGCCAGTGATGCGTTGCTGCAACGCCGACAGATAAGCGGCCACCTCAGCAGCGCGAGATGGTGTGTTGGAAGTGTTCATGCGCGGATCGCCCTGTAACCAATGTCGGTTCGGTATTGCATGCCATCGAAAGCGATGCCTTGCGCCACCTCATAAGCCCGGTGCTGAGCCAGCTTCGTACTGTCGCCCAGGGCGGTCACGCACAGCACGCGTCCGCCGCTGGTGCAAACCTGCCCGTCCTGCATGCTGGTGCCGGCGTGGAAAACCACCGCATCCTCGGTGTCTGCGGGCAACCCGCTGATGGCATCGCCCTTGCGTGGGTGCAAGGGGTAACCGTGAGCGGCCATCACCACGCCCAGAGCGGTACGACGATCCCACTGCAGCTCCACCTTATCGAGCGCGCCGTGCGGGCCAGGCTCTGTCGCTGCCCACAGAACATCAACCAGATCGGTCTTGAGCCTCATCATGATGGGCTGGGTCTCCGGGTCGCCCATGCGGCAGTTGAACTCCAGAGTCTTGGGGTGCCCCTGCGCATCAATCATCAGACCGGCATACAGGAAGCCCGTGAAGGGGATACCGTCTTTTTCCATACCACGCACCGTGGGCAGGATGATTTCACGCATGGCACGGGCGTGCACATCAGGCGTCACCACCGGGGCCGGCGAGTAAGCACCCATACCGCCGGTGTTGGGCCCTTCATCGGCATTGAGCAAACGCTTGTGGTCCTGGCTGGTGGCCAGCGCCAGCACGTTTTTGCCGTCGACCATGACGATAAAGCTGGCTTCTTCGCCCTGCAAGAACTCCTCGATCACCACCCGCGCGCCGCCCTCGTTGTGGCTGACGCCCAGGGTGTCGTCGAGCAACATGAAATCGATCGCTTCGTGCGCCTCGGCAGCCGTCATGGCCACTACCACGCCTTTGCCTGCCGCCAGACCATCCGCCTTGACCACGATGGGCGCGCCCATCTTGTCGACGTACGCGTGGGCGGCCACCGGGTCAGAAAAGGTCTCGTAAGCAGCCGTCGGGATACCGTGGCGCTTCATGAAGGCTTTGGAAAAAGCCTTGGAGCTTTCAAGTTGCGCCGCCGCCCGGGTAGGCCCAAACACCCGCATGCCATGCAGACGAAACTCGTCCACGATGCCAGCGGCGAGCGGGCCTTCAGGCCCCACCACCGTCAGTGCAATTTTTTCGGACTGCGCCCACTCACGCAAGGCTTGCACATCGGTAATGGGAATGTTTTGCAGCCGGCTGTCGCGGGCTGTTCCGCCGTTGCCGGGCGCAACAAAGACCGATTGAATTTTGGGCGACTGCGCCAGCTTCCAGGCCAGCGCGTGTTCACGCCCGCCGCCACCTACCACCAGCACCTTCATACTGCAGCTCCGTCAATTTCAGCGTTGTGAAAAACCGCCTGGACGTCATCCAGGTCTTCCAGCACATCCAGCAGCTTTTGCATGCGAGCGGCGTCTTCGCCGGTCAGCTCAATGGTGTTTTCGGCGCGCATGGTGACTTCGGCCACATCGGGCTTAAAGCCGGCGGCCTCCAGGGCATTGCGCACAGACTCAAAATCAGGCGCTGAGGTCAGCACCTCGATCGCACCTTCATCATCCGTGATCACGTCGTCAGCGCCGGCATCGAGTGCAGCTTCCATCAGTTTGGTTTCGTCGGTGCCTGGCGCAAACACCAACTGGCCGCAATGCTTGAACTGAAAGGCCACCGAACCCTCGGTACCCATGTTGCCGCCGTGCTTGCTGAACGCATGCCGCACCTCAGCAACCGTGCGAACCCGGTTGTCGGTCATGGTGTCCACAATGATGGCGGCACCGCCGATGCCATAGCCCTCGTAACGAATTTCCTCGTAGCTCACGCCTTCTTGGTTGCCGGTGGCCTTGTCGATGTTGTATTTGATGCGGTCGGCCGGCATGTTGGCGGCCTTGGCTTTGTCCACGGCCAGACGCAGACGGGGGTTGGCGCTGAGGTCACCACCACCGGCACGGGCAGCCACCGTGATCTCGCGGATGATGCGGGTCCAGATCTTGCCCCGCTTCTCGTCCTGACGACCTTTACGGTGCTGAATATTGGCCCATTTGCTGTGTCCTGCCACAAAGATTCCTTCACTAAAAGTCGTTACGCTACGCCTTGGATTGTACTTTTGGGATTTTCATGGCCGCCTCTGTTGACTCCTCTGCACCCGCTTCCATCCTGCTGGCCCAGCATGGCACCACACACTGCCACCTGTTGCTAGACAAAGCCAATCGGCACGGCCTGATCACCGGCGCCACGGGCACCGGCAAAACCATCACACTGCAAACCTTGGCCGAGGGATTCTCCAAGGCAGGGGTGCCGGTCTTCATGGCCGATATCAAAGGCGACCTCAGCGGCATCTCTCAAACTGGCAGCATCGGCGGCGAATTGGCAGGCATCCTAGCGGAGCGCGGCTTGAGTGCACCCGATCCCCTGGCCTGTCCCACCACGCTGTGGGATGTGTTTGGCAAGCAGGGCCACCCTGTGCGCGCCACGGTCAGCGACCTAGGCCCGCTGCTGCTGGCTCGCATGCTCAACCTCAACGACACCCAGGCCGGCGTGCTGAACCTGGTCTTCAAGATTGCCGATGACAACGGCATGCTCTTGCTGGATCTGAAAGATCTGCGCGCGATGCTGCAGTACGTGGGTGACAACGCACGCGACTTCACCACCCACTACGGCAACATCAGCGCGGCCAGTATCGGCGCCATTCAGCGCGGCCTGATGCAGGTCGAATCCCAAGGCGGCGACCAGTTTTTTGGCGAGCCCATGCTCAACATCAGCGACCTGATGCAGACCGACACCGGCGGGCAAGGCGTGGTCAATATCCTGGCCGCTGACCAGCTGATGAACTCCCCTCGCCTGTACGCCACCTTTTTGCTGTGGATGCTGGCGGAGCTGTTCGAGCAATTACCCGAGGTGGGCGACCTGGAAAAACCCAAACTGGTGTTCTTTTTTGACGAAGCTCACCTGCTGTTTGCGGATGCACCCAAGGTCTTGCTGGAGCGCATCGAACTGGTGGTGCGGCTGGTGCGTTCCAAGGGTGTGGGCGTTTACTTTGTGACTCAAAACCCGCTGGATATTCCCGATACCGTGCTGGCCCAGCTGGGCAACCGCGTTCAGCATGCCTTGCGCGCATTCACACCGCGTGACCAGAAAGCCGTCAAGGCCACGGCGCAAACCATGCGACAAAAACCGGGTCTGGACATCGAAACCGCCATCACAGAGCTGGGTGTGGGCGAGGCCCTGGTCAGCCTGCTGGATGACAAAGGTCGCCCCGGTGTCACCGAGCGGGTGTACGTATTACCACCCGGCAGCCAGATCGGTCCCATCAACCCCGAGCAGCGTCAGATGTTGTTGCGAGATTCCCTCGTGGCGGGCGTCTATGAGCAAGCCGTTGACCGCGAGTCTGCGTTTGAACTGATCAAGGGGCGCGCCACAACCGCAACTGCGACCATGGGCGCTGATCCGGGAACAGACCGCGCCGCGCCAGCGGAAAAAGGAAACGGCTTGCTCAGCGGCCTGGGCGATGTGCTGTTTGGCTCCACCGGGCCGCGCGGCGGTCAACGCGAGGGGCTTGCACAAGCCATGGTCAAGTCTGCGGTGCGCACCATCGGCTCAACCGTGGGTCGGGAAATCATCCGCGGTGTTCTGGGCAGCATGCTGGGTAGTAAGCGGCGCTAAATCAGGCATCGTTCGTGCTTCACACCCGCTTTCACTATCCACCACCATGAACCAGATCCACGTCATCCAGCACCCCTTGGTGCAGCACAAACTCACGCTGATGCGCCAGAAACACGCCAGCACCACCAGCTTTCGCCAACTGCTCAACGAATTGAGCATGCTCATGGCCTATGAAATCACCCGCGACATGCCCACGCAGGAAATCGAGATTGAAACGCCCCTCGAAACCACCACGGGTAGGGTGATAGACGGCAAAAAACTTGTGTTTGCGTCCATTCTGCGGGCTGGTACCGGCATTCTTGACGGCGTGCTCAGCGTGGTGCCCGGCGCGCGGGTGGGCCACATCGGCCTGTACCGCGACCCACAGACACTGCAAGCCGTGGAGTACTACTTCAAGATGCCAAGCAACATGCCCGAGCGCGACGTGATCGTGGTCGATCCCATGCTCGCCACGGGCAACTCAGCAGCAGCGGCCGTCGCGAGACTCAAGCAGACCCGGCCTCGCTCTATCAAGTTTTTGTGCCTGCTGGCAGCCCCAGAAGGCATTGCGACGCTACGGGCCGCGCACCCCGATGTGCCAATTTACACCGCTGCCGTAGACCGTGAACTAAACGACCACGGCTACATCCTGCCGGGTCTGGGCGATGCCGGCGACCGGATTTTTGGTACCCGGTAAATCTGGGCTTCAGTGATGGTGACCGTGCGCACCATGTACGTGGCGGTGCGCAATTTCTTCACCCGATGCCATGCGGACTTCCTGGACCTTAAGGGCAAACTTCAAGGTCTTGCCTGCGTGCGGGTGGTTGCCGTCGAGCAGCACGGTATCGCCCTTGATCTTGACCACATGGAACACCTGCTCGTGTCCATCGTCTGAATAGCCCTTGAGCTGACCGCCCACCTTCACGCCCGGTGGAAAGTCTTTTTTGGGAATGGTGCGCTCCAGCGCCGGATTGCGCTGGCCAAAAGCATCTTCGGGCGCCAGCGTGAGAGTGGTCTGATAGCCGGCAGCCTGGCCCTGCAAGGCCGCTTCAATCTTGGGAAATGTGTTGTCGTAGCCACCATGCAGGTAGGCCATGGGCTCGTCGCTTTGCTCCAGCACTTTGCCGGCGGCATCCATCACCTTGTAGCTCAAGGTAACCACGGTGTCTTTGTCGATGTTCATGTGTTTGGTTTTTTGTAGTGATACAGGCGGCGTGATTTTCGCTGCAATATGCCCTGATCAGCCTGAAGCAGCATCGCCCGGTGCCGCAATGCCCTCGAAAAACAAGACCTTCATCGCGTTCACAAATACTTCCGCTTGGACTACCAAATCAACTGCATCACCATGCGTCACCGATTCGCCGTTGTAGTCGGCCACCAGACGCATTTCCTCAGCGCGCTTCAGTTGGCGCCCCAACTCTTTACTGACAGGGCCGTCCTTAACCAGATAGGCACTGAAGGTGTTAATCAATCCACGGTGTGTCTTGCCCAATGCATCCGGCGCTGGCACGCCGGCCATCAGAAGAGCAGCCTGCGCAGCATCAAACATGGCGTAGTAGGCACGGTTGCACGCACCATCCACGTCCTTGAGCTCCAGCAAAACACGAGCTGACATCACGGCTTGGATGGCTTTACCCATCAGCGAAACTGAAGACTTGGACGGCGTCAAACCCGAACCCCTTCGCGCGCTATGTTCGCCAACAAGGCGGGGTTGACATAGGTCTCTGGGTGCTCCCACTCATCCATCCACACCGGCATGGGTGAAATATTAATACCCGTTTCTAGCAATACCTCATAGGCCGCGTCAGACATCTTCAACTTGGTGTCCAGAAAGCGCTGGTGCGTTCCTTCGAGCAAAACAGCCACATCTGCGTCGCTGTCTGGGCGGTGATCGCCGCGCGCCCGACTGCCATACAGAATCACTTCCTTGGCGGAGAAATCCGGGTCTATCCTCAGGCGAAACTGCTGGACCGCTTGCAATGTGGCTTCATCAAGCTGGTGAGTAGGGGGCAAAACTGCTGCCGGCTGCTCCTGCAAAGCCCCCAAGATGAACTTGCGCAGACGCTCAAACCGCCCCACGCGAATCATCTCCTTTGGCGACATGTCACCCAGCAGCGGGTTGCGCGTCTGAAACCAAACCACCGTCTTTTCCGTATCACCGTCAAACACCCGGGCGACCAGATTGATGGTGATGCCAATATCTTGCAGAAGCTCACGCACAGGCTCGGGCATGGCATCGTCAAAACGAACGGACTTAGGCGACACATCAGCCAAACGCGAGACATCCTCTTTCTTCAGTCCCAGAAAAGTCTGCACTGACTTGCCATTGAAAGAAGCGCCCAGCCCGAACCCCATGACATCAGGCGGCACCGTATCAAACAGCGAAAAACGGATCTGAGCCGAGGTCTTGAGTGAAGTCATTCGGAAACTCCCGAAACTTAATTAACCACAATTTAACCACGATTGAACCACCCTTGAACGACGTTTCCTCTTCGGCATGAATCTACGGTCCTCAACAACTCTGACGCCTCATCGCTCAGGCGCAATCGCCTCTGCATAGTCATACAGGGCGCCCAGAATCTCTTCGCCACGCTCGTCGGCTACTTCGGAGAGCTGGTCGATCTGGGCAAACAGCTGCTCTACGGTGCGGGCCCCGCCCTCACCCTCAAACAAACGCGCGGCACGATGGGCTTCCCACTGCGCGGCCTCCTCTGCGCTGAGGGTGTCTGGGTGGTTGCGGGCACGGTAGCGAAACACCAGCTCTTGCAGGCGTCCATCGTCAAAACCCAGCCGGGCATGCGCCAGTTGCTGCGGGCTCATGGCACGCACGTCGTTGAGACGGCGCCGGTCACCATTGCCCACAAACCCGCCATACAGGTCTTCGTCCACATCTACCTCGCCTTCGGGCGCTCGCGCAAACACGTCCGGCCAGATAGCACTCAGGTCGGGCAGCGCACGCGCCACGGCGGCGTGGGCCAGCTGGGCGGGCACATCGATGCCCCAACGCGCAGCCATCGCGGGCGACAGCACCTTCAGATTGCCCATCACCATAGGGGATTTGTTTAGGTGGATGGTCTTGATCGGCAGGCGGCGCACACCTTCGGGCAGATCGGCTGATTTTGTGAACAAGCGCTGACGGATGTCGGACGCCTTCAGTTGACTCAATTCGGCGGGGTCATGCGCCAAGTCCCAGGCAATGAGCTCATTCTTGTTGGTGGGGTGCGTGGCCAGCGGCCACATCAGCGCCAGGCAGCCGCGCTCTGCGCCAAACATGCCCGACACATGAAAAAAAGGCCGGGCATGAGCCTGGGTGGTGGGTAAACCCAGCTCCTGCGCCACCCGATCCTTCTTGTGCAGGCTCAGACAAAAATCAAACAACCGGGGCTGATGTGTCTTGATCAGGCGCGCCAGGGCAATGGTGGCCCGCACGTCCGACAAAGCGTCGTGCGCAGCCTCGTGCACCAGTGCGTTGGCAGCGGTCAGGTCGGTTAGCTTGAAACTGGCGCCACCTTCGGGCTTGGTCGGCCATTGAATCCCCTCGGGCCGCAAGGCATAGGCCGTGCGCACCACGTCCAACAAGTCCCAGCGACCACACTGGTTTTGCCACTCGCGGGCGTAGGGGTCGATGAGGTTGCGCCAGAACATGAAGCGCGTGATTTCATCGTCAAAGCGGATGGTGTTGTAGCCCACGCCGATGGTGCCCGGCTCGGACAGCACAGCTTCGATCTGCGCCGCAAACTGGTGCTCGGGAATGCCGCGCGCCAGGCAGAGCTGCGGGGTGATGCCGGTGATCAGGCAAGCCTCCGGGTCCGGTAAAAAATCAGGCGCCGGCTGGCAGTACAACATCAGCGGCTCGCCAATTTCATTCAGATCAGCATCGGTGCGAATGGCAGCAAACTGGGCTGGGCGATCCCGGCGCACCTGGGCACCAAAGGTTTCGTAGTCGTGCCACAGGAAGGTGTGGCCGGTACTGGTACTGGTGCTTGTAGGCTGAGTCATGGTGCAGTCAGTGCGCCTTAAAAATCGACTTTAGAGGGCGGGAGAGGTCTAACGCCGCCTGGCCGAACGCACGCCGCTGAGGTCAGCCACCACGCCCAGCACCTTTTGCAAGCGTGCTGCATCGCTCACCTCCACGGTGAAGGTCATCCAGGCCGTGCCACGGATGGTCTGCGTCTGCACACCAATGACGTTCATCTTCTCTTTGGTGAAGACCTCGGAGATGTCACGCAGCAGGCCCTGGCGGTCGGCGGCTTCCACCGCCACATCCACCGGGTAAACCGCACCGGCACCGGAGGTCAGCCCCCAATCCACATCAATCAAACGGTTGCCATTTTTGGCCACCATCTCGCGCAGGTTGGAGCAATCGGTACGGTGCACGCTCACGCCCTTGCCTCGCGTGACAAATCCACAAATTGCGTCGGGCGGCGCGGGTTTGCAACAGCGGGCCAGCTGCGTCATGAGCGAGTCCACGCCCACCACCAGCACCCCGCCGCCGCCCGAGGCATCTGGCGCGCGGGGTTTTTTGAGGGGCACGTAGTCTTCTGCGGACACCACAGGCTCGGGAGGGCGCAGCACCAGCTCGATGTTGCGCAGAGAAAATTCGTCCTTACCCACAGACTCAAACAGACCGTCGGCAGACTTGAAGCCCAGCGTGACGGCCAGGTCATCCAGCTTGACCGCCGTCTTGCCCTCGCGTTGCAGCAGTTTCTCGACCGCCTCGCGGCCTTTGGCGATGGTCTCGGTCTGGGCCAAGGCGTTGAACCAGGCCCGCACCTTGGACTTGGCCCGGTGGCTGGTCAAATAGCCCAGATCGGCATTGAGCCAGTCCCGCGAGGGGCCGCCCTCCTTGGCTGCAGTGATCTCGACGGTCTGCCCGTTTTTTAGCGGCGTGTTCAGCGGCACCATGGCCCCGTCGATGCGGGCACCCCGACAGCGATGGCCCAGGTTGGTGTGCACGCTGTAGGCAAAATCCACCGCCGTGGCGCCCTGGGGCAACTCCACGATGGCGGCATCGGGCGTCAGCACATAGATGCGGTCTTCAAAGAAGCCCTGCCCTTCCCCGCCGGATAGATCGCGCTCCCAGGCCAGCAATTGGCGCAGCACCGCAATCTTGGCGTCGTACTCGCCGCTGGCCGAAACGCCGGCGTAACCCTTGACGCCCGCCTCCTTGTAGGCCCAGTGCGCCGCCACACCGTGCTCGGCGTGGTCATGCATGCCTTGGGTGCGGATCTGGATCTCGATCGGCTGCCCGGCGCCATCACGCACGATGGTGTGTAAGGACTGATAGCCATTGCTTTTGGGCCGTGCAATGTAGTCGTCAAACTCATCTGGCACCGGCACAAAGTGGCTGTGCACCCAGCTCAGGGCCGAATAACACTCGGGCACGTTGGCCACCACGATGCGCAGCGCCCGTATGTCGTACACCTGCTCGAAGACCAGCGACTTGCCGCGCATCTTCTTGACGATGCTGTAAATGTGCTTGGGCCGCCCCTGCACCGTGCAGCTAATGCCCTCATGCTGCAGCTGCTCGGCTAAATCGGCGCGCAGCCTTTGCACGCTGGCCTCGCGCTCGGTACGTTTTTCGTCCAGCAGGCGGGCCACCTGGCGGTAGGTGTCGGGCTCCAGGAAACGAAAGGACAAATCCTCCATCTCCCACTTGATTTCCCAAATGCCCAGCCGGTTGGCCAAGGGCGCAAACACGTGCAGAGACTCCTGGGCCAGCTCGGACGGCACCGGCAACTTGGTGGCAGCAAAGTGGCGCAAGGTCTGCAGCCGTGAGGCCAGGCGCAGCAAGACCACCCGCAGATCTTTGGAGAACGCCAGCAGCATCTTGCGCACGTTCTCGGTCTGGGTGGCCGTGGTCTGGGCCATGGGGATGGGCGTAGCACTGCGGCCCTGCGCCTGCTGGGCCGCGCGGGCCTGGCGCTGCACACGCACCAACTTATTGGCTTCCATCGCCAGGGCCGAAAAGTTGTCGCCAAACGCCTTGGCGATCACCTCTTGCGGTTTGTTCAGGTGCTCGCAGGCGTAGACCAGGTAGCAGGCGGCCTGCATGTCCACCGAGCCACCAATCGCGCGCAGGATGTCAGCCACCGCGTCGGCATGGGCCAGCGTGTTTTCGCCGGTGTCCAGGGTCTCCACGGCAATCAGGGGCTCGGCAAAGGCCCGGGCGCGTGCTAAGGCCTGGGCCGGGTCCGACTGCGCACCGGGAGTTGTCGCCGTGGCAGCCAGCAAGGGGGCATGTTGCGCCGAGCTAGCAGGCTCGGTAGTGAGACTTTTCATCCAGATTCCGCGTGCTCAAGCCAATAAAAAAGATGTGACGGCAGACAACTGATCTGGCGCAATTAAGGTGGGCGCATGCCCCACCCCTTCAAAGGCGACCAACTGGGCCCGCGGTCCACGCTCGGTCATGGCCTGAGCCGTCTGCCGCGACAGCAGGTCAGACTGGGCGCCGCGCAGCAGAAGGGTTGGCGCGGTGATCTGGTCGTACAGGCCCCATAAGGCAGCCTCACCCTGGGCTGCGCCCTCGGGCGTGAGAGTGCGAAAGGCATCGCCGATGGCGGGGTCGTAATGCAGCTGTACATGGCCGGGCGCACCTGGCACCGGGCGCACCATGTGCTTGGACAAGGCCAGCCACTGTTCAGGGGTGTGCGGCCCAAAGCTGCTGGAGATGGCCCACATGGCGTCGGCAGCTTGTTGCACCGATTCAAAGTGACCTGTTTTGCCCACATAAGTACCGATGCGCTGCAAGGCTTGCCACTGCAGAGCCGGGCCCACATCGTTGAGCACCAGCCGGCGCACGGGCACAGGTAGGGGCAAGCCGGGCTGGCCGCAAACCGCCATGCCGATGAGTCCGCCCATGCTGGTGCCAACCCAGTCCAGGGTTTTGGGCTGTAGCTGTGCCAGCAGCGCCAGCATGTCAGCGGCGTATTGAGGCACCTGGTAAAGCGCCGCGTCCTTGAGCCACTCGCTCTGCCCGCGGCCTGCCACATCCACGCACACCACGCGAATGGCATTCCCACCCAGTCGCACCAGCTCCTGCGCCAGTACATCGAAGTCGCGGCCTTGACGGGTCAGACCGTGCACACACAAAACCACATGCCCGGCGTCAGGATTGCCCCACTGCCAATAAGCCATGCGATGACCGCCGTGGGCGTCGGGGCAGGTCACCAAATTCAGTACGGGATCAGTCATGATGGCGCAAGCGTGGGCTGGATAATCTTCAAGACAGGCATGCTAACAAACACCGCCCGCCCCTTTTCTCGTTTACATCACTCAACTTTGCTCTACGGAGAATCGCCTCATGCTCAAAGGAAAAACAGCCCTCGTCACCGGCTCCACCAGCGGTATTGGTCTTGGCATTGCCAAGGCGCTGGCCGCCCAGGGCGCCAACATTGTGCTCAACGGTTTTGGTGACGTTGAAGGCCCCAAGGCCGAGATTTCTGCCTTGGGGGTGCAAGTGCGCTATCACGGCGCCGACATGAGCAAGGCTGACGAAATCGCAGCCATGATGACCTATGCCGCCGCCGAATTTGGCAGGGTGGACATTCTGGTCAACAACGCCGGTATTCAGCACGTTTCCAAAATTGAAGACTTCCCGGTTGAGCGCTGGGACGCCATCATCGCCATCAATATGTCGAGCGCCTTTCATGCCACCCGCCTGGCCTTGCCCGCCATGAAGGCAGCCAACTGGGGGCGAATCATCAACGTGGCTTCGGTCCACGGCCTCGTAGCATCAGCTGAAAAATCAGCCTATGTGGCGGCCAAGCATGGGGTGGTGGGTCTGACCAAGGTCACCGCCCTGGAAAACGCCACCACCGGCGTCACTTGCAACGCGATCTGCCCGGGCTGGGTGCTCACGCCCCTGGTTCAAAAGCAGGTCGATGCCAAGGCTGCTGCGCTGGGCATCAGCAACGAGGCCGCCACACGCCAACTGCTGGGTGAAAAAGAACCTTCGATGCAGTTCACCACCCCCGAAGAACTGGGCGCCCTGGCTGTGTTTTTCTGCTCCCCCGCCGGCAACAACGTGCGCGGCGTGGCGTGGAACATGGACGGCGGGTGGATGGCGCAGTAAGCGCCACCCCAAAACGCCCAGTCCCCCCTGCTGACCCGGCTCAGATGTGGGCCGGATTGAGGATCAGCTTCTGGGCCGGTGGGCTCATGGCTTCATCCACCACCTGGCCGATCATGTCGGCCGTCACGGCTGACAGGGTCCAGCCCAAGTGGCCGTGGCCGGTGTTGTAGAACACGCAGGGTGAGCGGCCCCGGCCCACACGCGGCATCATGTTGGGCAGCATGGGCCGCAGACCAGCCCAGGGCACCACGCTCTTGGTGCTGACTCCCGGAAAACATTGCGCTACCCAATCCACCAGCGGCTTGATACGGTCGGCGCGGATGTCACGGTTGTAGCCATTGAATTCGGCCGTGCCGGCCACTCGAAAACGCTCCAGACCCAGACGGCTGGTGACCAGCTTGGTTTCGTCGTCCAGCAAGCTCACCGTGGGTGCAGACGCCTGGCTGCGTGCGTCCGGCAGGTTCACAGTGATCGAGTAGCCCTTGACCGGATACACGTTGACGCGGTCGCCCAGTTGCGCGGCCAGGTCACGGCTGGCGGTGCCGGCACAGATCACCACGCCGTCAAAGGTGTAGCGCGTGGCGGCCTCGCCCTGATGCGAGATGACGAAGGCCTGGTTGCCATCGGTGGTGACCGACTGCACATCCTGCTCATAAAGGCAGCTCACACCCAAACGATCGATGGCAGCAGCCAAGCCGTTGGTGAACTTGTGGATGTCGCCGGTGGAGTCGCTCTCGGTGAAATAGCCGCCGTAGTATTTGCCAGCCAGGGTGGGCTCGATGGCACGCATTTCATCGGGCGTAACTGCGCGCCGGGGCAGGCCGCCTTCTGCCAACATTTTTGACACCTTGCCCGCATGGTCAAAGCCCGCCTTGTCGCGGTAGATGTGCAGGATGCCTTCTTTTTTGAGGTCGAAATCGATGCCCTCTTCCTGTGCCCAGGCAAACAGATGCTTGCGAGCAGCGACGGCCATGCGTGCGGTGGCCACTGTGTTGCGCTCGTAGTTGGGAATATTGGCAATGAATTCAGCAAACCACGAGAGCTTGTGCCAGCTGGGCTTGGGGTTGACCAGCAGGGGAGCATCGCCCTTGAGCATCCACTTCAGGCCCTTGAGGATGGTAGAGCTGTGGTTCCAGACCTCAGCATTGGAGGCCGACAGCTGACCCCCATTGGCAAACGAGGTCTCCATGGCGGCGTAGCGGTGTTTTTCGAACAGGGTGACCTTGAAACCGCGTTTGACCAGTGCGTAGGCCGTGGTCACGCCAGTGATGCCGCCGCCGATGACGGCAATTGTTTTGCTCATGATGTCTGACTCCAAAAACGTCGATGGGTAAAGCCGCCGGCACAGGATGTGCCAGCAGCGCCCCCTCTGTTTTTGGACCTGAGAGATTCACACTGAAGGGCTGATGTGCCGCTTCAGTGCTTGCTCCTTCGGTGCGCCAGGTGACGAAAAAGTCCCGACGCTCTTCAGAGATCAATACACATGCAAGACCGGTCCTTTTGCCTGAGAGTTTCCGGGGCGGTTGCTCCTTCGGCGCTGCCCGATACCTGGTTCGCGCCAGGCTGGGCAGTCTCTCCCGATCTCACGCCGGCAAGCGCCGGCAAGTTGTCATGCCAACAAAAAACGCTCAGTCAACCGAACCCAATATGCACAGCCGATGGCCACGTTGTCGTCGTTGAAGTCATAGGCCGGGTTGTGCACCATGCACGCGCCAGCGCTGTCGCCATCACCATTGCCAATCAACAAATAGCTGCCCGGCACTTTTTCCAGCATGAAGGCAAAGTCTTCGCTGCCCGGCAGTGCGGGTGCCTGCAGGGTCACGTTCTCTTGCCCCACAAGATCCAGCGCCACCTCGCGGGCAAATGCTGTCTCGGTCGGTGTGTTGACCAGTACGGCGTAACCTGCCTTCCAGACGATCTTTGCCTGCACGCCGTAGCTTTCAGCCTGAGCGGTGACCAGGGCCTTGATGCGGCGCTCCAGCGTGGCCCGCACCTCCCGGTCCAGGGCACGTACGCTGATCTCCAAGGTGGCCGTGGCCGGAATCACATTGTTGGCCTTGCCTGTATGCAAAGCACCCACAGTGATGACCGCCATGTGCAAGGGGTCGATGTTGCGCGACACCACGGTCTGCAGCGACATCACTACGCTGGCAGCGGCCACCACCGGGTCGGTCGCCTTGTGCGGCATGGCACCGTGTCCGCCCACACCGGTCAAGGTGATGGTGGCGTAGTCGCTGGAGGCCATGGCTGCACCCTCGCGCAAGGCCAGATGACCTTGGGGGTAGCCCGGCATGTTGTGCATGGCAAAAACAGCATCGCAGGGGTAACGCTCAAACAAGCCGTCTTGCATCATGCGCAAGGCGCCGCCGCCGCCCTCTTCCGCAGGCTGAAAAATCAAGTTCAGTGTGCCGTTGAAATTGCCACTCTCGGCCAGTTGCCGGGCTGCCGCCAGTAGCATGGCAGTGTGGCCGTCGTGCCCACAGGCATGCATGAGGCCCGGCGTTGCGCTGGCCCACTCCGCGCCAGTCGCCTCTTGAATGGGCAAGGCATCCATGTCGGCACGCAGACCCAGGCGGCGTGACCCGTTGCCACGCACCAGTCGCCCCACCACACCGGTGCCGCCCACACCCCGCTCTACCTCGTAGCCCCAATCCGTGAGCTTCTCCGCCACCAAAGCGGCAGTACGGTGCTCTTCAAAGGCCAATTCGGGGTGGCGGTGTATGTCTCGGCGCAGGCTGATGAACTCACCCACCCGCGCCTGCATCGCATCCAGAAGATAGGTCACGGGGCACTCCGCCTTATTGGGCTTGCAGATTGATCGCCTTGGCAATGGCGCGGTACTGGGCGATCTCGTCGTTGTACGTCTTGCTGACCTTGTCAAGTGCCACCGGCTTGGGAACGATCATGCCCTGGGATTCAAGCGATGCACGCACACCAGCGTCGTTGGCGACCTCGCTCAGCGCCTTGTGCAAGACCTGCACCACTGGCTCGGGTGTGTCCTTGCGCACGAAGTAGGTCTGCCAGGTGTCATATACGAAGCCCTTGAAGGCCTTGCTCTCGTTCAGGGTCGGGACCGACTTGAACGCAGCCTGGCGCTCGGCAGACAATGCCGCAACCGCCTTGATCTTGCCGGTGGCGACCAGGTCAATATAACCCTTGCCATAAGGGGTGATGAAGATGTCAATCTGTCCGCCGATCAGGTCTTGAATGGCAGGTGCGCCGCCCTTGTACGGCACATGGGTCATCGGTACGTTGAGGACCTTGGACATGTGCTCGCCCAGGACGTGATACAGCGAGCCGGGGCCCACAGAGGCGTAAGTTACGGGCTTGCCCTCTTTGGCCATCTGGGCGACATAGGCGGCAAGTTCGTCACCGTTGTTTACGGGCAGATCCTTGCGCGCGAACAAGATCATTTCGTTGAGCGCGATGGATTGCACGGGGCGGAAATCCTCACTCTTGTGCTTCACGGCCGCCACAGCCATGGGCGTGAGGATCAACTCATTGGGCGAACCCTGGTAAATCATGGTGCCGTCAGCGGGGGTGCTGAGTAACTTTTGTGCAGCAATCGCGCCACCCGCGCCACCCAAGTTTTCGACGATCACCGTACGGTCCAGGTGTTTGGCCAGCACCGGGCTGACCAGGCGGGCGATCACGTCAGAGAGACCACCCGCTGGGTAAGGAACCATCAAGGAGACGGTCTTAGGAGTGCTTTGGGCCATAGCGGCGCCATAAGCCAGGGTCAGGCCGGCCAACAGGCCGATCGATTGTTTGACGATGCGTTTCATGTGTACTCCTCGGTGGCGCCGGCTTGGGCGCCTTTGTCTGTTGAAACTTGGGGCTTTGCTTACCCCTCGCTAGTCGGTACAAGCCACAAAAGGCTTATCACCTGTGTCGAATCATAGGAATGGGCACCTTAGGCGTCCAATGCATTGTTGTACGATTTAGCATGAGTCGAACGCATGAAACAAACCGAGGGACGTGATGACACTGGTTCAACTTCGCCACCTCATTGCCTTGGCCGAGGGCGGCTCCTTCAGTCAGGCTGCAGAGCTTTGCTTTGTGACCCAACCCGCGCTGAGCCGCAGCATCCAGGCACTAGAGGAGGAACTGGGCGCACTCCTGTTTGATCGGGTGGGGCGCCAAAGCATCCTGACACCGTTCGGGCAAGAGGTGTTGAGCCGCGCACGCGTTCTGATTGACGAAGCCAACGATCTGCGCGACAGCGGCCGACAAATGCAAGCTGGCCTTGCGGGACACATCCGCATCGGCATGGGCTCGGGCCCCGGCGCCATGCTGATGAACCCACTGCTCATGCGCATGGCCACCCAGTACCCCAAGGTCAAGGTGGACATTTCTCGGGGTAGCACCGAGCTGCTGGTCCAGGCGCTGCGCCAGCGCAGTCTGGATGCGCTGGTGATCGATGCCCGGTCCACCCAGCCCGCGCCAGATCTCAGGGTGGAGTTTTTGCAGCAAATGCGAGGCGCGTTTCTCTGCCGGCCCGGACATCCACTGTGCGAACGAGCCAAGATCACGTTTGATGATTTGCTGGCCTACCCCATGGCATCTACCCCCTTGGGTGACGAGGTGGCACGGGTATTGACCGAGCGCTATGGCCCTTCAGCTCATCCGGCAAGCTTTGTGACCCTGCGCTGCGAAGAACTGCCCAGCCTGATCCACGTCACGCGTCAAACCGACGCCGTGCTGCTGGCCATCCGCGCGAGCGCCCCCGACCTGATCGAATTGAACTTGACACCCGCCCTGGAAGCCAGCGCGCGTTTTGGCCTGGTCACCCTCGCCGGCCGAACCGCCACCCCGGTGCTGGGCATTGCACGCAGCCTGATGCAGGAGCTGCTTCACGATTGAAAAGGCGCGCCTGAATCAACAGCAACCAGACACCATAGTCATTCACTTAAGTCCGCGTGGTCAGAATATCCAATCAGCCTACACGGCTGAACTTGCATCAGAGACCCGTGTAAGTGACTTCACACTTTGACGCGTCGAGCACCCCACAACCCAATCGGTTGATCAAATGAACGATAGGCAACTTGAGCCGATATAGAAGGCCTGCGCCTGGCCAATGGCACCAGAACTTCTCGCCATTGGCACCAAATTCAATGCCCGTCTAGCGGGTCAAACCCGCTCGAGAATCAGCGCAATGCCCTGCCCCACGCCGATGCACATGGTGCACAGGGCGTAGCGGCCGCCCGTGTGGTGCAAGCGGTTGATCGCCGTGGTGGCCAAGCGGGCACCGCTGGCGCCCAGAGGATGGCCCAGGGCGATGGCGCCGCCCCAGGCGTTGACGCGTGCATCGTCGTCTTTCAGGCCCAGCATGCGCAACACGGCCAGGCCTTGGGCGGCAAAGGCTTCGTTGAGTTCGATGACGTCCATCTGCTCAAGCGTCAGGCCGGTCTGGGCCAGAACCTTTTGGGTGGCGGGCGCGGGGCCGATGCCCATGATGCGGGGAGCGACACCTGCGGTGGCCATGCCGACGATTCTGGCTTTGGGGGTGAGGCCGTTTTTGGCGGCGGTGGCCTCATCGGCCAGCAAGAGGGCGCAAGCGCCGTCGTTGACGCCACTGGCGTTACCGGCAGTGACGGTGCCATCGGGACGGACGACGCCTTTGAGTTTGGCCAGGGCTTCCAGGCTGGTCTTGCGGGGGTGTTCGTCGGTGTCAACGAGGATGGCATCGCCCTTTTTCTGGGGGATGCTCACGCCGACGATTTCACGGGCAAGATGGCCAGCTTCGATAGCGGCCACAGCGCGCAGCTGGCTGTTCATGGCCATGAGGTCTTGGGCTTCGCGATCGATGTTGAAGTCGGTGGCGACGTTTTCGGCGGTCTCAGGCATGGAGTCCACGCCGTACTGGGCTTTCATGAGTTTGTTCACGAAACGCCAGCCGATGGTGGTGTCGTAGACGGCGTTGGCGCGGCTGAAGGCGGCATCCATCTTGGGCATGACGAAGGGGGCGCGGCTCATGCTTTCGACGCCGCCAGCAATCATCATGTGGGCTTCGCCGCTTTTGATGGCGCGCGCAGCTGTGCCGATGGCGTCCAGACCTGAGCCGCACAGGCGGTTGATGGTGGAGCCGCCCAGCTCAAGGGGCAGGCCTGCAAGCAGGCTGCTCATGCGGGCGACGTTGCGGTTGTCTTCGCCGGCTTGGTTGGCGCAGCCGTAGAGCACATCTGCCACGGCTTGCCAGTCAACACTGGGGTTACGAGCCATGAGAGCGCGCAGGGGCACGGCGCCCAGGTCGTCTGCTCGCACACTGCTCAAGGCGCCGCCGTAGCGACCAAAGGGGGTGCGAATGGCGTCGCAGATAAAGGCTTGGGTGACTTGGGACATGGCTTGATCCTGAAAATGAATGAATTACAGCGCCAACTTGAACAAGCTGGTGGCTTCCAGGTCCAGCACCTCGGTGCCAGACGCATTAAACAATTGCCAGCGCCAGCGCAGGATACCCAAGGTGGGCTGGCTCTGCGAACGGCGCACTTCCAGCACCGTGGCCCGCACGGACAACTGGTCGCCCGGGCGTACCGGGTGCGGCCATTTGATGTAGGCCAGGCCAGGCGAGGCATAAGACTCCGAGCCTTTCAGCACGGCATCGGCCACCAGGCGCATGGCCACGCCACAGGTGTGCCAGCCGCTGGCAATCAGGCCACCAAACGGCCCATGAGCCGCAGCCTCCACATCGGTATGAAACCACTGGGGATCAAAAGCCGTGGCAAATTGCAGCACTTCCGCTTCAGTCAGGGTGTAGGGGCCGGCCTCGATAACCTGACCCACATAAAACTCTGCAAATTTCATTCGCCGATCACTCCTGCCCGAACTGGGGCACGCGCTTGGCGTTGATGGCGGCAAAACCTTCGCGGGCATCGGCGCCGGCAAATCCCAGCACCTCCAGCGCCAGTGAATGCTCGAAAGCCGGCCACGCCGCGCGCAACCAATGGTTCAGGCTGCGCTTGGTGAAGGCCAGGGCCGTGGGGCTACCCGCCGCCAGCGTGCGTGCAATCTCACGGGCTTTGTCCAGCAATTGCTCGTCTGGCACCACCACACTCACCAAGCCGATGCGTTCGGCCTCCGTGCCGTCGATGGCGTTGCACATCAGCAGGTGGTACTTGGCCTTGGCCATGCCACACAGCAGCGGCCAGATCAGGGCCGCATGGTCGCCCGCCGCCACGCCGATCTTGGTGTGGCCGTCAATGATCTTGGCACGCTGGCCGGCCACCGACACATCGGCGAGCAGCGCCACGGCAGCGCCGGCTCCCACCGCAGCGCCATTGATGGCCGACACGATGGGCACGTCGCAATCGATCATGCCCTGCACGATGGCGCGGCCTTCACGCATCACGCGCAGGCGCGCGGCCTGACTGTCGAGCATGCTTTGCACCACATCAGGTGTGCCGCCAGCACAAAAACCTTTACCCAGGCTGCGCACAAGGATGCAACGCACGCCGGGTTCAGCGGCCAGTTGGCCCCACACGGTGCCCAGCGCCGCATGGCCCTGGGCGTCGGTCGCAGGCATACCGCCCTCGGGGCCAAAGACCAGCTCGGCAATGCCGTCATCGCCGATCTCGGCGTAAAGGTGCTGGGCCAGATCGATGCGCCGGCTCATGCTTGCGCCTCTTTCCAGGCCTGCTGACGCAGCCAGGGGCTGACGCGATAACGCTCGCCACGGTAGTGGGCGTCCATCGCGTCCAGCACGCCAGTGACCGCTGCCACGCTCCAGCCAGCCAGCCATTCAAAAGGTCCTGCCGGGTAGTTCACACCCAGCTTCATGGCCGAATCCGCGCCCTGCTGCGAGCAAACGCCCTGGTGCACGGCATCGGCGGCTTCGTTGATCAGCATGGCTAGCGTGCGGGCCACCACCAGGCCAGGGGTGTCGGCCACTTGCACCGGGTTGAAGCCCAGCACGCGCAACCATTGCGGCGCCTGCGCCGCCCAGGCCTCGGACGGTCGGCAGGACGGTGCCCATGCCAGGGTGGCGCCCTCTTGCTGCGACACGGGCAAATCAAACACCGCCACATTAGCCCCCTGCTGCGAGCCCAGTGACGACGCGGGTCGGCCATCGGTCAAGCGCAGTTCGGCGCCATCCACCGTGAGACCCGTCCAGGCGCTGGTCTGGTCTCGCTCAAACGCAGCACCAGCAGCCTGAAGCTTGTTCGCCAGTCGATCCGCCAGAAGCCCGGCACCCGCCACAGAAAGTCGTGCGTGCGGAGGCAAGGCCGCTGCCTCAGTTGCAGGCACAAAGGCGGCCAGTGCCACTGAGGCTGCGCCCGGGCTGTAGTCGTAAAACCCTCGCCCGGACTTGCGCCCCAGCAGGCCGCCGTCGACCAATTCGCGCTGCACCAGCGAAGGCACAAAGCGCTTATCGAAGAAATTGGCCTCAAACACCGAGCTAGTCACCGAAAAATTGGTGTCGTGGCCGATGAGATCCATCAGTTCACAGGGCCCCATGCGAAAACCAACCGCCCGCAGGCAGGCATCCAGCACCGCTGGCGTAGACGCCTGTTCCTGCAGCAGGGCCAGGGTTTCAGCGTAGTAAGGCCGGGCAATGCGATTGACGATGAAGCCCGGCGTGGAGCGCGCGTGCACCGGCACCTTGCCCCAGGTCTTGCTGATGTCAAAGATGGCGTCGGCCACAGCCTGCGAGGTTTGCAGGCCAGACACCACCTCCACCAGCTTCATTAGCGGCACGGGATTGAAGAAATGCATGCCCACCAGCCGGCCGGGATGCTGCAATCCATTGGCGATGGCCGTGACGGAGATGGACGAGGTATTGGTGGCCAGCACGCAATCGGGGCTAACGATGCCTTCGAGCTGCTTGAACAGACCGCGCTTGGCATCGAGCTTTTCGACAATTGCCTCCACCACCAGGGCGGCTTGTGCGGCAGCGTCTAGCGTGGCGATGGCCTGGATACGCGACAAGGCTTGCGCCACCGAGTCGGCCGTGAGCTTGCCTTTGTCCACCAGGGCTTGCAGGCTGGCGGCCAGCTTGGCCTTGGCTTCGGCAGCAGCGCCTTCACGCATGTCAAACATCATCACCGGGTGGCCGGCCTGGGCCGCCACTTGCGCGATGCCCGCGCCCATGATGCCGGCGCCGATCACCAGAACCGGCGCACCTTTCAAGTCAAGAATGCTCATTGAGGAATCCAGTTGGCGGCCCGCTTGGCCAGGAAAGCAGCAAAACCCTCGCGTGCTTCATCGGTGCCGCGCACACGGCTGATGGTCTGGGCGGTGAGCTCGCGCGCCTCGGGCGTGACAGGCCCCACATGCAGTTGGGCAAACAGCGCCTTGATCTCGCGCTGTGCATTGGGGCTGCCTGCCAGCAGTTCCTTGACCGTGGCATCCACTGCCGCGTCCAGGCCGTCCAGCGGCGTCACCTGATGCAGCATGCCCATGGCCAGGGCCTCGGCCGCCCCCACTCGGGTGGTGGTAAGGGCCAGACGCCGGGCCTGGCGCTTGCCCACGGCGTTGGTCACATAGGGGCCGATAACGGCAGGCAGGATGCCAAACTTGGCTTCGCTGACCGAGAAGCTGGCGTTGTCTGCAGCAATGGCAATGTCGCAGGCGCACACCAGGCCCACACCACCGCCCAGGGCGGCACCGTTCACACGGGCAACCACCGGCTTGGGGCAGGACTCGATGCGGTACAGCATGGCGGCAAAGCGCCGGGCGTCGGCCAGGTTCCACTCTTGCGAGGCCGTGCTGGCGCGCTGCATCCATTGCAGATCGGCACCGGCACTGAAGTGCTTGCCCTCACCCGCCAGCACGATCACGCGCACGGCGGGGTCGTTGATGAGCTGGTCAAAGGCGACGTCCAGCTCGCTGATCATGGCCTCATCAAAGGCATTGAACACCGCCGGGCGTGACATGTTGACCTGCGCCACACCAGGGGCGCGCTGAGAAATCGAGAGGGTGTCAAAAACAGGCATCAGTAGGTCTCCAGATGCAAACGGCCTTCGCGCTTGAGCGCTGCGCCCAGAGTGTCCCAGTTCAGACCGGCATTGTTGGCTACGTCACGCAGCGCCATCACCACGCCCTCTTCCATGCTCTTGAGGCCACACACATAGAAGCAGGTGTTGGCATCTTTCAGCAAGGGCACCAGGTCTGCAGCACGTTCACGGATGGCGTCCTGCACATAGCGCTTGGGTTGCCCCGGGGTGCGCGAGAACGTAAAGTTGGTGTCGATGAAGTCTTTGGGCAAGCTTTGCAGAGGGCCAAAATAAGGCAATTCCTCTTTGGTACGGGCGCCAAAGAAAAGCATGAGCTTGCCGCCTTCGAACTTGCCCGACGCGCGCAGACGGCGGCGCCATTCGGTCATGGCACGCATGGGGGCGCTACCGGTTCCGGTGCAGATCATCACGATGTTGGAGCGCGGGTGGTTGGGCATCAGGAAGCTCGAGCCAAACGGCCCGATCACCTGCACCTTGTCACCCACGTTCAGGTCGCACATGTAATTGGAGCCCACGCCACGCACCGGTTCACCCTGGTGGTTTTCGAGCACGCGCTTGATGGTGAGCGAGAGATTGTTGTAGCCGGGGCGCTCGCCGTTACGGGGGCTGGCAATCGAATACTGGCGCGCATGGTGCGGCTTGCCCTTGGCATCCAGACCCGGCGGGATGATGCCGATGGATTGCCCTTCCAGCACCGGGAATGGCATATTGCCAAAGTCCAGCACGATGTGGTGGGTGTCGTATTCCTTGCCGACTTCGGTGACGCGTACATTGCCGGCCACGGTGGCGGTGATGGTCTTTTCCGCGGCTTTGGGGCCGTAGAGGTTGGTGTAAGCGTGTGCAGCCGACCAGGGTGCGATGGTGGCGCCGAACTGGGCGCTGTTAAAGCCTGGCTCGCCCTGCACTGGGGCAGGTGCTGCAGCCGCTACAGGCTGCGCATCGGCGGCTGTCACGCCAGCCTCGGCCAGCTGCTCGGGCGTCAATTCGGCGGGCAAGTCGTCCCAGCCCAGTTGCTCGTCGATGCTATAGACCTTGATACGTGGCATGGTGCGCCAGTTGTCAATCGATCCGGTCGGACAGGGAGGCACACAGGCCATGCAGAAATTGCACTTCTCGGCATCCACCACATAGTTGCGGGAATCGTGGGTGATGGCACCGACGGGGCAAGTGGCTTCGCAGGTGTTGCAACGGATGCAGATCTCGGGGTCGATCAGGTGCTGATTGATGACCTGGGCTTCGGACATGTCCATGTTTGTCTCCGGTTTCCGGTGGGTTTGATCTTTATCGTAAGAAGGGGCCACACAGGCCCCTTCTTGCTCCAGCTTAGTCTAAGCAGGTTTTCAGTTGAAACGGACGTAGTCAAAGTCCACAGGCTGACGGTTGATGCCCATGACAGGAGGAGCGATCCAGTTGGCAAACTTGCCAGGCTCAACCACGCGGCCCATCAGGCTGGCCACATAAGCACGGTCCTGACCAGAAGGCAGCCACTCATTGACCTTGGCATTCCACTCGGCATCGCTGACCACGCGGCCGTCTGGCGACACCTTGACGCCCGACAAGGCGCCGATGTTACGGTGGAAAGCCTTGTGCGGCACGGACAAGCGGGTGGGGATACCGGCTTTTTCCAGCACCTTGTTCCAACGGTTCACACCAGACACGGAGTCGGTGATGTAGTCGTCGCGCAGCACTTCGTTCAGTGCATTGAGCATCGGCACTTCTTTTTCGATCAGCTGGCCGCCGCGCGCTTCGAGCACCTTGTAGGTCTGGCCCTTGAGCACGTGGTCATCCACACGCTTGCCTTCTTCGTAGCGACCCTTCAAGCCAGAGCTGTAGAATGTGGCAGCGTTGCTGGACTCATCAGCACCAAACAGGTCGATGGTGACGCTGAAGTGGAAGTTGATGTAGCGCTGGATGGTGGGCAGATCGATCACGCCGGCAGCGCGCAGCTTGCCCACGTCGTCGGTCTTGAGCTCGTTCATCTTCTGGGCGGTACGCGAGATCACGCGGGAGATACCCGATACGCCCACAAACATGTGGTGCGCCTCTTCAGTCAGCATGAACTTGGTGGTACGAGCCAGCGGATCAAACGCGCTTTCAGCCAGGGCGCACAGCTGGTACTTGCCGTCGCGGTCGGTGAAGTAGGTGAACATGAAGAAACTCAGCCAGTCTGGCGTGGCTTCGTTGAACGCGCCCAAGATACGGGGGTTGTTCTGGTCACCGCTGCGGCGCTCGAGCAGCGCATCGGCTTCTTCACGGCCGTCGCGGCCAAAGTGCTTGTGCAGCAGGTAGACCATGGCCCACAGGTGACGGCCTTCTTCCACATTGATCTGGAACAGGTTGCGCAGGTCGTACATGCTGGGAGCAGTCAAACCCAGGTGGCGCTGTTGCTCCACCGATGCGGGCTCGGTGTCACCCTGGGTCACGATGATGCGGCGCAGGTTGGCACGGTGTTCGCCGGGCACGTCTTGCCAGGCTTTTTCACCCTTGTGATCACCAAAGTGGATGGTGCGGTCCGCTTCGCCTGGGTTCAAGAAGATGCCCCAACGGTAGTCGCGCATCTTGACGTGGCCAAACTGGGCCCAGCCCTGTGGGTCCACGCTCACGGCGGTACGCAGGTACACCTCGTTGTTGGTGGAACCCTCTGGGCCCACGTCGTCCCACCAGTTGATGAAGTTGGGCTGCCACTGCTCGAGCGCACGCTGCAGGGTGCGGTCATCGCTCAGGTTGACGTTGTTGGGGATCTTTTCGCTGTAATTAATACCGGACATCATGGTCTCCAAAAGAAATTAAGGCTGACGCGGTGGAAAAATTTCGGTTGCGGCGCGCCACCCAAAATCGCGCCGCACAACGGTTGAAACTTAGACGCGGTTCCAGTCGAACTGAGCCTTGTCGCCCTTGCCGTACACCTTGAGTGCACCTTTTTCGCCGACGGCGTTGGGGCGCTGGAAAATCCAGTTCTGCCAGGCGGTGAGGCGACCAAAAATGCGGGTCACCATGTTTTCGGTGCCGTTGAAACGCAGGTTGGCTTCCAGGCCGGTCAGGGAATCTGGCGACATGGCCACACGCTCTTCAATCGCAATGCGAACTTCGTCAGCCCAGTCGATGTCGTCGGGGTTGGCGGTCACCAGGCCCACAGCAAAGGCTGCATCGGCATCCAGCGCCTGGCCGGCCACGGCACGCACGGCGTCCAGGGCAGGCTGCTCGTTGTAGAAACGACGCTGCAGGCGGCTCTGCTCGGTGGCCATGGGGAACAAACCAAAGTTGACGTCGCTCACCGTGACCTTGGGGGTAGCGGCTTCGTCGTCCGGCAGTGCCAGCATGTAGCTGCGGTCGCAAGCCAGGGCCAGCTCCAGCAAGGTACCTGCAAAGCAAGAACCCGACTCGATCAGGGCAAACAGGCTGCGTGAGGACACATCCAGACGCGAGAAGGTACGGCGCAACAGGCCTATGGTTTCGCGCACCAGCCAGTGGTTCTGGTTGGCCACCATCACGGCATCGCTGGCCAGCACAGCCGCTGCGTCGCCCTGGGTCTTGAGCAACCACAGACCGATGTCCAGCTCATTGGTGCGCATTTGCAGAATCGCGTCTTCCAGCTCGCGAGCCATGGCCAGCGGGTACCAGTTCACGCCAGCAGCCTCGATGCCCGCGATGTCCGAGGGCTGAGCGCCTGCCGGTGCCTTTACCGTGAAGGTGGCGGTGCGCTTGACGCGGTCGATTTCGACGGTGACATGCTGGTAACGCAGGGCATCGGGTTCGATCGTGCGGTTCAGGGGGGTCAATTCCACGCCCTTGCCATCGGCGGGACGGTCGCTTTGGGCGGCCAGTTCCAAGGCGCGGGCCTGAATCTTGGCCGCAAATTCTTGGGGCTTGGCGATGTCGTCCACCAGGCGCCAGTCCTTGGCTTTCTGGCCACGCACACCTTCGACGCTGGTGCAGAAAATGTCTGCCAGGTCGTGACGAACATGCTTTTTGTCGGTCACGCGGGTCAGGCCGCCGGTACCAGGCAACACACCCAGCAAAGGCACTTCAGGCAGGCTCACGGCGCTGGAGCGGTCGTCAACCAAAATGATTTCGTCGCAGGCCAAAGCCAGTTCGTAACCACCACCGGCGCAGGCGCCGTTGACGGCAGCCAGGAACTTCAGGCCAGAGTACTTGGAAGAATCTTCCAGACCGTTGCGGGTTTCGTTGGTGAACTTACAGAAGTTCACTTTCCATGCATGGCTGGATACACCCAACATAAAGATGTTGGCGCCAGAGCAGAACACTTTGTCTTTTGCGCTGGTCACCACGACGGTGCGAACTTCAGGATGCTCAAAACGGATGCGGCCGATGGCGTCGTTCAGCTCGACGTCCACACCCAAGTCATAGCTGTTGAGCTTGAGCTTGTAGCCAGGACGCAGACCAGCGTTCTCGTCGATGTCCACGGCCAGGGTGGCCACGGGACCATTGAAGCTCAGCTTCAGATGGTTGTATTTGGATGGGTGCGTCTGGTATTCAACGCGAGGGGCTACAGAACTGTTCATGGCGCGATCTCCTTCATGTAATGCAAAAAACTGCACGTTTCAAAACCGAGTGCATGAATAATATTGCACGTCATTTTTCGAGTCAAGCACTTTTTTGCATCTTTTTAAAAATATTTAGGTGGGCAACTGCAAAGCACCTCGTGCCAGATCACGCAGGGCCCGGAATGTGGCATCCAGGGGCTGAGAACTGGTGTCCAGACGGTACTGTGCCTTGGAATAAAAGGCCGCACGCCCCGCGAGGATGCCCTTGAGGTCTTCCATGGCCTCGCGGCTGGCCGCCATGGGCCGCAAGTCACCTTGCGCCTGTACCCGACGCATGTGGTCTTCAGCGTCGGCCTGCAACCAAATGGCCGTGCAATGGCTCAGCAACTGATTGAAGGTGGCAGGATCGGACACCAGGCCACCGGGGGTGGCAATCACTACTTCGGGGTAGATCTGTATGGCTTCTTCCAGAGCGCGACGCTCGTAGCGGCGGTACGCATTCATGCCGTACAACGCCTGGATTTCGGACACGCTGCAACCTGCAAATTTCTCGATCTCCCGACTCAGCTCCACAAAGGGAAAACCCAGGTCTTCGGCCAACATGGCACCCAGCGTGGACTTGCCAGCCCCCCTCAAGCCCACCAGGGCAATGCGTGAGCTACCAGCAGAGTGACTACCCCCGGTTCCCAGCAGCTCCCCAATGGCCACACGCACTCGGCGCAGGGCGGCTTCGTCACGCGACTCCAGCAGTTCGCGTATCAGGAGCCATTCAGGCGATGAGGTCGTGACATCACCAATCATCTCGGCCAAGGAGCACTGCAAGGCACCGGCCACTTGCAATAAAACCAGTATGGACGCATTGCCCTCGCCATATTCCAGGTTGGCCAGATGACGCTCAGAAATGTCGGCAGCAATGGCCACTGCCTTGCGCGTCATCCCTCGGCGCGAACGCATGCCGCGCACACGCTCACCCAGCGCCGCCAAAAAGGGGTTTTTGCCATCACCGGCTGTGTCATGGGCCTCGACCAGGACCTCAGCCGCCTGTGTCGCCATCGCGTTGCCAGCGTGACTCGGGGTTAACCCTGATACATGCAATATATTGCTTGACATGGTGGGATTTCAGATTTATCGTTCATGGACGCACAATAGTTCATCTTAGCTGAATTGGCAAGGATGACGGCTACAACCACCTTGAGGAATCCAACATGACCCCCGCCGCGTTTCGCGAACACCTGAGCCAAATCACGAGCCAACTGTCAGGACGCCCCATTGATGCGGCGCTGGATGCCTGGCTGAATGCTGAGCACGGCGCAGACAGCACCACTTATGCCACCCTGCGTGCTGACTGCCTGGCTGGCGTCAAGGACGGCTGGCTTTGCGACCGCGAAGGTGGCGGCATCCGTTATGGCCGCATCTTCAAGCCCGCCGATGACCTGCATGGCTTCTCGGTGGACGTGGTGGACATGAAGGACATTGCCGGCCCCCACCACACGCATCCCTTGGGCGAAATCGACCTGATCATGCCTTTGGACGACGATGCCCAATTTGACGGCCGCCCCGCAGGCTGGCTGGTCTGTCCACCCGGCAGCGCCCACCGGCCGACGGTCAGCCAGGGCCGGGCTCTGGTGCTTTACCTCTTGCCGCAGGGCAGCATTGAATTCACCCGCTAAACAACCTAGCGACACAAGCACACCAACCCTCACAAGCCCTCACACCATGACTGAACTCCTCCCCAATTACCTTTCTGGCCAATGGCACAGCGGCACCGGTGCCGGCACACCGCTGTTTGATCCGGTGCTCGGCACTGAATTGGTCCGTGTGGACGCCACCGGGCTGGACCTGGCCGCCGGCTTTGCATTTGCCCGAGAACAAGGAGGCGCTGCCCTGCGCGCCCTCACCTACCGCCAGCGCGGCGCTTTGCTCGGCGCTGCACTCAAGGTGCTGCAAGCCAATCGAGATGCTTATTACGACATTGCCACAGCCAACAGCGGCACGGTCAAGAACGACTCAGCCGTGGATATTGACGGCGGCCTGTTTACCCTGGGCGTTTACGCCAAGATGGGCGAGACCCTGGGCGACCGTCAGTTCATGCTCGATGGCGACATGGCGCGCCTGGGCAAAGACCCGCTGTTCCAGTCCCAGCACGTGCTGACCCCCACCCGCGGTGTGGCCCTGTTCATCAATGCCTTCAACTTCCCCTCCTGGGGCTTGTGGGAAAAGGCGGCGCCGGCATTGCTGTCAGGTGTGCCGGTGATCATCAAGCCTGCCACCGCGACCGCCTGGCTGACCCAGCGCATGGTCAAAGACGTGGTGGACGCAGGCATCCTGCCTGCGGGTGCCCTGTCGGTCATTTGCGGCAGCTCGGCCGGCCTGATGGATCAGTTGCAAGCCTTCGACGTGGTGTCCTTCACCGGCTCCGCCGAGACCGCAGCCGTGATCCGCTCCCACCCCGCGGTGGCGCAGCGCTCGGTGCGGGTCAACATCGAAGCCGACAGCGTGAATTCAGCGATGCTGCTCCCTGGCGATGGGCCTGGCAGCGACGCATTTGATTTGTTTGTGAAAGAAGTGGCGCGTGAGATGACCGTGAAATCCGGTCAAAAGTGCACCGCCATCCGCCGCGTGTTTGTGCCAGAGGCGCATTACGCCGCAGCGGCGCAGGCGATTTCGGCACGTCTGGCCAAAACCACCGTGGGCAACCCCCGCAACGAGTCGGTGCGCATGGGCGCACTGGTGAGTCGCCCACAGCTGACCGCCGTGCAAGAAGGACTGGCTTACCTGAAGGCCCAAACTGAGGTGCTGCATGACGGCAGCACCCAGGCACTGGTCGATGCTGACCCGGCCATCTCCTGCTGCGTCGCCCCCACCCTGCTGGGCACCCGCAACGCCGACCACAGCGACCAGGCCGACCGCGTGCACGACACCGAAGTCTTCGGACCAGTGGCAACTCTGGTGCCCTACCGTGGGGAGGGCGCAGATGTCAGCCACGCCCTGACGCTGATCCGCCGTGGGCAAGGTTCTCTGGTGGCGTCTCTTTATGGCAGCGACCCTGCGGCACTGGCACAAGTGGCCTTGGCGCTGGCCGACAGCCACGGCCGTGTGCACGTCATCTCGCCCGATGTGGCTGCGCTGCACACCGGCCACGGCAACGTCATGCCCCAGTCCTTGCATGGCGGCCCTGGCCGCGCAGGCGGTGGCGAGGAGCTCGGCGGCGCCAGAGCGCTGAACTTTTATCACCGCCGCAGCGCAATTCAGGCCAGCACAGCCCTGCTGAACCTGCTCGCAACGCCCACCGTTTGATCATAAAAATCCCCAGGAGACTGCCATGACCACTGCATTCGACCCCGCAAGCGTTACCCCACCGGGTGAGCGCTTCAATATCGCCCAGCACCTGCTTCAAGTCAACGCTGCTCGCCCCAACAAAGCGGCTTTTGTAGACGACTTGGGCACCCTGAGCTACAGCGCCCTGGAAGAGCGCGTGCGCCGCATGGCGGCCAGCCTGCGCGCCCTGGGCCTCAAGCGCGAAGAGCGCGTGCTGCTGCTTATGCAGGACTGCAACGACTGGCCCGTGAGCTTTCTGGGTGCCATGTATGCCGGATTGGTGCCAGTGGCTGTCAACACCCTCCTGACGGCTGACGACTACGCCTACATGCTGGAGAACTCCCGCGCGCAGGCGGTGCTGGTCTCGGGCGCCCTGCTGCCCACGCTGACGGCCGCCATGACGCGATCCGAACATGAGGTACACAAGGTCGTGGTGTCTCGCCCGACGGCCCCGCTGCACCCGGCTGAAGTGGAGCTCGAGGCTTTCCTGGCGGCACACCCGCCTGCCGTACGCCCGGCAGCTACCCAACCGGATGACGCCGGTTTCTGGCTGTATTCATCAGGCTCGACCGGTCGCCCCAAGGGCACCGTGCATTCGCATGCCAACCCCTACTGGACGGCTGAGTTGTATGGCAAGGGTGTGCTGCAGCTCCAGGAAAACGATGTCTGCTTCTCTGCCGCCAAACTGTTTTTTGCTTACGGCTTGGGCAATGGCCTGACCTTCCCGATGAGTGTGGGTGCCACGACCATCCTGATGGCCGAGCGCCCCACACCCGATGCCACCTTCAAACGCTGGCTGGGTGAGGTGGGTGGCGTGAAGCCCACCGTGTTTTACGGTGCGCCCACTGGGTTTGCTGGCATGCTGGCCAACCCGGCACTGCCCTCGCGCGAGGCCCTGAACCTGCGCCTGGTGTCATCAGCCGGTGAAGCCCTGCCCTCGGAGCTAGGCGAGCGCTTCAAGGCGCATTTCGGCGTGGACATCGTGGACGGCATCGGTTCCACCGAGATGCTGCACATCTTTTTGTCGAACCGCCCTGACGCCGTGCGCTACGGCACCACCGGCTGGCCCGTGCCGGGCTACGAGATCGAATTGCGTAGCGAAGACGGCCAAGCCGTGCCTGATGGCGAACCAGGCGACCTGTACATCCACGGTCCTTCCAGCGCCATGATGTACTGGGGCAACCGGGTGAAATCACGCGAGACCTTTCAGGGTGGATGGACCAAGAGCGGCGACAAATACGTGCGCAATACCGATGGCACCTACACCTACAGCGGCCGCAGTGACGACATGCTCAAGGTCAGTGGCATTTACGTGTCGCCTTTTGAGGTCGAAGCCACGTTGGTGCAGCACCCCGCCGTGCTGGAAGCCGCCGTCATCGGCAAGGAAGACGCCGACGGCCTGACCAAGACCAAGGCCTTCGTCGTGCTCAAACAGGGGCAAAACGTCACCGAGGCCGACCTGAAGGTGTTTGTGAAGGACCGTCTGGCGCCTTACAAGTACCCGCGTTTCATCGAGTTCGTAGCCGACTTGCCCAAGACGGCCACTGGCAAGATCCAGCGTTTTCGACTGCGTGAACAGGAAGCCCGTCAGGCATGAGCGCCGTCACGTCCTTCGCCACCATCGCCTGGAACGGCCAGGACGCCCGAGTCGAGTACCAATGGGTGGGCAGCAGCGATGCTCAGGCCCCCTTGATGGTGTTTTTGCACGAGGGGCTGGGCTCGGTGTCGATGTGGCGGGATTTTCCGCACAAGCTTTGCTGTGCCCTGGGCGTGCGGGGGCTGGTGTACTCGCGCCCGGGGTATGGCAGCTCCACACCCCGCCCGGCCGGCGAAGCATGGCGACCAGACTTCATGCACCGCCAGGCTGAAGAAGTTCTGCCGGCGCTGCTCCAGGCACTGTCTGTGAATGCCGCAGCGTCACCCATTTGGCTGTTTGGCCACAGCGACGGCGGCTCGATTGCCTTGCTGCACGCAGCAAAATATCCAGCCCATGTGGCGGGCGCCATCGTGCTGGCGCCCCACATCTTGGTGGAGGACATCTCTGTCAGCAGCATCGCCCTGGCGCGCCAGGCCTACCTGAACACCGACCTGCGCCAGCGCCTGGCTCGTCACCACGACAACCCCGATTCGGCCTTCTGGGGCTGGAACGACATCTGGCTGCATCCAGACTTCAAAAATTGGCGTATCGACGCAGACTTGAGCACCATCTCCTGCCCGATACTTGCCGTGCAGGGGCTGGACGACGAGTACGGCACGCTGGAGCAGATTCGGGGCATTGCCCGATGCACGCCACAAACCGAACTACTTGAACTGAGCCACTGTGGCCATTCCCCGCACCGTGATCAACCCGACCATCTGATACAGGCGGCGGGTCTGTTTTTTCAAAAGCACTCTTAGGAGACAAATATGAGCAAATCCAAACTGACGCTCCTGGCCGCGGCAGCCCTGCTGTGCGCCGCCTCGGCCAGCGCCCAGACCCAGGCCAAACTCAAAGTAGGCCTGATGCTGCCTTACACCGGCGCCTTTGCGGCACTGGGCATTGCCATTGAAAACGGCTTCAGGCTGCAGGTCACCGAGCAGGGCGGCAAGATTGCCGGCCGCGAAGTGGAGTACGTGAAGGTCGACGACGAATCCGACCCCGCCAAGGCAACAGACAACGTCAACAAGCTCATCAAACGCGACAACGTCGACGTGCTGATCGGCTCGGTGCATTCTGGTGTGGCCACGGCCATGGCCAAGGTGGCCAAGGACACCGGCACATTGCTGATCGTGCCCAATGGCGGCGCGAACATCATCACCGGTGCCATGTGCGCACCCAACATTTTCCGCAGCTCCTTCTCCAACTCCCAGCCGGCCTACGCCATTGGCGAAGTAGCGGCCAAGAAGGGCCACAAAAAAGCTGTGACCATCACCTGGAAGTACGCCGCTGGCGATGAGTCAGTCTCGGGCTTCAAAGAGGCCTTTGAAAAAGGCGGTGGCACGGTGGTCAAAGAGCTGAGCCTGCCCTTCCCCAACATTGAGTTTCAGGCACTGCTGACGGAAATCGCCGCCACCAAGCCCGATGCGGTGTACACCTTCTTTGCGGGCAGTGGCGCGGTCAAGTTCGTCAAGGACTACGCTGCGGCAGGCCTGAAGAAAACCATCCCACTGTATGGCCCCGGCTTCCTGACCGACGGCACGCTGGACGCCCAGGGTGCGGATGCCGAAGGCCTGTTCACCGCCCTGCACTACGCCGACAGCCTGAACACTAGGCGTGACAACGCCTTCCGCCTGGCCTATGCCAAGACCTTCAAGCTCCAGCCCGATGTGTATGCGGTTCAGGGCTACGACGCGGCCCAAATCCTGAGCATTGGCCTGAAGGCCGCCAACGGCGACGTGAGCAAGAAAGCTGAAATTGCCGCCGCCGTGGAAAAAGCCAAGATTGACAGCCCGCGCGGCACCTTCACCTTGTCCAAAGCGCACAACCCGGTGCAAGACTTCTACTTGCGCCAAGTGGTAGGCAAGGAAAACAAGGTGGTCGGCATTGCCAGCAAGGCCCTGTCTGACCCGGCACGCGGCTGCCGCATGTAAACCCGGCCACCCGACGCCTCCAGAAACAGCCCAACTCGTCTGAACTCATGGATTTCTCCATCTTTCTCATTCAGTGCCTCAACGCACTTCAATATGGTTTGCTGCTGTTTCTGGTCGCGTCCGGTCTGACGCTGATCTTCGGCATCATGGGCGTGATCAATCTCGCCCATGGCAGTTTTTACATGATTGGGGCCTACATGGCCTACGCCCTGGCGCCCGTGGTGAACAGCACCTTTGGCGGCGGCTTTTTTGCCACACTGCTGGTGGGCATGGTGCTGGCCGTGATCCTGGGCTACGTGCTGGAGTGGGTTTTTTTCAGCTTTTTGTATGAGCGCGAGCACCTGCAGCAGGTGCTGATGACCTATGGCTTGATTCTGGTGTTTGAGGAACTGCGCAGCATCTTGCTGGGCAATGACGTGCACGGCGTGCAGCCGCCCGACTGGCTCAATGGCACGCTGGCTCTCGGTGAGATCATGACCTACCCGGTGTATCGCCTTTTTGTGTCGGGCGTGTGCCTGGCGCTGGCGCTGGGCATGTACTTTGTGTTCAGCCGCACTCGCCTAGGCATGATGATTCGCGCCGGCAGCACCAATCGTGAGATGGTGCAGTCGCTGGGCATCGACATTAAATTTCTTTACCGGGTGGTGTTTGCTGCCGGCGTGGCCATTGCGGTGTTGGCCGGCATGGTGGCCGCCCCGGTGTCCTCGGTGTACCCGGGCATGGGCAATAGCGTACTCATCATCTGCTTTGTGGTGGTGGTGATCGGTGGCATTGGTTCTATACGGGGCGCCCTTTTGGCAGCCTTGCTGATCGGCCTGGTGGACACCTTTGGCAAGGTACTACTGCCGCAGGCGGCTGGCGTGCTGGTGTACGTGCTGATGGCACTCATCCTGCTGTGGAAACCCGATGGCCTTTTCAAGGCGGGCTGACCTCATGAACCAACTCAATACTTCCAAATTAGCCTTTGTTGTCCTGGCCTTTGCGGCATTGGCAGCGTACCCGCTGGTGGGCGGCAACTTTGGCATGGATCTGGTCAATAAGATCATGGTCTACGCCATGTTTGCCCTGAGCCTGGAACTGCTGGTCGGCGGTACCGGCCTAGTGTGTTTTGGCCAAGCCGCGTTTTTTGGCATCGGGGCCTACACGGCGGTGCTGCTGTCTCCTGAGAGCGAAGCTGGCTCTTTGCTTTGGCTACTTCCCTCATCGGTGCTGCTTGCCGCAGGCTACGCACTGGTGGTGGGCGCCCTGTCGCTGCGTACCAAAGGGGTTTACTTCATCATGGTGACCTTGGCGTTTGCACAAATGGCGTATTACGTGGTGCACGACACGCCCCTGGGCGGCGGCACAGACGGCATCTACCTCAATGTCAAACCCGCTCTGGGCAGCGTGATCGACCTTGACAAGCCATCTGTCTTGTACGCCTTCACGCTGGTGATGCTGGCAGGGGTGTTTGGCTTTCTCGCACTGCTGTTGCGCTCGCGCTTTGGTCGGGCACTGGCCGGCATTCGAGTGAATGAGCAGCGCATGCGCGCCACCGGTTTTGCCACCTTTCCCTACAAGCTGGCCGCCTTCACCATCTCCGGCGGTATTGCCGGTTTGGCTGGCTTTTTGTTTGCCGTGAAAGACGGCTACGTCAACCCGGAAATGATGAGCTGGCACCTGTCTGGCTCCGTGCTGATCATGCTGATTCTGGGGGGCATAGGGCACCTGCGAGGCGCACTGATTGGCGCATTCGCCTTTGCCCTGCTGCAAGAACTCTTCAAGTCAGAGGCCATCTTTGGCGACTTTGCCCAGCACTGGCAATTGGGACTGGGGTTGACCATCATCGCCAGTGTGGCCTTGTTGCCGCGCGGACTGGTGGGCGTGCCCGCTCAGTGGAAAGAACGCCTGGTGGGACGCAGCTCCCGCCGCGCTGAAATGCTGGAGGTTCAAGATGAGCGCGCCTGAAGTTCTTTTGCGCGGCAGCAACATCACGCGCCGCTGGGGCGGACTGGTGGCTGTCAACCAGGTGTCCCTGTCGATCGAGCGTGGCACTGTGCATGCCGTGATCGGCACCAATGGCGCGGGCAAATCCACCCTGATCAACATCCTGTCGGGGGAGATTCCGCCGTCTGAAGGTAAGGTTGAGCTGATGGGTCAGGACGTGACGCAATGGACCCAACCCAAACGCGCGCGCGCCGGCCTGGGTCGCAGCTACCAGCGCAACACCATCTATCCCACGTTTACCGTGTTGGAAAACTGCCGCCTGGCCGCCCAGGCCAGTACACCCAAGGCGTGGTACTGGTGGCAAGACGCCAGCCGTTGCACCGACAGCGTGGTAGCCGCTCAGCAAGCGGCCGCTCGCGCAGGTTTGCAAGACTTTCTGGATCGGCCCGCCGGCTTGTTGAGCCACGGGCAAAAGCGACAGCTGGAAATTGCCATGTGCCTGGCCACGGGGCCCGAGGTCTTGCTGCTGGACGAGCCCCTGGCCGGCATGGGCGCCGAAGAAACCGACCGCATGCTGGCCCTTCTGCAGGAACTGAAATCCGACCACGCTATTCTGCTGGTGGAGCACGACATGGACGCCGTCTTCAAAATCGCCGACTGCATCACCGTGATGGTCAACGGCGCGGTCATCGCCTCGGGCACCCCAGACTTTGTGCGCAACAGTCCTGAAGTGCAGCTGGCTTACTTGGGAGGCCACTGACATGAGCGCCACCATGAACGATCCCATCCTGGAAGCGCAGGGCATCCACGCCTGGTACGGTTCCAGCCATGTGCTGCACGGCATCGACCTGACCATCTCGCGAGGCGAGACGGTGGGCCTGCTGGGCCGCAACGGCATGGGCAAAAGCACGTTGATACGCACCCTGCTGGGGCACGTCACCCAGCGTGACGGCCGCATCCACCTCTTTGGGCAGGACATCTCCAAAGCCCAGCCCCACGAAGTCGCCCGGCGTGGCGTGGCTTACGTGCCAGAGGGCCGGGGTGTTTTCCCTAACCTGACCGTGCGCGAGAACCTGATCATGGCGGCTCGTCCCACCAGCGACACCGGCCGGGGCTGGACCTACGAGCGGGTGCTGGAGACCTTTCCTCGCCTGGCCGAGCGCATCGGCAACCTGGGCTCGCAACTCTCCGGCGGCGAGCAACAGATGCTCTCCATCGGGCGGGCACTGATGACCCAGCCCGACCTGATCATCCTCGACGAAGCCACCGAGGGCCTGGCGCCCCTGATCGTGGCCGAAATCTGGCGCGTGATCGGTGCCATCCGGGCCGACGGCATCGCCACCCTCATCGTGGACCGCGACTATCGCAAGGTGTTGGCGCAGTCCGATCAGGCACTGGTCCTGCAAAAAGGCCAGGTGGTGCTGCGCGGCAGTGGCCATGATGTGGCCCACGACCCTGAGCTGGCCAACTACCTGGGCGTTTAAGGTCAGGTCATGTCGGATCGCCAGCCGGCGGCTCGCCCGTTGGCGCAGGTTCTGCCAGGAAATAGGCCACCAGGGCGTTGGCATGCCCGTGGCCGAGCTTGTGTTCGGTTTTGAGCAAACTCACATAGGCCATGTGTTTGAGTTGGCCCGCCCCTCGCAGCACAGCCATCCAATGCGCGATGGGTTGACCGTAGGTCTTCTCAATCGATGGAAAGTATGACGCGGGGCCCTTCACTTTGGGGGCAATTGACATGCTCGGCTCCTCCTGTTGACGCAATCTGCTGGCAACGCGACTTCTCACAAGCTCGCGCAACCCACTGGGTTGGACACTCACCGCGTGCTGACTGGCGCCTGTGGGCACCAGACGGATAAGTTTTCATTTATTCGTACGACTGCGGCGCGCAAATTATCTAGCCTATGGCCGTCCAAGCCCCAGCCCCGACGCCCGAACCTGAGTGGTGGACAAGCCCCCTTCTAGACACCCTTCGCATGCTGGAAGGAAGCCCGGAGGGCCTGAGCACCGAGCAGGCGCAAGCACGCCTGCGGCGCTGGGGCCCCAATAGACTGCAGAACCAAAAGCAAACCGGCGCGGTTGCCAGCCTGCTGCGCCAACTCTCGTCGCCCATCTTTGTGATTCTGCTGGGTGCAGCCCTGCTCTCCTTCTCCCTGGGTGGGATGACAGATGGACTCATCATCTTGGCCATCGTCATGGTCAGCAGCCTCCTCGGCTTTTGGCAGGAATACCGCGCCAACATCGCGATTGAGCAATTACAAAGCCTGGTGCAGATCCTCGCCCAGGTCTTGCGAGACGGGCGCGTGTCCGCCATACCCGCCTTTGAGGTGGTGCCCGGCGATGTGCTGATGCTCTCGGCCGGTGCCAGCGTGCCGGCCGACTGCCGCCTGATCGAGGCCAGCAATCTTTACGCCGACGAGGCCAGCTTGACCGGCGAAACCTATCCGGTCGAAAAATATCCCGGCGTACTGGCCTCCCAATTGTCTCTTGCGCAACGCAGCAATGTGCTGTTTCAAGGCACACACATCGTCAGTGGCATCGGTCGCGCGCTGGTCGTGCGCACCGGTCAGGACACCGAGTTTGGTGCCATGGCCCTGCACTTGCGCCAAGGTCCGCCCGAAACGGACTTTGAACGAGGTGTGCGCAACTTTGGCTACCTGCTGTTCCGAATCACGCTAGTGCTGGTCTTGCTGATCTTTGCCTCTAACGTTTTTTTGCAGCGCCCGGTGCTCGATTCATTTTTGTTTGCCCTGGCCTTGGCAGTGGGCCTGACGCCAGAACTGTTGCCCGCCATCATCAGCGTCAATCTGGCCACTGGGGCGCGCCGAATGGCCGAGCAACAAGTCATCGTCAAACGCCTGGTGTCCATCGAAAACTTCGGCAGCATGACCGTGCTGTGCTGCGACAAGACCGGCACCCTGACCGAAGGCCAGATCCACCTGCAAGGTGCCCTGGATGTGACAGGACAAGCCAGCGTAGAAGTGCTGAATCTGGCCACTCTCAATGCGCAATTTCAAACTGGGTACAGCAACCCCATGGACGCAGCCATTCTGGCCGCAGGCCCCGCAGCGCAGCCACTGGCACTACGTCTGGGCGAGTTGCCTTACGACTTCAGCCGCAAACGCCTGAGCGTGCTGGCAGACATCCAAGGCAGCCAACTGCTGATCACCAAGGGGGCCCTGAACCAGATGCTGGAGGTCTGCACCAGGCTGCAACTGCCCACCGGAGAGATACAAGCGCTGCAAGCCCACCGGGAACGCCTATTGCAGCTGTACGCAAGCTTCAGCGCCAAAGGTTGGCGCACGCTGGGGCTGGCCACTCGGGAGATGCCTGGGCGCACCACGGTGGCGCACGACGACGAATCGGACCTGTGCCTTGTGGGCTTTCTGGTGTTTTCTGATCCGACCAGGCCGGAGGTCGCCGGCACCCTCCAGGAGCTGCACCGTCTGGGCATTTCACTCAAGATCGTCACCGGCGACAACCTTCTCGTGGCCAGCCAGATTGCGCGGGAGATTGGGCTGGATGTCACCACGGCCCTGACCGGCGCCCAGTTGCGCCTGATCAGTGACGACGCCTTGCCACGCCTGGCCAGCAAGACCACCCTGTTTGCAGAGATTGAACCGAATCAAAAAGAGCGTATCGTTCGCGCCCTCAAAACAGCGGGCCAGGTGGTGGGCTACCTGGGCGACGGCATCAACGACGCGCCTGCACTGCGCACGGCCGATGTCGGTATCTCGGTGCAGAACGCGGTCGATGTGGCCAAAGATGCTGCGGACATTGTCTTGCTTCGCCACGATCTCGCCGTGCTGACCCAAGGTGTACGCGAGGGCCGCGTGACGTTTGCCAACACGCTGAAGTATGTCTACATGGCCACCAGTGCCAACTTTGGCAACATGATCAGCATGGCAGCCGCCTCATTGTTCTTACCGTTTTTGCCGCTGCTCCCCAATCAAATCCTGCTGACCAACCTGCTGACTGACCTGCCGGAAATGGCGATCGCCACGGACCAAGTCGACCCCGACGCCACAGCGTCTCCGCAACGTTGGAATGTGGCCCAGATCAGCCGCTTCATGCTGCACTTTGGCCTGCTGAGTTCCTGTTTCGACTTTCTGACCTTTGGCACGCTGTACGTCTTGCTGGGCCACAGTGCGAGCCAGTTTCGCGGCGGCTGGTTCATGGAGTCGGTGATTTCGGCTGCACTGGTGGTCTTGGTGGTGCGAACCAGGGGTCCTTTTTGGCGGAGCCGACCGTCCGCGCCGCTGGCACTGGCAACTGCTTCGGTTGTCATCACGGCAGCCCTGCTGCCTCAAGTGGCTCTGGGCAAGCTGTTTGTCTTTGAGCCGCTGCCTTGGCGCTATCTGGCCATCATGGGGCTGATTGTGTTGGCCTACCTGGGCAGTGCAGAGCTGTTAAAGCACTATTTCTTCAAGGCCAAACGACACCGGCGAAGGCCATAAAAAAACCCGCAGCTGCAGGACGCAAATGCGGGTTTTTTGAGGCCCATGCGGGCCAGCGTCAAGGACGCATCAGCCCATGTGCAAACCACCGTTCACGGAGAAGTCTGCGCCGGTGGTGTAGCCACCGTCTTCGCCAGCCAGCCATGCAATGATGGAGGCAATTTCGCTAGGCTTGCCCAGACGTTTAACGGGCACAGTGGCCACAATCTTTTCCAGAACGTCGGGACGGATGGCGTTAACCATGTCGGTGCCGATGTAGCCTGGGCTCACGGTGTTGACGGTCACGCCCTTGGTGGCCAGCTCTTGTGCCAGGGCCATGGAGAAACCGTGCATACCGGCTTTGGCAGCCGAATAGTTGGTTTGACCGGCCTGACCTTTTTCGCCGTTGACGGACGAAATGTTGATGATGCGGCCCCAGCCCTTTTCAACCATGTCACCCACCACTTGCTTGGTGACGTTGAACATGGAGTCCAGATTGGTGTTCATCACCGCATCCCAGTCTTCCTTGCTCATTTTCAGGAACATGCGGTCTTTGGTGATACCGGCGTTGTTCACCAGCACGTCGATGGTGCCGTGCTCTGCCTTGGTCTTGCTGAAAGCCTCGACGGTGGAATCCCAGTCACCCACATTGCCGGCAGAGGCGTAGAAGGTGAAACCCAGGGCGGCTTGCTCAGCTATCCACTTGGCATGGTCACGGGTGGGGCCACAGCCAGCGATGACCTTGAAGCCATCCTGATGCAGGCGTTGGCAGATGGCGGTTCCAATGCCACCCATGCCGCCGGTGACGTAAGCTACTTTTTGACTCATGACTTGCTCCTTTTGAATTTAGCTATTTTTTATAGCCGATATGGCCCTTGTGGGGCCGTGATCCGACGTGCCGGGCTTACGCCCGACACGCTGAATTTGAAAATTAACGCTCGATGGTGAGGGCCACGCCCATGCCACCGCCGATGCACAGGGACGCAATGCCCTTCTTGGCATCACGACGGGCCATTTCGTGCAGCAGGGTCACCAAAATACGGCAACCAGACGCGCCGATGGGGTGGCCAATGGCAATGGCGCCGCCATTGACGTTGACCTTGGACGTGTCCCAGCCCATTTCGTTGTTCACGGCACAGGCCTGAGCCGCAAAGGCTTCATTGATTTCCAGCAGGTCCAGATCCTGGGCGTTCCAGCCAGCGCGTTGCAGCGCCTTTTGCGATGCAGGCACAGGGCCCATGCCCATGTAGGCGGGGTCCAGACCACTGGTAGCAAAACTGGCAATGCGACCCAGGGGCTTGAGACCCAGGGCAGCGGCCTTCTTGGCCGTCATGACCATGACCGCGGCAGCGCCGTCGTTGATGCCCGAGGCATTGCCGGCGGTCACGCCACCCGCCTTGTCGAAAGCGGGGCGCAGGCCGGCCAAACCTTCGGCGTTGGTCTTGCGGTTGATGAACTCATCAGCGGCAAACACGATGGGGTCACCCTTCTTCTGAGCGATGCTGAAAGGCACGATTTCATCGACAAACTTGCCAGCATCTTGTGCAGCAGCGGCTTTCTGCTGGCTGGCCAGGGCCAGGGCATCCTGCATGTCACGGCTGATGCCGTATTTCTTGGCGACGTTTTCGGCGGTAATGCCCATGTGGTACTGGTTGTACACGTCCCACAGGCCATCCACGATCATGGAGTCGATCATTTTCCAGTCGCCCATGCGCTGGCCATCACGCGAGCCGAGCAGCACGTGGGGGCTGGCGCTCATGTTTTCTTGGCCGCCTGCAATCACGATTTCGCTATCACCATACGCCACGGCTTGGGCAGCCAGCATGACGGCCTTGAGGCCGGAGCCACACACGGCGTTGATGGTCAGGCCAGGTGTGCCCTGGTTCAGGCCGCTTTTCAGCACAGATTGACGGGCGGGGTTTTGACCGGCACCGGCAGCCAGCACCTGGCCCATGATGACTTCGCCCACTTGTTCAGCAGCCAGGCCGCTGCGGCGCAGCACGTCAGCAATGACGGCGGCGCCCAATTGGGTCGCGGGGGTTTTGGCCAGGGTACCGCCAAATTTGCCCACGGCGGTACGTGCAGCCGAAACGATAACGATGTCTTCCATTATTTGATTCTCCAGTCAGTGATTTGAAATTGAACAGGCCTCAATGAATGAGGCCTTGAGTTAATGGTCAGGCTTTGGCCTTGACGTAGCGACCGGGTGCGGACTCGATAGCCTTGTATTTACCTTTTCCATATTGTTTGGGCGCGGCAATTTGCTTGCCCGCCTGGTCTTTCAGCCAGTTCGACCAGTCGGTCCACCAACTGCCTGCGTGCTCCTTGGAGCCTGCAATCCATTCGTTCACATCAGATGGGAACTTGTCGGTAGAGCCGATCCAGTGGCTGCGTTTGTTCTTGGCAGGCGGATTGATCACACCAGCGATGTGGCCAGAGGCACCCATCACAAAACGCTTCTTGCCCGGCAAGTGCTGAGTAGACGCATAAGCGCCGCCGATCGGTACGATGTGATCTTCGCGTGAAGCATAAAGGTAGACCGGCATGTCGACCTTGCGAAAATCGACCTTTTCGCCGCATACCGTGGCAGAACCTGGCTTGACCAGACGGTTCTCAAGATAGGTGTTGCGCAAATACCAGGCGTAAAACGGCCCTGGCAGGTTGGTGGAGTCGCTGTTCCAGTACAGCAGGTCAAAAGGCGGGGGCGTGTCACCCTTGAGGTAGTTGCCCACGACATAGTTCCAGACCAGGTCGTTAGGACGCAGGAACGAGAAGGTCGAGGCCAGGTCGCCACCTTTGAGCAAGCCCCCTTTGCCCATTTCCATTTCACGGTACTTGACAAAGGCTTCGTCGATAAAGACATCCAGAATGCCAGTGTCGGTGAAGTCAAGCAAGGTGGTCAGGAACGTTGCACTGCTGACAGGCTTTTCGCCACGGGCGGCATGCACGGCCAAGGCGTTGGACAAAATCGTGCCGCCGACGCAAAAGCCCAGGGCATTGATGGTGTCGGCGCCTGTGATGTCGCGGGTCACAGCAATGGCCTTCATGGCACCGTCAGCAATGTAGTCATCCCAGGACTTGCGGGACAGGGATGCATCCGGATTGCGCCAACTCACCACAAAGGTGCGATGCCCCTGAGCCACAGCGTAACGAATGAAAGAGTTGTCGGGCTGGAGGTCGAGGATGTAAAACTTGTTGATGCATGGCGGCACCAGCAGGAAGGGTTTCTCGAAGACCTTGTCGGTGAGCGGCTTGTACTCGATCAGCTGGAACAGTTCGTTCTCAAAGACGACTGCACCTTCGGTGGTGGCCACATTGCGTCCAACTTCAAACAGGCTTTCATCCGTCATGGACAAGTGGCCCTGACGTATGTCATTGACCAGATTCTGAATACCCTTGGCGATGCTTTCGCCCTTGGTTTCAATGGCTTTTTTCTGGGCGTCGGCATTGAACGCCAGGTAGTTGCTAGGCGCGGCGGCGGCAACCCACTGCTCCACTGCAAACTGGATGCGCGCGCGGGTCTTGGGATCGGTTTCAACGGCTTCAGCCAAACCCATCAGGGTGCGGGCGTTCAGCAGATAGGCGGCCGCAGAAAACGCCGCAACCGGGTTGCTGGCCCAGGCCTCACCAGAAAACCGCCGGTCTTTGGTGACCTCGGTAGCTTTGAAGCCCTGCGACCAAAGCGCCGTGGCCTCGGAGACATACTGCTTTTGCAATTCCTGGAGCTTTTCAGCGGCAAAACTCAACTTGGGGGCTTTGTCACCGTTCAACCCCAGCCCTTTAAGGTCCAGGCCTTCGAAAGTGCCCAAGGCTTTGGCCCAGTTGTCGGTCAGCGCACGTTGAAATTGTTGCGCTGTTTGCGCCCAGTCGTCGGTAGGGAGTTGCTTCAAGGTCAATATCCTTAAAAACCTAGGTGAATAAACACAAAGATTATCTTCTCAGAAAGCTGTTCAAATCCTGACGCTGTTTTCTCATCGTTTTCCCTACATGTATATCGTTCCGATTGCCTGGCTTTATGTCGCGCTCATGATGAGCGTGGCAGAAGCCACCAACAGTAACGGCACCCTCCTCGGTGCCGTCGTCACATTTGTGCTTTATGGCTTGTTGCCTATCAGCATCGTGATGTACCTGATGGGCTCACCTGCCAGACGCCGGGCCATCAAGGCGAGAGAGGCGGCAGAGTTTGCCAAAAGCCAGACGGCACAAATAAAGGCGCAGGACGAGGTGGCGTCAGACCAACCAGACGCTGGCGGCCATGCGACCGGTTCCGACACCAGCAGCGCTGTCGCGGCGGTAAGAAAAGAAGCGTGAGGGCTGGCTGACCGTACACCAGAGCGCGCTGCCGTCATTGCCAGCAATGGCATGGATGCCCAAACTCTGAAGCCTAATACGGGCAAGGCTGGGTAAATCTGCGAGCCACTTGCCGGTGCTCCTGGGCTTAAAGCATTCATCAGCCGATGGATGTGTAGCCACAAAAGCGCTGCGAACATCATCCCCCACTTCAAAGGCACTCGGGCCTATGCAAGGCCCCAACCATGCCACTGTGTCACCACCCAGTCCTTGAGTCTGCCCAGCACGTTCGGCAAACCTGTGCCAGACGGATTCGAGGATACCCAGGCCACTGACGCCTGCCAGGCCACGCCACCCTGCGTGCGCAGCTGCAACCAGGGGAATTTTTCGGTGGGCCAACAAGACGGGCAGGCAATCGGCCACCATCACCGTGCACGCCAGACCCTTGGTACAAGTGAGTGCTGCATCGGCCTGGCGCCCGTTTGCCACAGTAGCGCTCAGTTCCAGCGTCTCGACACCATGCACCTGAGACATGAAAACTGGCCGCGCCGCCAGCACCTCGGCCAGTTTCTGGCGGTTCATATCCACCTTGGCGAGATCATCACCCACATGGTCGCCCACATTCATCGCGGCGAAAGGCGAAACAGAAACGCCGCCAGCTCTGCTAGTAAAAACGGCTCGCACCCAGGGCGGGGCCTCCCAGTCGGGAACGATCCAGTCTTCAGGGCAAGGGAGGGGCATCAGATGCTATCGCGGGCAAGGGTGGCAGGAGTTACAGCGTCGCCGATTGTCGGTGCTGAATCTTGTGGATGCAGATTCAAATGAAATTAGACTCGCGAGACATTTACCCCTGCTCCATCACCTTGATTGAAAGTCTCCTCATGATTCTCGAACTCGCCGACATCCGCATCCACGCTGGTCAACAGGCTGCCTTTGACGAAGCCATTGAACGTGGCCTCACCACCGTGATCAGCCAAGCCAAGGGATTTCGTGGTTTCAAGGTCAACAAGGGCATCGAAAGCCCGGAGCGATATCTGCTGCAAATCTTTTGGGACACCTTGGAAGACCACACCGTCGGGTTTCGGCAGTCGCCAGCGTTCGTTCAGTGGCGCGCCATTGTTGGGCCTTTTTTTGCGGTGGCGCCCAATGTCGAGCACTTTGAGCTCTTAACCAAATCGGCTTGACCCTCCGCTTACTCACGGCAATTTCAAGGCCCACCCAAGTCAAAGGCATATGGACTACTGTTTCACCCCCCCTAAGGTCGTCTCGGTTCCCGTTAATGGCAGCGCCAGCGTTTTTCCGGTTCATCGCATTTATTGCGTGGGCCGCAACTACGAGGAACACGCCAAGGAGATGGGTTTTACCGGCCGTGAGCCGCCCTTTTTCTTCTTGAAGCCGGCAGACGCATTGGTGGCGGCTGGCCAGGATGAGACCATTGCCATCCCCTACCCTAACCTTACCCACAACTTTCATCACGAGGTCGAATTGGTGGTTGCCATCGGCAAGGGCGGCAAAAATATCCAGGCGCACGAGGCCCTCGGCCATGTATTTGGCTATGCCGTGGGCCTGGACATGACCCGCCGGGACTTGCAAAACGACATGAAGAAACAGGGGCGCCCCTGGTGCATAGGCAAAGCCTTTGATCACTCGGCCCCCATAGGCCCCATCACGCCAGCTGCCCTGGCCGGCGACATTTCAAATGCAGACATCCGGCTCACCGTCAACGAGCATTCTCGTCAGGCCAGCCAAATCTCCAAATTGATCTGGAACATTGCTGAAACCATTGAGCACCTGTCGGCAGCCTGGGAATTGCAGCCCGGCGATCTGATTTACACCGGCACGCCCGAAGGTGTGGCGGCTGTGGTCCGGGGCGACACACTGCACGCCAGTATCAGCGGGCTAGGCAGCCTTTCCGTGCGGGTGATCTGAGGCCAATGCATTGGCCCGTACGCAAAAAGACCCTTGCGGTGCTGGTGGCCGTCTCTGCCATCCACACCGCTGGAATTTTTGTCGTGGTGCCCAGCTCACACCAAAGGCGTGAACCTGCAACACGCCCGGTAAAGCTCACCTTACTGACACCCGAGGCGCCAACAAAAGAGCCCGCATCGCTAGCCGCAGCGGCTGCATCGGCTGCATCGGCTGTGACCAACCACCGTAACGTCGTCAAACGGCCACCCACTGAGTCTCTAGCCCCCAGCCACACGACCACAGCCACGGCGACAACGACTGGCGGCACAGCATCTGACCTGCAAAAGATCACAGCCTCGGGGCCGGACGTCGCCCCCAGCAATCACCTGAGCTCGCCTGCGGGCCTGCCCCTGAAGGAGGGCGTGCAAACAGTGGCTCAGGGCGTGGCACCCAAACCGGTTTCGACCCCCGAAGCACCGGCGGCGGTTGAACCGCCCTTGGCCGCTGCTGACTATCTGCACAACCCACCACCCGCCTACCCCAGTTTGAGCCTGCGATTACAGGAGCAAGGACAGGTGGTTCACCGGGTGTTGATAGGCCTGGATGGCAAGGCCATTAGCGCTCAGATGCTTAGCTCCAGCGGCTCTGAACGGCTGGACCGAGCAGCCCGAGAGGCCATCATGCAATGGCGTTATGTGCCGGGCAAAAGGGGCGGCACCCCAACTGTCATGAGTGTTGACGTACCGATCACCTGGCGACTGAACTAGGGCAGCGGCGACAAGGCCGCTGCGCTACCCCTTCAGAGCGACAAAGCAGCAATACCCGCCTTGGCAATTTGCGCGTCTTCATTCGACTTCACACCACTCACGCCCACGGCACCAAGGCACTGGCCGTCTTTCATGATCGGCACACCACCTTCAAGCATGCCTTCGATAGCCGGTGCTGACAGGAAGGAATAACGACCGCCATTGATGACATCTTCATAGACCTTGCTTTCGCGTCGACCCAGGGCGGCCGTGTTGGCCTTGGCAGGGGCAATGTGAGCAGAAACAGGCGCCGCGCCATCAAGACGCTGCAAGGACAACAGGTGACCACCGTCGTCCACAATGGCGATGGTGACAGCCCAGTTGTTCTTGAGGGCTTCTGCTTCGGCTGCAGCAGCGATCAGTTTGACGTCAGAGGCCTCGAGCACAGATTTGGTTTGCATGGTGAAAATAATGAAGATGAGAGGGGATGGCACGGCCCTGTAAAACAGGGCCCGGCATCAGAAAACCGGACGGATTGTAGGAAACCCATGGCCGGCTTGAGGCTGCCCGATGTTCAACACCCTAGAATTTGATTCAAATCTCTTTGCTTTGAAAGGCTACAAAAATGGCAAACAACCTGAATATCGGCGCATCCGGCACGGAGTATGGGCAGGCAAGCCTCTCAGCGGCACGCAACAAGGTTTTGCGCAATACCTACTGGTTGCTGGCGCTAAGCCTGCTGCCCACCGTGCTGGGCGCATGGGTCGGCGTGGAAACCGGCATCACCCAGTACCTGTCGGGCGGCATGGGCCTGATTGTTTTTCTCGGCGGCGCCTTTGGCTTCATGTTCGCTATCGAAAAAACAAAGAACTCCGCAACGGGTGTGCCGGTGTTGCTGGCATTCACATTCTTCATGGGCTTGATGATTTCGCGCCTGATCAGCATGGTGCTGGGCTTCAAGAACGGCCCGGATCTGATCATGACGGCATTTGGGGGCACTGCGGGCGTTTTCTTCGTGATGGCCAGCCTCGCCAGCGTGATCAAACGAGACCTGTCAGGCATGGGCAAGTGGCTGTTTGTGGGCGCCATAGTGTTGATGGTGGGCGGTTTGATCAACGTTTTCGTCGGCTCCACGGCGGGCATGCTGGCGCTGTCGGTCGCTGCGATCGGCATCTTCAGCGCATACATGTTGTATGACCTGAAGCAGATCATCGACGGCGGTGAAACCAACTACATCAGCGCAACACTGGTGTTGTATCTGGATATCTTCAATGTCTTCCAGAGCTTGCTTTCTCTGCTGGGCATTTTCGGCGGCGAGCGTGACTGAAGAAAAAACGCATCCGAGAACCGAAGCCGCCCTGGAGCGGCTGCGTAAGGCCATGCGCGCTATAGAGGCTGAGGTGGAGGCAAATAAGGGGATTTACCCCTACAACTTCGGGCGCGTGACACAGGCCGAGCTTTGCCGTCGGGCAGATGTCAAAAAAGCGACACTGCAAAACTCCGTCCACAAAGACACGACGCGCCTGGAGGTCATGGCGTGGATCGATCAGCTGAGTAAACAACTCGCCCAAAACCGCGACGGAACACGCGAGCGCGTGACCGCAGTGGTCGATGGGCTCGCAGACCAGGTCAGAGAGCTGTCGGTCGCTTTGCAAACGGTACAAGAACAGTTGGCCGAGGCCAAAAGAACGATCTCCCAACTCCAACAGGAGAACGCATCGCTCAAAGCCAATGTGGACCGGCCGTAGGTCACCGATCAGACCATGCCAGCCGGGCAGCAAGCCCCAAGAACACCAGAGCCGTGGCTCGATTGAAGAGGGTTTGAGCACGCAAGGAGCCTTGGAGTTTGGCGCCCAAAAGGTCTGCAAACCAGGCCAAACCACCAAAGACCAGCAAAGTCGCCATGACGAATAGGCCTCCCAGCAGCAGCACCTGGATGGCCACTGGCCCTGCATCTTGCCGTACAAATTGCGGCAAAAACGCCAGGAAAAAGATGCCCACCTTGGGGTTGGTCAAGTTCATGATGAATCCGCGTCTGTACATGCGCCAGGCAGGCGCCGAGAGCGTGTGGGCCTGCAATCGGCTGATGGGCGCATGAAATGCTTTCCACGCCAGCAGGAGCAGGTAAGCCGCGCCAACCAGCTTAATAACCGTGAATGCCACCGCTGAGGCCGCCAATACAGCCGCCAGGCCCAAAGCGACGGCGGAGGTGTGTACCAACAAGCCCGTGCAAAGGCCCAGCGTGACGAACAGGCCCGACTTTCGCCCATGCCTGGCGGACTGAAGCAAGACGAATATATTGTCCGGGCCTGGCGTAAGTCCCAGCATCAGTGAGACAAAAAAGAAGGTGTAGGCTGTGTTGACGTCAAGCATGATGCACAGGACATAGAAGCTTGAGATCATACAAGTCGGCTCCGCCCGGATGTTATAAACCGCGCACTCGAATCTGAACCGGCAGCAGTGCTTTTGGCACGCGCCACAACATCAAGAAAGAACCGTCATGGGCGCTCAATGGAAAGCGAAAGGCAAGGCACAGGCAGCAGATGCCAGGGGCAAGCTGTTTGGGAAACTGGCCAAAGAAATCATGGTCGCGGCACGCAACGGGGCCGACCCAGCGGCCAACTCGCGTTTGCGCCTGGTGGTGGAGCAAGCCCGCAAAGTCTCGATGCCCAAGGACACACTGGAGCGAGCCATCAAAAAAGGGGCTGGCCTGACCGGCGAAGCCGTTAATTTCGAACACGTCATGTACGAAGGTTTTGCCCCCCACCGCGTGGCAGTGATGGTTGAATGTCTGACCGACAACGTCAACCGCACCGCACCCGAGATGCGTGTTCTTTTTCGAAAAGGTCAGCTGGGTACGTCTGGGTCCGTAGCCTGGGATTTTGACCATGTGGGCATGATCGAAGCCGAACAATCAGCGCCAAATGCCGACCCGGAAATGGCCGCCATTGAAGCCGGCGCCCAAGACTTTGAGCCGGCCGAAGAAGAAGGTACGATCCTGTTTATCACTGACGCGGCAGATTTGGACCTGGTCAGCCGCGCCCTGCCCGCCCAAGGGTTCAATGTGCTGTCTGCCAAGCTGGGTTACAAGCCCAAGAATCCCATTGATCCGGCAAGCCTGAGCGCCGAGCAGCTGGAGGAAGTCGAGACTTTTCTGGCCGCCATCGACGGCAACGACGACGTGCAAAACGTCTTCGTCAGCTTGGCTGGTTAAGCGTCACCTGGGTATTGCAAGCCCCCAGGCCGAACCTTCAGGGCTCCAGTCCGCCGACCTGCATCACGTCCCAGCAAGCGCCCATGGTGTGGTAGTCCACCTTGCCGGCCGGTGATTTGGTGTTCTCCAGTTTGCTCCCATCAGCAGACAGGATGCGAAACCACGCACCGTGCTCGTGGTCGACCATGTGTTGCCAGCTCCACTGCCACAAGCCCTGGTACTGCCGCAAAAAGACCTGCTCACCGGTGTGGCGCCACAAACGCCACGCGCTGGCAAAAGACTCGGCCTGCACCCAGAAATACTTGTCTGTGTCACAGGGTTGCAGGTCTGGAGAAAATCCATAGATCAGACCGCCGTGCCGGGCATCCCAGCCATGCTCAAAGGCGGCCAGCTGTAGCTGCGCTGCACGGTCGACCCAGCGCTGCTGAGGCCGATGAGCGTGGGCAATCATCAACAATTTGGCCCACTCGGTCTGGTGCCCGGTTTGAAAGCCCCAAGGCTTGAAAATATTGCCGGGGTTGTCTTTGTTGTAGTCCCAGTCGATCGACCAATCAGACCGGTAGTGCTCCCAAACCAAACCGTCAGCAGATGCTGCTAATTCAAAAGGAAATTTCTCGATCAGGCTTTCTGCACGATCCAGATAACGCACGTCACCCGTGAATTCAAAGGCGGTGAGGCAGGCCTCGCACATGTGCATATTGGCGTTTTGACCCCGATAGGCCAGCAAGACGCCCTCAGGGGTGATTTCGTCGGCATAGGCCCCATCACGCGCGCTGTAAAAAGCATCATTCATGCGATCAAAAGCTGCCGCCACATCGGCCTTGCTGGCGCACCCCACACTGTGCGCATGGGCCAGGGCAAGCAGAACAAACGCCTGCCCATAGGCCATCACAGTAGCATCTTCGATGTGGCCGTCATTGACCGTCCAGGCATACATGCCATCAGACCGTTTGAAGGCGTCAAGATGTGCCATTCCATGCCTTGCCCAGTCGGCAACTGCGGCGCTGCCAGTGTGCCGTTTGGCCATCGCACCATTGAACACAAACCGGGTGGCACTCACCAGATGGCGATGGCGGCGGTTGTAAACCGTGCCGTCATCCAGAAAATAGTGAAAAAAACCACCATACGGGTCTAGGGCCGTGGGTTCATAAAAACCCAGCGTGTCAGCCACATGTTGCTGTAAAAAAGAACGACTTAAAAAATTGGCCATCACTTGGTCGGCATCAATCGGCATGGAGGGCCATCAGGTCCATCGAGACTGATGGACGGTTATTGACTTAGTTTCGCCAGGTTGGCAGTTGCGATGACGATCCAGCGGTCGCCCAAGTCTCGAAAAACAATCAATTGTGGTGCAAGGTTTTCTACATGGCGACCATCGATCAGCTCATCGACCTCCAGGTTGAATGTCACAACCCGAATGTCCGCCTGACCCGTGACTTTGAGGTTCTTGAACCGCGGTGTGGTCCGGATGACCGGGATGCTGCGATCCAGATACCCGGTTTTGTCATATACCGCACCGTTAGATCGAACAATCTGGAATTCTGGTGCCAAATAATTTGCAATGATCTGACGATCACCGCCAGCGAGCGCTTGAAACAGTGACTCCAAGGCATTTTGCGCTCGCTCTGCTAGCCCCATCTGCTGTTGGGCACTGGACAGAACTGAGGCAATGCAAAGGCCAAGTGCAAACAAAACAGAGAAAAATGTGCGTTTCATCATTTGCTTAAGGAAATAGAAAGGGTTACCTCTACAAAAAAACTGGCCTATCGTGTTCTACGCGTGCCATCCAAAGCAAACATCACACAGGACCGATCCTCCTGTCGATGAAAGCCAGACGCACGAAGAAGTGCAGCGGAGGCCAGGTTGTCGCTTGAGCAAGCGGCTGTGACGCCGAGCGTTTCATCATCATGTGCCAAATGGGACAAAAGCGTGGCAGTCAAACGCCTGCCCAGGCCCCTACCTCGCACCGAATCAGAAACGCAAGCCATACCTATCTGGGCATGTCCAGTCCACGGCGTGCTCTTGCTATGGCCCCAAGTGATTGCACCCGTTGCGACAACCTCTCCACTGGCATCACGAGCCAAAGCCAGCATATTGCGCACGGCCCTTCCACGCAGGGTTTGGACTGACGCTGGGGCAATTCCACAACTCCGCATCAATTCCCGTGCGCTTTGGGTTAGCTCCTCGCCCCAGTCGGCCTGAATGCCGATGTCCAACCTAGGAAACAACTGCAAATGCTCGCTACCGTCATGGTTAAAAGTTAAAGCTTCCCTGCGCGCAAGATAGAAATCCCAAGTGTGGGCATGGGGTGCCAGCCCATGTGACTGAGCCGCCTCCACAAAGCGAGCGACGTCTTGATGGGTATGCGCGAACAAACCCAGTGCACCTTCTTCTTTCAACAGGGTAAGCGCACGATCCAGGCCAAAAAGCCCCAAATCATCGAGAACCGCAAATCTTCCAGTGTGTTGCTGGCCAAGACAACTTTCTGCCTGAATGTTGCAAACATCGCGCGCCTCTCGTTCGAGGGACCGGAGATCCGACTCAGGCATGGGGTGCCCCCGAGGTCAAAGCGATAAGGCCTATCCCGGACATCGCAAACCCTGAGATTTGGACCAGGTCAATCAAAAGAGGGAAGCATGGCATTGGAGAAATGGGGCTAATTGCTGATGACCAAGCACATTATTCACGACTCAAGGCCCCGCGTGTTTGGCCAGTGGGCATGAAGAAGCCCCGGAAACACAAGGTTTGCGGGGCTTCTTGAAGGCTTTATTGGATGCAATAAAACCTAGTGTTGGCGGAAACGGAGGGATTCGAACCCTCGATGAGGCTCTACACCCCATACTCCCTTAGCAGGGGAGCACCTTCGGCCACTCGGTCACGTTTCCGTAAGACATATATTATGTCACGACTCGGCGTCGCTTTTTAAGCTGGCTGCTGATCCAGATCAAAAGCCTTATGTAAGGCACGAACCGCCAGTTCCATGTACTTTTCGTCGATAACCACCGACGTTTTGATTTCGGAAGTGGAGATCATCTGAATGTTGATGCCCTCTTCGCTCAGCGACCGGAACATGCGGCTGGCCACGCCAACATGGCTGCGCATGCCGATGCCGACGATGGACACTTTGCAAATTTTGGTGTCACCCACTACCTCGGCAGCGCCCAAACCAGGCAGCACGGTACTTTTCAGCAAATCCACGGCCTTGGCGTATTCGCCGCGGTTCACGGTAAAACTGAAATCGGTCTTGCCATCCTTGCTCAGGTTCTGGATGATCACATCGACTTCAATGTTTGCATCCGCCACTGCACCCAAAATTTGGTAGGCGATGCCTGGCTTATCGGGGACACCCAGCACAGAAATCTTGGCCTCGTCACGGTTAAATGCAATGCCAGAAACGATGGCTTGTTCCATATTCTCGTCTTCCTCAAAGGTGATCAATGTGCCAGATGCGGCCTCTTCGTTGATGTCGATGTCCCACGGTGTGAAGCTGCTGAGCACACGCAGCGGCACTCTGAATTTGCCTGCAAATTCCACAGACCGGATCTGAAGAACCTTGGAGCCCATGGAGGCCATTTCCAGCATTTCTTCAAAGCAAACCGTGTGCAAACGGCGGGCTTCAGGCACCACGCGCGGATCGGTGGTGTAAACGCCATCGACATCGGTATAAATCAGGCATTCGGACGCCTTCATAGCCGCGGCAACCGCAACAGCCGAAGTGTCTGAACCACCGCGACCCAGGGTGGTGATGTTGCCCTGGTCATCTATGCCTTGGAAGCCCGTGACGATGACAACTTTGCCCGCGGCCAAATCAGCCCGAACACGGGTGTCTTCAATAGACTCGATGCGGGCCTTGGTATAGGCACTGTTGGTACGAATAGGCACCTGCCAGCCCGCATAGCTGACGGACTCCATGCCCTCCGCTTGCAGCGCGATGGCCAAAAGGGCACTAGATGCCTGCTCGCCGGTGGAGGCGAGCATGTCAAGTTCCCGGCTGTATTGCTCGGATGGGCGTGAGGGTGCAAGCTCTTTGGCAAGACCCAGCAAACGGTTGGTCTCACCACTCATGGCGCTTGGAACCACCACCATCTGATGGCCAGCACGCGCCCACTTGGCAACGCGTTTGGCGACGTTGCGTATGCGCTCGGTAGAGCCCATCGACGTGCCGCCGTATTTATGAACGATCAATGCCATTGCGATATTGGAAATTGAAAAATCGGGGAAATAAGACAAGTCCTGCTGTCATAAAACAAGCGTAAGAGCCCTTTTTCAGGCCCCACGGTGGGACTTATAAATTGTACCAAGCCAGTTTTTCACCTTCCCTGCAGATGAATCCAGGGCCGAGCCTGAGGTGTATGCGGTGCCCACTGGTGCGGCAAGCAGCCACCTGCCGTAGCAACTCCTGGAGCTGCGCAGCGCTTGGGATGACCGAGTAGGACGTTTTGAGCCAATATCTCAGTGCATTGGATTGGCGTCCCTGAGACAAAAGCTGTAGCGCACGAATGGCAGGCGGTTGCCCCACCGCTAACAAATCGGTTTGGGCAAGTTCATCCAATAGCGCCCCCCCCTGGGCCGCATGAGCGGCACTACGTGCAAACGTCTGCCTGAAGTGCGGAAAGGCTGCCTCCAAGGCGGGAAGGAGTTGATGCCTGATGCGGTTGCGAGTAAATCGCACATCCTGGTTGCTGGGGTCGTCTACGAAAGCGATTGATCGGTCAGCAAGCCAGCGCCGAATGTCGGCAGCAGAAACTGACAGGAAGGGCCTGGCGTATTCAACGCCTTTTCGGCGCCAGTACCGGGGCATGCCAGCCATGCCAGCCAATCCAGCGCCACGACTGAGCGCAAGAAGCACCGTCTCCACCTGGTCATCCGCATGCTGAGCAATGGCAATGGTCTTGACGGCAGGGAGGGTTTCATCTGGCCAGGCCCCCGGCTCGAGTGCCTGCTCGAACGCAGCGTAACGCGCTACGCGGGCGGCAGCCTCCGGGCTCTCGCCGCGAGAGGGAAAGGCGTCAACATGACGCACTACCAACGGGATATTGAGATCCAAGCACACCTTGCAACAGTGCAACTCAAAATCGGCTGCGGCAGCTTGCAAGCCGTGGTGCACATGAACCGCCCTGACCTGACCCGGCCACTTTTGGGCACAGGCCACCAGCAGGGCTGTGGAGTCAGCACCGCCACTGTAACCAACGGCCAGCGGCAGGGCCGGTTCAAAGGCCGCGATCGCAATGTCGAGAGTCTGGCTCACGCAGACCTCCGTCCAGACTATTTGGTGCCGCGCGAGTCCTGCTTGGTGTCGGAAAAACGGCCGTAGCTCTGCAAGCGCTCGTAGCGTCGGTCAACAAGCTCGGAGGTTTTGAGGTCAGAAATTTGTCTGTAAGCCTCTGCAAGTGCACGTTTCAAATAAGCCGCCATCTGCTTGTGATCACGGTGCGCACCACCTACAGGTTCACTCACGATTTTGTCGACGATACCCAAGGCTTTCAGACGATGGGGGGTGATACCCAATGCATCGGCAGCGTCCTGCGCACGGTCTGCCGTCTTCCAGAGTATGGACGCACAACCTTCAGGGCTGATCACTGAATAGATGGCGTACTGCAGCATCAGGAGTTGATCACACACCGAAATGGCAAGGGCGCCCCCGGAGCCGCCTTCGCCAATGATGGTCGTGATGATGGGCACTTCGAGCTGGGCCATCTCAAAAATATTGCGCCCAATTGCCTCGGATTGACCACGCTCCTCTGCATCAATGCCCGGGTAAGCACCTGGGGTATCGACAAATGTGAAGACAGGTAGCTTGAATTTCTCTGCAGTATTCATCAGGCGCAGGGCCTTACGGTAGCCCTCGGGCTTGCTCATGCCGAAGTTGCGAAGACCTCGCTCACGGGTGTCTCGGCCTTTTTGCTGCCCAATCACCATGCAGGGTGTGCCATTGAAGCGGGCCAGACCGCCAACAATGCTCAAGTCGTCGGCAAAGTGACGATCACCGTGCAGCTCAACATAGTGGGTGAAGATCTCGTTGACGTAATCCAGGGTGTACGGGCGCTCAGGATGACGTGCAATCTTGGTGATTTGCCAAGGGGTGAGATCACTGTAAATGTCTTTGGTCAGCTGATGGCTTTTCTTGCTCAGCTGGTCGATTTCGCTAGAAATGTCTACCGCAGATTCATTTTGGACGTAACGGAGCTCTTCTATTTTGGTCTCGAGATCAGCAATGGGCTGTTCAAAATCCAGAAATGTTTTCTTGGCCAAGCGTTTCTCCTAGTCTTTAGCGGGTTGGAGTACAGGTCTCCAAGCCCAATCATGTGTTCCCAGGACTCTTGCAAAGAGATCCACTTGAGGGAGGCTCAGTACCCGACAGGCTGCGGGTCAAGCGAGCGCCAAATATACCAAGTCGCCACGCTGCAGTAGGGGGACCATGCACTGGCGACCTCCCGAGCATCGCTGCGACTGACCGCCTCGCCCGAAAAGTAAGACTGGCTGATTCCCTTGATCAGGCCTGCGTCATCAATCGGGAGCACGTTGGGCCGCAACAAGTGAAAGATCAAAAACATCTCAGCAGTCCACCGGCCCACACCACGAATGGCGACCAGCTCCGCAATGATCGCCTCGTCGTCCATCGTCTGCCAGTCAGCGACATGCAGAGACCCATTTTCAAAATTCAGTGCCAGGTCTACCAAATATTCGACCTTGCGCGCACTCAGGCCGGCCGAGCGCATGTCATCTATTTTGAGCTTTAGCACTTGCGACGCAAGCAAAACGTCTCCCACACTGGCCATCTGTCGCCCCAAGTCATCCGCGGCCACTGGACTCAAACCCGACGCAAGGCTAACGGCCTTGGCCTTCTGAGCGACCACCATAAAGCGATCCCAGACGGACTGCGCGGACTTCACAGAAATTTGTTGCCCGACGATGCTACGCGCCAAGGTCGTGAATGCATCGCCGCGGGTTTGCAGACGAGCACTGCCGAACTGTGGAATCAGGCGTTTCATCACCCGATCTTTGGCGACCAGGTGAGCGCAAGCGCTTTCCCAATAATCGGGAGTGATGGGCATCACTGGCAAGCCTCCCAGCTCGTTCCGCTCGCAGAGTCTTTCAACACGACGCCGACCGCAAGCAAACCCTGACGAATCTGATCAGCTCGAGCAAAGTCTCTATCTCGCTTGGCTTGGGCGCGCTCAGAGATCAAGACTTGAATTTCCTCATCACTGACGCCAACCCCAGCCCGCAAAAACTCATCGGGCTGTACCTGCAGCAGGCCTAAGCAAGAGCCCAAGGCCTTCAGCAGGCCAGCAAGTTCGGCAGAACGGCTTTTATTGACCTCAGAGGCAAGTTCAAACAAGACTGCCACTGCCTCTGGCGTGCCAAAGTCTTCATCCATCGCAGCCTTGAATCGGGCTGCGTAGTCCTGAGTCCAATCGATCGTCGTCTCGGTGGGCGAGACCAACTGCAAAGTGTTGTAAAGCCGCTTCAGGGCGTTGCGAGCATCGGCGAGGTGGACATCGCTGTAGTTGAGGGCGCTACGGTAGTGGGTCCTCACCACAAAAAAGCGAACCGTTTCAGGGTCGAACTTGGCCAAAATTTCACGTATGGTGAAAAAATTACCCAAGGATTTGGACATTTTTTCGTTGTCCACGCGCACAAACCCGTTGTGCATCCAGACGCGAGCAAGTGCCTGCCCGGTCGCCCCCTCACTCTGCGCAATTTCGTTTTCATGATGCGGAAATTGGAGATCTGCCCCACCGCCATGAATGTCAAAGGTGTTCCCCAACATCTGGCACGCCATTGCGGAGCATTCGATATGCCAGCCAGGACGCCCAGTGCCAAAGTCACTCGACCATTTGGCCTGTTCGGGTTCCTCGGGCTTGGCTGCCTTCCAAAGAACAAAGTCCAGGGGGTCTTCCTTGCCATCGGCAACCGCAACCCGCTCACCTGCACGGAGTTCATCGACCGACTTGCCGCTGAGCTTGCCGTAACCTCTAAATTTACGAACTGAAAAATTCACATCCCCGTTTGCAGAGAGATAAGCCAGGCCTTTGCTCTCAAGCTGGGAGATCAAGCTCAACATCTGAGGCACGTAGTCTGTGGCTCTGGGCTCGAAGGTCGGGCGCTCTACCGAGAGCGCATCGGCGTCCTGATGCAAGGCCTCAACCATTCGTTGGGTCAAGGCACTGATCGTCTCGCCGTTTTCAAGCGCACGCTTGATGATTTTGTCGTCAATATCAGTGACGTTACGCACGTAGGTGACCCGCATGCCACTGGCTTTCAGCCAACGCTGCACCACATCGAAGGCAATCATGGCGCGGGCATGGCCCAGATGACACAAGTCGTAAACCGTCATGCCACAAACGTACATGCGGACATGCCCCGGCTCAATCGGAGAAAAATGCTCTAGGTCACGGGAGAGCGTGTTGAAGATGCGCAAACTCATGGATATTTCGGGGCTGACGGCGGGAGACTGCAGCAAAGTTTACAAGCGGCAAGGTGTTGGACGAACGGTGTGACGCGCCCTTCCAGATGCCCCCGACGGCTACAATTCGGGCCAGTATAAAGCCCCGCTGACAGGGTTCCAGGCCGCCAATTTTTTGAATTGCCATGCACCATCTTCCTCATCCGAGTTCGACTTTCAGCCGACGTGCAAGCAGTTTGGTGATCGGGCTCGCGGCTGTTTTCTGCGGTTCCGCTTGGGCCGATGAATACAGTGAAGTCCTCAGTTTGATGCGTGCCGGGAAATACACTGAAAGCCTGGCCAAGGCAGACGCCACACTAGCCAGCAAACCCAAAGACGCTCAAATGCTGTTCGTGAAAGGCTCTGTCCTTCAAGCGTCCGGACAACAAGATGCCGCATTGACGCTGTTTACACAGCTGACACAAGATTACCCAGAGCTACCAGAGCCGTACAACAATATGGCCGTCATCCTGGCTGCGCAAAATCAGTTTGAGAAGGCGCGTATTGCATTGGAGATGGCGATCAGAAACAAACCTGATTACGCGATCGCCCATGAGAACCTGGGGGATGTCTATGCAAGGCTGGCTGTGCAGTCATACGGGAAAGCACTGCAATTCAACCCCGCTGCTGGAGGCGTCAAGTCCAAGCAAAGCATGGTCAATGACGTCTTCAAAACCCCCGCAAAACCACAGAAACAAGCGGGCAAATCACAATGAACATGACACATTCATTCTTTAAGAGCGCATCCGCATGCGCTGCTATGTTGGCTTTGTCGGCAAGCTTTGCACAGCCTGCCCCGCAGGTGAAGTTCAGCACCAGCGTCGGTGAATTTGTTGTGGAGGTTTACCCCGACAAAGCACCAAAGACAGTTGAAAACTTTCTGCAGTACGTGAATGACAAGCACTACGACGGCACTCTGTTTCATAGAGTCATAGACAACTTCATGGTCCAGGGTGGCGGCTTCGACGCCAAATATCAGGAGAAGAAGACCCGTGCGCCTGTGCCACACGAAGGGCGCGATGCACTGGCAAAAGGTGGTCCCCGCAATATCGTGGGAACGATTGCCATGGCCAGAACCAACGACCCTCAATCTGCGACGGCTCAATTTTTCATTAACGTCAAGGACAACGAGTTTCTGGACCCGACGATTATTCCGCCCGGCGACCCGGTGCCCAAGTTTGAGTACCGAGGCCGTGTTTACGAAAACACCCCTCGTGCCAACCTTCTCAACTCGCCTCAGCTATGGGGCTATACCGTGTTCGGCAAGGTCGTCCGAGGCATGGATGTCATCAACAAAATCAAAGGCGTGCCTACCGGCTCCGGTGGCCCATTTCCGTCGGATGTGCCTCAAACCCCCATCATCATCAACTCCGCCATTACGGTGAAATAAATCATGAGCAACCCACAAGTCGAACTCCACATTGCCGAACACGGCGTCATCACCCTCGAACTCGATCAGGAAAAAGCCCCCAAGTCGGTCGCCAACTTCCTGAACTACGTTAACAAAGGTCACTACGACAACACTATCTTCCATCGTGTGATTCCGGGGTTCATGGTGCAAGGGGGCGGCTTTGAACCCGGAATGAAGCAAAAGAGCAGCGATGAGCCCATCAGTAATGAAGCCAACAACGGCCTGAAGAACAACAACTACACGATTGCGATGGCCCGTACCAGCGATCCTCACTCCGCAACGGCCCAGTTCTTCATCAATGTGGCAGACAACGGATTCCTGAACCACACGGCCATCTCCGCCCAAGGCTGGGGTTACGCCGTCTTCGGCAAGGTTGTGTCTGGCACTGAAGTCGTCGACAAAATCAAAGCTGTGAAGACCGGACGCAAAGGGTTTCATGACGACGTCCCATTGAGCGACGTCGTGATCCAAAAGGCTGTTGCGCTGTAAATCGCGGGTACAACGATCCGGTGCCACTTATCCGTGGCACTGATCGGCACCACCGAATCAGGATTGATGCAACGCCAATCCCCTGCCGACCGTGCTCAAGCACTCGGACTTCTGATCGCGCCGGAACGTTGGCAAGTTGTAGAGTTCATTTCAGACCTGCATCTGCACTCAGCGGCGCCTGAGACATTCCTCGCCTGGCAGGATTACATGGCCTGCTTGACGGCCGATGCGTTATTCATTTTGGGCGACCTATTCGAGGTCTGGGTAGGTGACGACATGGCTCATACGGTCGGCTTTGAGGCAGACTGTGCGCGTTTGTTACGTACGACGGCTGAGCGTTGTGATATCTATTTCATACCAGGCAACCGGGATTTCCTGGTGGGAGAAGTCTTCAGTCAAAGCGCGGGCTTCACTTTGCTTCAGGACCCCACCTTGCTGTGCTGGTCAGGACAGACGTGGGTTCTGTCCCACGGTGACGCTCTTTGCCTGGATGACGTTGACTACCAGCGCTTTAGAAACGAGGTTCGTAGCCAAGCTTGGCAAAGCGAGTTTTTAGGACGTCCGCTGGATCAAAGGTTGGCGCTAGGCAGGCATCTGAGGGAACAAAGTCAATCGCGGCAAAGAGACATTCGCGCATCAGGCAAGGGCTACGCCGATGTCGACGCCGAAGCGGCGCTAGAACTGCTCCTCACTGCCGAATCAACTTCCCTGATTCATGGCCACACGCACCGGCCTGGTAGTCACGCGCTAGGTCAGAGATGTCTTCGAACCGTTTTAAGTGATTGGGACCTCGCAGATCAGCCGCCACGCGCTGACGCCTTGCGACTGACACGCCTGGACAACACGCGACAACCGCAATTCAAACTCGAACGAGTGCAAATAGCCTGAATAGCCTGACAGGCGCTTTCACGACGGCCAGACACTGGGGTCTACGTCGTCGATTTGCCAAGGCTCCAGGAACAAGGCCGCATAATTTTTGTACACCTCTTTATCAAGGAACACCTGGAAGAGGTCGGGGTCTATGTGACCATTGCGACGGAAGTCATTCAGGATGGCCATGGCTTGTGACAACTTCATGCCCTGTTTGTAAGGTCGATCACAAGCAGTCAGTGCCTCGAAAATATCTGCTATCCCCATGACCCTGGCTTGAACCGACATCTGCTCTCGAACCAAGCCCTTGGGGTAACCCTTGCCATCCATGCGCTCATGGTGGCCACCTGCGTATTCTGGAACGTTGCGCAAATGACTGGGCCAGGGCAATTTTTCCAGCATCTTGATCGTTGCCACGATGTGGTGATTGACGATACCTCTTTCAGCACTCGTCAGCGTACCGGCTCTAATGGTCAGATTTTCGATCTCGTCAGAGCTGAAAAATGGCTCCGGCGTGCCGCCATTTGAAGACCACTTGTAACGTTCAGCAATCTCATACACACGCTGGATCGCATCGGGCTTCATGGACTCACTGCCCTTGTTGATATGGCGAATAAAGTCCCGATCCGAATCGATCTGCTGTAGCTTTGTTAGGTACGCAGCCTCTGCGTCTTCAACGCTAACCGCATTTCCCGTGAGGCGCGGTGCTGATAGCAGCCTCAGCATACGAACCTCCTCGTCACGCTTGACGAGCTCGAAGCGGGTGTCTATCAATTCAATGCGATCAAAAAGGGTCTGCAACTTGGTGGCCTTGTCGACCACGTGCACGGGCGTCGTGATTTTTCCGCAGTCGTGCAGTAGCCCAGCGATTTTGAGTTCGTAGCGGTCCCGGTCGTTCATCTTGAAATCAGCCAGGGGCCCCACTTCAGTGGCATTGACAGCTTCCGCGAGCATCATGGTCAAGGCAGGAACACGCTGACAGTGACCACCTGTGTAAGGCGACTTCTCATCAATGGCCAAGTTGATGAGGTTGATGAACGACTCAAAAAGCTCTTCAAGCTGAGACATCAGCTGTCGATTGGTCAGGGCCACAGCCGCCTGCGAAGCCAGCGACATGGCCAAGCTTTGATCAGCAACCGTAAATGGAACCACCTCGTGAGACACAGGATCCAGGGCGTTGATCAGCTGCAAAACGCCAATGACCTCTTCTTGATTGTTTTTAAGCGGGACGGCTAAAACCGATTGGGTGCGGTACCCCGTGTTGGCGTCAAAGCGACGAGTCCCGGAGAAGTCAAAATGACTTGCGTCATAAGCGTCTTCGATATTGACTGTTAGGCCGTGCGTGGCGGCATAGACGGCAACCAAGGAGTCGTTGGGTTGACCGTCATATCGCTTGAGAACAAGCTCAGGAAAGGTAATAGGCGTACCTGAGCTCCCACCCATGTAAATGGCCAGTGAATCCGTGCGCAAAATCTCAAAACGAAGTGCCCTGCCCTCATCGACGACCAAGTACAAGGTACCGCCGTCTGCATTCGTAATGGCCTTGGCGGCCAGAAGTATGGACTCAAGCAGTTTGTTGATGTCGTGCTCATGGGATAACGACGCACCTACGTCGTTAAGCTGATTCAGCCGATCAAGTAGACGGGTAACAGAGTCCATTGAAATTCCCCTTGCCGGTCAGTCAAACGACAAATCAGCTCACCTTCATTGCCTGACCAATACTTTCAAAGCCTGTAGCAACCGTCTGGCAAGCGCGGGCTCGTGGCCAGCGGTCAACACTTGCGCGGCGTCGTTCCCCCAGGTTTGAGCCGGCGACGGATCGTGGCGCTTGGTCAGCAAATGTAGCTGCAGCGCCCGTCGCTCGGCAATATGCTCTGCCGGTGTTGGTACTTCTGCGGCCATTTCTAGCCGCAAGATGGCCGCACCTGTGCTCCCCGTACCAGATTCAGACAAAGCCTTGCCCCAGGCGCCGCGTAGGGCTGGCGTCACACGTGCACCTAGCTCCTGAGCCGCGGGCAGGAGCGCGGGGTCACGTCGCTCCCAGGCCGTTAACAGCTGAGTTAATGCCTCACCGTGCGCCTGGGCCGCCAATTTTCTCAGCGCGGCCTGAGCATGCTCCATCGCTTCCCGCTGGGCCCTGAAGGCGGTGTCTCCCAACCGTGGGGCATCGGCACGGACTGCGTAATCACCACGCGGAGCAGCCCTGTCCGCTCTGAAGTCCTCACGTCTGGCGGCGCCACGCACCTCTTGCCTACCACCTCTTGCGGCGTCGCGACGGTCAGTCGGCTTGCCACCACGGACAGAAGCCGCTGGCTCCGATTTCTTCATGCCGGGACGGTCATCACCCCGAACCGCCACCACCGGTTTGCGGATGGCTTGCACGGGGGGGGCTTCAGCGTCAGGTTGATTGGCATCCGTGCCAATCACTTCATGGGCGTCAGGTATCAGGCCCGCACCGCTGTCTAGCGGCGGCGCCATCGGCGCCAATTCAGACGCCTGCCGAGAAGCTTCTGCTTGATCAGCCCTTGCCTGAGCTTGACCACGCAAAGCGGCCTCAAGTGCAGCCATGGTGCTTCGTATCGCCTGTGCATCCCCTGCAGCATTGGCTTGCTCAAGTGCTTTTGCAGCGGCTAAAACACTACGATCACGCTCACCCACCTCAGCATCAGCGATCTGGCGCAATTGAGTTTTCCGCTGAAACGCTTCATCAATCGGTTTTCTGAAGGCATCCCACAGCTTCTGCTCCTGTCGGCGGTCTATGGGAACAAACTGAGCTTCTGCTTGCCAACGCTGCTGCAGCGATCGGACTGCATCGATGCGCATCATCGGGTTAGCACCCAGTGCTTTGGCCTCTTCAATCATGGCATGTCGACGGGTGAGGCTCAATTTCTTCATCGCCTCCAGTGGCGCAGTTGCGCCATCAAATGCAGCCTTCCATGATGGCTGCAGCTCGGCAAATACCTTCTCGCCCACATGGCCTGCATTTCGCCAACGCTCTGCAAATTGATGGAGGATGCGATTAAACCCTTTCCAATCATCGTCAAGCGCCGTCGTGTTCGCGGCGCCCCATGCCTTAACTTCTTCAATCAAGGCCAGGCGCTGAGCTTTGTGCTCCAAACTTTCAGCCTTGACCTTCTCCAGCCAGGCTTCGACAACTTTGTGAGCCTCATTGCAAGCCTCGTCAAAGCGTTTCCACAAGGCATGATTCGGAATACCGCCTTGATCAGTTTGCTTCCACTGATCCCGCATCTGGCGCAGGGTTTCCTGCATTTTTCTGCCCCCAAGGGCATGACTGTCCGGACGTTTGAGGAGGCCCTCCGCCTTGATGACGAGCTCTTCGCGCAACTGGTCAGCTCGCCAACGCTGCCATCCCTCAAGTTCACCCGCGGAAGCCAGGGCTGCATGCGCTTGCGCCTCCAGCTTGGCGTCCAATACTCGCGCGTGTTGTTTGAGAAGGTTACGCAGGAGCATTGCTGCAGCGGCACTTGCTTTGCCATGCCCTTGCGCCAGCTCTTGTTGCAGACCAGACATAGCAGCCGTCACGCTTGATGTAGCCTTGGCTCGTTGTTCAGGGTCAATCTTTGCTTTGGGACTATCGGGCAGTGGTTCGGGCGTCCCGCCCCTAGCTATTCTGAGCTCCTCAGCCCATACTGGCACGGGAGGCAAGGGCGCTGCTGCGTCGGCCGTTGCGCCAACAGAAAGCGCCAAGGCCTGCTCAAAAGCGCTCCAAACAACCAGTAGCTGGGCTTTTGATGCCTCTAGCAACGGTGGGAACTTCACCTCGACACTCTGCCAGTTGGCATCAAGGGTCAAGGCCGCGGCTTGCGACTGCCAGTGAGCCACATCACTTGCCAAATTGTCCCGAACGCTTTGCGCATCGCGCCACGGCTTTGTCGATAAGACCTCTATGCGTTGCGCCAGCAACACAGCAGCCTCCCGTTGAACCTGCACCCGGTGCTGCAAGTCTTCAATCACGCGGACACGATCGGCCAGAGTGATTTTCAAGCCCGCCAGAGGCTCCCGGCTCAAGGGTGCCCCGGCCTTAGCAGCATCTCTTTGCCAGGCCATGGCGTCCACAATATTGAGTTTGGACGCCTGCATGAGGGCGTTGCCCTTTGCGGCCCAGTCAGCAACCAGCACGTCTTGCATACGGGAACGCTTGAGTTCGTCCAACTTTTCCCTCAGCGGCTTTGCTGCACCTTTGTCTCTTGCGCTCAGCTCCCTGGAAACCTCATGCAACACAGCTTCCGCCGGCTCAGTCGCCAACCATTCTTTGACCCTCGCAGTCCTTTCACCGGAGGTGGGAGCCGTGAAGGCACCGCCAGTGAGAGAGTCCAACAGTTGAATATCCGTTATTTTTTTTTGAGATGAGGTCGTCACGATGGTTGAGGCTATGAATGAGAAGGGGCATTACCAAACAACTCATTTTCGCCCCTAAACGGGCTTACGCCCTAAGCTTCAACTCAAAACAAGGTCAGATTGATACCAGCCCTCTGGTTGGAATGGATCCAGCCTGCGAGCCCCAAACCATTCGCATTTGATTGATGTCTGGGCTTGGCACATGGGGTCCCGGAGGCAAAATGCCCCTCGAAAACAAATAATGAATAAGAATTTGATTTTTTATGGTTGACTGAGAATATAAGGATCCATAGAATTCGGCCAACTTCGGAACCCTAGGGTAAACCCGAACCCGCTGCCGAACCCGGCATCCACAATTCGCAGAGACATATGTGGCCCAAGCGCCACAAGCTTCGATGAATTGTTGGCGTACCAACCCAAACGAGATACGTGGGATAAGTTTGTTGCCTTAGCAAAGAGCTTACCCGGCGCTCGCCAAAGAAGGAATAGCTATGACAGCGTTACAGAAGATCACCCGTGGGACGCGAACCGTCGCGTCCAGCCTTGCACAGGTGTTCATTGAAATTACTCACAACAGCTTCGCACTGCTTGGCCTGGCCGTCATCTTTGTAGTGCTGGCCCTGAGTACTCAACCAGAGTTAAGACAGGCCGGTGAAACCCGACTCATCGCATGGTTGCAGGAGCGCCAAATGAGCTTGACTGGTTTGGTAAACGAACTGGGCGCAAGTGAACGCGCGACAGCCACCAACCCACAAGACCTGCCCAAACAACAGGCAGCAGTAGCTCTCTGGCTGAGCAAAAAGTACCGGGTGGCGCCTGAGCCTATCAGCGCCTTAGTGGCTGAAGCCTACGACGCAGGCAGTCGCGCAAAACTGCCTCCGACATTGATATTGGCAGTCATGGCGATTGAGTCTGGCTTCAATCCCTTTGCCCAAAGCCCTGTGGGTGCCCAAGGGTTGATGCAAGTCATGACTAGCGTGCATAGTGATAAATATCAAGGCTTTGGCGGCGATTTGGCAGCCTTCGATCCGGTAACCAATCTGAGAGTCGGCGTGCGCGTTTTACAGGAGTGCATCGCGCGTGCGGGCTCCTTGGAGGCGGGCTTGCGCATGTATGTTGGCGCGACTAACCTCGATGACGATGGGGGTTATGCCAGTAAAGTGCTCGCCGAGCAAAGCCGGCTGAATCTGGTCTCCTCAGGTCAAAATGTTCCACTATCGTCCACGGCAAGCTCGACGCAGACACCTGCTCGAAATGAGACTGAGTTGAAAAACGCTCAAGTCGCAGCCCTATTACCGCGCTAGGCATCACGCCTTTGGGCGAACCAACAGCCGGACAAACCCGCCTCAGTTACACTTTGGACGTGCGCAACTGGCGATAGGCAAATAGGTTTTTACGCTTGATTTTGCTGACGTGGGACACCACTGGGAAGCGCACCGCCCCCTAAATACGGGCGTTTTGCCGTTCGCCTGGGCAGTGCCTGCTTCATTTTCAGGCGCATCGTCTCAAAGGACTGCCATGTACCACCGCCACATACTCATAGAACATACTGACCCAGAACTGTTCGCTGCCATCCAGGCAGAAAACGCTCGCCAAGAGCATCATATTGAGCTGATCGCCAGTGAGAACTACGCCTCTCCCGCTGTCATGGCGGCTCAGGGTAGCCAGTTAACAAACAAGTACGCAGAAGGATATCCCGGTAAACGCTATTACGGCGGATGTGAACACGTGGACGTGGCAGAACAATTGGCCATTGATCGTGTCAAGCAGCTTTTTGGCGCTGAGGCAGCCAACGTACAAGCGCATTGCGGTGCTTCTGCCAACGAGGCAGTTTTTTTAGCCTTCCTCAAGCCGGGGGACACCATCATGGGCATGAGCTTGGCGGAGGGAGGCCACCTGACCCACGGCATGCCGCTCAACATGTCTGGCAAATGGTTCAATGTCGTCAGTTATGGTTTGGACGCCAATGAGGCTATCGACTATGACGCAATGGAGCGTAAGGCACACGAGTCCAAGCCCAAGCTGATCGTAGCTGGTGCTTCTGCTTACAGCTTGCACATTGACTTTGAGCGCTTTGCCAAGGTCGCCAAGGATGTTGGCGCCGTTTTTATGGTGGACATGGCACATTACGCTGGCTTGATTGCGGCTGGTGTTTACCCAAACCCGGTGCCGCACGCTGACATTGTCACGAGTACTACTCACAAGAGTTTGCGCGGTCCCCGCGGCGGCATCATTCTGATGAAGTCGCAATTTGAAAAAGCCATTAACAGTGCCATCTTCCCTGGCCTTCAAGGTGGCCCGCTGATGCATGTGATCGCGGCAAAGGCAGTTGCATTCAAGGAGGCATTGGCTCCCGAGTTCAAGCTTTATCAGAAACAGGTCATCACGAATGCTCGCATCGTCGCGGAAACCCTCACCCAAAGGGGACTGCGCATCGTGAGTGGTGGCACACAAAGTCATGTCATGCTTGTGGACCTGCGCGCCAAGGGCATTACGGGGAAAGAAGCTGAGGCAGTACTTGGCAATGCTCACATGACGATCAACAAAAACGCAATTCCTAATGACCCGGAAAAACCAATGGTGACCAGTGGTATACGCGTGGGCACGCCCGCCATGACAACGCGCGGATTCAAGGACGAGGAAGCGCGTTTAACGGCTAATTTGATTGCTGACGTGCTGGACAACCCTCGCGATCCGTCCAACATTGACGCGGTGAGAGCCAAAGTTGGCGAGTTGACAAGTCGCTTCCCGGTCTATCGGCCTTGATACAGGTCCAAGCAGGTTGTGATGGCCACAGTTTCTGTGGTGATCGAAACCGCTTGCATAAAACGCGCGTAACCCGCACCAAAACATGAAATGTCCCTTCTGCGGGAACTCTGAGACCCAAGTGGTGGAAACGCGCATAGGCGACGATGGTGATGTCATTCGCCGTCGGCGTCAATGCGGCTCTTGCGAAAAGCGCTTTACGACCTACGAACGTCCAGATGTCAGCTTTCCTGCGATTGTTAAGAAAGATGGCAGACGCATTGAATATGAGCGGGAAAAGCTGCGTTCCTCCATGAAGCTGGCGCTGCGCAAAAGACCCGTCAGCACAGAACAGCTCGACACAGCCATTGAACGTATCGAGGAAAAGCTACTTGGTCACTCCCAGCGGGAGATGCCCTCAAGTCGCCTTGGCGAGTTGGTCATGTTGGAATTGAAAAAACTCGACAAGGTGGCTTACGTGCGTTTTGCCAGTGTTTACCGAAGTTTTGAGGACATTGACGAGTTCAAGACACTTGTCGACGAAGTTAGACGTTAAACCGGCTTTTCAGCCCACCGCCTATTTGGATGCTAATAATGAACAACACGACTGAACGCCCTCCTCTCCCCGACAGACTAGCCATTGACGCTGGCAGCCCGCACCACGTACGTGCCGTCTTCGAGCACGACATTAGGATCCGTTTCAACGACAAAGAACGATTTGACGTCGAGGAGTACTGTGTCAGCGAAGGTTGGGTGAAGGTACCGGCAGGAAAGACGGTCGATCGCAAAGGCAAGCCCCTGCTGATCAAACTCAAGGGAAAGGTTGAGGCCTTTTACCGGGACTAAACACCTATAGAGTGACTAGTGCATCAGAAACAAAAAAGCCTTTGCTTCAAACAAAGGCTTTTTGTATATGTTGGAGCGGGAAAAGAGTCTCGAACTCTCGACCTCAACCTTGGCAAGGTTGCGCTCTACCAACTGAGCTATTCCCGCACTGGCTTACTGACGCAAACCGCATTTGGAGGCGCGAGCCGGAGTCGAACCGACCTACACGGATTTGCAATCCGGTGCATAACCGCTTTGCTATCGCGCCAGAATTAATACACAAAAAACAAAGGAAGCGATTTGCTTCCTTTGTTTAAAACTTGGAGCGGGAAAAGAGTCTCGAACTCTCGACCTCAACCTTGGCAAGGTTGCGCTCTACCAACTGAGCTATTCCCGCGTTTCAATAGAAAAATTATAAGCTCATATTCTGCCATTTTGAGAACTGCAAGCAACTTTTCTTCACTTTTTTGCCTGCAGATCAAGTCTATCGGCTCCTAGTGCTTAACAGCCGGTGCGTGGGCAACCGAAGCATCGCTTCCTGTTGCCGAACCGCCCTTAGAGGCAATGTCTACCCCCCCGATGTCCTCGTCTGGCAGGGGTATAGGCCGTGTTTCCAGAGCAATCTCCAAGACTTTATCTATCCACCTGACAGGCACGATTTCCAGACCATTTTTGACATTCTCCGGAATGTCTTGCAAGTCCTTGGCGTTTTCCTCAGGTATGAGAACCGTCTTGATACCACCACGCAAGGCGGCCAATAATTTTTCCTTGAGTCCGCCGATGGCAGTCACCTCGCCGCGCAAGGTGATCTCGCCGGTCATGGCGACGTCACCGCGAACCGGAATACCCGTCAACGCGGACACAAAGGCCGTCGTCATGGCCGCCCCAGCGCTTGGACCATCCTTGGGCGTCGCACCATCAGGCACATGAATGTGGATATCTCGCTTCTCAAAGACATCGTCCTTGATGCCAAGTCGGCGGGAGCGGCTTCGTACGACCGTGCGGGCCGCTTCAACCGACTCTTTCATCACGTCACCAAGAGACCCGGTTCTTGTGATCACGCCTTTACCAGGCATCGTGGCTGCCTCGATCGTGAGCAGATCGCCGCCAACCTCGGTCCACGCCAAACCAACCACTTGACCCACTTGGTTTTGCTCTTCGGCTCGTCCGTAGCTGTATTTGCGCACGCCCAGATAATCATTGAGGTTATCTGCTGTCACAGTGACCTGAGCCTTGGTTTGTCCAAGTTGCAGGCTCTTGACCACCTTTCGGCAAATTTTTGACAACTCTCGCTCCAAGGAGCGCACGCCGGCTTCACGCGTGTAGTACCGGACGATGTCCCGGACGGCATCATGCCCAACGACCAATTCGCTGTCTTTCACCCCGTTGTTCGACATCTGCTTGGGTAGCAAATAGCGAGTCGCAATGTTGGTTTTTTCATCTTCGGTGTAGCCCGACAAGCGGATGACCTCCATACGGTCAAGTAATGCCGTTGGAATGTTCATCGAGTTGGAGGTCGCCACGAACATGACGTCACTGAGGTCGAAATCAACTTCGACATAGTGGTCGCCGAACTTGTGGTTTTGCTCCGGATCAAGAACCTCCAGGAGAGCACTAGAAGGATCCCCACGGAAGTCGGTCCCCAACTTATCGATTTCATCGAGCAAAAACAAGGGGTTGCGCGTGCCAACCTTGGACAGGCTCTGCAAGACCTTGCCAGGCATGGCACCGATATAGGTGCGACGATGCCCACGGATTTCCGCCTCATCGCGCATACCACCCAGCGCCATGCGAACGTACTTACGGCCTGTGGCTTTTGCGATCGACTGACCCAGCGACGTTTTCCCAACGCCGGGCGGGCCGACCAAACAAAGAATTGGGGCTTTTACCTTGTCCACACGCTGTTGAACGGCAAGATATTCAAGGATACGGTCCTTGACCTTGTCCAGGCCGAAGTGGTCCTCGTTGAGCACTCCCTCTGCATTAGACAGGTTGTGTTTGATCTTGGTCCTTTTGCTCCAAGGCAAGGCCGTCAACACATCAACATAATTGCGCACCACGGTCGCTTCCGCTGACATGGGCGACATCAGCTTCAGTTTCTTGAGCTCTGCCTCAACCTTTTTCAAGGCTTCCTTGGGCATGTGCGCTGCCTTGATCTTTTTCTCGATCTCGTCAATGTCCGCCCCGTCTTCACCCTCGCCTAATTCTTTCTGAATGGCCTTGACTTGCTCGTTCAGATAGAAATCGCGCTGATTTTTTTCCATTTGACGCTTGACGCGTCCGCGGATTTTTTTATCGACATTCAGAATATCGACTTCGCGCTCGATTTGCTCAAACAGATTTTCGAGACGCTCACGAACCCCTGGCAATGCAAGCACGGACTGCTTGTTCTCAAGCTTCAATGGCAAGTGAGCAGCAATCGTGTCCGCCAGACGTCCGGGGTCATCAATGCTGGCAATGGAAGTGAGAATTTCCGGGGGAATCTTTTTGTTCAGTTTGACGTACTGATCAAACTGCTGCATCACAGCGCGGCGCAAGGCCTCTACCTCGCTGGACTTGCCGCGCAGACCTGCTGGCTCCTGCACCTCGTCTTCCACAGGCGTCACATTGGCTGTGAAGTACGACTCTCCCTCGACGATTTTGTTGACATGGGCTCGTTGTTGCCCTTCGACCAGCACCTTAACGGTGCCATCGGGCAGCTTGAGCATCTGCAAAATAGTGGACACGCAACCCACATCGAACATGTCGGAGACAACAGGATCGTCCTTGGCGGCCGCTTTTTGCGCGACCAACATGATCCGGCGCTCCGCTTCCATGGCGGCCTCCAGGGCTTTGATACTTTTCGGCCGCCCCACAAACAAGGGGATCACCATGTGGGGAAAAACTACCACGTCGCGCAGAGGCAACAGTGGAAGTTCGAGCGGGGATGCAGGCAATGGAGTGTGACCAGACATAGATACCTCGTAATGACCTGTCAGATATGGGCTTGACCTACAGCATTTCAACGCATTTGATTATGCTGCGGGCCGAAATATCGCAAACGAAAGTAAACAGCCGGTGATTACCGGCTGTTTGAAGCTTGTCGTCAGGCTTTTTTAGCCAAATCCCTGTAAACCAGAAGTGGGGGCTTGTTTTCTTCGATGGTCGAATCGTCTACCACCACCTTGTCTACGTTGCTGGCCGTTGGCAGCTCGTACATGGTGTCGATGAGCGCATGTTCCATGATGGAGCGCAAACCTCGTGCGCCCGTTTTCCGAGCCAGTGCTTTCTTGGCGATCGCCTTGAGTGCGGCGGGCCTGATTTCAAGGTCGACGCCTTCCATGGCCAGGAGCTTGGCGTACTGTTTGACCAAGGCATTTTTAGGCTCGGTCAGGATCTGAACCAGGGCGTCCTCGCTCAGCTCAGCCAAGGTGGCGACCACCGGCATACGGCCTACCAATTCCGGGATCAAACCAAACTTGATCAGATCCTCAGGCTCGACGTCCTTGAACACCTCGGTCAGCGCCCGCTGCTGCTTGCTCTTGACGGCTGCGCCAAAACCCATACCCGACGACTCGGTGCGGGCATCGATCACTTTCTCGAGCCCGGCAAACGCTCCGCCACAAATAAACAGGATATTGGTGGTATCAACCTGCACAAAATCCTGATTGGGGTGCTTGCGTCCGCCCTGGGGAGGAACGCTGGCCATGGTGCCCTCCATCAACTTGAGCAAGGCCTGCTGCACACCCTCGCCAGATACGTCCCGAGTAATGGAAGGGTTGTCGGATTTACGGGAAATCTTATCGATTTCGTCGATGTAAACGATGCCTCGCTGGGCGCGCTCCACATCGTAGTTGCAGGTTTGAAGAAGCTTCAGAACAATGTTTTCAACGTCTTCGCCCACGTACCCGGCTTCGGTCAGGGTCGTCGCATCCGCCATGACAAAGGGTACGTCCAGCATGCGTGCCATGGTTTGAGCCAACAAGGTTTTGCCAGAACCGGTGGGGCCAATCAAGAGAATGTTGCTTTTGGCGAGTTCAACTTCGTCTTTTTTGGCCACATCCTTGTGCTTCAAACGCTTGTAATGGTTGTAAACCGCAACCGCCAGTGTGCGCTTGGCTGGTTCCTGCCCGATCACATAGCTATCCAGATTGGATTTGATGTCCACAGGGGTGGGCAGGTCACTGCCAGACTCACTGGCAGCACCCGACTGAGGCAGCTCATCCCGAATGATGTCGTTGCAGAGATCAATGCACTCGTCACAAATAAAGACCGAGGGCCCCGCAATCAACTTCTTCACCTCATGCTGGCTCTTGCCACAGAAGGAGCAGTAAAGCGTTTTTTCGCCTGAAGAGCCTTTTTTTTCGGCCATGTAACCTACCTTGTTAATGGGGAAACCAAACAAACAGCACTGGCTATCCCCGAATCACGTAAACCGATCTCAGCCGCGCTTGGAAATAACCTGATCAACCAGGCCGTATTCTTTGGCTTCGTCTGCAGACATGTAGTAATCGCGCTCAGTGTCGCGGGCAATTCGCTCCAGGGGCTGACCTGTGCGTTCGGCCAGGATCTTGTTCAGTTGCTCACGCGTTTTCAAAATTTCACGGGCCTGAATTTCGATTTCCGTCGCCTGCCCCTGGCTACCACCAGAGGGTTGGTGGATCATGATCTTGGAATTGGGGAGTGAAAAGCGCTTGCCCTTGGCACCAGCAGACAAGAGAAAAGCACCCATGCTGGCAGCAAAACCCACACACAGGGTCGACACATCCGGCTTGATGAAATTCATGGTGTCAAAAATCGCCATGCCAGCAGACACTGAACCGCCAGGAGAATTGATGTAGAACGAAATGTCCTTATCAGGATTCTCGCTCTCCAAAAACAGCAGCTGTGCCACAACCAGGTTGGCTGTTTGATCATTCACGGGGCCGACCAAAAAGATGACCCGCTCCTTCAGAAGACGCGAGTAAATGTCATAAGACCGCTCGCCACGACCGGACTGTTCAATCACCATGGGCACCATTCCGAGGCCCTGGGTTTCGTATGCGTTGTTTGACACGATCATGATGTCTCCAATAAAGGCGTTATGCCCAAGTGATGTGCAGAAATAGAAATGGGGCTTGCTCTGCGGACCACAAGTCCGAAACAAGCCCCAACAACCAATAAACCTGATACCAAGTATCAGTTAGAACCCATCAACTCATCAAACGACACTTGCTTGTCCACAACCTTGGCTTTGGACAGCACGTAGTCGGTCACGTTGTTTTCCAGGACGATGGACTCCACCTCGGCCATACGCTTGTAGTCGCCATAGTACCAACGCACAACTTCTTCGGGCTTCTCGTAGCTGGCTGCCAGCTCGTCGATGTGCGCCTTGATCTGCTCAACCTTGGCCTGCAGGGATTCCGAACGAACCAACTCAGCCACTACCAGGCCCAGGCGTACGCGACGCTCGGCTTGGGGGCGGAACATATCGCCAGGAATGGGGGCTTTGTCAGCATCTTTCACGCCGCGCTGCTTCAGGTCCGCGCGGGCACCTTCAATCAGCCGATCCACCTCAGCCTGAACGCTTGCTTTGGGCAAATCGAGTTCAGCAACGGAAGCCAAAGCATCCATGGCGGCCGCTTTATTACGTGCCAGCAAACGGAACTTCACCTCGCGCTCGAGGTTCTTGCGAATGTCAGCGCGCAAACCGTCCACAGTGCCGTCCTCAATACCCAGGGACTTGGCCAACGCCTCGTTCACTTCGGGCAAATGAGCCGCTTCGATCTTCTTGACCGTGACCATGAAATCTGCTGTCTTGCCTGCCACGTCTTTGCCGTGGTAATCGGCGGGGAAGGCCAAGGGGAAAGTCTTGCTTTCGCCCAGCTTCATGCCGCGCACAGCCTCTTCAAACTCTTTGAGCATCTGGCCTTCACCCACCAGAAACTGGAAATCATCCGCTTTGCCGCCAGCAAAAGGCTCACCGTCGATCTTGCCTTCAAAGTCCACCGTCACACGGTCGCTGTCCTGGGCTGCGCCATCTTGTGGACGCTGAGCGAAGGTGCGACGCTGCTTGCGCAGAATATCAATCGTCTTGTCGATGGCACCGTCGGTCACATCAGAAGCCAGCTTTTCGATTTCAGCGGACGCCAAGTCACCCAGTTTCACTTCAGGGAACACTTCAAAAATCGCGTCAAAAGCCATGGCGCCCTCAGGCGATTCCTTGCTTTCAGTGATGCGAGGCTGACCCGCGACACGCAAATTAGCTTCGCTGGCAGCGGCTGCAAAGGCCTCACCGACCTTGTCATTCATGACTTCGTAGTGAACCGAGTAACCGTAACGTTGGGTCACCACATTCATGGGGACTTTGCCGGGACGGAAGCCGTCCATCTTCACGGTACGAGCCAGCTTCTTCAGGCGCACGTCCACCTCAGACTGAATCACAGAAACCGGCAGGGTCAAAGTGATCTTGCGTTCCAGCTTCTCGAGCGTTTCTACAGTTACGGCCATCAGGTTTCTCCTAAATTGGGAAAAATGAACGCGTTGGTTCGCGTCCATCGAACTAATTTGTCTTATGTGGTGCGCGGGGCCGGACTCGAACCGGCACGGTATTGCTACCGTCAGGACCTAAACCTGGTGCGTCTACCAATTTCGCCACCCGCGCACAAAACGAAAGGGACGGCATTCAAGACCGCCCCATGAAATCGGTCAACTTTAAATTCTAACCGCGCCAAAACCCGCGCCCGTCCGCACGGCCCATGACGCAACACAAATCTGGTCAGGTAACGCCATTGCCGTCACGCCGAACCCTGAACCAGGCCGCATACATGGCTGGCAGGGCCAACAGCGTCAGCACCGTGGCGACCACCAGCCCCCCCATGATCGCCACCGCCATGGGTCCCCAGAACACCGACCTCGACAGCGGGATCATGGCCAAAACCGCTGCGGCAGCAGTCAACACAATAGGGCGCAAGCGACGAACAGCACTTTCAACAATTGCGTCCCAGGCAGGCACCCCTCGAGCGCGATCCTGCTCAATCTGGTCGATCAGGATGACAGAGTTGCGCTGGATCATGCCCATGAGGGCAATGACACCCAGCAAGGCCACAAAGCCAAATGGGCGCCCCAGCAACAACAACGCGCCAGCCACACCCGCGATGCCCAAAGGCCCGGTCAAAAACACCAGCATGGCGCGGCTGAAGCTTTGCAGCTGCAGCATCAGCAATGTGAAGGTGATGAACAACATCACCGGCATCCCGGCTGCGATGGAGTCTGAGCCCTTGCTACTTTCCTCCACCGCACCCGCGACCTGAATGCGGTAGGGCTCGGCGGCAGCAACCCAGTGCGCCTCCAGGGTTTCCAGCACCGGCTTCAGCTCCGCTGTGACGGTCGCACCTTGTAGGCCTTCTGTGATGTCACCTTGCACCGTGATGGCGTAGTCGCGGTTTTCACGCCACATCACACCGGGTTCCCAATCCAAAGCAGGCTTGGCAATCTGGGACAAGGGAATCATTCGACCCGACGCCGTCGGCACGTAAGCGTTTCCAAGGTCAGTGATCGCATCCCGGTCGGCCAATGGCTGTCGCAAGACGATGTCCATCAACTTGTCGCCATCGCGAAACTGCCCCACCACAGAGCCACTCAACTGCGTGCGAGCCGCTAGGGCAATGGCCTGACTGCTGACCCCCAGGGCACGGGCCTTGTCCTGATCCACCTGCAAGCGTATGACCTTGATGGACTCGTTCCAGTTGTCGTTAACGCCGCGCATATTCGGGTTTTGGCGCATCAGGGCCTTGACCTGGTCTGCTCGCTCACGCAAGGTGGCCGGATCTGGGCCCACCACCCGAAACTGCACCGGGTAAGGCACCGGCGGGCCGTTAGGCAGTAGCTTGACTCGACCCCGCACCTCCGGAAACTCCTGTGCCAGCAACTGAGGCAGTTGGATACGCAAGCTCTCGCGCTCGGACAAACCCGCTGGCAGCACGATCAGCTGGGACACGTTTGATTGCGGAAACACCTGATCCAGCGGCAAATAGAAACGGGGCACGCCTGAGCCCACCCAGGTGCTGACAGCGGTCACACCGGGCGCCTGCATCAACCGATGCTCTAGGCGTTTGGTAACCGCCTCATTGGCATGGATGGACGTTCCCTCCGGGAACCAAATGTCCACCAGAATCTCCGGGCGGCTCGAATCCGGGAAAAACTGCTGCTGCACCCGCCCCATGCCCACAATGCCCAGCGCAAACGTCAGAACCGTTGCACCTATGGTGACCCATCGGTGGCGCACGCACCAGTCCACCGCACGCCGGAAACCGTTGTAAAAAGGGCTGTCAAACATCTCCTGCGGATGCTCATGGCCTGCGCCCTGCTCTGGGTCCAGGTGAGGTGGACGCTTCAGCAACAAGGTGCCCAAATAGGGGACGAAGTACACCGAAACGATCCAGCTCAACACCAACGCAATCACCGTCACCGCGAATATTGCGAAGGTGTATTCGCCGGTCACCGATTTGGCGATACCGATGGGCAAAAAGCCTGCTGCTGTGATCAAGGTGCCGGTGAGCATGGGCATGGCGGTAATCTCATAGGCGAAAGTTGCCGCACGCACCTTGTCGTAGCCCTCCTCCATTTTGCGCACCATCATCTCGACGGCAATGATGGCGTCGTCCACCAATAGGCCCAGCGCAATGATGAGCGAGCCCAGAGAGATTTTGTGCAGCCCGATATTCCAGTACCACATGGCCAAAAACGTGACCGCCAGCACCAACGGAATCGTGATACCCACGACCAGGCCCGGTCGCATGTCGATGTAATAGCGTCGCCACAGGGGGTGGATGCCCGGCCTGCGATGCAGTCCCAAACTCACAAAGCTGACGGCCAACACAATCACCACCGCCTCGATCAGGACGCTGACAAATTCACGGACCGACGAGGCAACAGCCGTCGGTTGATCCTGAAGCTGTACCAGGCTGACCCCCAGCGGCAGACTTTTGGCAATGCGCGCAGACTGAGCCTTCAGTGCCTTGCCCAAGGCAATGATGTCCCCACCCTTGGTCATCGACACGCCCAACGCGATCACCTCCTGCCCCTGGTGACGCACCTTCACTGCCGGCGGATCGACATAGGCGCGTTTGACCTCTGCGAGGTCACCCAAGCGAAATTGCGCACCGGACGCGCCCCGAATGGGCATGGCCCGAAGCTGATCGATGGCATCAAACTGGCCCTGCACCCGAACCTGCACCGTGTCCTGAGGCGTATGTACGGCTCCCGCACTCTCTATGGCGTTTTGCGCGTTCAGTTGGGCCAGAACCGCGCCCAGATCAAGGCCCAGTTGCGACAAGCGCTTTTGAGAGATCTCGACATAGACTTTCTCATCTTGAGCGCCAAAGAGCTCGACTTTGGCCACATCCGGCACCCGTAGCAACTGCTGGCGGGCATCGTCGGCAAACGCCTTGAGCTCGGCATAGCTGAAGCCGTCGGACTGCAATGCATAAATCACCCCGTACACATCGCCAAAATCGTCGTTAAAAAACGGCCCTTGCACACCTGGCGGCAAGGTGTAGCGCATGTCGCCCACTTTTTTTCTGACTGAGTACCAGACGCTGGGCACTTCAGATCCTTTGGACGAATCCTTGATCTGAAAAATGATTTGTGACTCGCCCGGCTTGGAATAACTGCGGATCTTGTCGGCATAAGGCACCTCCTGCAGCGTGCGCTCGATCTTGTCGGTCACCTGCTCCGCCACCTGCTGCGCCGTGGCGCCCGGCCAGTAGGTCCGCACCACCATCGCTCTGAAGGTGAAGGGAGGGTCTTCGTCCTGCCCCAGCTGAAAGTAAGCGGCAAAGCCCAACAGCATCAACACCACGAGCAAATAGCGTGTCAGCGCCGGATGCTCCAGCGCCCATTTGGACAGGTTGAAGCCTTCTTTCGGTTGCACTTGGGTCATGGCAGGCCTCACTTACCGGCAGGCGTAGACGGCATCACAGCAACATCAGCCTTCTTGCCAGACCCGGGCTCCTTGTAGATCGTGACCTTCTGGCCCGGCGACAACACATGTACCCCAGCACTGACCACTTGCATCCCCGGCTGCAAACCCGAGGTGATTACCGCATCGTTGCCATCAGCCGTGTTGACTTGCACATGTTGTGCACGAACTGACATGCTGCCACTCTCGAGTACCCACACGGCTGACTGCTTGCCGTCCAGCCACAGCGCGGAGGTAGGCAGCTTGATAGCGTTCAAGGCCGCACGCTCAGGCGTTTGCAGATTCACGTAAGCAGTCGCGCCCAGGGGCCATTCAGCCCTCTTTTCAAGGGACGCCTTGACCAAAAAGGTGCGTGACACGGGTTCGGCACTTGCCGCCAGCTCTCGAATCTGGCCCTTGATCACACGGTCACTGCCCCATTGCTGCAGGTCCACCTGGCTGCCAACCTTGACTGCGGCCAATTTATCCTCAGGAACGGAAAACACCACGTCCCGCACACCATCCTGAGCAATGCGGACCACGGGCATCCCTGCTGCCAGCACCTGGCCAGGCTCTGCCTCCACAGCGGTGACCACGCCCGACACATCCGCTCTCAACTGGGTATAGGCAGCCAGGTTGGTCTGACTACCGAGTTGGGCCTGTGCCTGGTCCAGCTGAGCCTGCGCCGCCCTCCATGCCGCTTCGCGACGATCCAACTCGGCGCCGCTGATGAAACCCTGCTCCCTCAGCTCCTTAAAGCGCTTCAGGTCGGCCGCAGCCAAGTCACGCTGGGTCGTCGCAGCAGTCACCTGCGCGCGAGCACCCTCCTGGGCCAATTGGTAATCCTGCACATCGAGCTGCGCCAGCACCTGACCGGCGGTCACACGCTGTCCAAGCTCAACGTGCCGCTTGACCAACTTTCCGGTCACCCGAAATCCCAACCGTGACTCCATCCTGGCGCGCACCTCGCCTGCGAAGGTCAGGCCTTCATTCATGCCACTTTGAGCCACAGTCATGACACGTACCGCACGTACCGGCTCAACCGTGGGGGCAGGCTTGGAGCAAGCCGTCAACAACAAGGCTGCGCAGATGAACAGGGCAAGGGAGGCATAGGTCGGACGCAAAGGCGTCGGGTTCAGCAGCTTGAACATGGTCGGATGGGTCGTTGAAAACATGAAAATTATTTTAATGACCAATTGGTTAGTTATTGAATGAACGGGGGAAATGGGTGCACTGGTGCTGGCGATAACATCAGCCGCATGGCCGAGCATTACGAAAACTTTCCCGTCGCCTCTTGGCTGTGCCCGCCCTTGCTGCGTCCGCCCATTTCGGCCATTTATCGCTTTGCGCGTACTGCTGACGACATTGCCGACGAGGGCCATGCATCCCCCGCTGATCGCCTGAAAGACCTGGGTGCCATGCGGGCCGATTTACTGGCTGTTGCGGCCGGTCGCCAGCACAGCGGCCGCTGGCCAGAGGTCTTTGAGACTCTGGAATCCATGCTTGTGCGGTGGGGCCTGCCGGTGCCCCTGCTGGCGGATCTGCTCGATGCCTTTGAGCAAGACGTGATCAAAACCCGCGATGCCAGCGGCTATCACGACATCGCCGAGCTTCTGGACTACTGCCGTCGCTCTGCCAACCCAGTAGGACGCCTGCTACTGCACCTTTACGGTATGGATGACGATGAGTCGCTCCAACAAAGCGATGCCGTCTGCAGCGCCTTGCAGCTCATCAACTTCTGGCAAGACCTGAGCGTGGACCTTCCCCGGGGCCGCTTGTATCTGCCTCATCAGGTTTGTCATGCACATGGTCTGAACACACAGTCCTTGCAGGTCAGCATCGACACGCCTCAAACCCGGGCGATCGTCGCCGAGCTCGTCGACCACGCACGGGATCTGATGTTGCACGGTGCGCCATTGGCCCTGCGTGTGCCCGGCCGAACCGGCTGGGAGCTGCGACTGGTGGTGCAAGGCGGTCTTCGCATCCTTGACAAAATCGAGTCCCTGGGCTTTGCCACCCTGAGCCAACGGCCCACGATCCGCAAGGCCGACACCCTCTTGATGCTGTGGCGGGCTGTCCGGATGCGCCCCTGAAAACCGGGCCTCCGAATGGCGACAATCAGCCCATGACCCCCGAGCAATACGTACAACAAAAGGCCGCCGCCTCGGGCAGCAGCTTTTACTACGCCTTTTTATTTTTACCCAAGGCCCGTCGGGCAGCCATCACCGCTTTTTATGCGTTTTGCCGGGAAGTCGATGATGTGGTCGACGACGTTGAAGACCCAGGCGTGGCCAGCACCAAGCTGGCCTGGTGGCAAAAAGAGGTGGCCTCTGCCTATGCCGGTCAGCCGACGCACCCGGTCATGAAAGCATTGATGCCACTGGCGGCTAGCTACCAGATCGAACAAAGGCACCTGCAAGCCGTCATCGAAGGCTGTCAGATGGACCTGTCGCAAACGCGCTATCTGGACTACCCGGCCTTGCAGCGTTACTGCCACCTGGTTGCAGGCGTCGTGGGCGAGGTGGCGGCCAGCATTTTTGGCCAGACTCAGCCTGAGACCACGGCTTACGCACACCGCTTGGGCCAAGCCTTTCAGCTCACCAACATCATTCGTGACGTGGGCGAAGACGCCATGCGGGGCCGCATCTATCTGCCGGTCAATGAGCTACAGCAGTTCGACGTGAAAGCGCACGAAATCCTGAAACGC
>JBJOIT010000004.1:0-106122 GCA_046046915.1 Pseudomonadota bacterium
GCCCACCGTGGCCTGCTGCAGGCCACGGTGGGCCGCAGCGGTGCCCTGCTCACGGGCTTTACCGTCGACTGGCACGTCGAGCCGCTTGCTGGCGTTAGTCCGGCGGCGATCTCGAGCTGGTTTGCCGCCAACCAGAACGCCCTCAGTCGCACAGATGGCATGCCCAGCGGTCGGCTCACGTTTCAGGGCGGACAGGTTGAAGCCAATGTGCAGGTGCTGTTCGCCGGCAATGCCAACCTCGAGGCGGACCGCTTGTTCCGCATCGTGCTCGACAACCCCGGCCAGGGAGCCTCGATTGGCACGCGCAGCAGCACGGCCGCGACCCTGGACGATGACGACGCCCGTTTCGAAATGGGTGCCGCCACGCTGGTGCATGAAGAAGGCCACACCGGCGGTACATCTTATGTCGACCTGACCATCAACCGCACCGGCGACCCGCGGCAGGCGGCTGTCGTGAACTGGGCCGCGCTCGGCAGTGGCAGCGCACCAGCCAACAGCCTCGATCTGGTAACCGGCAACAGCGCCGGCACGGTCGTGTTCGCTGCCGGGGCCACTTCGGCCACCCTGCGCATCGTGGTCAATCCGGATGACACCGTCGAGCCGGACGAAGCCCTGACCGTTACGCTGACCGGCACCACTACCCCGCACCACGCCATCGGCACGGCGTCGAGCACGGTGGTCACCCTGCGCAACGACGACTACGCCGTCTCTTTCGATGGCGCTGCGGGCAATCTCACCCAGTCGAAAGACGAAGACGGCGCATCGCCCTTCAGTGGTGCGGTATTCACCTTCAACGTGGTTCGTACCGGCGACCTGCGCCAGGCCGTCACCGTGCCCTGGAGCATCCCCCTGTCGGGCACCCTGACGGCGGGGGACTTCGTCGCCACCAGTGGCACGGTCAGCTTTGCCGCCAACAGCGGCTCGGCCACCATCACGGTCACCGCCACCAACGATCGTCTGGTCGAAGCGAACGAAGGCTTCAGTGTCGTGCTGCAGCCGCCGTCGGGCTCGAGCGCCGCGCTGGGCGCGCACAGCACGGCCACGGGTACGCTGGTCAATGATGACGTTGCCATCGTGGCCACCCTGGTCAGCGCCAAATCCGAGGGTGCCGGTTCGCCCAGCACCTACACCTACACGCTGACCCGCGAAGGGGATACCAGTCGCCAGGCGTCGGATGTCAACTGGACCGTCGCCGGTGCCACGGTCACCGCCAACAGCGGCTCGGTGGCCGCCGCCCTGTCGGCGGGGGAGATCTCCTCTACCGCCTCCGGCAACCTGGTCTGGAGCGCGGGCGACAGCTCGTCCAAAACCATCACCGTTACCGTCGCCAACGACCAGGCCGTCGAATCCGACGAAGCCTTCAAGCTGAGCCTGGCCAGCAATGGCAGCGACCGCTCCGATTTGCGCGCCAACGGCACGGCCGGCGTAGTACACGACGACGACGTGCAGGTGGCCATCGTGCGCTTGTCCGATGCTAGCGTTATCGAAGGCGCCCAGGGCAGCAGCCAGTCGGTCTCGTTCAGGGTGTGGCGCAAGGGCGACTTGTCGTCCACCCTGACGGTGGATCTCCAGACGTCCGGCGTTACCGGCGCCACCGGTCCCACCTCCGTGACGTTCACCCCGGTGACGCCGGGTACCGCTACCGTCACCCTGGCCAACGGGACCACCCAAAGCGTTGAACTGCGTGGCGGTGAAGACTACATCGACGTCACCTATGTCCTGCCGGGTAACGATGTCCTGGAAAGCAACCGCACCTTCACCGTGACGCTGGCCAACCCGGTGGCCACAGCGGATTCCGGTCGCTTTGCCGACCAGGCGGTGATCGATAATACGCGCGCCTCCGCCTCCCTGACGGTTGACGACGACGACGACCGCATCGTCGTCACGGTTTCACCCGTTTCCGTGGCCGAGGGCAACAGCGGCACCACGGTCATCACCTACACGTTGACCCGGAGCGGCGACACCACGCACGCCACAACGGTAAACTGGCGTGTCATGCCCGGCGCTGGGCTGCCGGTCAATGCCGACGACTTCACCAGCGGCCAGGAAACCACTCAGGTACCAAACAACGGCATGCCCAGCGGCAGCATCACCTTCAACTCCGGTGAAACCAGCGAGACCATCACCGTCAACCTGAGCGGCGACACGGTCATCGAGGCGGATGAGTTGCTGGTGCTGGCACTGACGCAAAGCGGCAACACCGAAGTGTCTGGCACCGGTGCGGTCACGGTGCTCGGCGACGACGTCGGCTACAACGTCATCGCCCGGGCCAGCAGCCTGGATGAGGGCAACGACCCCGCCCAGGCCCGCTGGATGACCTTCGACGTGGTGCGCGCCGGGGTTTCCGCCGCCAGTTCCGTCAACTGGACGCTTGCCGGACTCACCGCCGGCGACATCGAGACCATCGAAGTGGATGGCGTGGAAACCGCCGTTAGTAGCCTGAGCTTCACCGGCGCCAGCAGCGACAGCACTAACGGTACGCTGGCCTTTGCCAACGGTCAGACCGGTGCCGTCATCCGCGTCAAGCTGAAGCAGGATGCCATACCCGAATCCGATGAAACCGCCACGCTCAGCATTGACGCCAGTGGCACACCGAGCGCCAGCACGACGGTCGTCAACGACGATACCGGCCTGAGCGTGACCGCCGTTGTTGCCAGCGTGGTCGAAGGCAGCGATACCAGCCTGACCAACATGAATGCCGGTACACCATCGACCCAGAATGTGGTGTTCACCGTGGCCCGGACCGGCAATCTCGCCCTCACCACCTCGGTCAACTGGGCCGTGCTGGCGCAGGGCGGCATTACCGCTGCCGACTTTGATGGCGGCGTCCTGCCCACCGGCAGCCTGACCTTCAATCCAACTCAGGACAGCCTCACCGTCACCGTCAAGGTGCGCGAGGACTGGAACGGGGAGGCTGACGAGGCCCTCACGCTGCAACTGAGCAACCCCAGTGCCGGCACCGATCTGACCGTTGCCTCGGCCATCACGACGATTGTCAACGACGATGCGACCGTCGCTTTTGCCAATTACACCGACAGCGCCGCACCGCTTTCGCATGACGAAGGCGACAGCGACTGGGTGGACTACACCTTCACGGTGTCCCGGACCGGCAATACCACGCTCACCCAGGTCGTGGGCTGGCGGGTTGTGGGTGACGACCCCATCACCTACGAAGATTTCTACGATGTGTTCGTCGATCCTGACGACGCGTCCCCGTTGCCCGCCCGGTTGATGCCCTTCGGCACTGTGACGTTCTCCGTTGGAGATAGCAGCAAGGAGGTGACGCTAAAGATTCGCAGCCAGACCTTCGCGGCCATCGCTGAGTCGACAACTTCGCAGCAGGAAGCCGACGAACTCTTTGAAATCGAGCTGTACAACCCGATCGATATCGCGTCGAACCTGGGCTTATCGGTCGCTGAAACGGGCGGCTCCGCCTGGGGCGAGATCGTCAACGATGACGTTCGCATCCAGGTCACCAGCATCATCACGTCAAAGCCGGAAGGGCGCGATCCCGCGCTCAACGACGGCGACGTCAATGCCGATGTGCCCGGAACACAGCGCTGGATCACCCACTCCATCACCGTCAAGCGCACCGGTGATCTGGGCGAGGCGGTGTCCTTCGAGTGGTATGTGGACAAGGCGGGCTTTGCCGACCGCATGCTCACGGCTAATGCCTCCGGCAATTTGCTCACCACGACTTATGACCATCTTGAAGGCACCTCAGCAGCAGGCCTGGTGTCCGGCGCTTACGTGGCGGGTACGCGCGACGCCACCACCGGCCTGAGCGCCGGGGAGCTGTCGGGACGCCTCAGTTGGGCGGCGAATGACGCCAGCGACCGGATTCTGTATTTCACCTCCATTGCCAACGATGTCATGGAGCCGGGCTATCGCTTTGACGTGAAGGTGCGCCCGAACCCGGCCGACACGGCCGGATCGGCCCGCATCGACGAGTTCAGCCTTGGCATGGATCTCGAAGATGCCCAGGCCTCGCAGGATTTCACCAACCAGTCGACCCTGAAGCTGGCCACCATCGTGGTGCAGCGCGATGAGACCGAGCTGTGGATCTCCAACGAGATGATGCGGCGCTACAACCCTGCCACCAGCAGTTATCAGGACGACGAAAACCACGCCTCCACACATCTGCCCACCGGTGTCGAGGTGTTCGAGTATGAAGCAAACGGCACGATGTCGATGGAAAGCGGGCTGCCGCTGTATGAAGGCACCGTCATTACAGCGGCAGCGGGAACGGATTTTGTAAGCCACTCCGGCACCCTGACCTTCTCGGAGGCCAATCGGGTGCGCACCGTCCAAACCACCTTGCTCGCCGACGGAACGACCGAACCCTACGAGACCTTCAGTCTCTTCCTGAACGACGCCACACATGCCAATGTCGGTACCGACCAGGCCCGGCAGACGATCCGCGATGGCGACGGCACGCTGGCGGACGGACGTCGCCTGGATATCATCGGAACCACGGGCATCGAAGGCATGGATCGTTACGTCACCTTCCGCGCCACCTTTGGTCAGGCCCTCACGCAGGAAAACATCTTCCGGGTCAGCCTGGGCGACCCGGCGGATCCCGAGACCGGTATCGCCGGTACGCCTTATGCAATAGGAGATTTCTGGAACTACGTCGAGAAGCCTTACCAAAACTCCGTGGAGGGGACGTCCCAGGACTACCTGCGCTACCTGGAATACAGCACCGACCAGGGCGCTACTTGGCAGTCCACCGCGCCGACCCTGCACTACACCTTCGAGGCGGGCCAGGTGCCCACCCAAGCCACCACCGTGCAGGCCAGCTTCAGCTTCGACAACAGTGAGGTGCGCCGCTGGGTAGAGGGCGTCGGCGAGGAAGACGGCAGCTTCGTGCCCACCTCGAGGTTCGATGCCTGGCTCGACTTCTCCGACCTCAAGGCCGGCCAGGACCTGCGGGTGGGCGGTTCACTCTCCAACATTGAGTTCCCCGGTATTGGCGCCCCCCTGCGCGACCCGACGGTGGATTACTACCTGGTGGTGGAACGGGACGGCGTATACGTCGACGTGAATAACGACGGTATCCGCAATGCGGGCGAGAATACCAACGTGTTCAAAACCTGGTTCGATGCCGATGGCGACAACGTCTGGGACGCGGGTGAACGCTCGCGGCTGGAGACAGACTGGGTCGACTTTGATGGCGACAACTATGCGGATGCCAACACCGAGATTGGTTGGATCGAGCGGCAGCACTCCTGGTGGGCCACCAATGGCATCCGTGATTCAGATGAAACCGACCGTCCTTGGGAAGCACTGGTCGACTTCACCAACAAGAAGTTGGTGATCCAGTTTAATGACGTGCCCCTCGACCCACTGGATCTGACGAAGTTTTCGTCAGACGACCAGATTCAAATTGACTTGCAGGCGCTGGCGGATGCGGGAAAAGCCGTCGGGACGAGCAACCGAGTCAGTACATCCGCGTATTCGATTGACTATTACCAATGGAACTTTACGACCCACAACGGCATCTCGGTGTCGGCAGACAACAATGGTCAATCCTATGTCACCAAGCTTGAAGCCACGAGGGATTCCGGATATTCGGGTCAAAACACGGTCGGTTGGATCGACTTGACTCTGGGCACGTCATCATCGCCCCAAGTTTATAGAGTCGGTGAATTTAACACGCCCTATACCGTGGGATATGGAACCCTGGGGTTCGTTAACGGGACCGCTACCGGTATTCACAATAACTTCACCGCCGACCCGCCGCGTGGCGCTCCGCGCGGTGACATCTGGATCCCCGTGCGCGTCGACGCGACCATTGGCAGCCCTGAGATGGTGTTCAGCAACACTGCGGGCATCGGCAAGATCGAGGGCACTTACAAGGGCGTGGCCACGATCGACGGGACGAGCAATGCTAACAACGACGCTGCGCTGGAGTATTTCCGGGCGCTGCTCAACAAGCCCGATCTCGATTTCGCCGGTATTCAGGCCTATTTCGACACATTCGATCCCAACAATGTAGTGCCTGAAGTCAAGCTCGTTCGCTTCCAGGTGGACTGGGATCAGACCGGTGACCCGAGCTGGAGCATCAATGGGCTCGACCCCTCGGTCATCATCGCGCCGCAGACCACCGAGTGGGACCACCTGAACCTGATCAAGGACATCGCGCTGGGCGCCGGCAACCGTTCGGGCAGTGCCGACATCGCCCTGGGCAATGCGGCCTTCCAGTGGTTGCGCGAGGATGGCGGCGATTTGTTTGGCGCCCAACTCTCGGCCAGCGCCGAGGGCGGCTCGATCAGTGGCCCGGTCGGGGTGCGCGCACCGGGCTCGGACGCGCTTGAGGATGTGACGACGGTCGAGGACTGGGCCGGCCGCATCACGGTGGGCGCGGGCACGGACGAGGTGCTGTTGCGCACGACGCTGCTCGACGACGCGATCGACGAAGTCGTCGAAGAGCTGTCGGTGAGCATGACGCAAATTACCGGCGACGCCTTTAATGGCAACTTCGCATCCGCTACGGCCAGCCTGGTGGACGACGATTCGCCCCAGATCAGCCTGGGCACCTCGGTGGTGCGCGATCCCACGCAGGACCGCGACTTCATGGTCAAGGTCATCGATATCAACAATCGCGCCGGTGACATGCCGGATGCCGCCGTGCGCTTCGGTGGAAGCTACGTCTACCAGTCGTCCTCGATGATCAACAACTCCCAGGCGGCGCAGGACTTCACCATCACCCTGCGCTACCGGGGTGACTGGGATGTGGCGGCCTTCTCCGAGATCGTCGCCATCAGTTCCGACATGAATTACAACGATGATGCCGGCAACAATGTTTGGGCCGGGCAGCAGCACAGCAGCCCGCCCAGCTTCCGGCCGTTGGCGGGCGTGGCTGAGGTGGTCAATGGCGTTCCCACCGGCTTCATGCTGGAGGAGGTGGAGGTGCCCGCCGGCACCTACCAGCTCATGCTGCGCTCCCCGGTCGCTACCATTTCCCGTACCCTCGACTATCTGTTCGTGCCGGATAGTGACGACCAGTTCCAGTCCTATTCCATCGATGATTTGACTGCCGCAGAACGTGCCTTGTCAGCCGATTTCAGCGCTGAGGTGACGCATGTGGCGCCGGTCATCGTGGCGCGACGCAGCACGGCCACCGAAGCCGGCGGCACGATGGTGACCGAAGTGCTGGCTGTGGGGGGGGACTTCGCCGATGGCGATGCCAGCGTCGATTACCAGACTGTCGATGGCGGCTGGCAGGACAAGACCTTCGTCATCTCGCGCGAGCGCTCTTCGCTGGAAGACATCACCGTTATCTGGGAATTGCGGCCGCCGGCCGTGCTGCCTGAAGGGGGAGGCGACAGCGATTACGTTCGCTGGTATTTCTCCCATGAGCGTATCCAGCCCGCCAAGCCGTCCGACTTCATTGTCCTCGACGGTCAGTGGACGACCAATAACGGTAGCCAAGACGTCATTCGCGGTTATGCCACACTGCTGGCGGGCGAGAAGGAGGCTAGCTTTACGATCCGGGTCCGCGCCGACGATGCGATTGAACCGGTCAAGGACTTCAGCGTCGCCATCTGGGGTGAGCGGGTGAATGGCGTTGATCAAGCGCTCACTGAGGCTACTCAGCCAGATCCGGTCACCGACTTGAACAACCCGACGTCGGAGAATTTCGTCGTCGTCGGCAACCCGGAGGGTTATCAGTACGACGGCGAGGGCCTGCAACTAAGTGACCTGGCGGCAACCGACCACCACTGGGTCGGCTATGGTCGTATCGACACTGACGATCGCGCCTTTGCCGTCAAGGGCCTCGTGTACAACGAGGCCACGGAATCCGTTTTGCCCTCAATTGCCAGCAACGCAAGCGAAGCACTGGCCTGGGATGCCGCTAACCAGGCTGAGATGGCCGCCCTGCGCAGCACGCTGCCAGCCGGCTACTCGCTGCATCAGTTCAAGATCACCCTCGATGGCTCCGGCCCCGGTAAGGCCTCGGTGGATTGGCAGCTGGTGGTCAAGGGCATCGATGGCACGGGCGGCTTCAATGTCGGCAGCCAGACACTGGTTAACGGTGTGCCCACTCAGGCGGACGGCGCCCATCAGACCGAAGAAGCCGATTTTCTGCTCTATGACGTAGCGCAAGGAGGCTATGACACCGCCCTCGGCGTAACCTGGACGACCGGACCGGTGCCGGAATACGTGCGCAACGGGGATAGCTTCACCCTGGATGCCAACGGTGACCGTTTGCGGATCAATGTCACCCGCACGGTGTCGGAACCCAAGACAGTTTTCTTCGACAACGGGGAAACCTTTCGCGTGGTCACCCTGGCCATACGTGATGACCTGTTGCGTGAAGATGCCGAGATCTTCGAGGTCCTGCTGCTCAATCCGCTAGCCCTCGAGGGCAGCAGCGGGCAGGTGCAGATAGATCCGCTGCAGGGCAAGGCCAGCTTCCTCGTTGGCGATAACGAAGGCCCGACCGTCAAGGTGGAGCTCTTCCAGCGCCAAACGGGCCAAACGGACTCGGCAATTGGGAACGGCGGTAATTTCTACGAGGGGTCGGGTGGGTACTATGTTGGCACGACGGGTAGTGGACGTGAACTCAACACGCAGGCCGATGTGACTGGCGATGCCACCTATCCGCATAGCGACAACAACCTGGCCGACGATCGGCGGTTGGTGTTGAAATTCACCCGCTCCGAAGCCCTGGCTACCTCCAGCCAGGCATTCTTCGAAATCAAGCTGTTCACCGATCAGAAGACGCCCGCGCCGGAAATGACGGTGGAAGGAGGGGCTAACGTCGTCCGCTTTGCGGATGACACGGGGCGAACCTATTACCGGGGCATCGCCGACTTCCTGCCGGGCTCGTCGGTTGCGGAAGTCGTGTTCCGGGTGGAGGACGACTTCAATATTGACAAGGCGGTCAACGCCCAGATCAAGCTCTACGACGCCGAGCATCTCCCTGAAAATGATACTTCGGCGAGCTGGACGGATCAGCCCCCGCCCAGGGCAGGTTGGGATACCTTGGGCATCGGTGATACCAGCGGCCTGGCCGATTGGAACATTACCCGCCGCGACCCCGCCGCGTACTCACTCAATTTCGGCTTTACTGACGATGACACGCGGTTGTGGCTCAAGGCCTTTGCCGACGGCGAAGCGACGACCTACAGTTTCGACGACGACGGCGACCCGGCCAATGCACCGTTGAAGCTGGAGTTCCATGATCTGCGCCACCGTCAGGTGGAAGGCGACCCGACGTGGACAGGAGCAGCCGATCAGCATACAGCGCTGAGCGACGGCGACTTCAACTTCTCGCTGGCCGTCGCCGGCAAGTCCCAGGGCACCGCCACCATCGCCTGGGAAATCGTGCTCAATGGCACGGCGGTGCAGGCCGATTTCAATGCGGCACGAATTGGCTCACAGTATGTGAATGGCGCCGGCAAGACGGTGCTCGTCGGGGCCACATCCATCAGCCTTGATGTCAGCGCATCGCTGGATCCGACGGCCGGCCTCGATCTGAGCATTCCTGACCTGTTCGTGCCCAACTTCACGCCCGGACCGGACAAGACCTTTGATCTGGTGCTACAGACACCGGTCACCGCCAATGGTTTGCCGGTGTTCTATGCGCCCGGCAAGAGCGGCGGCCTCGCCGCCCCGCATCCGACCATGACGATCAAGGTCACCCTGGCCGACGACGACGTCACCTACGCAGTGGCCTGGAACAGTGCCAACACACCCGATGGCAACAGCAACGTCACCGTGCGCGAAGGCGACCTGGGCAGCACGGATACGCGCGAGTTCATCTTTGATGTTAGCCGCCAGTTCGCGACCGACGGCTTTGAAGGCGGCTCGACCGTGATGTGGCGGGTGGTGCCGGTCAACGGTGCGGCGGTGACGGCGGAGGATTTCGCCGGGGTTTACCTCGATCGTAACGGCAACGCCGTGCTGCCCTTCGGCACGGTGGTGTTTTCCGGCCAGGTACTGGATGTGGCCACCCATAACCAGATCACCGCGCCCGAATTGCTCGAGACGGTGCGTCTTGCCGTGCGTGGCGATTCGCAGGTGGAGTATGGCGAGCAGTTCCGCATCGAGCTGTACAGCCCATCGATCGGCTCGGTTACCGCTGGCCAGGGCAGCGTGACCGGCGTGATCGTCAACGACGACACCGGCTTGCGGGTGGAAGACACCTCGGTCATCGAGACCGACTCGGGCGATGTCGCTGTCACGGTGACCCTCTCCCGTGTGGGCGACCTAGTGCGCCTGCTCAAGGACGACACGACCACTGGCACCTACGACGAACGCATCACCACAGTGAACTGGACGGCCAACTACGTCACCACCAACGCTACCGACCGGGGGACCGGGGTATTCAGCGGCACCGGGATTACCTATAACCCGAACACGACAGCCACCCATACCTACGGCTACGCCACCGAGATGCAAACGATCAGCTTCAATGTCAAGGGCGATGCCACGGTGGAAGCAGACGAAACACTGCAGGTCCTGCTCTCGGGCGCCAAGGGCATCGACGAAGTGCTGCGTGCCGCCGGCACGGTGACCGTACGCAATGACGACACCGTGTTCTCGGTGATCCCGACGCCGACCTACGACACGGCCAACAACGCCATCGTTGAAAGCACGGGCGGCACCTGGCATTACCGCATCACCCGCAGCGTGGCGACGCCGCAGGACCAGACCGTGACCTGGTCGGTGGTGCCCGGTGGTGGCCGCAATGTGGTGGACGCCACTGACTTTGGAGCACTGCCGAGCGGCACGGTGACCTTCACTGGCAACGAGTTGTACAAGGACATCACCTTTACCGGGCCCACAGGCGACACCACGTCCGAGTCGGACGAGGTGTTCCTGGTCGAAGTCAGTGCCTTCGGCACCGGCGCGGAAAACGATACCTTTGCCGCGACCAATGGCGGGGCCAAGGGCACCGTGATCAATGACGATGCCGCCCTCTACATCAGCGATACCTATGCGGTCGCGCAGGTGGAAGGCACCGGCTCGGCCAGCAATTACCGCTTCGAGGTGGTGCGTGCCGGCACCGGCCTGATCAACACCACGACGGTGGCTTGGGCGCTGGACTTCACCGGTACCGGCGCCACGGCGGCCGATTTCACGGGGCCGACGAGTGGCACCCTGACCTTCAATGCCGATGGTCGCCAGACGGTGAGCATTGCCATTGACCCGGACAGCACGAGCGAGGCGACGGCCCAGGACTTCAAGATTCGCCTGTCCAATGCCCAGGGCGGCTTGTCGATTTTGGGCGCAGATGTTGCCGGGGTGCTGGAAGTCACCGGCGAACTGCTGGACGATGACTTCACGCTCAGCGTGGCCAATGTCTCCGAGGCAGAAGGCGATGGCGCACGCCAGATGGGCTTTACGGTCACGCGTACCGGTTCGTCGGCCCTGGCAGCAACGGTGAATTGGGCGCTGTCTTTCAGCGGCCAGACCGCAGCGTCGGCGGCCGATTTCAGCGCCACCAGCGGCAACTTCGTGTTGCCGGCCGGGGTGACGTCCTATACCTTCTACGTGCCGGTGGCGGGCGATGCACAGTGGGAGGCCGACGAGGCCTTCAACCTGACACTGGATTACAACGGCCAGACCGCCACGGCCACGGGCACGCTGGAGAACGACGACGTAGGCTTCTCGCTGGCCCCCATGACGGCGGCGAGTGAGTCGAGCGGCAGCATTACCTTCCGCATTCTGCGCGAAGGCGATCTGACCGGCAGCGATACCGTGACCTGGACCGTTTCTGCCGGGACCTCGCCCTCAGCGAGCCTGGTGGCCGGCACCGACTTCACCCTCAGCCAGGCCCTGACCGGGACGGCGAGCTTCGCGGCCAATGCAGCGTACGTTGATGTCACCCTGAACCTGGTCAATGACAGCGTGGCCGAGGACAACGAACATTTCACGGTCACCTTGAGCAACCCCGGTGTCGGGGCGTCGCTCAAGTCGACTGCGGATGCGACGACCGAAGGCACCATCAACAACGACGATCAGGGCTACAAGGTCACGGCCAACAAGGCCTTCATCGTCGAGAACGGCACTTCGGCCGGCGATACGGTCACCTTTACCATCGACCGCTACGTGACGACCGGGGCCAGTACGGTGCGCTGGAAACTGGAGATTGCCGGGGGCGACACCTCCGCTCTGACACTGCTGGACCTGCTGATCGACGGCGCGGCCGCGACCCAGGATGCTTTCAGCGGCGCCGATCTGGCATTTGCTGCCGGCGAAGCCAGCAAGATGGTTGTTGTCCGCCTCGCCGGCGACACCCGCCTCGAGAGTGTGGCCGACCTGCGCATGGTGATCGAACGGGCGACCAGTGACACCACCAGCACGCTGGTGACCCCGAGCGCCCTGGTTCAGGCGCGCGACGACGACAAGGAGTTGTCGCTGGTGCCGCTCAGCAGCGCAGCGGCGAATGAGGGGCATACCGGAACCACCGTTATGGATTACCAGGTCACCCGGACCGGTACGTCCAGCGGCATCGCCTCGGCGACCTGGACGCTGGCAGGCTCAGGCACCTATCCAACGTCTGCAGCAGACATCGACCACATCGAAGTGAACGGGGTGACGGTGAACGGTCTGACCGGCACGGTTTCGTTTGCCGATGGCGACATGGCCGACAAGTCGATCCGGGTCTTTGTCAATGGTGACACGGTGGGTGAGTTCGACGAAACCTACACGATCACACTTTCCAGTCCGGCGACCAGCACGATCCTGGGCACCTCATCGGTGGTGCAGACGGTGCTGAATGATGACCCGGCCTTGCAACTCAGCATGGCGACCACGTCGGTGGCCGAGGGCAACGATGGGGATGATCGCTTCCTGAGCTTCCGGGTCACGCGCACGGGTGATCTGTCGCAGACCGCCTCGGTGAACTGGAGCGTGCTGGCAGCCTCGTCGGGTTCCTCGGTGAATGTCGCCGATTTTGGCGGTGCGTTCCCGGCCGGACTGCTGGCTTTTGCTGCCGGTGAGTCGGAAAAGACGGTGACGTTCCAGACCTATGGCGATGACACGATCGAGTCCGACGAGGGCCTGCGTGTTCAGTTGAGCAACCCCGTGGGGGCGAACTTGATCGGCGCAACGGAGATTGCCGCTACGCTGGTCAACGACGATGCCACGGTATCGATTGCGGCGCCGAATCCGGCCACGGTTCTGGAGGGGAAGTCGGGCACCCAGGTGACGGCGACCTTTGCTCTCTCCGCCAGCGGCCCGACCAACATGACCAGCGTGCTGGTGAACTGGCACGTCGAAGGCACCGGTCTACATCCGGCGAACGGGCTTGATTTTGTCGGTGGTGTCCTGCCATCCGGACAGAGCACGATCACGATGAGTTCGGGCAGCGGTACGGCCAATGTGGTGATAACGGTGGCGGGCGATAACATTTACGGTCCCAGCGAGGGCTTCAAGGTAGTGCTGGACTCGGCCACTTCGCTGATCGGCAGCAACGTCGGCGGGGCGACCCTGGCGACCCGGGAGGCGAGCGTTACCGTCACGGATGACGACACGCTGATCGGCCTCTCCCAGGCCGAGACCCATCGGTATGTAGAAGGTGACACCGGGACCACCGAACTGCGCTTCTACGTTGATGAGATCAACCGTTCGACGGATGGCCCTGTACTCCCGAACATCCGCATCGACTACACCCTGAGTGGCGATCTGGATGGCAGCGATGTGACGTCGCTGACGGGCACCAACGTTGCCCTGACGCAAGACACCAGCAGCGGGCGCTACTACCTGGGAGTGACGCTGAACGGAGATGCCATGGTAGAAGGCAACGAGCGCTTCACGCTGCGACTCGACCAGGCTGGCGCAACTACATCGGATGGCGGTGGGGTGGAGATCGCGCAGTCGGGTGTGACCGTCAGCGGTACGGTGGTCAACGACGACTTCAGCATCCAGCTCACTTCTTCAGCCCTGGTACAGAACGAGGACACTGGTCGGTTTGTGTTCGACCTGGTCCGTACTGGGCCGACTGATGACTTGATGACCGTGGAATGGACACTGGGCACACCCACTTTGGATCCAGGTGAATATGGCGTCAGCGCCAATGACTTCATTGATCCGGTGACGGGCCAGTCCTTCACCCAGACGAGCACCACTGCCCTGACCGGCGTAGCGACTTTCCAAGCGGGCAGCAGCACGGCGCGATTCACCCTGGATGCAGCCCCCGACTTGCTGGCCGAAACCGACGAGCGTTTTGCCTTGGGCGTTGAGGTCACCCAGGTGGCGGGGGCAAGTTGGACGGCGAATGCCGATCAGATGGACTATCTGACCGGCACGATCGCCAACGACGATCCCTTGCCTGCCCCCTTTGACCCCTTGCCCGACCAAGCTGTCCACCTACCCCTAGCCGTGATTTGATGCGCACGAATGATCCAACTACCCAAAGCCACGATGCCTGACCTCTTTCATCAGGCACCAAACCGGTTATCCGATCATTTTGAGTACCACTTGAAGACTGTAGCTGGGGTACCAAATGCCAGCAATGGGTCTGAAACCTCTATGGGGAGGGTGGCCTGATGCTGCGTCATTTGACCGGTGAGCTGCTCAAGAGTGGGCGCGGTGGTGAGCTCGTTGCCTCGACCGTGACTATCAATCTGCTCTCGCTTGGGTCTTCGCTGTACAGCATTCACCTTCTCAACCGCTACGTTGGTGTTGGTCTGACGCCGACGCTGATAACGTTGACCGTGGGGGTACTGCTAGCCATCGTGTTCGAACTGGTGCTGCGCAAGCTTCGGCAGCGTGTACTGGCTGACATCGCCACAAAGTGGGACCACCGGGCTGGTGAACGTGTTTTCCGGGCGTTTTCGGTCACCCGTTACGAGGCGCTCTCGGGGCTGCCTCTGGCCCAGCGCCGGGAGGCACTGGGTGCGCCTATGGCGATGCAACAGCTGGGCTCAAGTAACAATCTGAGCGCCCTGCTAGATCTACCGTTTGCGTTGATGTTTGTACTGGCCACCGGGCTCCTTTACTGGCCCTTGGGACTGATCGTCTTGTTGACCTGCGTGATAGTGCTGTCCATGGGCGTGGCTGGCGAGCGCCGCCAGCGCTCTTCTGCAGATTCGCACGCCAAGGCCAACGCACGCGTACAGCAGATGGGGCAGTTCCTGCTCGCAGCCGGTGAGGTTGTCCGTACGCTGCCCCTGATCGGGCCGTTATCGGTCCGATGGACCCAGGTTCAGGGCGCTGGCATGTCGACGCGCCGTGAGGGGATGGACATTCAGGCGGCTCAGCAGACCTCTGTGCAGACTGTAGGCCAGGTCCTCTCGGTGGGCATCTATGCGTTTGGGGCAGTGGCGGCGGTTCAAGGCACGATCACCACTGGAGCCCTGATTGGTGCAAGCATCCTGGCCAGCCGGGCCTTTGCGGTGTGTAGTCGTGCAGCCTACCTGGCCGATCCTTTGGTGAAGGCACGGCACGCCAACGAAGCGCTGTCCCAATTGGAGGTCCTTGAACGCGAGCCAGAGGGCGGCGCAGAGCCTGCTAATTTGCAGGGTCGATTGGAGGCCGTCGACATTGCGTTTGCATATCCCAAACAGCCAGTGCCGCTTTTTGAGCGCCTCAACTTCGAATTGCCAGTGGGCAAGGTACTTGCAGTGATCGGACCCAACGGTGCCGGCAAGTCCACGCTCATCAAGTTGTTGCTGGGCCTACTCGCGCCGCAGCGCGGTTTGGTGCGTACCGATGGCATTGAGCTGCGCCAGCTCTCACACGAGTGGTGGAGAGGCCGTATTGGCTATGCGCCCCAAGAGTCAGTTTTTTTTGACGGAACCTTACGAGAAAATCTCGTGCTGGACCGTGATATTGACGATGCACGGTTGCTGGACTTGATCCGTGAAATGGGGCTCGAAGGTTTTCTTGCCAGTGATCCTGCGGGATTGGATAGGCCGATCACAAGTCATGACACCGGTCTCGCTGTGGGTGTCCGGAGGCGTTTCTCGTTGATCCGGGCCATCTTGGGTGATCCACGCGTAATTTTTTTGGACGAACCAACCGAGGGGCTGGACACGACTGGGCAGGCGGCAGTGGCTCGCTTGCTTAATCGTTTGGTTCAGGAGGGCCGGACCTTGGTGGTGGCGAGTAACGAAAACTTTATCCAGCGGGCTGCTGACCTGATTGTTGATCTGTCTAAGAAGCCAGTTCCTCAGGTGGGTGTTCCGCAGCCGGCTGTTCCTTCATCACCTGCTGGCGACGGCGTCGTTATGGGGAGCGGATCATGAGCCTGGCAAGTACTCAGTCCGTCACTGATGTTGACGAATTTGAACCGTCTAGACGGAGATCCAACATTTCAGAAGTATTCAAGCGCAACCCGCTGCTGTGGTTTTTGTCTGGGACGGTCTTTGCATTCATCTGGTGGGCTACATTTTTCCCGCTGGATGTTGCAAGCTATGCTCAGGGCCAGGTGACGCCTGAAGGGCAGATGAAGCGCATACAGCACCTGGAGGGCGGCATCATCAAGGAGATAAAAGTCTCCGAAGGCCAAAAAATTGAAGCCGGTGCAGTGATTGCCGAGCTTGAAGATGTGATCTCGGGCTCGGATGTTGGCGACCTGCGCTCGCGCATCGCCAGCCTGGATTTGAAAGTGCGAAGGCTGAATGCTTCCTTGTCCAAGGCCGGGAGCTTTGCCCCACCACCCATGCTGGCGCGGGAATTTCCAGCCCTGTCGGCAGAAGCTCGGTCTGCATTTGCCGCCTATCTCGATCGATACAAGGCCATGGTTCAAAACCACGAATCTCGCATTGCACAGCGCCGCTCCGAAATTGAAGAAGCCCAGCAACGTCTGAACGGCTTAAAGACCCGCAGTCGTTTTGTGGCCGACCAGGTCGACATCAGCACAGCCATGCTCAAGCAAAAGTTGACCCACGAATATGAGCACCTGCAGCTGAAAAAGGAGCAGGCCCAGATCGACGCAGATCGAGACTCCACCACGGCAATGCTGGAGCGCGCACGCACCAGTTTGACAGAGGCGACCTCGGCACTTGCGGCATTCCGAAGTGACGAAGAGGTGAATCTACGTAAGGACCTGCAGGAGACCACCACTGAGCTCAATTCGCTCAATGAACGGATGAAGAAGCCTACCGACTCCAAAGATCGAACCGCCGTGCGAGCTCCTGTAGCTGGTACTGTGATGACCGTCTACTTCAAGAATCGAGGGGGTGTGGTGAGCCCAGGAGGTACCCTTGCTACGCTAGTGCCTGAGGGCGAAGCGCTTCTTGTTGAAGCACGTCTGCCGATTTCGGAGGTTGGATACGTCAAGACTGGCGCGCCAGCACGCTTATCGATCGCTGCGGGCGGTAGCGGCTTCTCCAGTGTTGACGCGGAAGTGGTTTACATAAGCCCTGATGCAGCGCTGGATGAAAAAACCGGAGCTGGTTACTACGTTGTGCGCTTGGCGCCCAAGGAGCTTGTATTTCGACGCGGTCTGGACACCTACCCGATGCGACCCGGGGTGCAGGTTATGGCTGCTATCCTCACCGGAGAAAGGTCGGTACTTTCACTTCTACTGGAGCCGTTTATGGGGTCCGGGATCAAGCCTTTGACCGAGCGTTGAAAGCTGTTCTAAAGCGTTTGTTTGTGTAAATCCACGTCGCTGGCCAGCGCTAGCACCATGGGCATAAATATCAACCAAACACAGCTGCTCCAACTCGGTTTGTGGACGTTTCCGTTAGCTCAGCGGCGCCCCGAGCGCATCAGTAGAATGAATCCATGGCTCCTGTCCCACCTAACGTTCCCAAGCCACCGACCCGCAAACCCGACCACGATGATGGCGGTGCTGTGGTGTTGCAGAGGCGCACTCAAAAAATAAAGCCTCCCCAGATGCATCAGGTCTTGATGTTGAATGATGACTACACACCTATGGAGTTCGTGGTTGTTGTGATTCAGCAATACTTCAACAAGGATCTGGAGACCGCTACCCAGATCATGTTGAAGATCCATCTGGACGGTCGCGGGGTTTGTGGGGTGTATTCGAAAGATGTTGCCGCCACGAAGGTGGATCAAGTGCTGGATGCCGCCGCGAAGGCCGGACACCCGCTGAAATGCATCAGTGAACCTGTCGATTTTTAACAATTAGGCCCAAAGGAAAGCGCATGATTGCCCAAGAGCTAGAAGTCAGTTTGCACATGGCGTTTGTAGAAGCCAGGCAGCAGCGACATGAGTTCATTACCGTCGAGCATTTGCTTTTAGCACTGCTGGACAACCCCAGCGCTGCGGAGGTGTTGAAGGCTTGTGCAGCCAATCTCGACGATTTGCGCAAAGCTTTGTCTAACTTCATTAAAGACAACACACCGCAGGTCGGCGGGACCGAAGATGTGGACACCCAGCCCACCCTGGGGTTCCAGCGCGTGATACAGCGCGCCATCATGCATGTGCAGTCCACCGGTAGCGGCAAGAAAGAGGTCACCGGAGCCAACGTGTTGGTGGCCATTTTTGGTGAGAAAGACTCACATGCCGTTTACTACCTCCACCAACAAGGCGTTACCCGACTTGATGTGGTTAACTTTATTGCACACGGTATCAAGAAGAGTGACCCGCCCGAGCCCGTGAAATCCGGCGAGACCCCTGCTGAATCTGAAGAGCAAGGCGGCGACAAAAGCGAGAAGGCCTCACCGCTGGAGCAGTACACGGTCAACTTGAACGTATTGGCAAAAGAGGGAAAGATCGATCCACTGATTGGTCGCCATTACGAGGTGGAGCGCACCATACAGATTTTGTGCCGTCGCCGTAAGAACAATCCCTTGCTGGTGGGCGAGGCCGGTGTAGGCAAAACCGCCATTGCCGAAGGGCTAGCATGGCGTATCACCCAAAAAGATGTGCCTGAAATCCTGGCCGAGGCCACGGTGTATTCGCTGGACATGGGCGCCTTGCTCGCTGGGACCAAGTACCGGGGGGATTTTGAACAACGCCTCAAGGGCGTGCTCAAATCCTTGAAAGACAAACCCAACGGTATCTTGTTCATTGACGAAATCCATACGCTCATTGGTGCGGGAGCCGCTTCTGGAGGCACCCTGGATGCTTCCAATTTGTTGAAACCCGCTCTCAGCTCCGGCGCTTTGAAGTGCATCGGTGCAACCACCTTCAACGAGTACCGTGGCATTTTTGAAAAAGATGCCGCCTTGTCCCGCCGTTTTCAGAAAGTCGATGTTGTCGAGCCTACCGTGCCCGAGACGGTCGAGATCCTGAAGGGATTGAAATCTCGCTTTGAGGAACACCATAACGTCAAGTACGCCTTGGGTGCCCTCCAGGCCGCAGCAGAGCTGAGCGCCAAGTACATCAACGACAGGCATTTGCCGGACAAAGCAATTGATGTGATAGACGAGGCCGGTGCTGCGCAACGCATATTGCCTGTGTCCAAACGCAAGAAAACCATCACCAAGACCGAGGTCGAGGAAATCGTGGCGAAGATCGCGCGTATTCCGCCCGCGAATGTGTCTAATGATGACCGCGGCAAGTTGAAAACCTTGGAGCGGGACCTCAAGAACGTTGTGTTCGGTCAGGACAAAGCGCTCGACGTGCTGGCGGCTGCAGTCAAGATGGCTCGCTCAGGTTTGGGCAAAGGGGACAAGCCTATAGGCTCGTTCTTGTTCAGTGGTCCCACAGGCGTTGGCAAGACCGAGGCGGCTCGCCAGTTGGCCTTCATCATGGGTATCGAGCTGATTCGCTTTGACATGAGTGAGTACATGGAGCAGCACGCGGTCAGTCGCCTGATCGGCGCGCCCCCGGGTTACGTTGGTTTTGACCAGGGCGGCTTGCTCACTGAGGCCATCACCAAAAAGCCGCACTGTGTCTTATTGCTGGACGAAATCGAAAAGGCACACCCGGCCATCTTCAATGTGTTGTTGCAGGTGATGGACCACGGCACCCTGACCGACAACAATGGTCGTAAGGCGGACTTCCGCAATGTCATCATCGTGATGACGACCAATGCTGGGGCCGAGACGATGAACAAGGCCACCATCGGGTTTACAAATCCCCGTGAGGCTGGTGACGAGCAAGCAGACATCAAGCGGTTGTTCACGCCCGAGTTCCGCAATCGTCTGGATGCGACGGTCAGCTTCAAGGCCTTGGACGAAAACGTGATTCTGCGGGTGGTCGACAAGTTCCTGCTGCAGTTGGAGACCCAACTCGCCGACAAGAAGGTAGATGTCACGTTCACAGACAACCTTCGCAAGCATCTGGCCAAGAAAGGGTTCGATCCCCTCATGGGCGCGCGTCCCATGCAGCGTCTGATTCAGGACACGATACGACGTGCCCTGGCGGATGAGTTGCTTTTTGGGCGTTTGACAGACGGTGGCCGCTTGACCGTTGACGTTGCCAGCAAAACGGACGATAAGGGTGTCGAAACCACCGAGGTCGTTTTGGACATTCAGCCCCTTCCCAAGAAAGAGGGCAAGGCCAAGCCAGAAGAGGCGACGGCCAGCTGATCTTCAGCTGGGCGGGCTTGCAGGCTAGCGCAGCACAAGTACCGGCAGGTGGGAGTGGGTCAGGACGTGCTGGGTTTCGCTACCCAGCAACAGCTTGTTGAAACCCCGCCTGCCGTGTGAGGCCATCACAATGAGGTCGCACTTGTGGCGCTCTGCAGTCTTGATGATGGCCTCGCCCACCTGGTCTGATTTGACTGTGATCGGCTCCACCTGTATGCCTTGCGCCTCTCCTCGTTGTTTAACGGCATTGACGATAGCTTGCCCCTCGTCGGCCCACTGTTGTTCGACCCGGGTAATGTCTTCGGTGGACAAGACAATCGCGCCTTCAAAATAACTTTGCGGATAAAGCGGTACCACCTTGACGGCGAGCACCCGCCCCTGGCTTGATTTCGCCAGTGCCAGGGCGGCTTCCACCGCTTTTTGAGACAGGTCCGAACCGTCGGTGGCGAGAAGGATGTGCGTGTACATCTGGGGCGCTCCATGAAGTGATACGCATCAGCTTACTTTGCTGCAGCGGCGCAGTCTTGACTTGCATCAAGAGCTGAACTGTTAATGCAGGTAAGCTTCGTACCCATGCGTGTCGACTTAGAAAATACCCATGCCGCGGCCGGATCCGAGGCGTTGAACGCCGAGGTTTGGGATGACCCGCAGGAGTGGACGGCCTTTAGTCGAAGGTCCGCAAGCTACGCTGACTGCTGGGAGTCCAGTGTGGTGTTCGAGGGTATGCACTGTGCGGCCTGCGCGCTGAACATTGAGGATGCGCTCAAAAATATTCCAGGTGTTATGCAGGTCGATGTGAGTGCGGGCAGCCACCGCGGCCGCATCGTTTGGTCGCAAACGCTGGTCAAGCCATCCCGCTGGATCGCGGCCGCCAAGATGGCTGGCTATACAGCATCCCCGGCAAATGACCTTTTTGATAAGGACCGTCGCACGGCCGAGTCTCGTCTGGCTGTCTGGCGTCTTGGCGTTGCTGGCCTGTGCATGATGCAGGTCATGATGTACGCGTGGCCAGCCTATGTTGCTGATCCAGGAGATCTGGCTCCTGACATGGCGCAATTGCTACGTTGGGCATCCTGGGTTTTGTCACTGCCCGTGTTGCTTTTCTCATGCGCCCCATTTTTTCAAAGTGCGTGGCTTGATTTGAGACAGCGCCGAGTCAGTATGGATTTGCCTGTCGCTCTGGGGATGCTGATTACTTTTGTGGTTAGCAGTTCGGCGACCTTTGATCCCAACGGTTGGGCGGGCAACGAGGTTTATTTTGATTCGTTCACGATGTTCGTTTTTTTCTTGTTGGCTGGGCGGTGGCTGGAGCTTCGGCTACGCGACCGGACCGCTGGCGCACTGGAGGCCTTGCTGAATCGTCTGCCAGCCAGTGTGCAAAGACGACTTCCCGACGGATCGTTTGAAAAAGTTGCTGTAAGACGTTTGAGGGTAGGGGATGTGCTGAGGGTGCTCCCAGCTGAGGCTTTTCCAGCCGATGGCTTGGTGGAGCAAGGCAGTACCTTAGCTGACGAGTCCCTGTTGACCGGAGAATCCCGGCCACTACGGAGACAGGTTGGAGATGCCGTGATTGCAGGCAGCTTCAACTTGCTCTCTGATGTCTTGATATCTGTCCAACGGCTAGGAAAGGACACCCGGTTTTCGCAAATTGTGGATCTGATGGAAAGCGCCTCCACCACCAGGCCCCACACTGCGCAGCTGGCCGAACGTCTTGCTCGGCCATTTTTGATTGCTGTATTGCTAGCAGCCACGGGGGTAGGCGTTTGGGGATGGTCTCAGAACTCAGCTCATGCCTTGATGGTCGCTGTGTCTGTATTGATCGTGACTTGCCCCTGCGCGCTGTCTCTTGCAACGCCTGCCGGTATGTTGGCGAGTGCGGGTGCCTTGGCCCGTCGTGGCGTGATGGTGCGGCGTTTGCAAGCACTAGAAAATCTGGCAGTCATCGACACGGTTGTATTCGACAAAACCGGCACTCTGACCAGAGATGCACTGACCTTGCTCCAAATTCAGGTCAGGGCAGGTGTCAGCCCTGATCAGGCGCTGGCCATGGCCGCAGCATTGGGTCAGTACTCATTGCATCCGGTTTCCCGTGCTTTGGTGTCCCAGTTGGGTAAAGCAACAAAATCGATCATCTTGCCTTTATGGCACGCGACGGAAGTGCAAGAGACACCAGGGCAAGGTGTCGAAGGACGGTTGACATGCAGCGATGGCGCGGCAGTGCCCCGTGTGCGCCTAGGTTCTGCCCGTTTTTGTAAGGTGGAGGCAGTGAGAGGGCCCTACCTACACACCTGCCTTGCGGACGACCAGGGATGGCTGGCAACGTTTGAATTCGAAGAAGACCTTCGGCCGGATGCAATCGCCACTGTGGCCGAGCTAAAGGCTGCGGGCTTGGACATCCATCTGCTGTCTGGTGATGATGGTCCTGCCGTGCAAGCTGTGGCTTCCGCAGTCGGCATTCAAAAGGCTTTAGGAGCTTGTTCCCCGCAGGAAAAACTGGATTATTTGCATCGTCTCCAGGAGCAGGGCCGGTTTGTCGCGATGGTGGGAGACGGGCTGAATGATGGTCCCGTGCTGGCAGGTGCCCATGTGTCTTTTGCATTTGGTTCCGCCGCGCCACTGGCCCGTGCGCACGCCGATATCGTTGTACTGGGAGATCAATTGCTTCCCGTCCTCCAGGCCCTGCGTCAAGCCAAGCAAACACGACACATCGTTAAACAAAACTTATGGTGGGCAGCTCTTTACAACCTGACGTGTGTGCCACTGGCGGTGATGGGCTGGTTGCCGGCATGGTTGGCTGGCCTGGGGATGGGCTTGAGTTCTTTATTCGTCGTGGTCAATGCTTTGCGACTTTCCCAACTACCACCCGTCCCGGAGGTTTAGCGTGGACATCCTTTACTTGTTGATTCCCCTGTCTGTCATCCTTGTCTTTTTCATACTGGGCGGGCTTTGGTGGGCTATCTACCGCGGTCAGTTCGAGGATATCGAGTCCGAGGGCGCCCGTATTTTGCGGGACGATTGACATAGGTCAACGGACATTTGCTTACGATCCGACATACTTGCCCAGCAAAACATCAGAGGTGTAAATGAAATTTGCGAATACTCAAGCGACTGTTTACAACGATACCGTTGTACGTCAGTTCGCGATCATGACGGTGGTGTGGGGTGTGGTGGGCATGCTGGTTGGCGTGATCATTGCAGCCCAGTTAACTTGGCCCGAGCTTAATTTGGGCATCTCCTGGCTTTCTTATGGCCGCCTGCGACCATTGCATACAAATGCAGTGATTTTTGCGTTTGGCGGCTGTGGCCTGTTTGCCACGGCTTACTACGTGGTCCAGCGAACCTGCCAGGTTCGCTTGTTTTCTGACAAGCTTGCAGCCTTCACTTTTTGGGGTTGGCAATTGGTGATTTTGCTGGCCGCAATTACCTTGCCTCTGGGGTACACCAGTGGCAAGGAATACGCAGAGCTGGAGTGGCCCATCGATATCCTGATCACTTTGGTCTGGGTGGCTTTTGCAGTGGTGTTCTTCGGCACAGTGGGTACCCGCAAGGTTCGTCACATTTATGTGGCCAATTGGTTCTATGGCGCATTCATCATTGCGGTCGCCTTGTTGCATCTGGTGAACAGCGCAGCCATTCCAGTGGGTGCCCTCAAGTCCTATTCCGCTTACGCGGGTGTACAGGATGCAATGGTGCAGTGGTGGTACGGTCACAATGCGGTGGGCTTTTTCCTGACCGCGGGCTTTTTGGGAATGATGTACTACTTCATTCCTAAGCAGGCAGAGCGTCCTGTGTACTCTTATCGCCTGTCCATCGTCCACTTCTGGGCATTGATCTTCACGTACATGTGGGCGGGCCCTCACCACTTGCACTACACGGCCTTGCCAGACTGGACCCAGTCGGTTGGTATGGTGTTCTCTTTGATTTTGTTGGCTCCGAGCTGGGGCGGCATGATCAACGGCATCATGACCTTGTCTGGCGCTTGGCACAAACTGCGTGACGATCCCATCCTGCGCTTCCTGATCGTGTCCTTGTCTTTCTACGGCATGTCGACCTTCGAAGGTCCCATGATGTCCATCAAGACAGTGAATGCTCTGAGTCATTACACCGATTGGACCGTGGGCCACGTCCACTCCGGTGCTTTGGGTTGGGTAGGGCTGGTCACGATGGGGTCGATGTACTTCCTGATTCCGCGCCTGTTTGGTCAGAAGCAGATGTACAGCATGAAAGCCGTCGAAATTCACTTCTGGACAGCCACTATTGGTATCGTGATCTACATCGCGGCCATGTGGATTGCCGGCGTGATGCAGGGTCTGATGTGGCGCGCAGTCAATGCCGATGGCACCCTCACCTATACCTTTGTTGAGTCTGTAAAAGCTACCTTCCCGTTCTACGTGATCCGTTTACTGGGTGGTCTGCTCTACTTGGCTGGCATGTTGGTGATGCTCTGGAACGTGCTGAAAACCGCGACGGCTGGTCGCTCGGTGCCTGTCACTATTCCGTCTGCAACTGCTCACGCCTGAGGAGAACAACACAATGGCAAACCATTCATCCAATGGTGGTCTCTCTCACGAGAAAATTGAGACCAGTAATTTTTTGATGATCGTCCTCATCCTGCTGGTCCTTGTTGTCGGTGGGCTGGTTGAGATTGTTCCGCTCTTCTTCCAGAAGTCCACGACGGAGCCGATCAAGGGCCTTCAGCCATACACCGCGCTTCAGGTGATAGGCCGTGATGTCTATGTGCGTGAGGGCTGCTACAACTGCCACTCCCAGATGATTCGACCTTTCCGCGCTGAAACGCTGCGCTACGGTCCGTACTCTGTGGCGGGTGAGTTTGTCTATGACCACCCCTTCCAGTGGGGCAGCAAGCGTACTGGCCCAGATTTGGCGCGAGTAGGTGGAAAGTACAGCGACGAATGGCATCGCATTCACCTGAACAATCCTCGTGATCTGGTTCCTGAGTCCAACATGCCTGCGTATCCATGGCTCGAACAGAATGTGGTGGACGCCGCTTCCATTCAGAGTCACATGAAAGGTTTGCGCACGGTGGGTGCACCTTACAGCGACGAGCAAATTGCCAAAGCGCCGGAAGAAGTCAAGGGCAAGACCGAGCTTGAGGCCGTGATTGCATACCTTCAGGTGCTGGGCATTCACCGCAAATAAGGTAGGGCCAGAGCATGGACATCAATACTCTTAGATCCGTCGTGACAGTGGTCGCCTTCCTGACATTCCTGGGAATCGTGTTTTGGGCCTGGTCGGCTCGTAATGCAGCGGGATTTGACGAAGCGGCGCAATTACCTTTCAAGCAGGATTGACCCTGCCTGGATGAATCAGATAAGGACTTAGCACTATGAGCGATTTCACCAGTGATTTCTGGTCGATTTACGTGGCTGGCATCGCGCTGGTGGGCATATTTGCCTGCTTGCTGCTGCTTTGGTTCAGCGGCAAAGCCAAGGCCATGACCGCCAACGACAACACTACAGGCCACGTTTGGGATGGTGATTTGCGTGAGATGAACAACCCCTTGCCCAGGTGGTGGGTGTGGTTGTTTGTCATTACCGTGATCTTTGCGTTGGTTTATCTGGCGCTGTACCCGGGACTGGGTAGCTCTGCCGGTAAGTTTGGTTGGAGCCAGGCGGGCCAATATGACGCTGAAGTCGCCAAGGGCAACAAGGATGTCGAGCCCATCTATGCGCGCTTCAATGGCATGAAACCAGAGGAGGTTGCCGCGGACCCCAAAGCTATGGCCATCGGCGAGCGCATCTTCATGAACAACTGCGCGCAGTGTCACGGCTCTGATGCCCGGGGCAGCAAGGGTTTTCCTAATCTGACGGACGGTGACTGGATTCATGGCGGTGCGCCTGAAAACATCAAGGAGACTTTGATCAAGGGGCGTATCGGCAACATGCCACCCATGGCCGCTGCAGTGGGGACACCTGATGATGTTCGTAACGTTGCCAACTACGTGCTGAGCCTGTCCAACAGCCCACACGACTCGGTGCGTGCTGCACTTGGCAAAAGCAAATTTGGTGTGTGCGCTGCATGTCACGGAGTTGGTGGCGGTGGCAATACCGCCATGGGTGCGCCTCGTTTGAACGACGACATCTGGTTGCACGGCTGGGGTGAAAACGCCATCATCGCCATGATCAACAATGGCAAAGTCAATCAAATGCCTGCCCAGGAAGGTAAGCTGACGGACTCCCAGATCCACGTGCTTGCTTCCTACGTGTGGAGCCTCTCCAACAAGGCTGGCGCTGCTTCCGCGAAGCCCTGACGGTCTGTGGACAGAGGCGTGTCGCCTCTGTTCATCCCCCAGGCTCGTCCATCTTTGAAATATCGAGTGCGACATGCAAAGCAATGAACCCGTGGTCGAACGGGGCACTTTAGAGCTGGAGCCAGAGATGGTTTCTCTCTACCAAGCGCACAAGAAAATCTATCCCCGCAGTGTGTCGGGGTTTTTTTCTAAATGGCGCTGGGGTCTGGTGTTTTTGACCCAGCTCGTTTTTTATGCCACACCCTGGTTGGAGTGGGGACAGCGCCAAGCTGTGCTGTTTGATTTGGGGGCCCGCCGTTTTTATATTTTTGGCCTGGTTCTTTATCCGCAGGACTTTATCTACTTGACCGGTTTGCTGGTCATCTCTGCGCTGTCACTCTTTTTGTTCACCGCAGTGGCGGGCAGGCAATGGTGTGGTTACGCATGCCCGCAAACCGTGTATACCGAAATTTTCCTATGGCTGGAGAAATTCACGGAGGGAGACCGGTCTGCTCGTGTCCGCCTTGACGCAAGCCCCCTGAGTCCGAATAAGTTCTTTCGCAAGGCGGCAAAGCAAATACTTTGGATTTCCCTAGCCTTGTGGACAGGTTTGACCTTTGTGGGGTACTTCACACCGGTGCGGCAACTCACCTCTTCCGTTGTGTCTCTAGGGCTTGGGCCCTGGGAAACATTTTGGGTGTTCTTTTACGGTTTTGCCACCTACGGCAATGCTGGATTCATGCGGGAACAAGTGTGCAAATACATGTGCCCATATGCACGCTTCCAGAGCGCGATGTTCGATAAGGACACCTTGATCGTGACTTATGACGCCGCTCGTGGTGAGCCCCGCGGGGCCCGGTCCAAGAAGGCCGACCCTAAGGCGCTTAATCTGGGTGCGTGTGTGGACTGTACCTTGTGCGTTCAGGTCTGTCCTACCGGTATCGATATCCGAAAAGGTTTGCAGTACGAGTGCATCAGTTGCGCGGCCTGTCTTGATGTCTGCAACAGTGTGATGGACAAGGTCGGTTACGAACGTGGGCTGATTCGGTATTCAACCCAGAATGCGCTCGCCCAAGGTTGGAACCGAGCACAGTTGATCAGGCGGGTGTTCAGGCCTCGTGTGTTGATTTATGCCAGTGTATTGGGTCTGATCGTGGTCGCACTGTTCGCAAGTCTGCTGCTGCGCACGCCTTTCAAAGTCGATGTGGTTCGGGATCGATCAACCTTGGCGCGTATCGTGAGCGGTGGCAAGATCGAAAATATTTACCGTTTGCAGGTCATGAATGCCACTGAAGCACCAGGTACATATCGGCTCTCCGTGCAAGGCCTGCCCGGACTGACGCTGACTTCGGAGGCTCAGGTCGTGGTGGAGGCAACGCAGTCTCGCTGGGTTCCTGTGACGGTGCAGCTGCCTTTTGATGCAGCAGCAGCCGGCTCTCACCCCATACAGTTCGAAATACAGTCGGTGGATGGCTCGGGTCATCTCACTGAAAAATCAGTTTTCCTGGTGCCTCGCTAAAGGTCAAGCATGCAAACAATTGTTCAGCAACCGTGGTGGAAATTTGCTCACGTGTGGATGGTGATCGCCGGTCCGCTGATCGTGATCGTGGCCGGCTTTTTCACTCTCTACCTGGCCATCAAGACGCCTGACCCAGTTCTTACCCAAGAACCGCGTCAGACTGCGAGCAATAACTTAAACGCGCAGTCTTCACCGGGTATGGCACCGGCCCTGCAGGCCAGAAATCATGCTGCCACTGGCGCACCCGGCACTGCCCGGCCTTGATTGGCCTCAGTTTGTAAGGATCTATCCAAGATGGCAAAGCGAATCATGTGCGTGGCTTGGCCGGCCTTTTTGGTGGCGGGTTTGTTGGAGATGCTGGTGTTTGCTGTCGTAGATCCCCATGACTTGCACTGGCTTGGGAATCCGATTGAAGTGCCCCGACAAGCGGTTTACACCTTGGCTTTTTTCCTCTTTTGGCTGCTCACCATGATTTCTGGCAGCCTGACGATGCTGCTAGCCATGTCTTCTGAAGCTGTAAACGAGCAGCAAATCTCGGAACAATAAGTCGAGCTAGTCGTCAAATATAGGCGCTAGCCTAGGTGCGACCCGCCTCAGTGGGATGAAGACTGGTGGCTGTTGACAATGTTATGGAGCGCATCTGGACTCAAGATGCGCACGTGCCGTTGTTTGACTTCCACAACCCCCTCCTCAACAAACTTGGAGAAGGTGCGGCTAACGGTCTCGATTTTCAGTCCCAGATAACTGCCTATTTCCTCGCGGGTCATGCGTAACAGCAGCTCCGACTTGGAAAAACCTCGAGCATGAAGCCGTTGCACCAGATTCAGAAGAAAGGCGGCCAGTCGTTCTTCCGCCCGCATGCTGCCTAGCAGCAGCATGACCCCGTGCTCGCGCACGATTTCCCGGCTCATGATTTTGTGCACGTGCCGCTGCAGTGCATTGACTTCACGCGAGAGTTCTTCAATTCGGGCGAAGGGCATGACACAAACCTCTGCATCCTCAAGAGCCACAGCATTACAGGTGTGGTGGTCATTGACGATCCCATCCATGCCCAGTATTTCTCCGGCCATTTGGAAGCCGGTGACTTGCTCCCGACCATCTTCGGTGTTGACACAAGTCTTGAATACGCCAGTGCGAATGGCGTACAGCGAGGTAAATCTTTCCTCACTACTGAATAAATTACTTCCGCGCTTAACCTTTTTGCGTTTGGAAACGATTTCGTCAATGCGGTTCAGTTCAATTTCCGATAAGCCCACTGGCATGCAAAGTTCACGCAAGTTGCAGCTAGAGCAGGCCACCCGGATAGCTGTCGGCGTCATCGATGTGAGTTCGTTAAAGGAATTGCTGCTGCCAGGTGGCAGCGATCCCGAACTTGTTGTGTTGTTGAGCATGGCGTGACTGTTTTGTGTCGGTCTTCGTCGATTGCAAAGTGCCTGTAGGGCTGTTGACTTAGGTCAAGAACCGATTTTGGGTTTCATCGCACATTCAAGCATCATGGTCATTGATGGTCTGGGCAAGTCGTCAGTGGTGCCACACAACCTGCTCTGTTGGTCATTGTATGTCTGCTTCTTTTGCTGAACTGATCCGCCGTTTCGACATCTCCGGCCCTCGTTACACCTCGTACCCCACGGCTGATCGCTTTGTAGAGGCGTATGGAGAGGTTGATTACCGGCATGTACTGCAACAGCGAAAAGATGGATTCATGCCGACAAAGCAGCCGCTGTCGATCTATATACACATCCCGTTCTGTGAGTCGCTGTGTTACTACTGTGCCTGCAACAAAATCATTACAAAGCACCACGATCGAGCCCAGACTTACTTGCGTTATTTAAGTCGCGAAATCGATCTGCTGGTGGCTGAATTAGGGCAGGGGCAGTCAGTCAGCCAGCTTCATTTGGGAGGCGGAAGTCCTACTTTTCTGAATGATGACGAGTTGCAGTCGCTGATGAACATGTTGCGACAGGCTTTTAATCTCACGCCCGGCGGCGAGTACGCCATCGAAGTCGACCCACGTACCGTGAATCCTGAACGTTTAGAGGCGTTGGCCCGGGTTGGATTTAACCGACTCAGTTTTGGCGTGCAGGATTTTGATCCCGACGTTCAAAAGGCGGTACACCGCATTCAGCCTGCATCCCAGGTCTTTTCTCTGGTGCACGCGGCAAGAGAGCTGCATTTTGAATCCATCAATGTTGATCTGATTTATGGCTTGCCGCGCCAAACGCCTGAATCCTTTGATCGCACCCTGGAACAGATCGTGCGGTTGCGCCCGGACCGAATAGCCTTGTACGCCTATGCGCATTTGCCGGAACGCTTCAAGCCACAACGCCGAATCGAACCAAGCGAGTTGCCTCCTGCGGCAGAAAAGATCGCCATGTTGACACGCTCGCTGGAGGCCTTGTCCCAAGCCGGCTATGTGTATGTGGGCATGGATCACTTCGCCTTGCCAGATGATTCTTTGGCTGTGGCAAAGCGCCAGGGGCGTCTACACCGCAACTTTCAGGGTTACAGCACTCAGCCCGATTGCGATTTGATCGCCCTGGGTGTATCCGCTATCGGTCGCGTGGGGGCCAGCTACAGCCAAAATGCAAAAACTCTGGAGGAGTACTACGATCTGATAGATCATGGAAGATTACCGGTGGTCAGGGGCTTGTCTTTGAATCGTGACGACCTTGTTCGCCGTGCAGTGATCACCGCGCTCATGTGTAGTGGCAATCTTTCGTTTGAGTCCATCGAGTTGGCTTACTTGATCGACTTCAAACAATATTTCGCCACGGAGCTGGAGTCTTTACAAGAACTGGTAGGTTTGGGGTTGGTTGAGTTGGATGGTGCATCGATCCAGGTGACCTCCGAAGGCTGGTTTTTTGTGAGGGTGGTGGCCATGATTTTTGACCGCTATCTGCAAGCTGATCAAAACCGTAACCGATTCTCTAAGGTGCTGTAATTGCGCTATGCAAAGCTCGACCCTGTTAACTGCCTTGATGATGGGATTGGTTGGAGGCCCACACTGTCTGGTGATGTGTGGCTCAGCCTGCGCAGCAGTCGGGCGCACGAATCAACGCAATGCGACCGAAAACATCCTGGGTTTTCAAACCGGGCGCCTGCTGGGCTACGCCACCTTGGGAGCTGCCGCTGCCGCTTCCATGCAAGGTTTTGGTTGGCTCACCACTCATTCCTCGTTGCTGCGACCGGTTTGGTCATTGTTTCATGTCGCGGTCATGCTGCTGGGCTTGTTGCTTCTGATACAGGCCCGGCAACCGGTTTGGCTGGAGCAGGGTGCTCGCCGAGTGTGGCGTCGTGTGATGGCTTGGACAGGTGGATCAAATAATGCTGCGCCTGTTCTGCTGGGCGTTTGCTGGGCACTGATGCCATGTGGTTTGCTCTACTCAGCCGTTCTAGTCGCTGCTCTCAGTGGTGGCGTGCTGGAGGGGGCACTCACCATGGGGGCCTTCGCTGTAGGTAGCGGTCTTTACTTGCTCATAGGCCCACGGCTTCTTCTGCGCGTTCGTGTTCTTCAGACCGGTGATTGGGGCGTGCGTGTGGCAGGTCTTCTGCTCCTAGCTAGTTCTGGTTGGGCCTTGTGGATGGCACTGACGCAAGATGCCGCTCCTTGGTGCGTGACCACTTGATTGCTAGTCAATATCGATGGTGTGTATGGCGAAGGTGCCACGGCGTTGGTCCGCAAAGTAGCACTGCAGGGTTTCTTTGACTGTGGTGAAGGCCAATTCATCCCACGGAATTTCTGTTTCGGCAAAAAGCCTGACTTCTATGGTTTCGTGCCCAGGGTCAAAGTGGTCGTTAAGCAGCTGTGCAAGATAGAAAAAGTGCACTTGCCCGACACGCGCCACATTTAGCACCGAAAACAACTTACCCATCGAGAACTGGGCGCCGGCTTCCTCGATGGTTTCGCGTTCAGCCCCTTGCGACGTCGTTTCGTGCATTTCCATGAAGCCTGCTGGCAGCGTCCACTTGCCCCAGCGGGGTTCGATATTGCGTTTGCACAGCAGAACGCGGTTCCCCAGAACCGGCACGGTCCCCACCACATTGAGTGGATTCTCATAATGAATGGTGTCGCATGCGCCACACACCGCGCGTTGGCGGGTATCCCCATCGTCCGGCAGCCTGTAAACAACAGCGGTGCCGCAATTCCGGCAATGCTTGATGGTGCGTGTGAAACTCATCAACAAAGTTTACGTTGAATCAAGGAAGTTGGCCTCCTTGGATTGGGATGTCCATCAAGCCAACTTTTATCAATAGACGATCTTGTCTGGACTGATCTCTTGAAGAATGGTTGCTGCAATTTCTTCGATCGATTTGGTCGTGGTTGACAGCCAGCGTATACCCGAGCGTTTCATCATGCTTTCAGCTGCCGCAACCTCCATGCGGCAGTTTTCAATCGATGCGTACTTGGAGTTGGGCCTGCGCTCGTGCCGAATTTCGCTCAAGCGTTCGGGCTGTATGGTGAGTCCGAAAATTTTGTGTCGATGTGGCACAAGCGCAGGGGGCATTTGACGACGTTCAAAATCTTCGGGGATGAGCGGGTAGTTCGAGGCTTTCAGGCCGTATTGCATGGCAAGGTAAAGCGAGGTCGGTGTCTTGCCGCTTCTGCTGACGCCGACAAGGATGACATCTGATTGCTCCAGGTCGCGATTGGATTGCCCATCATCGTGTGCCAACGAAAAATTAATGGCTTCGATGCGGCTTTGATACTCCTTGCTTTTGCTCGCATCACTGAAGCGACCGATTCGATGGTTGGACTTGATCTGAAGCTCTTTCTCCAACGGCTGTACGAATGTCCCAAACATGTCCAAAAACATGCCCTGGCATCCTTCGGTAATGATCTTCAGAACCTCCATATTGACCAGGGTCGAGAACACAATCGGGCGGCTCCCGTCGACTGCTGCCGCATGATTTATCTGGCGCAATGCCTGATACGCCTTGTCGGCGGTGTCGATGAACGGCAGGCGGACCTGTCGGGACCGCATTTCGAACTGTGCCAAGATGGCATTGCCAAAGGTTTCTGCGGTGATGCCCGTACCGTCAGAGATAAAAAAAACTGTTTTGTTTGGCATGTTGGATCGCCAGTGGCGCCTAGGTTTGTGCTGGGCTGAAGTGCTGGGGGCATCGATTTGTGCCACCTACAATGGAATCAATTTATCGCATTTTGCTCATGTGTTTGGCAGATATTGCAGAAAAATACTTGCATGGTGCTGCTGGCATGAGCCGTGTGGTGGAGCGGATTTGATCCCTCCTCTGCCCCGTCCGGTTTACAAACTCTGGAGCTTTTCATGTCTGCACTTTTCAGTTCGACCGCCTTGGTTGTACCGTTTGAACAACTCCGAATGACGGACGTCGAAGCGGTGGGGGGCAAAAACGCCAGCCTTGGCGAAATGATTTCCCAGCTTCCTTCGGGCGTACGAGTGCCCACCGGCTTTGCCACGACTGCACATGCCTTTAGGGCCTTTTTGGCTCATGGTGGCTTGGCAGACCGCATTAACAAGCGCCTGTCCACCTTGGACACTGAAGACGTTCGGGCACTTGCACTGGCGGGCGCTGAGATTCGTGCACTGGTCGAGGACCAGCCTTTTCCTGCCGATCTGGAGGCAGCAATTCGCGACGCGTTCCTTACTTTATGCGGTGCGAACACGGCGGCGTCTTTTGCCGTGCGCTCATCAGCTACCGCAGAAGATTTGCCAGATGCATCTTTTGCGGGACAACAGGAAACGTTCCTGAACGTGGTTGGTATCGATGAGGTTTTGCACAAGATGAAAGAGGTCTTTGCATCGCTCTACAACGACAGGGCCATCAGCTACCGTGTTCACAAGGGTTTCGCGCACAGTGATGTTGCCTTGAGTGCAGGCGTTCAGCGCATGGTGCGTTCCGATTTGGGCGCTGCGGGCGTGATGTTCACCATCGACACAGAGTCGGGCTTCGAAGACGTTGTTTTCATCACTTCCAGTTATGGCCTCGGCGAAACAGTGGTGCAGGGGGCCGTTAACCCAGATGAGTTTTACGTGCACAAACCCATGCTGAAGGCAGGCAAACGTGCGCTCATCCGGCGCAATCTGGGCTCAAAGTTGATTCAAATGGAGTTTGCGACCCCAGAAGAAAAGGCGGCATCTGGCAAGCTCGTTAAAACTACGGATGTACCCGCCGAGTTGCGCAATCGTTATTCCCTGAGCGACGCCGATGTCGAGCAGTTGGCCAGCTATGCCTTGGTCATTGAGCAGCATTACGGCCGTGCCATGGACATTGAATGGGGCAAGGATGGTACGGATGGACAGCTTTACATTCTTCAGGCGCGCCCAGAAACGGTGAAAAGCCAGCTGGAAGGTAAAGCAGAGCTCAAGTACAAGCTCAAGGGCAAGAGCACGGTGTTGGCTGAAGGTCGGGCCATCGGCCAGAAAATCGGGACAGGTCCGGTCCGGCTGGTGCACAGCATCAGTCAGATGGATGAAGTGCAGCCGGGTGATGTCTTGGTGACGGATATGACCGACCCCAACTGGGAGCCCGTGATGAAGCGTGCCTCAGCGATCGTGACGAACCGTGGCGGACGCACCTGTCATGCAGCCATCATTGCACGTGAGCTTGGTATCCCTGCGATCGTCGGATGTGGAGATGCCACCGAACGCTTGAAGACGGACACGCTCGTGACCGTGAGTTGCGCCGAAGGCGATACCGGCTTCATTTACGACGGGCTACTTGAAACCGAAGTCTCGGAGGTCCAGCGTGGGGCCATGCCAGAGTGCCCGGTCAAGATCATGATGAATGTGGGCAACCCTCAGCTGGCTTTCGATTTTTGTCAGTTGCCGAATTCCGGTGTGGGCTTGGCTCGACTTGAGTTCATCATCAACAACAACATTGGCGTCCACCCCAAGGCCATTCTGGATTACCCCAACGTGGATGCAGACCTCAAGAAGGCTGTGGAATCTGTTGCGCGTGGCCATGCCTCTCCCCGCAGTTTCTATGTCGACCGAGTGGCAGAAGGGGTTGCCACCATTGCCGCGGCTTTCTGGCCCAAGCCAGTCATCGTCCGTTTGTCGGACTTCAAGAGCAACGAATATCGAAAGCTGATTGGCGGTAGCCGTTACGAGCCTGACGAAGAAAACCCCATGTTGGGTTTCCGCGGGGCAGCCCGGTACATCAGCGCTGATTTCGGTGAGGCCTTTGCCATGGAGTGCGAGGCGCTCAAGCGTGTGCGCAGTGACATGGGCCTGACCAATGTGCAGATCATGGTGCCTTTTGTCCGTACATTGGGCCAAGCCAAGCGTGTCACCGAATTGCTGGCCAAGCATGGATTGCAGCGGGGAGATGGCGCAAGTGCGGTGGGGGCAGACGATGGTCTGAAACTGATCATGATGTGCGAGGTGCCTAGCAACGCCATTCTTGCTGATCAGTTCTTAAATTACTTCGACGGATTTTCAATAGGGTCCAACGACCTCACACAGCTGACGCTAGGTTTGGATCGTGACTCAGGGCTGGATTTGCTGGCAGCCGATTTTGACGAACGAGACCCTGCCGTGAAAGCCCTCATCGGCCAAGCCATCAGTGCGTGCAGGGCTCAGGGCAAGTACATCGGCATTTGTGGGCAGGGGCCCAGCGACCATCCTGATTTCGCAGCTTGGCTGCACAAACAGGGCATCAGCTCTATCTCGCTCAACCCAGACTCTGTCATCGAAACCTGGCACCTGCTTGCCCAGGGCGAATAAAAGGTTCCGATCCTAGGTAATCCGACCCAAATTGAACGTGGCGAGTTTTAGTGCTTCCCGATCTGCCAAATGGCGACTGGCATTTCTGCTGGTCTGGAGCGTTGCGTCGTTTGGGGTGGTGTTCTTTGCGCGGGATCTGAGCTTCACCATTGGTGGATGGCCATTCAATTACTGGTACTGTGCGCTCGGGATCATCCTGATTTACTTGTTGATCGTTTCATCCTACGCCTGGCTGCGGCGTCAGGATGGTCATCAAGATGATGCAAAAGGCTGGGCTCCCAGTGCGCCGGCTCGTTTGCACGAGCTGCATCGACTGTTTGGGCGCTATGTGTTTCTGGTGTTGGTTTTCCTGGCGCTGCTGGCGGTGGGTGAGCGCATGGGCATGTCACGCAATTGGATCGGTGCGGTCTTTTTGTTTGCTACGCTGGTTTTGTACGCAAGCATAGGTATTGTTTGCCGCACCTCGGATAGCCAAGAGTATTACGTGGCGGGTAGACGAATACCTGCAATCTACAACGGAATGGCGAGCGCGGCTGATTGGATGAGCGCCGCTTCCTTCATCAGTCTGGCTGGTGGCTTGTATCTACAGGGGTTTTCTGGCGCCAATGGTCAACCTGGCGGGTTGGCCTACATCATGGGGTGGACAGGAGGATTCTGTTTGGTGGCTTTGTTGATTGCTCCTAATCTTCGTAAGCACAATCTTTACACGCTCCCCGACTACTTCAGGCTGCGTTTTGGTGGCCGCTGGCCCGGACTTGTGGCCGCGATTGCTGTGGTGTTTGTGTCGTTCACTTATGTGGTGGCCCAGATCTATGGGGTCGGGATGATTACCTCGCGATTGACGGGCGTGCGCTTTGAAATCGGCATCATGCTTGGTTTGGGAGGCGTGCTGGTCTGTTCCTTTCTCGGTGGTATGCGGGCTGTAACTTGGACCCAGGTCGCTCAATACGTCGTGGTCATCCTTGCGTTTTTGATACCCGTCTCTTGGCTGGCCTACAAACAATTGGGCAATCCCATTGCTCCCTTGGTTTATGGGCAGCAATTGGCAAAAATTGCTCAGCTCGAGCGCGATATAGGGCAGTCTGATCTTGAAATTGAGGTGATGGCTGAGTACGCGCGTCGCGCCAGCGTCTACGAAGAAAAGCTGCAAACATTGCCCGGGTCCTTGGTGGATCAGCGGGAGGCTGCACTTGCACGCTTACGCAAATTGAAACAGGAGCCTTCGCAGCCAGCCGTGGTGCAGGAAGCCAGTCGAGAACTTGCCCTCCTGCCCAAAGATGCGACTGCAGCCCGAGAAGCCTGGACGGCAGCGATGAAAGACAATTCGGCACGATCGCAGCCTTGGTCTGGCGGCACGCCTTTTGGCCAGGCTTTTGCAGGTAATCCGGATGGAAGTGTCGAGGCTCAGGAAGAATTCAGCCTATCCAGGTTGAACTTTATGGCGCTCATGGTGTGCCTCATGTTGGGAACTGCTGGCATGCCCCACTTGCTGACGCGGTTTTACACAACCCCGTCTGTGGCTGAGGCTCGGTCTTCCGTGGCCTGGTCCTTGTTCTTTATCTCCCTGCTGTATATGGCTGCCCCAGCGTTGGCGGTTCTGATGAAGTATGAGGTACTTACCAGTTTGGTGGGGCAGAATTTCAGTGATCTGCCTGAGTGGATTGCGCAGTGGTCCAAGGTGGATCCCACCTTGATATCGGCGACTGACATCAACTCTGACGGTATCTTGCAGTTTGCCGAACTACGTACAGGGGAAGACATTGTGATGTTGGCCTCTCCAGAAATGGGTGGCTTGCCTTATGTGATGTCTGGCTTGGTCGCGGCAGGTGGTCTGGCAGCCGCGCTGTCGACGGCAGATGCGCTTTTGCTCACGATGGGAAATGCCTTGGCTTACGACATTTATTTCCGTATGCGGCCGAAGCGCTCAGGCAACGTCTACAGGGTGCTGTTATCCAAGTTTGCCTTGCTTTTGGTTGCTTTGGCAGCTGCTTATGTGGCTGCGCAAAAGCCAGCAGGTATTTTGGTGCTGGTGGCCATGTCATTCTCATTGGCGGCCTCTGCGTTTTTTCCGGCCATGGTGATGGGGATCTATTGGCGCGGTACGACACAGGCGGGTGCATTGGCCGGTATGGCGGCGGGTCTGACCGTTTGCCTTTTCTACATCGTGCTGCATGCGCCCTGGTTCAGTCAGATGTTCGGCGGCGTGCAACCGTCACTCTGGTTTGGTATCAAACCTGTTTCTGCTGGTGTATTTGGTGCGCCGGCCGGTGCGGTGGTCACGTGGCTGGTCAGCGTAATGACCCGCCATCATCCGAGGAGTGAAAGGCTCAAGCAAGGGTCCTGAGAATCTGGCCTAAAGCGGGATGAGTCGCTTGCTATAATCGCAGGCTTTGCCTTGCAGCACTACTAGAGACGCAGTGGGCTGCTACAACCTTAAGGAGTGTTTATGCGTCATTATGAAATCATCCTCATGATCCATCCGGATCAGAGCGAACAAGTTCCAGCCATGTTGGAGCGTTACAAGGGAATGATCACCGCCGGTGGTGGCAAGATTCACCGCGTGGAAGACTGGGGTCGCCGTCAGTTGGTTTACATGATCAACAAGTTGGCCAAGGCTCACTATCTGTGCGTCAATATTGAAGCTGGTCAAGAAGTCATGGCAGAACTGGAACACGCGTTCAAGTTCAACGATGCTGTGCTGCGTCACCTCACCGTATTGAAGAAGAAGGCTGAAACTGGTCCTTCCTCCATGATGAAGACGGTAGAGCGTGAAGATGCTCGCAAGAGCCAGCAGGCTGAATACGCGGCCTGATCAGGCCTGACACGACAATAGACGTAGGAGTGAAATCCACCTCCAATTTTCTTTGTTTGCACGCCTCAATTGCAGAACTTGCAGTGATGCGATACACGCCCGCCGGACTTCCGGCATTGAATCTGGTTCTCGATCATTCATCCCAAGCGGAAGAAGCTGGCCAGGTCAGGCAGGTAAAGTTGCAGATGAAGTCAATTGCGATTGGTGCTGTGGCTGAGCGATTGGCTAAGCAAGCACCTGGCAGCCATTGGAACTTTTCAGGTTTTTTGGCGGCGTCGCGCAACGTTAAAACTGTCGTGTTTCATATTCAAGATTTTTTGCAAGATTAATTTTCAGGAGGCCCCATGGCCACGTTCAAGAAGTTCAACAAAGACAAGCGTCCTAAGCGTCCCGCGCAAAATTTGCTGTTCAAACGCAAGCGTTTCTGCCGCTTCACCGTTACCGGTGTTGAGGAGATCGACTACAAGGACATCGACACCCTTCGTGACTTTATTGCCGAAAACGGCAAGATCATCCCGGCTCGCCTGACCGGCACCCGTGCCATTTTTCAGCGCCAGTTGAACACCGCCATCAAGCGTGCTCGTTTCCTGGCCATGTTGCCCTACAGCGACCAGCACAAGATCTAAGGAGTACGACCATGCAAATTATTCTGCTCGACAAAGTCGTCAACCTCGGTAATCTGGGTGAAATCGTCAAGGTTAAAGATGGTTACGCTCGTAACTTCCTGATCCCCTCTGGCCGCGCCCGTCGTGCGACTGCTGCTGCAAAGCAGGAGTTTGAAGCCAAGCGTGCGGAGCTCGAAAAGGCTGCTGCAGCCAAGTTGGCTGAAGCCCAAGCCCTGGGTGCAAAACTGGAAGGTTCTACCATCAAGCTGACACAAAAGGCTGGTGTGGATGGTCGCTTGTTTGGTTCCGTAACGAATCATGACATCGCCGAAGAGTTGAACAAAACTGGCTACCAGGTGCTCAAGTCGCAAGTGCGTATGCCCAACGGTCCAATCAAGGTTGCCGGTGACAGCAACGTGAGCGTTGCTTTGCACACTGACGTGGTGGTTGAGATCACTGTTGCTGTTTACGGCGAAACAGCCTGATCCACGAGCCTCGTCTCCAAAGCCGTCGGGGTCAGATCCGGCGGCTTTTTTGTTTCTGATCGCTGTCATCTGCTTACCCACAAGCATCTCCAGAGTTATGCACAGACTTGTCCGATGACGTCAGCGTCGTGCTGCCCTAGCATTGGGCAACTGTCTCTGGTTAACCCTATTTATGTCTGCTGTACTTTCTATTTCTCCTGACGATCTGGGCTCTGATCGCCAAGTTGCGCAATTGCGAATTCCTCCTCATTCGCTTGAGGCTGAATCCAGTGTTCTGGGGGGGCTGTTGCTGGACAATGCTGCTTGGGACCGTGTTGGCGATTTGCTCACCGAGGTTGATTTTTACCGTTTTGAGCACCGCCTCATTTACTCAGCAATCGGTACCCTGGTCAATGCGTCCAAGCCCGCAGATGTGATCACTGTTTTTGAGCATCTGCAGGGCCAAGGAAAAGCCGACGAGATCGGCGGTTTAGCCTATCTCAACTCGTTGGCGCAATATGTGCCGAGTGCGGGCAACATTCGACGCTACGGCGAAATCGTGCGTGAGCGCTCTGTTCTGCGCCAACTGGTAGCAGCTAGCGATGAGATCGCAACCAATGCCTTTAATCCCAAGGGGCGGCCTGTGTCCACGATTGTGGATGAGGCTGAGCAAAAGATATTCAATATCGGAGAGCAGGGCGCACGCCATAAACAGGGCTTCCAGGCCATGGAGTCATTGGTGGTTAATTTGCTGGATCGTGTCCAGGAAATGGCCGATAACCCTAATGATGTCACCGGCGTGCCCACTGGGTTTTACGACCTCGATCGGATGACTGCTGGTCTGCAAGCGGGTGACCTCATTGTTTTGGCGGCTCGCCCGTCCATGGGTAAGACCGCACTGGCGATCAATATTGCTGAGCATGTGGCACTGAATGAGGGGCTCCCTGTTGCAGTGTTCTCTATGGAAATGGGTGCTGCCCAGCTGGCGGTTCGTATCGTCGGTTCTATTGGGCGCATTGATCAGGGGCATTTGCGTACGGGCAAATTGACGGATGACGAGTGGCCACGCCTAACGGAGGCAATTGAGCGATTGCGCAATATTTCATTGCATATTGATGAAAGCGCGGGCCTGAATTCAAGCGAATTGCGAGCAAATGCGCGCCGCTTGGCTCGCCAGTGCGGCAAGCTTGGTTTGATTGTGGTGGACTATTTGCAGCTGATGAGCGGCACCACCAATGATGGCGAAAACCGAGCAACCGAGCTGGGAGAGATTTCCCGCGGGCTCAAGATGTTGGCGCGTGAACTGCAATGTCCTGTCATTGCCTTGTCTCAGCTCAACCGAAGTGTGGAACAGCGACCCGACAAGCGTCCCATGATGAGCGATCTGCGAGAATCTGGCGCCATCGAGCAGGACGCCGACATCATCATGTTCATTTACCGTGATGAGTACTACACCAAGGAGGCCTGCAAAGAGCCTGGTGTCGCAGAGGTCATCATTGCCAAGCAACGTAACGGCCCCACCGGCGTCGTGAAGTTAGCCTTCCTCAAACCCATTACCAAGTTTGAAAGTTTGGCCAGCGGTGGTGGTGACGACTTTTGAAGCAAGGCAATAAGCGGCGGTTGGCGTGGGCAACCGCCGCATGTTTTGGCGTTTGTCAGGTCAGAGCACTTCGCTTGCAAAGTCTGCAAGCCGAGACCGTTCGCCGCGCGCCAGCGTGATGTGTCCACCGTGCGGCCAACCCTTGAAGCGATCAACCGCATAGGTCAAGCCAGAGGAGCCTTCTGTCAAGTAAGGTGTGTCAATCTGCGCCAGGTTACCCATACAGACGATCTTGGTGCCAGGACCGGCACGCGTGATGAGGGTCTTCATTTGCTTGGGCGTCAAGTTCTGGGCCTCATCGATGATCAGGTATTTGTTCAGGAACGTGCGCCCCCGCATGAAATTCATGCTCTTGATTTTGATCCGGCTTCGTATCAACTCATTGGTCGCTGCGCGCCCCCACTCGCCAGCGCTCGTCTCTGTTTTCGCCAAGACCTCCAGGTTGTCGTCCAAGGCCCCCATCCATGGGCCCATCTTTTCTTCCTCTGAACCTGGCAAAAATCCGATGTCCTCGCCCACGCTCACCGTGGCGCGGGTCACGATGATCTCGGTGTAGCGTCGATCATCCAGAACCTGCGTAAGCCCCGCAGCCAGTGCCATGAGTGTCTTGCCGGTGCCGGCGGTACCCGTCAATGTCACAAAGTCGACCTCAGGGTCCATCAGCAAGTTCATCGCGAAGTTTTGTTCCCGATTGCGTGTGGTGATGCCCCACACAGCGTTTTTCAGGTGGTTGTAGTCCTTCAGCGTTTTGAAGACCGCTGTATCACCGCGTATTTCTGTGACACGCGCGTAAAGGCTGGGCTCGCCGGGTGCCTCGAAAAAGATGAACTGGTTGATCATCATCTGAGGGACGATGGGACCACTCACCCGGTAGAAGGTGTGCGCGTTTTGTTGCCAGCTCTCCACGGTCTGGCCGTGGGTGCTCCAGAAATCAGTCGGCAGGGCGAGTGCGCCTGAATAAAGTAGGTCGCCATCCTCCAATGTCTTGTCGTTCTGATAATCCTCGGTCAAAAGACCCAGCGCCCGGGCCTTGACCCGCATATTGATGTCTTTGGACACCAGCACGACTTCGCGAGGGGCGTATACCGAACGCAACGCATCAACCACCCCGAGGATCTGATTGTCGGCCTTGCCCTGGGGCAGGCTGGTGGGCAAGGTGTAATTCAGCGGCTGCGTTTGAAAAAACAGCTTGCCTTCCGCCTCCCGGTGGCCAGTGGTATCCAACTGAAGTCCCAAACTGATGTCTGTTCCGTTGGTTGCCGCCAGTGCATCCAGCGTACGACTGGTTTGGCGTGCATTTCTGGCGACTTCTGTCATGCCTTTTTTATGCGCGTCCAGCTCCTCCAGAACGATCATCGGCAAATAGATATCGTGCTCTTCAAACCGGAACAGACACATGGGGTCATGTAGCAGCACGTTGGTGTCCAAAACAAACAGCTTCGCCAATCCCGACCTTTTGGCCTTTTGTTGTTTGCGAGGGGAGGGTGGTACAACCACTTGTCTTGACGTTGGGATGACTTCGGGCGTGAGTTTCTCTTCGCTCGCATGCGTCGAACGAGCCTTTGCCTTGATGCCGTTCCCAATTTTGGCTTTTTTTGCAGGAGCCGAGATCGCCATGTTTTCATCTGCAGGCGCGGCGGATGTCTGCTGTTTCAAGGCGGCCACTGGCTGGAACAAAGAACCTTCATTTTGATTGCCCGTTTGTCTTGTACGCCCTGTTTTTGAAGCGCTTTTCTTGAAGGCTTCTGGCGTCAGCAGAGCGGCACGTTTGGTGGGGGCTGGGGGCAGAGGCATGAACGAGCTAACTCCTTGAAAAGGCATTTTGATCATGGAGATCTGATCTAAAAGTCGAAACGACCAAGTCCAGGACACCAGAGCACCAGAAACAAAAAAGCCGCCCGAAACCGTGGCGGCTTATTTGGTCAGGTTCGGCGCTTACGAAAGGCATCAAACCATTATGCATGAGCCCCTGGGGCCTCTTGATGACACAACAGTGTCAAGTCACTCTGCTTTTTTCAGTGCCTTGACAGCTGCCAACACGTCGTCAACGTGCCCAGGAACCTTCAGGCCTCGCCACTCTTCTTTTAGTGTCCCATCCGTGCCTACAAGGAAGGTGCTGCGCTCGATACCCTTCACTTTTTTGCCGTACATGATTTTGTTCTTGACGACGCCAAACATGTGACACATTTTTTCTTCTGTGTCTGCAATCAGTTCGAAGGGAAGCTCGAGTTTGGTTTTGAAATCATCATGCGATTTCATGTTGTCCCTGGAAACACCAAACACAGTGGCACCGGCCTTGACGAAATCTTTGTATTTGTCCCGAAACTGCATCGCCTCAGTAGTGCATCCGGGGGTGTTGTCTTTGGGGTAGAAGTACAGGACGAGTACTTTGCCCATGTGCGAAGTGTTGGAAACCTTGATGCCGCCTGTGGCACTGGCTTCGAATTCGGGGAGAGGTTTATTCACGACGATCGCCATGGTTGCTTGAAGTCTCGTGTGCGGGGTCGGCCTACACCTGGGCCTAATGTCCCGTAACGAGACTTCAGGCTTCGGTAAAACCCACGATTTTACTCTAAGAGAGTGGGCTCGCCCTGAGTTCTGGCTTAATCAGGATCGGTGTCGATGATGACCGCGAGTACGACGTGGCGCCCTTCGGCTGCCAGTATGTTGTAGGTGCGACAGGCCGCTGGTGTATCCATGGTTTCCAAGCCAGTTCGATTTGCCATGAGTGCGGTTAGCCACGCAGGATCAGGGAAGCGTAACCGTTGTCCCGAGCCGAAAATTACAAGCTCCGCATCCAATAGGGCGATTTGTTCGAAGTGCCTGGCACCCAAATCTTCATACGCGAACACATCCCAAGCCCTGCGATCCCCTCTGGAGCTCAGTATGACGCTGCCGCTGAGTTTTTCCCCATTGACGGCGATCCATCCCGGACCGTAGCCGGTCACGCTTTGTACGTCTGATTTGTCTGGCTGGAGCTTCATCTGTGGTCAAATTATAGGTTTCGCTGATTCGCTGACCCGTCACTGTTCGGAGCGCCCTTGAGAACCATACAAAAATCCGCCAAGCTCGCCAACGTCTGTTACGACATTCGGGGCCCGATCATGGATCGCGCGCGCCAGATGGAAGAAGACGGGCACAAGGTCATCAAGCTCAACATCGGGAACCTGGCGGTTTTCGGGTTCGACTCGCCTGAGGAAATACAGCAGGACATGATTCGCAACCTGCCCAATTCAGCGGGATATTCTGACAGCAAGGGCATTTTTGCGGCGCGCAAGGCCGTCATGCACTCAACCCAGCAGCAGGGCATCAAGGGCGTGACACTGGACGACATCTATCTTGGTAACGGTGCCAGCGAGTTGATCGTGATGGCCACCAACGGGCTGCTGGATCTGGGTGATGAGTTGCTAATTCCGGCACCTGACTATCCCCTGTGGACCGCAGCGGTCAGTCTGTCCGGCGGCACTCCGGTGCACTACCTGTGCGACGAGGCCAATGGATGGATGCCCAATCTGGACGACATTCGCGCCAAGATCACACCTGCGACCAAGGGCATCGTGGTGATCAACCCTAACAATCCCACAGGTGCTTTGTACTCGGACGAGTTGCTGCGTTCCATCGTTGAGATTGCGCGCGAGCACAACCTTGTCATTTTTGCTGACGAGGTGTACGACAAGGTTTTGTACGACGGTGTGCGTCATACGGCAATTGGTTCTCTCAGTACGGACGTCCTGACATTGACGTTCAACTCCTTGAGCAAAAGCTACCGCTCATGTGGTTATCGTGCGGGCTGGATGGTGGTCTCTGGCGACAAGAAACCTGCGCGAGACTACATCGAGGGCCTAAACATGCTGTCGAACATGCGCTTGTGTTCCAACGTGCCCGGGCAATGGGCCATACAGACGGCGCTGGGTGGTTATCAAAGTATTCAAGAGCTGGTGGGTGAGGGTGGTCGCCTGCGTCGACAGCGCGATTTGGCCTACGAGCTAATCACCGCGATACCCGGAGTGACTTGCGTCAAGCCAACCGCGGCGCTTTACATGTTTCCCAAGCTGGATCCCGTGATGTATCCCATCGAGGATGACCAGAAATTTTTCCTGGACTTGCTCGAGGAAACGCGTGTGATGTTGGTGCAGGGAACCGGGTTCAACTGGCCCAGCCCTGACCACTTCCGTATTGTTTTCCTGCCTCATGAGGATGATCTGCGTGAGGCAATCAGCCGCATCGCCAGGTTCCTTGAGTCGCGGCGCAAGCGCAACAACTGACTTTTCTCAAAAGGGCAAGCGCCCTTGTTATTGGACTGATATGACAAGCATGAACCCCATCAAAGTAGGCCTTCTGGGCATAGGCACCGTCGGTAGTGGCACCTTCAATGTGTTGCAGCGCAACCAGCAAGATATCAAACGTCGTGCTGGTCGTGGCATCGAGATCACGATGGTGGCTGATTTGGACATTGCGCGTGCGCGATCCGTGGTGGGAGATGGTGTGACGGTGGTGAACGACGCACGCACCGTCATCGCCAACCCCCAAATCGATGTCGTCATCGAATTGATCGGTGGCTACGGCATTGCACGTCAATTGGTGCTGGAGGCGATTGAGGCCGGAAAACACGTGGTGACTGCCAACAAGGCCTTGCTGGCGGTCCATGGCACCGAAATTTTTGCGGCGGCCCAGCGCAAGGGTGTGATTGTGGCCTTTGAGGCTGCAGTGGCTGGTGGTATTCCCATCATCAAGGCTTTGCGCGAAGGCTTGACGGCTAACCGAGTGCAATGGGTGGCGGGCATCATCAATGGCACCACCAACTTCATCTTGAGTGAAATGCGTGAAAAAGGTCTGGACTTTGCGGACGTGCTGAAGGAGGCCCAGCGCCTGGGCTATGCCGAGGCAGACCCCACCTTCGATATCGAGGGTGTCGATGCAGCGCACAAAGCCACCTTGATGGCCTCCATTGCTTACGGCGTGCCCGTGCAGTTTGACAAGGCTTACGTCGAAGGCATCACCAAGCTGGGTGCGGCGGACATTCGTTACGCCGAGCAGCTGGGTTACCGGATCAAGCTCCTGGGCATTGCCAAGCGCCGTGAGGCGGACGCGGCCACCGGCGCAGAGGCAGGCATTGAGCTGCGTGTGCACCCCAGTCTGGTCCCCGCCAAGCGCCTGATTGCCAATGTGGAAGGGGCGATGAATGCCGTGGTGGTCCATGGCGATGCCGTCGGTACCACCATGTACTACGGCAAGGGTGCTGGCAGTGAGCCGACTGCGAGCGCGGTGATTGCTGACCTGGTGGACATCGCGCGGCAAAACGAAGTTGCAGCTGCCCAGCGTGTGCCATCGCTGGCATTCCAGCCAGATGCCATGAGCGACTTGCGTATCCTGCCCATGGGTGAAGTTCTCACCAGCTACTACCTTCGTTTGCGTGTGATGGACGAGGCCGGCGTGCTGGCTCGGGTGACCGGCATCCTGGCAGACCTGGGTATCAGCATCGATGCCGTCCTGCAGCGTCCTGCAGATGAAGCCAACGACGCCCAGCCCGGTGTCACTTCGTCTACCGACCTGATCATCCTGACACATGAGTGCCCCGAGGCAAAAATGAACACGGCCCTTGAATTGATGCAGGCGCAGCCTGCCGTGCTGGCGCCGATCACGCGCATCCGCAAGGAAGAGCTGGCCTGATCTGACGAACGACGAGCAGCCATGAAGTACATCTCCACCCGGGGCGACCAGACGCCTCGCCGTTTCTGCGATATCCTGCTGGAAGGCCTGGCGCCTGATGGCGGCCTGTATTTGCCTGAGTCTTATCCTCACATAAATGCCGATACCCTGGATCGCTGGGGCCGCGTGTACCGTGAGCAAGGCTATGCGAGCCTGGCCTTCGAGGTTTTGTCGCTTTATATCGATGACATTCCCGCTGCCGATTTAAAGGCCTTGTGCGCCAAGACCTACACCGAGGCGGTCTTTGGCACGCCGGAGATTGTTCCCTTGCGTGGCCTGGAGCCCGGCATTTGGCTCGAGGCCTTGTCCAATGGGCCGACCCTGGCCTTCAAGGACATGGCCATGCAGCTGCTGGGCAATCTGTTCGAATATGAGCTAAATCGCCGCGGTGAGGAACTCAATATTCTGGGGGCGACCAGCGGTGACACTGGGAGTGCGGCCGAGTACGCCATGCGCGGGAAAAAGGGGGTGCGGGTTTTCATGACCAGCCCGGCTGGCCGTATGAGTCCCTTCCAGCAAGCCCAGATGTTCAGTCTGCAGGATGCGAACATCCACAACCTGGCAGTCGAGGGTGTTTTTGACGACTGCCAGGACATCGTCAAGGCTGTTTCCAACGATCTGGACTTCAAGCGCAAGTACCGCATTGGCACTGTGAATTCCATCAATTGGGCACGCTTGCTCGCGCAGGTCGTGTACTACTTTGCGGGCTACTTCCAAGCCGTTGATTCTGCGGCCAATGCAGGCGCCTCAGCCAGAACGGTGAGCTTTACCGTGCCGTCTGGTAATTTTGGCAACATCTGCGCTGGGCATGTCGCCCGAATGATGGGCTTGCCGATCGCCAAACTGGTGGCCGCCACCAACGAAAACGATGTGCTCGACGAGTTCTTCCGCACGGGCGTGTACCGTGTTCGGGGCAGTGCCGACACTTTTGAGACATCCAGTCCGTCCATGGATATATCCAAGGCCTCCAATTTCGAGCGCTTTGTTTTTGATCTGGTAGGTCGTGATGGTGCTCGCACCCAATCCTTGTTTGGAACACAGCTCTCTGCCCAGGGGCGGTTTGATCTGAGTGCCGATCCGGCTTTTGCGCAGGCGGCGAGTCGTTATGGTTTTGCCAGCGGTAAGAGCACACATGCGGATCGATTGCTCACCATACGTGACACATGGGAGCGTTTCGGCACCATGGTCGATACCCATACGGCTGATGGCCTGAAGGTGGCCCGTGAGCATCTGGAGTCTGGTGTGCCTATGGTGGTTCTTGAAACGGCATTGCCTATCAAGTTTGCATCCACCATCGTCGAGGCCTTGGGGCGTGAACCTCTGCGCCCGGCAGGATTTGAGGGGATTGAGTCCCTGCCCAAGCGTGTCACGAATATTCCGGCTGATGTGGTCTTGGTTAAGACCTTGATCGCCCAACACTGCGACTGACGGCCATGACGACTATGCGCGCGCCATTGAAGCCCCTTGACGACGCCTTGCTTGAGTTGCTGGGGTTTGCGGTGCCCACCAGGGCTCCGGTGACTCTGTCTACCTTTGAAGCCGATGGTCGTGTGCTTGCCGAAGACGTGGTCTCGGGGCTCCAAGTGCCGCCCCAAGACAACAGTTCTATGGATGGCTACGCCTTGCGTAGCGCTGATGCGCTGATTCTCGGCAGCCAGCTCAGGGTCAGTCAGCGCATCGCTGCGGGCAACAGCGGGCATGCGCTGGAACCCGGCACTTCCGCGCGCATCTTTACCGGCGCCCCGATTCCGCCCGGTGCTGATGCCGTCGTAATGCAGGAAGACTGCGAACCTGTAGAGGGGCAAGCGGATCTGATTCGTGTCCTGTCCGCGCCAACGCCAGGGCAGTGGGTCCGCCGTTCTGGAGAGGATGTGACCCAGGGCGCCGTGGTGTTGGCCCGTGGCGACCGACTGACACCGGCGTCCCTGGGCTTGGCAGCCAGCATTGGGCGTGCCGAATTGACTGTGGCGCCTAAACCCCGGGTGGCGCTCTTTTCCACCGGTGACGAGCTCGTGATGCCCGGTGACGTCGCGCCAGCAGACATGCGCCCCGGCGCCATTTACAACTCCAACCGTTTTTTCTTGCGCGCCCTGCTGCTGCGCCTGGGCTGTGATGTCACTGACTACGGCATCGTTCCGGATCAGCGAGAGGCCACCATTTCTGCCTTGCGGGATGCGGCCGTAGCGCACGATCTGATCCTCACGAGTGGTGGTGTGTCAGTGGGCGAGGAAGATCACATCAAGCCGGCGGTGCAGGCTTTGGGCGAGCTGAACTTGTGGCAGATTGCCATCAAACCCGGTAAGCCCTTTGCCTACGGACGCGTCGGAATGGCTCATTTCATGGGCCTGCCCGGTAACCCGGTCTCCAGTTTTGTGACTTTTCTGGCGCTGGTGCGGCCTTTCCTGTTGAAGTTGCAAGGTGCTCGTTGCCTCAGCTCTGCTGCGATCAGCCTGCCGGCCCACTTCAATTGGGGACGCCCCGACAAACGCCGGGAGTTTTTGCGGGTACGTCGTAACGCCCGGGGGGGACTAGACCTCTTCCCGAACCAAAGCTCGGGTGTATTGACCTCCGCGGTTTGGGGAGACGGCGTCATCGACAACCCGCCTGGGCAAGCCATTGCGCACGGTGATGTGGTCAGATTCATACCCTTCAGCGAGTTGATGTCATGAGCCAGGCCCGCCAGATCACCATCCGGTACTTTGCTTCCATCCGCGAAGCGGTCGGCTTGGGCCAGGAGCAACTCACCACCTCTGCCGTGACGGTGGGCGAAGTGCGTGAGGCCTTGATCGCGCGTGGCGGCGCTTTTGCTGACAGTCTGGCTCGACACCGTGCGGTTCGTGTGGCTCTCAATCAGGTCATGGCCAGTGAGACAGATGCTCTGCCAGATGGCGCCGAGCTTGCCTTTTTTCCGCCTGTCACAGGCGGCTGAGCCATAGATCGTATGCAAGCACGTGTTTCGATTCAGACGGCAGACTTTGATCTAGGGTCAGAAGTCCACACCTTGCGGCTTGGCGACAAACGCGTCGGTGCCGTGTGCACCTTTGTCGGCACGGTGCGTGACCGCAACGATGGCTTGTCGGTCAGCACCTTGGAGCTGGAGCACTACCCAGGCATGACCGAAAAGGCGATTGAGGCCATGATCGACGAGGCCTGCCAGCGATTCGAGCTGTTTGGCGTGCGTGTGGTTCATAGGGTGGGCGTGTTGCACCCGCTGGATCAGGTGGTGCTGGTAGCAGTCACCTCGGCCCACAGGGGCGTAAGCTTTCAGGCGTGCGAGTTTTTGATGGACTACCTGAAGACGCAGGCGCCATTCTGGAAGAAAGAGCAGACGCCCGAGGGTGCCCGCTGGGTGGACGCCCGCGTGAGCGATGATGCAGCGCTTGCCAAATGGGGTATTGAGGCGCGCAACGCCGTCTGAGTTGACTGCGGCCTTCAGCGTCTGCTGCAAGGTCTCCGGGCAGGTCTCTCGCTGAATTTGTTGACACAGGTCAACTTGTAAAACGCACTCGTCGCTTGAAAACCTGTTGTCCAGCCTCAGTTGGCTTGGCAACAGGAGATCTTTTTCATGCGAATTGACAAACTCACCACCAAGTTTCAAGAGGCGCTGTCTGAAGCCCAATCTTTGGCCTTGGGCAACGACCACGCTTACATCGAGCCGGCCCATGTGCTGGTGGCTATGCTCAAACAGGAGGATGGTCCCCGTCCTTTGCTGCAGCGGGCGGGCGTCAATGTGCAGGGCTTGCTTGCCGCTGCGGAGTCGGCCATGCACCGGTTGCCACAAGTACAGGGTCAGGAGCAGGTGCAAGTGGGCCGCGACATGGTCACACTGCTGCAGGCGGCAGAAAAAGAGGCAATCAAACGAGGCGACCAGTTTGTGGCCAGCGAGTTGTTTTTGCTGGCCCTGGCGGAAACCAAGCTGGAGGTGGGGCGCCTTGCCAAGGACAACGGCCTGACCCGAAAGTCACTGGAGTCTGCGATCGAGGCCGTCAGGGGCGGCCAAAAAGTGGACAGTGCTGACGCCGAAGACCAGCGCGAGTCGCTCAAAAAGTATTGCATCGACCTGACCGAGCGCGCGCGCATGGGCAAACTGGACCCCGTCATCGGCCGGGACGATGAAATTCGTCGTGCCATCCAGGTTTTGCAGCGTCGCTCCAAAAACAACCCGGTGTTGATAGGTGAGCCTGGCGTGGGCAAGACGGCGATTGTTGAGGGCCTGGCGCAACGCATCGTGGCCGGCGAGGTGCCCGAGTCCTTGAAGGGCAAACGCGTTCTGAGTCTGGACATGGCGTCCTTGCTGGCAGGTGCCAAATTTCGGGGTGAATTTGAAGAGCGCCTGAAGAACGTCCTGAAGGATCTGGCCAAGGACGAAGGCCAGACCATCGTCTTCATTGATGAGCTGCACACCATGGTGGGTGCTGGCAAGGCCGAAGGGGCCATGGATGCCGGCAACATGCTCAAACCGGCCCTCGCCCGTGGCGAGCTGCATTGTGTGGGTGCCACCACCCTGGACGAATACCGCAAGTACGTCGAGAAAGATGCAGCCCTGGAGCGACGTTTCCAGAAAATTCTGGTGGGCGAGCCCACGGTCGAGGCCACCATCGCCATCCTGCGGGGCTTGCAGGAAAAGTACGAGGTTCACCATGGGGTGGAAATTACCGACCCCGCCATCGTGGCCGCAGCCGAGTTGAGCCATCGTTACATCACGGACCGCTTTTTGCCCGACAAGGCGATCGACCTGATCGACGAGGCGGCGGCCAAGATCAAGATCGAGATCGACTCCAAACCCGAGGTCATGGACAAACTCGATCGCCGCCTGATTCAGTTGCAGATCGAGCGCGAGGCGGTGCGCCGCGAGAAGGATGAGGCATCCCAAAAGCGCTTTGAACTGATCAATGAGGAAATTAGCAAGCTGCAAAAAGAGATCGCCGATCTGGATGAGGTCTGGAAATCTGAGAAGGCGCAGGCCCAAGGCTCGGCCCAAGTCAAGGAGGACATCGACAAACTGCGTTACCAGATCAAAGAGTTCACTCGGAAAGGCGACTTTCACAAGGTGGCAGAGCTGCAGCATGGCAAGTTGCCCGAACTCGAAAAGAAGCTCAAGGCAGCGCAGGATCAGGAAGCCGGCAAGGCCAAGGACGCCAAGGACGGTGGCCGCCCGCAATTGCTGCGCACCATGGTTGGGGCCGAGGAGATCGCCGAAGTCGTGAGCCGCGCCACCGGGATTCCTGTTGCCAAGATGATGCAGGGCGAAAAAGACAAACTCTTGCAGATGGAAACCAAGCTCCACGAGCGCGTGGTGGGGCAGGACGAGGCGATCTCTGCCGTAGCGAATGCCATCCGCCGATCACGCTCCGGGCTGAGCGACCCCAACCGGCCCACTGGATCGTTCTTGTTTTTGGGCCCCACCGGCGTCGGCAAGACCGAGCTGTGCAAGGCTTTGGCCGGCTTTTTGTTTGACAGCGAAGAGCACCTCGTGCGTATCGACATGAGTGAATTCATGGAGAAGCATTCTGTTGCGCGCTTGATCGGTGCTCCCCCCGGCTACGTGGGCTACGAGGAGGGCGGCTATCTGACGGAAGCCGTGCGTCGCAAGCCTTACAGCGTGCTCTTGCTGGACGAGGTGGAGAAAGCCCATCCCGACGTGTTCAACGTCTTGCTGCAGGTGCTGGATGACGGTCGCCTGACCGATGGTCAGGGCCGCACGGTCGATTTCAAGAACACCGTGATCGTCATGACCAGCAACATCGGCTCCCAGCTCATCCAGGCCATGGTGGGCCAAGAGGCGGAAGACATCAAAGAAGCGGTCACCGGCGAACTGAAGAACCACTTCCGTCCCGAGTTCTTGAACCGCATCGACGAAACCGTGGTCTTCCATGCGCTCGGCGCAGGTCACATTGAGTCGATTGCGGCGATACAGATCAAGGTTTTGCAGGAGCGATTGACTCGTCTGGACCTCACACTGGAGGTGTCTGCCACCGCGCTCGCGGAGCTGGCCAAGGTCGGCTTTGATCCTGTGTTTGGCGCTCGTCCCCTCAAGCGCGCCATCCAGCAGCGCATTGAAAACCCCTTGTCCAAGTTACTCCTGGAAGGGAAATTTGCACCCAAGTCCACCATTCAGGTCACGGTGGACCCGGTGCAGGCGCCTGGCGTGTTTGTGTTCGCCGGCTAAGCCAGCTCCCGGCGCGAATCGCTTGGAGGGCGGTTCGTCAGGGGGCGGTGAGCGTCAAGCCGTGCTTTTTGAAGATGGCCAGCATCTCGCCATTGGACTGCAGCGTTTGCATCGCCCGTTGGATGGCTGCCCCCAGATCTTTGTTGGTGGCCTTGACCGCCATGCCCACGGGCCAGCCATTGGCAGGCGTACCAGGCAGGGGCAGGGGGCTGAGTTGCCAACCAGCCGCCTTGGCGGGTTCTGATGCCATGGCGGCTTCTGCTTGAGCACGCAGTACATAAGCCGCTGCAACTTCACCGTTGAGTGCACCCTGTGCAGCTTGAACCCCTGTCTTGAAAAGCTTGACCTGGGTTCGAAGCATGCCACCGTTGTTGCCCATCAGGGCGCTGGCAGCGCCGGTGCCACGCTCTGCACCTAGCGCCAGGCCTTTGAGGTCTTCTGGCCCATCGATCTTTGCCAGCTGACGCGTGTTGTGCATGACCACGGTGTGCTGGCGCATGTAGGGCGACACGATCACAACCTGGCGGTTCTCTTGCATCAGGTATTTGTCAGCTGGAACCTGCAACATCACGTCTGCAGGGCCATAGCCCAGGTAATGACCGCGCCACACCATGTTGCGCAGGTCATCCCCCATGTTTTCTCCAGAGTCAAAGGGCAGCAGCTGCAGCTTCAGCTGCAATTGAGCTGCCAGCGCCTGCGCAATGGAGACATCCAGCCCACTGATATCACCGGCCGGCCCATCTGAAAACGGCGCATTGTCTTTGTACACGGCGACTTTCAGCACGCCACTGGCCTGAACTTTTGCCAGGTCAGTCAAGTCACCCTGGGCATGTACCAAACCAGCTCCCAGAAGCAGTGGCAAAGCTAACAATGAGCGGCGGCTCACTGCGTCACTCGGCAGGTCACTCGTCATGCGGCTTGTATCAGCGATCTTGGATGCAGGATGTCTCATGTCTAACTTTAGGTTGATTTCAGTGTGATTTGGGTTTAAGGCTCACGACGGGTCTCGAGGTAAGTCTTGATAGCCCAGATGGCTTCCTGAGACAAGATGCCCTCAAACGGCGGCATATAGACCCGACCGTCGCGGACCCGACCCCGGCGAACCGTGGCGACATAGTACTCGTCGATTTCCTTGAAGCACGCCATTTTCTTGTCCTGATCAGCCAGGCCCATGCAATCACCATCGATTTTTCTCAGGTCTGGCGACATACCACCCGAAATGGCCTCAAGTCCATGGCAACGTGCGCAGTTCTGGTTGTAGGCAGAGGTGCCAATGCGCAATGCTTCCTTGTTGGCCGCGCCACTGGAGTAAGGATTGCTTGGCAACCACTTGGCACCGAGCTGAGGAAGCGTGCTGGTGTCCACAGATTGTGGGACCACATCGCCATGCGACCAGGCAGTGCTGCTAAGCAGGCCGATGGACAGGGCAGTGGCCAGGGTTCGCAAATGTTGTTGAAAGAGGCTGGGTCGCATAGGGGTCTCCAATATTTAAAGTGACATCACCGAGCGTTCTGCAAAAAGCGCGCCAGGCCTGAAGGAGCAATTCGGCGGTGATTCAGGGGCTTGAGTCTGAACGATGTGACAGGCAAAGTGTGTCAAATTGGTCCACTTGCTCCGCCCTTGAGCTGTTTTCTGACCAAACCTAGGGTTTTCCTTGCCTCAAAAGCCCTTCAAATCGGTGGAGAATGATCCAAATCAAAACACGCCAATGTCTATCGCTGTAACTCGTCGTTTGCATAAACGGAGCAACCGAGCTTGTTCAACTCGTAGACCCAGGAGACAAGATGCTCACAGCCAAATTCACCGAGGCCGGTTCGCGTTCGGATCTAGGTTCAGAAGGTGGTCTGGATCGTTATGCCCTCACAGAGGTAATTGAGCGGTCCCACTCGCGTTCGCGGGATTTCGGGATTGAAGTTCAAGACAAACCCGACTTTTCGCGCATCGGAGAAGCGGCGCTGAGCCAGATGCTGGAAGAGAACCGGTTTCTTTTCCAACACGCCGCGCCCGTCATGGAGACCTTGTACGACCAGATCGTCAACACGCATAGCATGGTGCTCCTGACCTCTGCCAGTGGTACGGTCATCCATTCTCTTGGTGACACGGACTTTTTGGAGAAAGCCTCTCAGGTTGCACTCATGCCCGGGGTTGACTGGTCCGAGCGTAGCAAAGGCACCAACGCCATAGGCACCGCACTGCGTGAGGAGCATGCCGTGGTGGTACACGGCACCCAACATTACATGAACGCGAACAAGTTCCTGACCTGTTCCTGTTCGCCCATCTTCGATCCCTACGGCCAAGTGATTGGCGCACTCGACGTTACCGGTGATCAGCGCAGCTTTCACCAGCACACCATGGCTTTGGTGCGGATGTCGGCACAAATGATCGAGAACCACATGTTCGCTGACACCTTTCCCAAGGCGATCAGGATTCACTTTCACACCCGCCCGGAGTTTTTGGGAACCCTGGTGGAGGGCATTGCAGTGTTCAGCCCGGATGGCAGATTTTTGTCCGCTAATCGGAGTGCACAGTTTCAGCTTGGCATGTCCTTCAACGCCTTGAAGGTGCATACCTTCTCGTCACTGTTTGGTATTGCCATCTCCAAACTACAAGAAATGGTGTCGGGCACCGCGCCTAAGTTACAACAGCTGTGTCTGCATAACGGGGTGTCTGTCTGGTGTCGTACCCGTATGCAGGTGCGACCGCAATGGGGCGGTGGCTTCCCTGATCCATTGCCTGCGACAGCCCAGCAGGGTCCGGTTTCCCAAGAATCGACCGATTCTCCGCGTGCCACCGTGAACAAGCCCACATCATCGACGCCCAAGGGGCAGCTATCCAGCTTGCATTACCTCGATACCGGGGATCCGCAGGTTTCCAAGATCATTCACAAGCTAAAGATGGTGAGAGGGCGTGACATTCCCGTCATGATTCTGGGCGAGACCGGCACTGGTAAAGACCTACTGGCCCAGGCGATACACGGCGACTCCGACCGCTGTGCCCGTCCCTTTGTGTCCCTCAACTGCGCCTCCATCCCCGAGAGCTTGATCGAGTCGGAACTGTTTGGTTACGAGGAAGGCGCTTTCACCGGGGCTCGAAAAAAAGGGGCTGTCGGCAAAATCCAGCAGGCCAACGGCGGCACCCTGTTTTTAGACGAAATTGGCGATATGCCCAAGCATCTGCAGGCCCGTCTGCTAAGAGTTTTACAGGATCGGCGCGTCAATCCATTGGGGTCTGGTCGTGAAGTTGATGTGGATATTGCACTGGTCTGCGCGACCAACAAGAACCTCAAAGAGCTGATTGCCAAAGGCGAATTCAGAGAGGATCTGTATTACCGGCTCAACGGTTTGGTTGTCCGGCTTCCAGCCTTGCGTGACCGCACTGACTTTGACTGCGTGGTCCACAAGATCCTTGCCAGCCTGTCTGGCAAGCAACAGTCGGTGGGGCTGTCAGCTGAAGTGATGGCACTTTTCAAGACCTATAGCTGGCCCGGAAATTTCCGTCAATTGCACAATCTGTTGCGCACAGCCGTGGTGATGGTCGGTGGTCAGGGGTTTATTGGTCTGGACGATTTGCCAGAGGACTTTTTGGACGAGCAGGTGGGCGCTGAGCTTGCCCAGAACTACTCAGCAGAGGTCGATCCTGTGGAGCCTATGACCCCGCCAGCCACAAGAGCAACTCACCCGGGTCAAGGTCCGGCGGCCTCGGACCCGGAGGCTAAGCCCGTGACCCATGCAGCAGGTGATGCAGCAGCTAGTCTGGAAGATGTGGCTCTGGCAGCCATGGCCCAGATGCTGCGGTTACACAAGGGTAATGTTTCTGCCGCGGCCAAGGCGCTGGGTGTTTCGAGAAACACGGTTTACAGGCGCAAAGAACAATTACCGGCTGACGTCTGGGGCTGATGGCTCTGGCGTAGCCTGATTCATCCAGACTGACTCCATTTCGCGCCAGGCGCGCTGAACGTTGAGTCCGTGGCGTGAGGCGTATCCCGCGGATACCGTGAATTCGGGGAGCTGCACCTCCGTGCCCTCGCCGGCATGTTTGCCGGCATCGAGCACGCTGAGCAAGCTGGAGCGTAAAGCTTGAAGGTAGTTTTGTGTGTAGATCACTCCTTCCTGGCGACCGTCGGGTGAAATTCTGCTCACGCTGGTGCCAATGATCACCAGCGGCTGCAAATCATCAAGTTTCTGTAAAGCTGTCAGCCAACCTTCCAGGCTGCCTTGGGCCAGTTCAGGCACTCGGTCCTCGTACACCAGGCCGCCCACCCAGGCCATCCGCTCTTTCGGGTCCCACACCACCGTGTCACTTTCGGTGTGGGCGTTTTCAAGTAACAGCACCTGTAGTTGCCGAGACCCCACGGTCAGGACCGATCCATTCGCCAAACGCTGGTTGGGAAGCACGATGCGGGTATGGCGCATCAGCGTCGGTCCCAGAGTTTTTTGTAAATGGGCCAAACATTGCTCACACCGGCGCTGCATGGACGATAAGGTCGAGGCGCTCGCTCCTATGTGCAGTCGTCCTGCGGATTGCTTTTGTTTGAAAGCTGAATTACCCAGCACGTTTTCGGCATGGGCATGTGTATTGATGACCCACTTCACCTCCGATTGCCAACGGCAACGTACCCAAGCCAGTGTTCGTTCGCCATGGCGGTGGTTGGGGCCCGGGTCAATCACCATGGCTTCACCACCATCCACTATCACGCTGGTGGCCAGCACATGCCCCTGGTTTCGGCGGCCGATATCACCTTGCGCCTGCGGTGTCCACACCCAGACGCCCGCGCCCATGTTGCGCCAGAGCGCATCGTCCTTGCAGGTACGCGCGCCCCCATATGCGAGCTGGGTGAGTAGCAACAGGGTCCAGAAGAAGATCTTCATAGGGCGACTTGGCGCTGGGTTCCCAAGCACTTCTGCAGCGTCTGGCGAATGCCAGGCTCGGTTCCCAAATGACCTGCGCTGGGCCAATAGCCTTGCACACCGCTGCCTGGCTGTGCCTTGATCAGCTCGACAGAGCGGCGACTGTTGGCGGGAGGGCAGACGGCATCAAAACGACCGTGGATCCAGGTACTGGGGATAGCCTGTGCTGCCAATGACAAGGCGGCTCGACTCAGGTCTACGGGCCGGGTGTAGCCTCTGTGTCGAAGGTAATGTGCCTGTAGTCTGAATTTTTGCCAGGCTTGCCGGTCACTGGATCGAATACCTGGTTGCCGGACCCGGCCCAGGGCCTGGCGTTGCTGCCGGTGCATGGATGCCCATGCCGCACGCGCCTGATTTGTCAGGGCTTGGTCTGGGCTGTGTGCCAAGTGCCGGCTGGCACGCCACTGACCCTGGGTGGCGACACTGATTTCTCTTATTGACCAAAATCTGATGACGTCCCGAGCAGCAACAGACGGTGCTCCAAATTGCAACACTTGTTCCAATCTGAGCAGAACAGAAGCGGCATTGGCATAGCTAGCTTTTGGCCAATGTCTTGGCAGTTTGCCAGTTGCATGGTTTTTGGATTGACGCAAAAGTACGCCTTCGATTTCGGCCCGGCGAAGGCCAAAAGCGCCGCGCATGAGCACTTGCTCCACCGCCCCAGGGTGGGCTTGGGCGTAGTGCAGTGCCAAGACAGTACCCCATGAGCCCGCCAAAATAGACCAACTAGAAATCCCCAGCGACAGGCGCAGAAGCTCCAAGTCGGCTACCAGTCTGGAAGTCGTGTTTGCAAGTGTGCTCCCCCGGGGCGTGGAGGAACCGGACCCCCTTTGATCCGGTGCAATGGCCCAGTGCCGGGCGGGATCAAAGTCTTGCAAGAGACCAGGGTGGCAGCCGCTGCCTGGGCCGCCGTGCAGCACCAGCCATGGCTGACCTTCGATCGAGCCCACTGCACGGTAGGACATGCGGGTGCCTGAACCGATCGCCAAGCTCTGTGCTTGAGGCCACCTGGGATTCGCGGGACCAGGCAGTGCTCGGATGGACCTTGTGGGCAGGGGATTCAACATGGCATTGATATTGCGTAATGTCGCTGCGGACAGCGTTGCAGAAATGTACGTTGTCTGCTGACACATTCCATGCCAACCACCAGGAGACCCTCTATGCAATGGACAGCACCTGCTTTCACCGACATGCGTTTCGGCTTTGAAATCACCATGTACATCGCCAATCGTTGATTCGATTTGTGATCCGGGGGCGCACGGCTTCACAGCTGGTGCGCCCTTTTCATTTCCAGGTTTGAGTCATACACATGCGTCTTCGAGTTTTAGGTTCCGCTGCTGGTGGCGGATTCCCCCAGTGGAACTGCAACTGCCCCAATTGCGACGGCGTACGGCGCGGAACAATCAAAGCGCAACGCAGGACGCAGTCATCGATTGCCCTGACCGACAACGGTAAGGACTGGTTATTGGTCAATGCCTCACCGGATGTGCTTCAACAAATACAGGCTGCGCCGGAATTACAGCCGGGTCGGGCCTTGAGAGACAGCGGTATTGCGGCCGTTTTGCTCATGGATGCCCAGATAGATCACGTCACTGGCCTCTTGATGCTGCGCGAGCGCCAAACACCCCTGCCGCTGATGGCCACGCCCGAGGTTTTGTCTGATATTTCTGAGGGGTTCCCCATCACGCGCATTCTGTCGCATTACTGCGGAGTGAGTGCTTTGCCCCTGGCATTGGATGGCGAGGCTCAGGCGGTACCTGGCGTTGCGCCACTGTCGGTGACGCCGGTGCCGCTGTGGTCCAAACCACCACCTTACTCACCGTATCGCCACAATCCCCGCCGCGGAGACAACATGGGTCTACTGATCCATAACCCCGCCAATGGTGGGCGAGTGTTTTACGCGCCGGGTCTTGGCGAAGTCGACGATGAGCTTGTCGCCCTCATGTCTGAATGCAGTGTGGTGCTGGTGGACGGGACCTTCTGGACGGAAGACGAAATGCAGCGACTGGGACTTTCCAAAAAATACGCCGCGGACATGGGACATTTGCCGCAAAGTGGGCCGGAGGGCATGATCGCCAAGCTCGATCGCCTGCCTGCCGGTACGCGCAAAATCCTGATTCATATCAACAACACCAATCCCATCCTGCGCGAGGACTCTGCAGAGCGCGCCGAACTCACTGCCCATGGCATTGAGCTAGCCTTTGATGGCATGGAAATTACTTTCTGACCTATTTCACCTCATGGACATTGCTCAGTCTCCCTTACCCGACCCAGCGCTTGAAGCCTGGGATCCTGTTGAGTTTGAACGGCAGTTACGAGCCAAAGGGCGTTCGTATCACATTCATCATCCTTTTAACGTCCGGATGAACGAGGGTGGATGCACCCCTGACGAGATTCGCTGCTGGGTGGCCAGCCGGTTTTATTACCAGATGTGCATTCCGCGCAAGGATGCAGCCATATTAGCCAACATGCCTGATCGTGAGCATCGGCGATTGTGGGTGGAGCGCATACTGGATCACGACGGCTACGGAAACTTCGAAGACGGTGCTGCGGGCGGCCTGGAGGCTTGGACCCGATTAGGGCTGGCCGTCGGGATTCCCCGAGACGAGCTCTGGTCGCTCAGGCTGGTTTCCCCTGCGGTTCGTTTTGCCTGTGATGCCTATGTGAATTTCGCCGCCAAGGCACCCTGGCAGGAGGCCGTGTGCTCTTCACTGACTGAAATGTTTGCGCCGCAAATCCACAAGGACCGCCTGGCCACCTGGCCCTCGCATTACCCATGGATCGAGGCATCGGGTCTGAGTTACTTCCGCAGCCGTATCCCCTTGGCCACGCGGGACGTTGAGCACGGACTGAGAGTCACCCTGGAACATTTCACCACCCGTGCCATGCAGGTTCGAGCCTTGGATATTTTGCAGTTCAAGCTCGATATTCTTTGGAGCATGCTTGATGCCATCGAAAAGGCCGCGGCATGACGGGGCCGTCGGTTGACCAGCCCGGCATCCCGGAGCAGCCTCGCCTGTCGCGCCTGTTTCGCATGCAGTACGAAGAAGTGCAAAAAGCCTGGGTGCTTCTTTATCCCGAGGGCATGGTCCAACTCAACGACAGCTCTGCAGAAATCCTGAAGCTCTGCACCGGTGAGATGACGATCGAAAGTATCGTCTCGACGCTTGAGGCCAAGTTCAACGCCCAGGGGATTGGTCCCCAGATCCGTGATTTGTTACAAGAGGGGGTGCGCCGTGGCTGGATTCAGTGAATCACCCGCTCCGGTGGTCAAGCCACCCTTGTGGCTCTTGGCCGAGCTGACCTACCGCTGCCCCTTGCACTGTGTGTTTTGCTACAACCCCACGCAATACGCCCGTCTGCAAGACGAGTTGACCACGGCGCAGTGGGTGGATGTGATGCGCCAGGCGCGCGCGCTGGGCGCCGCGCAAATCGGGTTTTCTGGAGGCGAGCCCCTGTTGCGAGACGACCTGGAAGAGTTGGTTCAGGAAGCACGTCAGATGGGTTACTACACCAATCTGATCACCTCCGGAGTCGGCTTGACAGACACCCGCGCCAAACGACTAAAGGATGCGGGGCTGGACCATGTTCAATTGTCTTTTCAGGACTCGACCCGCGAATTGAATGATTTTCTGAGTCACACCAAAACGTTTGAGTTGAAAAAGCGTGTGGCCCAAATCATCAAGCAGCACGATTGGCCTATGGTGATGAACTGTGTGCTGCATCGTCATAACCTGCCGCATGTTGACAAGATCATCGACATGGCGCTCGCCCTTGAGGCGGAATACCTGGAGTTGGCAAACACACAGTATTACGGCTGGGCCTGGACCAACCGCGACCACCTGATGCCTACGCAGGAGCAATTGCATGAGGCAGAGGCGGTGGTCAATCGTTACCGCGCCGAGATCGGTAACCGTTGCCGCGTCTTGTTTGTGGTGCCTGACTATTTTGAGGAGCGCCCCAAGGCTTGCATGAATGGCTGGGGTGCCGTGTTTTTGGCTGTTGCGCCCGATGGCACGGCACAGCCCTGCCACAACGCGTTGAACCTACCTGGGCTGGAATTGCCCAATGTGCAGAGCCAAGCCCTTGCCGATATCTGGCAGCGTAGCCAAGCCTTTAACGCCTATCGTGGAGAAGCCTGGATGAAACCGCCTTGCCGTGATTGCGATGAGCGGCACAAGGACTTCGGCGGATGTCGTTGCCAGGCGTTCCAGATCACAGGTGATGCCACCCAGGCCGATCCGGTGTGCAGCAAATCGCCACATCACGACAAAGTGGTGGAGCTGGTACGGCGCGCGCCTTCTCAGAGGGTGGTGCCTATCGTGTTTCGAAGCGATCAGGAATCACGTCGCCTGCATCCGGCGGAGACCTGATGTCCAGCCCGACGCTGTCAACCGCAAGCGGCAGTGCCGCTCACCATCGCATGTTGGGGGCTTGGCTGGTGCGCCATACGCCTGGGGTGCAAGCCCCAACGGTGGCACTAGAACGACGTGAAAACGGCTTGTTTTTGCTGTGGCTCGCCTTCATGGGTGTGCTGGTGTTTGGTGCGATGCTGCTATGGCGACTGGGCATTTGGTACAAATTGCTTGGCGCTGACCCGACCGGCTTGACGCTGGCCATCATCGTGCTGTTTGTGGGTACCTCATTGTGGGCTGGGCGTCGTGCCTGGGTGCTTGGGGTGGAACAACAACGCCTGGATCTGTGTCGTCTATCTACCAGCGGTGGTGTCCAGGGGCACGCTGTGACTGATGTCGGTTGGTGCCGTGAGTTTTTGAACGGCAGTCGTGCAGTGCCGGCAGAGCGTTCAGCATATTTACAGGTGTTGGGCGAACACGCACACGGTCCTCATGAAATGGCATGGTGGCTCAATGGCATACAGCTCAAGCTGGGCTTGCTGGGCAAGGTCATCGGGTTTTCCATCCTGGCGCTTGAGCTGGGTCAGATGGAGAGCTTTGACCCCACCCAATCCGCACGTTTATTGAAGAATCTGACCGGCGGATTGGGGATCGCTCTGCTGACCACCATGACGGGCCTGGCGGGCAACATCCTGCTGGGTTTGCAGTTGATGCGCCTTGATCGTTTTGCAGATGGTTTGGTCGCCCAGTCACTTGCCTTATCGCTAGAGGCGCAAGCCACGGAGCCTCAGGATGGCAATCGGCCGACCGGCGCGTGACACTGAGACAGACCCTTTTTATGACATGTTGTTCAACATGTTGATTGCGTTTGTCTTTTGTTTTGTCGTGGCCATGCTCTCGTTCAACCCGGCATCGCGCAAGGCTGGCGACATACCTGCTAAAGCCGAATTCATCGTGACCGTGACCTGGCCGGACAACAACCCCAACGACATCGACAGCTGGGTGCTGGGTCCGGACGGCAATGTACTTTGGTTTCGTCAACGCGATGCGGGTTTGCTGCATCTGGACCGGGATGACCGAGGCGCCAAAAACAACACGGTCATCGTCAATGGGCGCGAAATCACCAGTCCCATCCGTCAAGAAATTGTGACGCTGCGTGGTCTGGTGCCGGGTGAGTTTGTGGTGAACGCTCACTACTACGAAAGCCGGGACAAGCTGCCGGTCGATGTCTCAGTGGCGGTGGTCAAAGTCAACCCCCAGGCGGAGATCATTTACACCGGCACAGTGCAGATCCCAGTCAAGGGCGATGAGCGCACCCTGGTTCGCTTCACGCTTGATGAGACAGGCAGAGTGCTGGATATCAACACCCAGCCACTGACCATCGTGCAGCGTGCCAGTCTTTAAGCACGCTGCTAACCATCACGACAGGCCGTCCCCAACTATTTGAGATCCCTATGATTCCCGCAATCTCATCCTCTCTCATGATGCTGCTGGCCTTGTATGTCCTGCTGGCATTCCTGCTTCTGTGCCTGTGCCTGGCTACACGCTGGGCCTGGCAGGTCAAGCTGGCGGGCGTGCTCTTGGTAAGTGGCTTTTATTTGGTGAGCCATCAAACGCTTCTGGGCGTCTCAGGCTGGCCCAGCGACGATGTGTTGCCCAAACGGTTCGTGTTTCTGGCGGCGGTGTTTGACGAGCCCAGTCCGGCACGAGGACATGCGGGCGCCATTTACGTCTGGGTCAATCCCATGAAAGACGGTTTGGTACTGGAGATGCCACGCGCTTACAAATTACCCTACGAGAAAGATTTGCGCAGTCTCTTAGGTGATGGCATCAAGAAGGCGCGTGACGGCAACACCCAGATGGGCAGCACCGAACCCAAACGCGGCGTTGGGGGCCTCGCATGGCTCAGGCCGTCTGGCAACGATGCGCTTCAAATCAAGCTCAGTGATCTGCCTCGCGCGCAGCTGCCAGAAAAATGAAGTCGTCCTTGATCACCCCATGGGCTCTGCGCTGTCTTCCACTGGTGGGCGTCAGTTTGCTGGTGGCTTGTACACCTCGAAGTTCGGAGGACTGGTTCCCGCTACAAAAGGGAGCACGATATGACTATGCGGTGACGCAAACCGGTGCTGATACCGAGAGCACGCAACAGCTCAATTGGCAAATAGAACTCACCCGCATAGAACAGCGTGACGGTCGGGCTGTCTACGTGCGTCACCACTCAGAAGGCGTTGAGTTTCATTTGCTAGCCGATGAGAAGGGGGTTCGTCGCATTGCCACTCGATTGGAAATCGACCAAGAGGCGACACCCGATGCAGATCCCCGTTGGGTATTGAAAGCGCCCTATGTGTTGGGCACGGAGTGGACCACGCCGACTGTGCCGTTTTTCTTGATGCGCAAGAACGAATACCCAAGAGAATTGAAGAATACGCACCAGGCGCTCATGACCTGGACAATTGCGTCGGTCGATGAGTCTGTGGAGACACAAGCGGGTAAGTTTCACCCTTGCATGCGACTGGAAGGGCTTGCGCACCTCAACCTCTACACCGATCCCGTCAACGGATTCAATGATGTGCCCTTGCTTAGTCGTGAGTGGTATTGCCGGGGCGTAGGACTGGTCAAGTTCGAACGCATTGAAAAGGTGCCGGCCGGCTTTATGACCGGCGGCACGCTCCAAGCGGAGCTCACGAGCTGGCGTTAGACACGTAGTCGCTCAGGGCTTTTGGGCCATCACCCAGGTGGCCATGGTCTTGAGATCGTCATTGCTGATGCTGGCATGCGGCGGCATGGCAATGCGTTTACCCCATTTGCCAATAGACCCATTCTTGATGCTTTGCATCAGCGTGGCGACGGCGTCCCTGTCACCTGCGTACTTGCTGCTGATGTCTTGAAAAGCCGGGCCGACGATTTTTTCATTGAGGGCATGGCAGGACGTGCAACCGCTGGCCTTGATGAGCTCGGCGGCCGCCTTGGCGTCTTGTGCTAGTGCTGCTGAGCCGGCAGAGGCGCTCAGTGCGAGCACGAGGAGTGTGCGTAGGAGTTTCATGATGAGTCGGTAAAGAGGTGACTTTTTAGCGCCTGAAATCAGAAAACCGGCGCCGCAGGTGCTTTTGAACAAAAAAAATGGGCCTGCCGCTGCCGACAGGCCCGAAGAGATCAACTTACTTGATCAACTTGAAGGTCCAAACAGAACCACCTTGCTCCAAGAAGTTTACTTTCTTGGCTACTTCGCCGCCCCACAGAGGCACAGCGCCACCCCAGCCAGACACCACACTGACGTACTGCTCGCCACCTTCAGACCAGGTGATGGGAGGTGCCACCACGCCAGAGCCCGTCTGGAACTGCCAGACCACTTTGCCAGTTTTGGCATCTGCGGCCTTCAGGTAGCCCTCTGGGGTACCCCAGAACACGAGGTCTCCGGCCGTGGTCATGACACCACCCCATAGAGGAGCGTTGTTCTTGACTTCCCAGGCCACTTTGCCTGTCTTGGGGTCAATGGCGCGCAGGGAGCCAATGTGGTCGTCAAACAAGGGCTTCATGGTGAAGCCGGCGCCCAGGTAAGCAGCACCCTTCTTGTAGCTGATGGGTTCGTTCCAGATTTCCATGCCCCATTCATTGGTAGGCACATAGAACAGGCCCGACTTGGGGCTGTAGGCCATGGGCATCTGGTTCTTGCCACCCAGGAAACCTGGTGCCGAGAACACCGACTTGCCCTTGGTGCCGTCACCGCCAGGAGCGGTGGGGTCGCCGGGGCGGTTGTCAGCCACGTAGTTGGGACGGCCAGACTTCAGGTCGATGCCGGTTGCCCAAGTGATCTTCTTCACAAAGGGGAAAGCGTTGACCAGTTTGCCAGTGGTGGCGTCATTCACGTAGAAGAAGCCATTGCGGTCAGCCTTGGCGCCCATGCGCTTTCCATCCATGTCGAAGGTGATGAACTCGTTCACACCGTCGTAGTCCCAGCCATCGTTAGGCGTGTTTTGGTAGTGCCAGACAATTTTGCCAGTCTTGATATCGATGGCCACAGTCGATGTGGAGAACAGGTTGTCGCCTTTACGTACGTGGCTGTTCCAGGGGCCGGGGTTACCGGTACCAAAGTAGGCCAGACCGGTTTTGGCGTCGTAAGAGCCGCCCAGCCAAGGTGTGGCGCCGCCGGTTTTCCACGTTTCACCAGGCCAAGTGGCGTTGGTGGTACCACTGATGCCGTTTTCCTTGCCATTGAGATAACCCATGTGGCCTTCCACCACAGGGCGGCTCCAGACCATCTTGCCGGTTTTCGCATCGCGTGCTTCCACACGACCCACCACGCCGAATTCACCGCCCGACAGGCCGGTAATGACCAAACCTTCTGCCACCAATGGTGCGGCCGTGTAGCTGTAGCCAGCGCTGTACTCGTCAATCTTTTCGCGCCACACCACTTTGCCGGTGTTCTGGTCCAGGGCCACAATTTGTGCGTCCAGGGTGCCGAAGATCACCAGGTTGTCATAAAGCGCAGCGCCACGGTTGACCACGTCACAGCAGGGCATGATGCCTTCGGGCAGGCGGTGCTCGTACTTCCAGACCTTCTCACCTGTTTTGGTGTCGATGGCGAAGATACGCGAATAGGACGCCGTTACGAACATCTTGCCGTTGTGCACCAGCGGCTGAGATTCTTGGCCACGTTGTTTTTCACCACCGAAGGACATGGACCATACCGGCGCCAGGCGACTGATGGTTTGTGTGTTGATTTGGGTAAGGGGAGAGTGGCGCTGGCCTTGTGTACCCATACCCCAGCTGAGCACTGAGTCGGGGTTGTTCGCCGTGATCATGGCGTCGGTTACGGTTGCGCCGACTTGGGCGGCAGCCATCATCACCAGGATGCTGAGTAGTTTGCGTTTCACGTTGTCTCCTGCACGGTATAAAAGTTAAGTGTTTCGCCTGAGCTGAATGCTGGGCGATCCGGAACTTCTGGGACAGATCCTTCGAGGTTCGCGTTGATAGTGGCAACAACTGTGCCAACGTGCAAAAGTCGTTTGGGCCTTTGATATTTGTCAAATGCCCCTCTTTTTGATGTGACTTTGTGCAGCCTGTTCATATCGGGAACGCTGTGTTGCCACAGTGTTCCAGAATGAATCAATTGCCAGGGCGATGGCTTGTCACAGCTGTCCCGAGCACCCGTTTCTCGTAGCTTGGGTACCACTGCGTGATGGTGCGGTGTAGCTCAGCCGGTTGGGCGGCCCAGGACTGAAATGCCACGGGTACAGGTGCCCGTAAGACTTCACTCAGATCAAGTCCACTTTCCGCGCTGCTTTTCAACATGTTTTCAAGCCAGCCCAACCAGTCAGCCGTTTGCATGGTGCCCTTGCGATCTGCATGTACCGGCCCGTGGCTGGGCACGACCGTTGTCATCGGCAGCGAAGTAAACAGCTCATTTAATTGAGCTAGGCTCGCTAACCATGGTTTGATATCTGCATGGGGCGTAGTGGGAACGCGGTCAGCAAACACCAGCCCACCTGCGAATACCACGCCAGTGCTGTGATCGATCAGCACCAGGTCATCGCGGGTGTGCCCGGTGAGCTTGCGCAGTTCAAGGGTGTGTCGTCCCAACGCTATTTTTTGTGGCTGTATGGCCTGCGTTGCGGGCATGGACTCGGTCCCCTTCATCCAATCGCCGCACAAGCGGTACAGGTTGTCGGCATAGGCACTGCCCTCGGCTTGCATCCCGGCAATGCTTCCAGCCAGGGCCTGAATGGGTTTGTCGGCCCAGGCTTGATTACCAAAAAAATAATCGGGATGCAGGTTGAGATTGAGGACCTGTACGACGGGCTCAGAGGTGATGTTCTGGATAGCTTGCCGCTGTTGTTCGCCATACAGGCGAGAGGGTCCTGTGTTGATCACCACCACCCCGGAACCTGTGGCAATGAAGCCGGTGTTGATGATGTTGCAGCCGTTTTTGCGACTGAAGTCTTCGACGGCCCCTTCAATGACCCAGGTACCAGCGGCGATTTGGCGTGGTTTGAGTTTGTAGTCCAGTGTGCTGAGGTCGGGGGAGGGCGTTTGTGCACCAACGCTGCCAAGACAGAAAGCCAGGCCGCTGACCAGGCCTTGGATCCATGCCCTCATGCCGACACCTCTGCGCTGATGCGGTTGCCATTGTTGTCATGGCCCAGGACCCGCAAGATGCCGTTGGGCCGTTCGGGCAGTTCGAGCGTCAAGATCGGATTTTCGGAGACCGGCTCGTGCAAGGCCAGGCGCCACCAAATGCGACCCGCATCATCCTGCATGTACAGATCTTCGATGTAAAAGGCAGGAATGCCGGCCACCAGCCCGGTGTCCATGGGGTGCATGACCCGTAAGCGCAGTCTGCGGCTGCCTTCCAGCACGTTGTCGAAAAAACGGGTTTGGACTTCGTTCAGGGTTTTGCTCCAGGTGCCATCGCTGCGTGTGGCGCCCGGGACTGTACAGCCACCTCCTGCTGCTTGCACCCATGTACTACCAACATGCCAGTGCCCATCGCGGGTTTTGACCATGGCCCGCACGGGTGAGCCTTGCTCCATGCGAAAACGGAAGGCCAACATGGGCAGGGATCGCAGCGGCTCAAAGCTCAGGATTTCCTTGACCGGGTTGCGATCCGCGACGATGGTGATGCGCTCAATTCCTCCTCCCACTTTGCTCAGTGCCCGGGCATCCAATAGCATGGGCACATTCATCGCATCGTCGGCAAATGCCGGTCCTCGTACCAGCACCTGGGGGCTGAAGCTCATGGGGCTGTTGCCCATGTAGTGCTTGCGCAGCACTGGCCATTGCATCGAGCCCAAGGGATCACCACCCGTGAGTTCGTCCTGGGCTGCGGCGTTGCCCTGTGCCAGGGCTGGGCTCAGGGCTGCCGTTGTGCTCACGGTGGCCCATGCGGCGACCAGATCCCGTCGAGTCAAGAGGTGCTTCATTACTGAGTTCCTTAGGCAGCGCCGCGTTGTTTCATCCAGCCCCGCTGGGGGTCATACCCCCACAGGGCGAGCCCAAAAAAGATTGCCATGCCAAGCAAGACTGCTGCCCATGACATCAGCGGAAATTGGCCGTACATGGCAAAACGCATGGCCTCAACCACATGGGTAAAGGGGTTCCATTGGGCCAGCATCAGCAGCCACCATGCGCCCGACTCCTCGAGCTTCCAAAGGGGGTAGAGCGCCGGACTGATGAAGAACATGGGAAAAATCACAAAGTTCATCGTGCCAGCGAAGTTTTCGAGTTGACGCACATAGACTGAGAGCATCAAGCCCAATGCCGCAAGCAAGGAAGCGCCGCAGACCATGGCCACAATCAGCAGCGGCACATCCGCCCAACTGAAGCGAACGCCAAAAGCTGTGGCAATCACCAGAAACACCAGCATCTGCAAGACGGACAAGCTGGTGCCTGCCAACAATTTGAAGGCCAGTAACCAGATGCGGGGCAGGGGGGCCGTCAATAGCAAACGCATCACGCCCATCTCCCTGTCATAGACCATTGACAGGGAGCTTTGCATGCCGTTGAACAGGGCCACCATGGCCAGCAAGCCGGGCACCATGTACTCCTGGTATTCGACATAGGTTTCGTAGGGCGGCACGATGGACACCCCAAAAACGTTGTGAAAACCGGCCGAAAACACCACGAACCACAACAGAGGGCGAACCAATGCGGAGCCCATGCGGGACGGCTGGCGCAGGAATTTCATGACTTCACGGCCCACCACGGCACGCAGGGCCCGAACCAGGTGCAGCATCAAAGGCGGGCTCGACATGTGCTTTCCTTCTCGTCATACCCCAGGGTGTCCATGACCTCGGTGGGATGCAAGACGCCATCCAAAGGCGCAAGCCCCACCACACCGTCACTGTGCCCCAGAAAAACCGGCTGGCGTAGTTGTCCATCCCAGGATCTGTATGACAACCTTGGCCCCTTGGAGCCATCAACAAACACCTCTCCTGCGCGCAAGCGCTTGAGCTGCTGGGTGATGGATGCCTTGGGATCGTCGCTCAATACCGAAACGATAGACCTCACTGCCACCCAGGCAGCCCAATCCTGGCCCTGCATGGGACGGTTGGCGATGCGTTTGAAAGCACGCGAGACCTGTGGCCCACCATTGCGCTCCCATTGGGGGTGCCAGCTCATGGCGACGAGTCCGTTGTCGCCAACGACCGGTCGTGGCCACTGTGTGGCGTAAGGCAGGGTCCGGGCAAATTCGCCTTGGCTGTCCATCACAGCCACCACCTCATGTTCACGGTCGTTAGTGAGCAACTTGGTGTTGGCCAGGTCTCGCTCACGCGGATCACCTGACAGTTTGAAAGGCTTGGTCTGAACAATTTTGAGACCGAATCGGCGCGCGGCGCGCTCAAACGCGGCGGTGCGTGGCTGGTCCTGTGGCAACGGGCCTTGCAGCACCAGAACTTTGCGCCAGGACTTGGAGGCCAGGTACTGCGCCATGGCGTCGGCCAACATCTGGCGGCTGGGTGCTGTGTGCAGCAGGTGGGGGGCGCACTGCTGGCCCCGCAGGTCATCGTCGTCCAGCCCGGCGTTGATCACGATCGCCCCCCCCAGAGTTGCTGGCGCCAGCTTTACCAGCTGCTGCAACTCTGAACTAGGCAGGTCGGCCACGATGTGCTGTACCCGCGCTGACTTCAGGTCACTCAGAAGCTTGGGAATCGCTTGCAGATCGGGCAGCACCACATTTTTGATGAGCAGTTCTGCGTTGACCGCGTCAAGCTCGACGGAAGAACCCTCTGCTGCCAATTGCGCCGCATCGAGGATCTGCCCCTGGGGGTGGCCGGGATAGCCCCGTTCGATGCGGCGAGTGGCGTGGCGCGGGTCACCAGAGAGCGAGACCACCGCCACGGTCACACGCTGGGTGTTCGGTGGTGGCGCAGACCAGGCCGGCCCGCCCAGCAAGGCCCACAAGGCCCCGCACAAGACGAATGAAACAAGGCGACTTGAGGCGGGCAAGGTCATGCTCGATCGCCTCAGGGTTGAACCAGCACGGTGTGAGGTACGCGGCCGACGGGAACAGTGCGCAAGGCCTTGGCGGTGGCGGTGTCCACGACCGTCATGTCATCCGACAGGCCGTTGGCCACATACAGCAACTGTCCGTTGGGGTGTGCCGTCAGGCCCCAGGCTCGCTTACCAACCAGTACGAGGTTTTTCACCTTACGTGTAGCGACGTCTAATTCCGCGACATGGTTGGCGCGGCCCAACCCGACCCACATGCTCTTTGCATCGGGCGATAGTGCCATGCCGACAGGCGTGATGTCGTTGGCACGCATGCCCTTGATTTTGAGGTCGATGGTCTGGAGTACGGCGTGGTTTTCGGTGCTGACGATGCTGACGCTGGCGCCGAGCTCATTGCTGACCCAAATTTCCTTGCCATCGTTCACCAGTACAAATCTGCGGGGCCGGTTGCCTACGCGGATGTTCTTGATGATCTTTTTGGTCGTGAGGTCAATCACATGAACCAGATTGGCTGTTTCAGAGGTAACGTAGGCCCGTTTGCCATCTGGGGTGACCAACACGCCCTCGGGCTCGCCACCCGTTTTGACTTCAAACAGCTTGGCTTTGGTTTCCAGGTTGTAGGCGGCCATCACGCTGTCTTCTTCGATCGACACATAGGCGACCTTGCCATCTGCGCTCAGGTCAAAAATTTCAGGGCTTTCGTCGACGGGCACTTTGTCCACCATCTTGGCCGTGGCGGTATCGATCACGCCGAGTTGGTCGCTGTCACCGCAGCACACCAAAATCTGGCTGCCCTTGTTGGTGAACATCATGTGCCTGGGGCGCTGGCAGACGTCAATAGCGCCTACCCTTTGGCCCTGTACGTCAAGTATGTAGACCTTGTTGTCCTTTTCGCTCGACACATAAACCCGACCGGGGACAGCTTGGGCAAAAGCAGTCTGCAGTCCGGCCGCGAACAGAAGGCTGAGCACAAAGGGAATCGCCTTGCGAGGGTATTTCAATCTGGTTGTCACCTTGTCTCCTGTCGTCATTGTTTGCGGGTGTCCAAAATGCCAGTGTTATTCTGGCACGAGCGGTTAAAGCAATTTTGGGGCCTGTTATTCGGGTGTGGAAATTGCTTGGAAGTTCATGTCTTTCTTCGTCCGTCATCCACCCGTCCGCCGATCCCCACCTTTTATTGCCGCCGACCACATCATGATCACGCCCAAGCGAGCCACTACTCAAACTGCCGCCCCTTTGCTGGACCGCCGGCGGGTCATGCAACTTGGGGCCGGGGTGCTGTTGGCGGGAGGGGCGGTATCAGCGGCGCGGGCTCAGTCCATCCAGCCTGGATGGCCACAACGCCCACTGCAATTGATCGTGCCATGGCCTGCTGGCGGCGCAACGGACCTGACCCTGCGTTTGCTGACAGAGGAGGCTCAGCCGTTGCTGGGCCAGCCTATCGTGGTGGTCAATCGTCCGGGTGCTGCCGGCACCCTGGTGGCGCCCGCCCTCAAGGCCGCCGAGCCGGACGGCTACACCATCGGACAGGTCCCCATCACCGTCTATCGCCACGCGCTCATGAACAAGGTGGCTTGGGACCCAGTCGCAGACCTCGCCCCGATTATTCAGGTGTCGGGCACGACATTCGGTCTGCTGGTGCCGGCAGACAGCCCCTGGAACAACTTGGCTGATATGTTGGAGTGGTCGCGTGCCAACCCGGGAAAATTGTTGATGGGCTCCACTGGCATAGGCACCACAGCCCACTTGGCAATGGAAGAAATCCTGATTGAAAAGCAGATCACCTACGTCCATGTGCCCTACAAAGGCACTGCCGACCAGATGTTGGCCATTGCCTCTGGGCAGTTGATGGCCGGTGTCAACTCCACCGGTTTTGCACCCTGGGTAGACCAGGGCAAGATGCGGGTGTTGGCTGTCTTTAGTGCGCAGCGCAGCCCGAGGTGGCCAAATGTGCCCACCATGAAAGAGCTGGGCTTTGATCGTTCTGTTTACACCTCGCCCTGGGGTCTGGCCGCGCCGCATGGCACCGCGCCTGAGCATGTAGCCCTGCTGCATGATGTCTTCAAGAAAGCCATGTTCAGCCCCCGACACCAGGCCGCGCTGGCCCGTTATGACCAGTCGATTGATTACCTGGGAACGCGGGCTTACCAGCAAGCGGTGCTGGACACGGTGGAACGAGAAAAAGCCCTGCTCAGGCGGATGAAACTGCTCGCCTGAGCTTTTTCAGGCATCACAGTACTCCAAGCTCACCATTCAGAGCCACTTCACCAGATTCTTGACCATGCCCGAACTCTTGTTAAACGCCCAAGGTCTGCACAAGTCTTACGGGGGAAAACCCGCACTTTCAGGGGTCGATCTGCGGGTATTTGCAGGTGAGATGGTGGTGTTGCTGGGGCCCAACGGCGCAGGCAAGTCAACACTGCTGCAGGTGCTGACCGGTTTGTTCAGCCCGGACCAAGGGCAGGTGCAAGTGGCTGGATTCAATATGCAAAGTCATGCCAGCCGGGCCTTGTCGAAGTTGGGTGTGGTGTTTCAGCAAAGCGCGCTGGACCTGGATTTGTCTGTTCAGGCTAACCTGCTTTTTCACACCGATTTGCACGGCATCGCTCGCGCGGATGCACTGCAGCGCATTGCTGAGGGGCTTGGAAACATGGGTCTGAGTGATCAGGCCGCAGCCCGGGTGCGCACCTTGTCTGGCGGAACACGCCGCAAGGTGGAGCTCATACGTGCCTTACTACATCGACCCCGCGTACTGCTCATGGACGAGGCGACCGTGGGTCTGGATCCTGGATCACGTCAGCAGCTGCTGCAAACGGTCCGTGCGCTCACCCACGCTCAACAGGTTTCAGTGTTGTGGACCACGCATCTGGTGGAAGAAATCAGGGAGGCCGATCGTCTGGTTTTGCTCCAGCGAGGCAAAGTGCAGTTCAATGGGACTTTGCATGAGCTCATGGCCGTCGCCCCTGGTCAGGATCTAGAGCAGGAAGTGCTGCGGCTGTTGGCTGGGGTACCTTAGGCGCGCCTCGTTGTTTTAGCGTTTCAAGGGAATAGGTGTGGATGCCGGAACCGTGACTGCTGTCACGCTGTTTTGTGGCGATCCCTCAATCACCCGGTCAGCATAGGTCAGGTAGACCAGTGCATTGCGCTTGGTGTCGACCATGCGCACCACACGCAGTTTTTTGAAAATGAAAGATATTCGTTCGCTGAACATCTCTTCTTGTCGTTCGATGGGCTTGGCAAAACTGATGGTGCCGGTCTGCCGGCAGGCAATCGAGGCCTCCGAACGGTCCTCTGCCAAACCCAGTGCCCCACTGATACCACCCGTTTTGGCCCGAGAGACGTAACAGGTCACGCCAGCGACCCTGGGATCGTCATAAGCCTCCACCACGATCTTGTGATCGGGCCCGATGAACTTGAACACGGTGTCCACCGAGCCGATTTCTTCGGCTCCCAGCACTTGATGTGCGCCGCACAGCAGCATTAAGGCAGTGAGTGGCTTGACGATGTAAGACTTGATCATGATGAGCAGGGTGATGAGCGGTGTGGGTCCGAAGGCCTTAGGACTTGATGGCCTTAGGGCGAGGCGTGTGCCTAATGGGGTGGGTCTGTACATGAGGCCACTGGCGCGATACTACAAGCCCATCACGGGTTAATCACCAACATGACCGCAATCGACTCCAGGCAGCGCGCGCGCGAAAGCCAGCTCATGGCACTGATTGGTGTGGCTCACCTGATCAGTCACTTTTGCCAGTTGCTGCTAGCGCCCCTGTTTCCGTGGCTCAAAGATGCCTTTGGTGTCAGTTATGCGCAGCTGGGCTTTTTGCTGACGCTCTTTTTTGTCGTGTCCTGCTGTATGCAGATGCTGTCGGGCTTTCTGGTGGATCGCTGGGGCCCTCGGCCTGTGTTGTATGCGGGGCTGGGCTTGTTGGCCTTATCTGCTTTCGGTTTCGCTGCCAGCACAAGTTATGCAGGCTTGGCGGTCTTTTCGGTGGTGGCCGGCGTGGGAAATGGCGTGTTCCATCCGGTGGACTACACCTTGCTGAACCGCCACATTAGTGCGGTACGTCTGGGCCATGCTTACAGTGTGCATGGGATCAGCGGCAGTTTGGGATGGGCCCTGGCGCCCGTGGTGTTGGTGCCTGTGGCTTCGGCCTTTTCCTGGCGCTGGGCGCTGGTGGCGGCAGGCATGATGGTCATTGCGGTGCTCGTGCTATTACTGCTTACACGCAATGTGCTGGACGGCAATAAGGCCGACTTGGTCAGAAGCAAAAATGCTGGTGCGATGGCAGGCGGAGGTTTCGGGTTTTTGACGATCCCCGCGGTCTGGATGTGTTTTGTCTTTTTCCTCTTAGGTGCCGTAGCGCTGAGTGTGGTGCAGACCTTTGCCCCGGATGCGGCGCGGCATCTGCACGGCATGCCTGTGGGTCTGATGGCCACTTGCCTGACGGTCTATATGGTGTGCAGTGCCGCAGGCATGGTGTTGGGAGGCTTTCTTGCAGCCCAGCCTGAGCACTGCGAACGCGTGATTGGTGTGGGCTTTGGTGTGGCAGCCAGTTTGGCCCTCGTTCTGGGCTTTGCCAGCGTGCCTGGGTGGTTGGTGCCTGTGATCTTTGGGCTGATGGGTTTTTGCGCGGGCACCGGCAACCCCTCACGTGACCTCATCGTCAAGCGAGCGACACCGCCTCACGCCACAGGGCGGGTATATGGGGTGGTGTATTCCGGCCTGGACATAGGCCAGGCCTTGGCACCTTTGTTTTTTGGCAGTTTGATGGACCATCAGCAGTTCAGCAGCGTTTTTGTGGGGCTTGCGGTGGCTCAAGGCGCCTTGATCTTCAGTGCGTTTCGGGTCAGACACGCACGCCGCACGCCGCTAGTGCAGGCTCGTGCCGCTTGACGTCCAGTCTCCGCGTTTACTCCTCGTCTATTGCTCAGGTTGTGATGATCTCTAAAACTGGTGATATGTCCAAAGGAGTGCGGGGTCCCTTCATGGCCGAGGCAAATAGCAAGCTCTTGTGGCGTGTCCCGACGTTCAAATTTGCGGCTCAAAAAGCAAAAAACCGCATTAATGCGGTTTTTTGACAGAGGTAAGTCTGAAAATTATTTCAGGTGCTTGCCGATCAGGCCAGCCATCTCGAACATGCTGACCTGTGCTTTGCCGAACACTTCCTTGAGCTTGGCATCGGCATTGATGTTGCGCTTGTTGGCTTCGTCTTGCAATTTGTGCTTTTTGATGTAAACCCAAAGTTTGCTCACGACTTCAGTGCGTGGCAAAGGTGCTGCGCCGACCACGGCTGCCAGAGCTGCGCTGGGTGTCAGTGCTTTCATGAAAGCGGCATTGACGGCACGCTTTTTCGCAGGAGCAGCCTTGGCGGGCGCTGCTGGTGCAGCGGCTTTGGCTGGAGCAGCTTTTTTGGCGGGGGCTGCGGCCTTGGCAGGCGCCGCCGTCTTCGCTGGGGCTTTCTTTGCAGTTGCCATGTGTAGTCTTCCTTCTGAGAGTTGATGTGTCACCAGTGAAAAACGGCTTCTCGACCGGCTTCCAACATGCTACTGGAGAAAAAACAGGTTTCAAAGTGAAAACATCCTTTTTTCGAGACCTTGTCGCATTTTTTTGAAGTGTCAGGCTACCTGAATGCCGATGCGCCAGAAAATATCCTTTTTTTCACACTTCAAGGAGCCGTGACGTGAGCCAAAAAATTGCAACTTGTGACTTGTGCGATGTTCATAAAAATGACTCCCCAGGTGATTTCCGCGTGCTGCCGCCACTGTTCAAGGACTTTGGTGCGATCAAGGCGTTTCTCGGTGAAGTGGTAACTGTGCAGTGCTTTGAGGACAACACGCCCGTCAAAGCGGCGGTGGAAAGTCCTGGCCTGGGCCGCGTGTTGGTTGTGGATGGGGGTGCGTCGCTGCGCCGTGCTCTCCTGGGCGGCAACCTTGGCACTGCCGCTGCGCGCAATGGCTGGGCGGGTGTGGTGATTGACGGTTGTGTACGCGATGTGGCCGAGCTGGCCGGACAACCCGTGGGCATACGTGCACTGGCCGCCATGCCTTTGCCCACTGAGCGCAAACAGGCGGGCTTGAGTCAGGTGCCGGTGGTGATTCAGGGCGTTCGGATTCACCCAGGTGATTGGCTTTACGCTGACGAGGATGGCATGGTTGTGAGCCGTTTGCCCATGCATACACATGCATCCTGAGGGTGGACTAGGCCTGTGAGGTTTTTTTCTTGCCCGGCAGAGTAGCGAGAATCAAGCCCAACAGAGCCCAAGCGAAGGCAATGAGTTGCAAGGTGCTAATCGATTCACCCAGCACGGTGACACCGACCAGCACCGCGGTGACTGGGAGCATTACCGTGTAAACGCCGGCTTGCGCCGCAGGCACATGACGCAAGCCCGTCATCCAAAGCCAAACGGTCCAAACACTGGCGGCCAAGGCATAAAAGACCAGTAAGGCCCAGTTGCCGGTTGAGACAGCTGAAAAGTCAAAATCCCAGGCTGCGTACAGCCCCAGAGGCGTCATGAGGGCGAAACCCCAGAGGTTGATGATGGCTGAAATACGCTTGGGACCTAGTGCACCACTCAATTTTTTACCAATGACTGCGTAAGCGGCTTCACAAAGCACAGCGCCAAATACCAGTGCATTGCCCAGCCAAACCTTGCTGCTCTGCGTCACCTCGCTATGGTCTGAAGGAGGGTTTTTGGCGAGCGCCAGCAAGCCCACGCCCAGGGCAGAACAAGTGACGGCCGCCCAAACTCTGGCTTCTATGCGTTCTCCCAGAAAAAACCAGCTCATCAGTGCCACGACGGCCGGAATGCTGGCCATGATGACGCCAGATGACACAGCCGTGGTCATGCTCACGCCAAAGAGCATGAAGATGGAAAACAGAAAATTGCCAAGGAGTGACTCCAGGAAGAGCCAGCGCTGGGTGGTCTTACTCAACGCAGGCTCATCGGCAGGCTTGCGCAACCATCCCAGCATGGCAACTGTGCCAATGCCAAACCTCAGCCAGGCCAGGAGAAAAACCGGCAAAGCGGCCACCAGTGGCTTGGACAACGCGACATAACTGCCTACCAGCGACATACTCAGCGCAAGGCATGCATAGGCCGGCCATGGCGTGGTTGAGGGGCGGTGGACCAAGGGTGGACTCATGGGTGGCAGACGGTTTGAGCAGTTTACGGTAGGTGCGTTCAGGCCATGTTGCTGTGAAATCCAGGTACATCGCTCCCACGATTGACTCATGCCAAGGGCGGGCACAGGGTTTCAGGGAAAAGTTTGGTTTCCTGTGGCACTATCACGGCGGACAGACGTGATCGTCACAATCAAGCTCACACGGAACACGCCGCATGTTGGAACGCTACTCGGAACCTGCCCCATCCTTGGTCTGGCTACCCGCCGATCACCGTTTGCTCGGTCCCAGGGACAACACCCTGCCGTACCTGGTGCTGGGAGATAAATATGCCCGCTCGCTGCGGGATTGCGCCCAAGTTCAGCCTGTGCTTTTTCCGCTGGCAAATGCGTCTCAAATCAACAGTTTGATCGCTATGGTGGACGGGGTGATGTTGACGGGTTCGCCCTCCAATGTGCACCCCTCTCATTTCAATGAGGAGGTACACGACAGCAGTCTGCCGCTGGACCCGGAGAGGGACTCCCTCACGTTGTCACTGGTACGAGCCTGCGTCAAGCAGGGTGTGCCCCTGCTGGGAATCTGCCGTGGATTTCAGGAAATCAATGTCGCTATGGGCGGCTCTCTGGAGCAAACCGTGCACGCCCGCCCAGGCCATTTGGACCACCGGGCGCGCCCCGATTTATCTCTAGCCGATGCCTATGACCATTTGTCGCATGAGGTTCGTTTTGTGAGCGGTTCGCCTTTCGAGACCTGGGCGGGTGGGCAGACTGCCATCGTGAACTCTTTGCATGGACAGGGTATTGGCCGCCTGGCGCCTGGCCTACGGGCCTTGGCCCATGCGCCGGACGGTTTGGTGGAAGCCATCGAAATTGAAGGTGCAACTTCCTTCGCCTATGCCGTTCAGTGGCATCCCGAGTGGCGGAGTGTTGAGATACCGTTTTATGGTGCCATCATGCGAGCCTTTGGCCAGGCCTGCCGCCAGCACCGCGCGCAACGCGCTGAAACAGCTTGAACAAGACACTGGGGGGGACACTTACATGAATGCCAATAAAGCCTCGAACTTCACTGAGCTTGAAAGCTGGCTCAATCAGCGTCGCGTGACCGAGGTTGAATGCCTGGTGCCCGACCTGACTGGCGTTGCCAGGGGCAAGATCCTTCCGCGTCAAAAGTTCACCGAAGACAGGGGCATGCGACTGCCCCAGGCTATCGTCGCCATGGGCGTGACCGGCGAGTTTCCACAAAGCGGCCCTTACTACGATGTGATCGATCCTACGGACCGAGACATGCAATTGCGTCCCGACCCCTCGACGGTGCGTATCGTGCCCTGGGCGACAGACCCCACGGCTCAGGTCATCCATGACTGCTTTGATCACGCTGGCAAGTTGGTGCCATTTGCGCCACGTAGTGTCCTGCGCCATGTGTGCGACCTTTATGACGCTGAGGGCTGGGCTCCGGTGGTGGCGCCTGAACTTGAGTTCTACCTGACTGCTCGCAATACCGACCCCAACACCCTGCTGCACGCGCCGGTGGGGCGCAGTGGTCGCGCCGAGACTTCACGACAGGCGTACAGCATCGACGCCGTCAACGAGTTCGATCCTCTGTTTGAAGAGATTTACGACTACTGCGACAAGATGGAACTGAACGTGGACACACTCATCCACGAGGTAGGCGCCGGCCAGATGGAAATCAATTTCTTTCATGCCCATCCGTTGGGTCTGGCGGATGAGGTGTTTTTCTTTAAGCGCACGGTGCGCGAAGCCGCCTTGCGGCACAACATGTACGCCACCTTCATGGCCAAGCCGATTGCGGGCGAGCCGGGCAGTGCCATGCATGTGCACCAGAGCATCGTCAGCAAGGAAAAAGGCCTGAATATCTTTAGTCAAGCCGATGGCTCGCCGTCAGAAGCCTTCTATCACTTCATTGGCGGGCTACAGCGCTACATCCCTGCGGCGATGGTGCTGGTCGCGCCGTATGTCAACAGCTACCGGCGCCTGTCGCGCCACACGGCGGCGCCCATCAATATCGAGTGGGGCCATGACAATCGCACAGTCGGTATACGGTCGCCGATTGCGTCGCCACAGGCGCGTCGCGTCGAAAACCGAGTGATCGGGGCAGACGCGAACCCTTATGTCGCCTTATCCATGACCTTGGCATGTGGCTATTTAGGCCTCAAGAACAAGATCAAGCCCAAAGCCGAGATGCGGGGCGATGCCTATTTGTCACCCTACGCGCTGCCACGCAGCCTGGGCGAGGCGCTGGATTGGCTGCGCCGTGAGTCTGAGCTGCATGATGTGTTGGGTAAAGAGTTCATCACTATCTACGCCGAAATCAAGGAATTGGAGTTTGAAGAGTTCATGAAGGTGATTTCACCTTGGGAACGCGAACATTTGCTGCTTCATGTTTAAGCTGGGCCGTCCTTTTTCTATGTCGGAATTGCCATGAATCCCATCAACACAGCAGAAATCCAGGCCCTGGATAGCGCACATTTTTTGCATCCCTTCACAGATTTCAAGGACTTGGGCCATCGCGGGGCTCGGGTCATGACCAGAGCTGACAACATTTATGTGTGGGACAGCGAGGGCGCCAGGGTGCTAGACGCCATGAGCGGTCTGTGGTGTGTGAATGTGGGATACGGGCGCAAAGAGCTTGCAGATGCGGCCTATCAGCAAATGATGACGCTTCCCTACTACAACAGTTTTTTTCAGACCACCAATGTGCCGGCCGTGCACTTGGCTGCGCGCCTGGCAGCGTTGGCGCCTGAAGTTGAGGGGCGGCGCTTTGAGCATGTCTTTTATTCGAGCAGCGGCTCGGAGAGCAATGACTCGAACGTCCGCATGGTGCGCCGATATTGGGATTTGCTGGGGCAGCCCCAGCGCAAGATCATCATCAGCCGCAACAATGCCTACCACGGCAGCACCATGGCCGGCGCCTCCTTGGGGGGGATGAGCGGCATGCATGCCCAAGGGGATCTGCCCATTCCAAACATCGCGCACATTGAACAGCCGTATTTTTATGAGTTGGCTCACGAGGGGGAGTCCCCTGCTGAGTTTGGCGTTCGGGCTGCAGGCTGGCTGGAGGCCAAGATATTGGCGCTCGGGCCGGACCGTGTTGCCGCTTTTATTGCAGAGCCCGTGCAGGGCGCTGGTGGTGTGATTATTCCGCCGGACACCTATTGGCCTGAAATCCAGCGCATTGTCGACAAATACGGTGTGCTGTTAATCAGTGACGAGGTGATCTGCGCCTTTGGACGGCTGGGCCACTGGTTTGGCTACGAACGATTTGGCTATCGTCCTGATCTGGTGACGTTTGCCAAGGCTGTGACCAGCGGCTACGTACCCTTGGGCGGGGTGATGGTTGGCGACAGGGTTGCCAAGGTGCTGATAGAGCAGGGCGGCGAGTTCAACCACGGGTACACCTACAGCGGACACCCGGTTGCTTGTGCCGTTGCCATGGCAAATCTCGATGTCATGCAAGCCGAGGACCTGCCCGGGCGCGTGCTGCACGACGTTGGCCCCTATCTCGCGGAGCGCTTTTCGGCCTTGAAGGACCATCCCTTGGTCGGCGAAGCACAGGCCTGCGGTTTTGTCGCGGGCTTGGTGTTGGTAAAAAACAAAGCGACGCGCGAGTTGTTCCCATCCAAATTGGCTGTGGGCATGATCTGCCGCGCGCATTGCTTTAAAAAAGGACTCATCATGCGTGCGGTAGGCGATCGCATGATCATTGCACCCCCGCTGGTCATGACACGGGCTCAAATTGACGAGATGATGGAGCTGATTCGGGCGTGCCTGGATGCGACCTGGGTCGACCTCAAGGCGGTGGGGCACATTGAATAGAATCCGGCACACACCCGGTGCAGATTTTCATTGGTGCAGTTCTTGCTCCGTCAATGCTTGGGTTCGGCCTGCTTCATCTGGGTGCCAACTGATTTTTCTTTGATTGTTTTTGGAGTGAATTCACCGTGAAAAAACATGTATTGATTCTGGCGATGTCGGCGGTGTTCCTGTCGGCCTGTGGCAAAAAGGAAGAAGCTGCCCCGCCCGCACCTGCACCGGTCGCTGCTGCGCCCGCGGCACCTGTGAACACAGAGGAAAAAGTCCTCAATATTTACAACTGGCCCGACTACATTCCCGAAGGCATGATTGCCGCTTTCGAGAAAGAGTCTGGCATCAAGGTGAATTACGACACCTTTGAAACCAACGAAGCGCTGCATGCCAAATTGGTCGCCGGCAATACCGGTTATGACATCGTGGTGCCCGGCACGGCCGGCGGCTTCAGCCCGACGCAGGTGGCAGCAGGTTTGTTTCAGCCACTCAAGAAGGACCAGATCTCCAATTTGGCCAACCTGGATCCCGCGCTGATGCAAGTTCTGACCAAGGCGGACCCTGACAACAAGCACCTGGTGCCTTGGGCCTGGGGTTTCACCACGGTGGGCATCAACAAGACCAAGGTTGAAAAGGCCCTGGGCAAGACCCCGATGCCAGAAAATGCTTGGGACCTGGTTTTCAATCCCGAGTACACCAAGAAGCTGAAGTCTTGCGGCATTGCATATCTTGATACACCGTCTGAAATCATGTCGGTGGCCTTGCACTACGTTGGCAAGGATGCTTACTCAAACAACGCAGAAGATTACAAGGCTGCGACCGATATGCTGGCCAAAGTTCGCAAGGACGTGCGCCTGTTCAGCTCGACCATGATTGATGACATTGCCGGCGGGAAGGCCTGTGCGGTGATCGGGTGGTCTGGCGATATCAACCAGGCTGCAGCACGTGCGAAGGAAAACGGTTCCAAAGACACGATAGAGGCGCTGCTGCCCACCGGTGGTGCGTTGCTGTTCATTGACTCTATGGCCGTTGCCAAGGATGCCAAGCACCCGAATAACGCTGCAGCTTTCATCAACTTCTATCTCCGTCCTGAGAACGCTGCCACCATGGCCAATGAGATGGGCTACCCGACGGCCAACAAGGCTGGTCTGGACAAGGTCAACCCCGAGATCGCCAGCAACAAGACCATCTTTGTAGAGGCCAGCTACATGCCCAAGATGATCCCACCCAGCAGCTTTACCAACGAAGCGCGTGAAGCGTTGGCCAATGCTTACAACACTTTCAAAAAAGGCAAGTAAGTCGCTGATTCCAGCTTGAGTGGGGGGCTGTTTGTACAAGGTATGAGCAGCCCCTTGTTGTTTCTGCAGCCCTTAGGCTAACATTGATCGTTGACGGACATGGAAGAAAAAATGGGTTACCTGGTCACGGAGGGCTTGGTCAAGCGCTTTGACGACTCGGTTGCAGTAGACGATGTGTCTTTGTCCATCGCCAAAGGCGAGATCTTTGCTTTACTGGGCAGTTCTGGCTGTGGAAAGTCCACTTTACTGAGAATGTTGGCGGGCTTTGAAAAACCCACGGCAGGCCGGGTGTTGTTGGGCGGGCAGGATGTCGCCAATTTCCCACCCTACGAGCGCCCCATCAACATGATGTTTCAGTCGTATGCCTTGTTTCCTCACCTGGATATTTGGGAAAACATCGCCTTTGGCCTGAAGCGCGAGGGCCTGCCTCGTGCGGAAATTCAGAAACGGGTGGGTGACATGTTGGATTTGGTTCAGCTCGCTCCGTTTGCAAAGCGTAAGCCTCATCAACTTTCTGGTGGCCAGCAGCAGCGTGTAGCTTTGGCACGCAGTCTTGCTAAACGACCCAAGTTATTGCTCCTGGACGAACCGCTGGGTGCCTTGGACAAAAAGCTTCGTGAACAGACCCAGTTTGAGCTGGTCAACATCATTGAGCGGGTGGGTGTTACCTGTGTCATGGTCACGCATGACCAGGAAGAGGCCATGACCATGGCGAACCGTATCGCAGTGATGAGTAAGGGTAGGGTGTTGCAGGTCGGTACTCCGGAAGAGGTTTACGAGCATCCATCCAATCGATTCGTTGCTGACTTTATCGGCAACGTCAACATGTTCGAAGGCTATCTCAGTCAGGACGAGGTTGATCGCTGTGCTGCTATCACGGGGCTTGGGGAAGTAGTCGTGGGGCACGGTGTCAGCGGTACCCTGAACATGCCGGTTGCGATTGCCGTGCGGCCAGAAAAGATTGAAATCAGCAAAGTTCGTCCGGATATCTCGGTGAACGTATTTGAGGGTACGGTCAAAGAGATTGCCTATTTTGGCTCTTACAACACCTATATCGTCACTGCCCGTGACGGGTCTCTGGTCAAAATCACGGAAGCAAATACCTCCCGACAGGAGCTCAGCGATATCACCTGGGACGATCCGGTTTACTTTTGGTGGGGCGATCGTGCCGGCGTGGTTCTGCGCGATTGAGGGATCAATATGTTGACATTGAAACCACCGGCACTTGGGCGACGCTTTGTCATCAGTGTGCCCTACGTGTGGCTGGTCGTTTTTTTTCTGCTTCCCTTCCTGATCCTGCTCTACATCAGCTTCGTCGACATGGGCGAGGACATCCATCCTTTCAAGCCCATTTGGGACACACAGACAGGTTTACTGAAGCTCAAGTATGAAAACTACCTCTCCATTTTCAGAAACCCGGATGGGGGGGCGCTGTTTCAGACGATTTATCTAGAAGCGTACTTGCGTTCAATTTGGTATGCCTTGTGCAACGCGACGCTCTGCCTGATCGTAGGCTACCCATTTGCCTACTTCATTGCGCGGTCCAAGCCCAGTGTTCGTCCAGGCTTGTTGATGATGGTGATGCTCCCTTTTTGGACCTCGTTTTTGCTCAGGGTCTATGCCTGGAAGGGAATACTCGCCGATCAAGGTGTACTGAACCAGCTGTTCATGGCGGCTGGGCTTATCTCCGAGCCGGTACAAATGCTCTACACCGATGTGTCGATGTTGGTGGGCTTGACCTATGTCTATTTGCCCTTCATGGTTTTGCCCTTGTACGCCACGTTAGTGAAGATGGACTTCCGGCTCCTGGAAGCTGCTTACGATTTAGGCGCCTCACCCTTCAAGGCCTTCTGGCTGGTCACTGTGCCCTTATCCAAGGCCGGTATCGTGGCCGGCTTCATGCTGGTATTTATCCCTTCCATGGGGGAGTTCGTGATTCCGTCACTTTTGGGCGGGCCAGAAAACATCATGATCGGGCGGGTCGTGTGGGATGAGATGTTCACCAGTAACAACTGGCCGCGTGCCGCCGCACTGGCCGTGATCATGATCGCTTTCATTGTTGGCCCTCTGGCGATCTATTACCACCAGACCAGCCGGTCTCTGGGTCAAAGCCATGAGTAAATATCCGGTGGCATGTTCATGAAAAGTTTTCTGGAAAAACATTTCGGCAAGTTCTGGATGGCAGCTGTGTACTTGTTTTTGTACATGCCCCTGCTGTTCATGGTTGTTTTTTCCTTCAACAGCACCCGTCAGGACGCTCGATTCACCGGGTTCTCCCTACGCTGGTATGAAGCGCTGACTCGTGATACCAAGATTGTGGATGGCTTCTGGTTGTCACTGCAGGTAGCCACTTTTTCAGGTGTGCTTTCGGCGGTGCTGGGTACCTTTGCGGCCTTTGTGCTTGTTCGCTATCGTCGTTTCCCCGGCCGAACGATGTTTTCTGGAATGGTGAACGCTCCCCTGGTGATGCCAGAGGTGGTGATAGGCCTCTCCTTGTTGCTCTTGATGGTGGGAGCCCAGAACTTTCTTGGCTGGCCAGAGCGTGGCCTGACCACAATAGTGCTCGGCCACACCCTACTGGGCATGGCTTATGCCATGGTGGTGGTTCAGTCGAGATTGCAAGAGATGGATCGCAGCATCGAGGAAGCGGCTATGGATTTGGGCGCGCGTCCTCACCAGGTTTTTTTTCTGGTCACCTTGCCTCAAATTTTTCAGGCCGTACTCGCTGCATTCTTGCTTGCATTCACCTTGTCGTTTGATGATGTGGTGATTTCCGAATTTCTGTCAGGTCCAGGGGTCAACACCTTGCCACAGGTGATTTTTGGGTACGCACGTCGAGGCATCAACCCAACGATCTACGCAGCTTCGACCCTGCTGATTTGTTCCGTGACCGTTGCCACTGTGGTTTACAGCGTTTGGGTCGCCAGGCAGGCACGACGTAGAGAGCGCGAGACCATTAGGGCTTGATCTCGGGTGGGTGCTTTGGCGATGGAGGTGTTTTCATTCTCCAACTTTAAATTTCACATAATAAAAATCTTTGGTCAGTTGGCAGGATCCAATTGTCTACATTGAGAATCTTGATTTTGCTTCGTGAAATCAATCTTGCAAGCGTTTGATTTTTAACAACAAAAATTTAGTCTTATATAAGACAGAAGATTGGTTTTTACTCTTATATAAGACTATAGTGGAGGCATGCCATCAAGCAAACCACGTTGGTTTGGTGGTCAACCAGTTTTATCAACTCAAGGAGTGTTTCCATGCCTCAAAGCCTGACTGAACAACTGAGCCGCGCTCAACAAATCGAAGCCCTGGAGAAAGACTGGGCTACCAATCCTCGCTGGAAGGGGATTAAGCGCGGCTACAGTGCCGCCGATGTCGTGCGTTTGCGCGGCTCTTTCCCCATCGAGCACACCCTGGCCCGGCGCGGTGCTGAGAAATTGTGGAACCTGGTCAACACTGAGCCTTACGTGAACTGCCTGGGGGCACTCACCGGCGGCCAAGCCATGCAGCAGGTCAAGGCCGGCGTCAAGGCGATATATCTATCTGGTTGGCAGGTGGCTGCAGACAACAACAGCTACGCTTCCATGTATCCAGATCAATCACTGTACCCAGTGGATTCTGTGCCAACTGTGGTTGAGCGTATCAACAACACCTTCCGCCGTGCTGATGAAATCCAGCACTCCAAGGGCATAGACGCTGGCGATGCTGGCTACATTGACAACTTTGCGCCCATCGTTGCTGATGCGGAAGCTGGTTTTGGTGGCGTTCTGAACGCGTTCGAGTTGATGAAAGCCATGATCAAGGCGGGCGCGGCTGGTGTTCACTGGGAAGACCAGTTGGCATCTGTGAAGAAATGCGGCCATATGGGTGGCAAGGTGTTGGTGCCCACCGCTGAAGCCTGCCAAAAACTGATCGCAGCTCGTATGGCTGCTGACGTTTGTGGTGTTCCCACCTTGGTGATCGCACGTACGGATGCCGAGGCTGCTGATTTGCTGACCAGCGACTACGACGAAAACGACAAACCCTTCCTCACGGGCGAACGTACCTCTGAAGGCTTCTACAAGACGCGTAAGGGCATCGATCAAGCCATTTCCCGGGCCATCGCCTACGCTGAGTATGCCGACTTGGTCTGGTGTGAGACTGGCACGCCCGACCTGGAGTTTGCTCGGAAGTTCGCTGAGGCTGTGCATGCCAAGCACCCCGGCAAGATGCTGGCCTACAACTGCTCACCATCGTTCAACTGGAAGAAGAACCTTGATGACGCCACGATCGCAAAATTCCAGCGTGAACTGGGTGCCATGGGTTACAAATACCAGTTCATTACCCTGGCTGGCATTCACTCCATGTGGTTCAACATGTTTGATTTGGCACAAGACTACGTCAAGCGCGGCATGTCGGCTTATGTGGAGAAGGTTCAGGAGCCAGAGTTCGCAGCGCGTGACCGCGGTTACACCTTTGTGTCGCACCAGCAAGAAGTCGGCACTGGTTACTTCGATGAAGTGACCACGGTCATTCAGGGCGGTAAGTCCAGCGTGACGGCTCTGACCGGTTCGACCGAAGAAGAGCAGTTCCACTAAGCTGGGAGGTTTGCCGGGCATCGTAAAATTAGCGTACCCCGGCCTTCACCCTTCAGAGCGCGGCAAGTCCGCGCTTTTCTGTTTTTGACAAAAATGATTCAAATCACGCTTCCAGATGGCTCTCAAAGAGAATTCGCCTCTCCGGTAACAGTCGCTGCTGTGGCGGCTTCCATTGGTTCAGGCTTGGCCAAGGCAGCATTGGCAGGCAAGGTTGACGGCAAGATTGTTGACACCAGTTACGCCATCTCTGAAAGTGCGTCCCTTGCCATCATCACCGCCAAAGACGCAGATGGTCTAGAGCTGATTCGGCACTCCACAGCGCACCTGCTTGCATATGCTGTGAAGGAGTTGTTTCCTGATGCCCAGGTGACTATCGGGCCTGTGATTGAAAACGGTTTTTATTACGACTTTTCGTACAAGCGTCCGTTCACCCCCGAGGACTTGACCGCGATCGAAAAACGCATGGCCGATTTGGCCAGCAAAGATGAAGCGGTGGTGCGACGCGTGCTGCCGCGCGATGAGGCGGTAGCCCATTTCAAGGCAATGGGTGAGAACTACAAGGCTGAGCTCATTGCCAGTATTCCCTCAGATGAAGATGTCAGCTTGTATCGCGAGGGAGCTTTTGAAGATTTGTGTCGAGGCCCCCATGTGCCCAGTACTGGCAAGCTAAAGCACTTTAAGCTCATGAAGGTGGCAGGTGCATATTGGAGAGGTGACCACCGCAATGAAATGTTGCAACGGATATACGGCACAGCGTGGGCTAGCAAGGAAGATCTTCAGCAGTATCTGATGATGCTCGAAGAAGCGGAAAAGCGAGATCACCGCAAGCTTGGCCGTGAATTGGATCTGTTTCATATCGACGACCATGCGCCCGGATTGGTGTTTTGGCACCCCAAGGGCTGGAGTGTTTGGCAGGGCGTCGAGCAGTACATGCGTCAGGTGTATCGCGACAACGGCTACCTTGAAGTCAAAGGACCGCAGATCATCGACAAAACCCTGTGGGAAAAAACGGGGCACTGGGACAAGTATCGGGAGAACATGTTCACTACGGAGAGTGAGAAGCGAGACTACGCACTCAAGCCGATGAACTGTCCTGGCCACATTCTTATCTTCAAGCAGGGGATCAAGAGTTATCGAGATCTTCCGCTACGTTACGGCGAGTTTGGCCAATGCCATCGCAACGAGCCCACCGGAGGGCTGCACGGCATCATGCGTGTTCGGGGTTTTACGCAGGACGACGGTCACATTTTTTGCACTGAAGATGACATCTTGCCGGAGTGCGTGGCATACACGGCACTGTTGCAAAAGGTGTATGCCGATTTTGGCTTCAAGAACATCATTTATAAGGTTGCGACCCGGCCGGCTGCGCGCATCGGTACAGATGAAGTTTGGGACAAGGCAGAGCACGCCTTGATGGAAAGTTTGCGTGCCTCCGGTTGCGAGTTTGAAATTGCTCCAGGTGACGGTGCCTTTTATGGTCCCAAGATTGAGTACACATTGAAGGATGCGATTGGTCGACAGTGGCAATGTGGCACGATGCAAGTTGACTTTTCAATGCCCGAGCGACTAGACGCACAGTACGTTGGCGAGGATGGAGCACGACACAGGCCTGTGATGCTGCATCGAGCCATTGTGGGCAGCCTGGAGCGCTTCATTGGAATTTTGATAGAGCAACATGCAGGCGCGCTGCCCACTTGGTTGGCGCCAGTGCAAGTCACGGTGCTCAACATCACAGATGCCCAAAGTGAATACTGTCGCGAAATTGTCAAAACGTTGCGGAATCAAGGGCTTAGAGTAGAACTCGATCTTCGTAACGAGAAAATTACGTATAAAATCCGTGAGCATTCGCTTCAAAAACCGCCTTACATCCTTGTCGTAGGGGATAAGGAAAAAGAAAATGGAGCGGTTGCTGTACGTGCTCGGGGTAACAAAGATCTGGGTGTGATGTCCATCAGCGACTTTTTGAATGTCGTTCAGTCAGACATCAGCCAAAAAACCTGACCGTAGTTATTAATGTTCCTGAGTATGGGGACAAAGAGCGGCTATAGCTTTTATAGCAAATGTTGAAGGACCAGAGCCATCGCTACTGAATTTCGTGATCGTCGCCAACGTGAAGAGCGCAAACATCGGCTAAACCGTGAAATTATGGCGCCCGAAGTCAGGTTGTCCGGTGTGGATAACGAGCCTTTGGGGGTTGTGAGTTTGATGGAGGCCCTGCATATGGCGGGTGACCTGGATGTTGACCTCGTTGAGATTGCTGCCACGGCTGTTCCTCCTGTCTGTCGCTTGATGGACTATGGAAAATTCAAGTATCAGGAGCAAAAGAAAGCTGCTGAGGCCAAGTCCAAGCAAACCGTCATTGAAATCAAAGAGGTCAAGTTTCGACCTGGTACGGATGATGGTGACTACAACATCAAAATGCGCAATATCCGTCGCTTTTTGGCAGATGGTGACAAGTGCAAAATCACGTTGCGATTTCGTGGGCGAGAAATCACGCACCAAGAGTTGGGCATGGACTTGCTGAACCGCATCCGCACTGACTTGGCGGACTCAATTGTGGTTGAGCAGTTTCCAAAGCTCGAGGGGCGTCAAATGATCATGATGATCGCTCCTGGACGAAAGAAGCCGGGCTCTAAGGCGGCAGATACGGCCGCGGTCCCTAGCGCTTAAGTGGTTTGTGATGAAAAGATACGCTGCTTAGGCAGCGCAAGAAGTCGGCAGTTTGACCTGCCGCACAAGCAGCCTCCCAATGCTGTTTGTTCTGCATCGATTTTTATCGATGCAAAAAGTGGCTCGGGGCCATCAAGGACAGAAAGGTTTTCTGTACGCCTCACGAGCACAATGTAGAAGGAGCATTTACATGCCCAAAATGAAGACCAAGAGCGCAGCAAAGAAGCGCTTTCGTGTTCGTCCAGGTGGGACCGTCAAACGCGGTCAAGCTTTCAAACGTCACATTTTGACCAAGAAGACCACCAAAAATAAACGCCATTTGCGTGGTGCGGTGACGGTGCATGAGACCAATATGGGTCACATGGCACAGATGCTGCCAGGCCGTGGTATTTAATTAACGACGAACAAGGAGTACTCACATGCCTCGCGTCAAACGTGGTGTAACGGCTCGCGCCCGCCATAAAAAAGTTCTTGCCCTTGCCAAGGGTTTCCGTGGTCGCCGCGGTAATGTTTTCCGCATCGCCAAAGAAGCGGTGATGAAGGCTGGGCAATACGCCTACCGTGATCGCCGTACGAAAAAGCGTGTCTTCCGTCAGTTGTGGATTGCACGTATCAACGCCGCAGCCCGTCAATGCGGTCTGACTTACAGCCAATTCGCTAACGGTCTGAAAAAGGCTGGTATCGAGATCGACCGCAAGGTTTTGTCTGATATCGCGATCCATGACATGCCAGCTTTTGCCGGTATCGTGGAACAAGTGAAGGCCAAGCTGGCTGCCTGATGTCACATGGGATAGCTGCCAACCGACAGCGTTCCATGAAATCAAAAGAGGGCTGGAGCTTGGAAAAGCTCTGGCCCTTTCTAATTCCAAGAAGACTTTATGAACGAGTTGGATGCCATCGTCAGCCAAGCGCGAGCTGATTTCAAAAGCGCCTCGGCACCTGCCGATCTGGAAAACGCTAAATCGACTTACTTGGGTAAATCAGGCCGCATCACTGAGCTGATGAAAGGCATGTCTTCTCTTTCAGTGGAAGAAAAGAAAACCCGAGGGGCCGCTATCAATGTGGCCAAGCAGGCAGTCGAGGCAGCGCTGAACCAAAGGCGCCAGGAATTGGCCGATGCAGAGCTCCAGGCTCAATTGCATGCTGAGGCTCTCGACGTCACATTGCCAGGCCGTAAAAGAGGTGTTGGTGGCCTTCATCCTGTTTCCCTTACCTTGGAGCGCATCGAGTCAATCTTTGGCTCTATGGGCTTTGACGTCGCTGAAGGCCCAGAAATTGAGACTGATTGGTTTAATTTCACAGCGCTCAATACGCCAGAAGATCATCCTGCGCGTTCAATGCATGACACTTTTTACGTTGAGGGCGGCACCGAGGGCGAGCCCAACTTGCTCCGAACCCACACCAGCCCGATGCAAATTCGTCATGCCGTCAAGCATGTCAAGAAGTACCGGTCGGCTGCGGGTATGTCAGCTGAAGGACTTTATTCAGGAGCGATGCCCGAAATTCGTGTCATAGCCCCAGGAAGAACCTATCGTGTTGACAGCGATGCCACGCACTCGCCCATGTTTCACCAATGCGAAGGTCTGTGGGTAGGCGAAAACGTCAGCTTCAAGGACTTAAAGTTTGTTCTGACAGATTTTTGCCGCTCCCTGTTCGAGTTTGATGATCTGGCGCTTCGGTTCAGGCCTAGCTTCTTCCCGTTCACGGAACCCAGTGCCGAAATCGATATCCAATTCCAGACTGGCGCGTTGGCCGGACGTTGGCTTGAAGTCGGTGGTTCAGGTCAGGTCCATCCTGCCGTCATACGCAACATGGGCTTGGATCCCGAGCGTTACATAGGCTTTGCGTTTGGCATGGGCATAGACCGATTCACCATGCTCCGCTATGGCGTTAATGATTTGCGGCTGTTCTTCGAGGGTGACATCCGCTTCCTGGCGCAATTTCAATAAGAAACTGACATGCAATTTTCAGAATCCTGGTTGCGCACCTTTTGTGACCCAGCCATTTCCACCGAACAGCTTGCCGAGACTCTGACCATGGCCGGGCTTGAGGTTGAAGAGCTCAAACCTGTCGCACCTCCATTTAGCAAAATAGTTATCGGTGAAATCAAAGAGGCATCACAGCACCCGAATGCCGATCGTTTGCGTGTGTGCAAGGTCGATGTGGGCCAAGCAGAGCTTTTGGAAATTGTCTGCGGCGCCCCGAACGCACGCGTTGGCATACGTGTGCCTTGCGCTTTGGTCGGCGCCGAACTGCCTCCCGGTGATGACGGCAAACCGTTTGTGATCAAGGTTGGCAAATTGCGCGGCGTCGAGAGCCAGGGCATGCTCTGCTCTTCACGCGAATTGAAGTTGTCGGACGAGAATGCCGGGTTGTTGGAGCTTCCACTCGACGCGCCCATCGGTACCGATATTCGCGCCTACCTCGATCTCGATGACACCCTATTCACCCTCAAGCTCACGCCTAACCTTGCGCATTGCCTGAGCGTTTTTGGCGTTGCTCGTGAGGTCGCGGCTCTGACCGGGGCCCCTTTGCAGCAAGTTGTGCAAACGTCCGTTGCCGCTAGCAGTCAAGAAATACTTCCGGTCAAGATCAGCGCCCCAGATCTGTGTGGGCGTTTTTCGGGCCGTATTGTGCGTAATGTCAATCCACGAGCCAAAACGCCGCAATGGATGGTCGATCGGCTGGCCCGGTCCGGTCAGCGCAGTGTCACCGCTCTGGTAGATATCTCCAACTATGTGATGTTTGAGTTAGGACGGCCATCCCACATCTTTGATTTAGACAAGATCAAAGGCGGGCTGGACGTGCGTTGGGGACGACCTGCAGAGCAAATTAAATTACTCAACGGGACCACCATTACCGTCGACGAGAGAGTTGGGGTTATTGCGGACGAGCTGCAGCTTGAGTCCTTGGCCGGCATCATGGGTGGCGATGCAACAGCTGTTTCTGACGACACGCTGAACATTTATGTGGAAGCTGCGTTTTGGTGGCCCAAGGCGATTGCCGGGCGGTCCCGCCGCTTCAATTTTTCCACTGACGCGGGTCATCGTTTTGAGCGTGGTGTAGATCCTCAAAACACGGTCGAGCACATCGAACGCATCACCCAACTTATCCTGCAGATTTGCGGTACGGAAAGCACTGTTTGTGGTCCTGTGGACGATGTGCGAGCCAACTTACCGCAGTCCACAACGGTAAGCCTTCGGGTGGAACGTGCGACAAAGATCATCGGAATGCCGCTGTCCGAATCCCAATGCGTCGATGCTCTTCAACGACTTGGGCTACCTGTTACCGCTGACGGCGGAAAACTGATAGTCACCCCGCCAAGCTATCGTTTTGATCTTCAGATTGAAGAAGATTTGATAGAGGAAGTTGCTCGCTTGATCGGCTATGACAAGCTCCCGCATACACCACCGCAGGCGCCGATCACAGCCAAATCACGACCTGAGTCTCTGCGTGGTTCGTTTGCCTTACGCCGGTCGCTGGCGGCATTGGGTTACTTCGAAACCATCAACTACAGTTTTGTAGATGAGCGCTGGGAACATCAGCTAGCTGGCAATCCAGACCCTATCCGCTTGGTCAACCCGATTGCCAGCCAGATGAGTGTCATGCGTTCCACATTGCTGGGGTCCTTGGTACAGGTCCTCAAGTTCAATTTGGATCGAAAGTGTCCACGCGTCCGCATTTTCGAGTGCGGCCGAGTTTTTCTTCGCGATCCGTCAGTTCAAAATTCAGACAGCACTGTGAAGGGATTTGAACAACCCATGCGCGTTGCGGGCCTTGTCGCAGGTCCACTCCATGAGATGCATTGGGGTGACAAGGATCGAAGCGTCGATTTCTATGATGTCAAAGGTGACATCGAGTCAATGTTGGCCCCCGCGATAGCTTCATTCGAGCCTGCAGAACATTCGGCTATGCATCCTGGCCGTTGTGCGCGTGTCCTGTTGGACGGCCGAGCGGTTGGATTTGTGGGAGAGTTGCATCCTAAGTGGCGCCAGGTATACGACCTCGGCGTTACACCCGTGGTGTTTGAACTTCAGCTTGATGACGTATTGGCCCGTAAGGTGCCTTCGCACAAGACGGTTTCTAAACATCAATCAGTGGAGCGCGACATCGCCGTTTGGGTGGATGAGAAGGTGAGCCATGACGCTTTGATCCAAACTATCTGGGCGGCACCCACGGAGGGCTTGTTGAAAGCGGCAACACTGTTCGATGTCTATCGATCCAAGCCTGCTGTTGCCACGGTTGCTGTATCTGAAAAGAGTCTGGCGGTGCGTTTGACCCTCAACGATGACAATGGCACTCTGGCCGAAGTTCAAATTGAAAACGCAGTCAGCGCCGTGCTGGATCAGCTTCGTCTGAAGCTCGGTGCTCGCCAGCGAGTTTGATATGAATTCTTGCGAACCAATGGGTGTGTCACCATGGAACTAGTGATTGAGAGCCTTGAAACACCAGCCCTGACCAAGGCGCACCTGTCCGACCTCCTGTTCGACCAGATTGGCCTGAACAAGCGGGAGTCTAAGGACATGGTAGACGCCTTTTTTGAGCTAATTTCAGGGTCTCTTGTGGATGGAGCAGATGTCAAAATTACAGGCTTTGGCAATTTTCACATCAGAACCAAGGCTCCGCGTCCAGGAAGAAATCCTCGTACTGGCGAAGATGTTCCAATCGATGCGCGTCGAGTCGTCACATTTCATGCCAGCCATAAGTTGAAAGAGCAGATTCAGGACGACCTCATTTAATTTTCTGAATTCAAGTTCCCGGCTACTTCTCTGTCAGTCAGTATTTGCGGGTGACCGTGGCCCGGCTACCCCACGGCTTAAGGTCTTCAACCATGTCGTCCCAGGAAGCTCTCCCTCCAATTCCTGCTAAACGCTACTTCACCATCGGGGAGGTGGCGCAGTTGTGTGGCGTCAAGCCCCACGTCCTTCGGTATTGGGAGCAGGAATTTTCACAGCTTCGACCGATGAAGAGGCGAGGCAATCGGCGGTATTACCAGCACCATGAAGTGCTGATGATCCGTCGGATTAGAGAGCTGCTCTACGATCAGGGCTTTACCATCAGTGGTGCCAGAAACAAAATGCTGGACAGCCCAGAACCAGAAGTCGGAGAGAAGTCCCTAAGTGGATTCGATGCGGCTTTGGCGGCTACTCCACTGAACACTGACTCTGGTTATTCAAACTCGGGCTTGTCTTTGGATCCTCAGCCGAGCGAAATAGCACCTAAATTGATCCGATACGCCAGTCCGGCGGCTAATGCTCAAGATGTCGTTTTCGAGCTGAAGGAGCTTCTGAAGCTGCTTAGCTTGGATGAAAAAAAGCCGGATTAGTGGGTTACAATACAAGGCTAGATCGGTGTGTGGCGCAGCCTGGTAGCGCACTTGCATGGGGTGCAAGGGGTCGAAGGTTCGAATCCTTTCACACCGACCAAAATACAAATAAAGACCAATAGCTTGTTGAAGTTGTTGGTCTTTTTTATTTGTTGTGCCACCTTGAAAAAGGAGATGGTCAGCAACCATCGACCGATGGCAGAATTGTTCGCTCATAAAGGTTTGCCGGAGCAAACTTCGGCTGGCGTGAACGCCACCTACAACCCTAGCTTCAGATCATGAACAAAAATCGTAATTCAGTTGCACCTCTCGTGAATGAGATCGGTGACGTTGATGGCTCTCTCGTCGCGAGGCGCCGCAAGGGTATTTACGTGTTGCCTAATCTGTTCACGCTCGCCGCACTGTTTGGTGGTTTTTACGCGATCGTGATGGCTATGAACGGACGGTTCGATTTGGCGGCGGTAGGAATTTTTTGCGCCATGGTCCTGGACAGTCTAGACGGACGCGTTGCCAGAATGACCAACACCCAGAGTGCATTTGGCGAACAGATGGACTCCCTTGCCGACATGGTTTCATTTGGTGCTGCTCCTGCCTTGATCTCCTATATTTGGGCACTCAAGGATATCGGCCGATGGGGTTGGATCGCTGCGTTTGTGTACTGCGCATGTGCGGCGTTAAGGTTGGCTCGCTTCAACGTCAATACAGCCGTGGTTGATAAGCGTTACTTCCAGGGTTTACCTTCGCCAGCAGCAGCTGCTTTGATTGCTGGGTTCATAGGTGTCATGAACGATTTCGGAGTCAAAGGCAGCGACGTTAGCTGGCCTATGTTTGCAATCGCCTTGTACGCCGGACTCACCATGGTGACAAATGTTCCTTTTTATAGCTTCAAAGACATCAGCATGAAGCGCAGCGTGCCGTTTATCGTTATCGTACTGATTGCTTTAGGCATCGCAATCATCAATATCGATCCGCCCACAGTCATGTTTGCTTTGTTTGTCGCGTACGGTGTCAGCGGCTACGTGATCTACCTTTGGCGAAAATTCAAGGGGCAACCCACAAGCGTCATCAGCATTTCCACCGAGGAACCTGACGAGCGCGGCCTGCACGACTGACGTTGGTGATGCGAGTTAAATCGCATGTGTGTTACATTGACCGCATGACGAAAAAATATCTAGCCCTACTAACTCAACTTCCTGGTCGAGTGGGCTGACCTACGCGTTTTTCAAACTAAAACGGCCCGCATGCAACAGCAGCGGGCCGTTTTAGTTTGTATCGAGATTTTCCTGTTTCGTTAACATCTTGCCTTCATATGGAGAGTTAAATGGCCGATAAGCTCATCATTTTTGATACGACCCTCAGAGACGGCGAACAGTCGCCCGGGGCGTCCATGACGCGCGATGAAAAATTACGAATCGCGCGTCAGCTGGAACGACTGCGAGTCGATGTGATCGAAGCGGGTTTTGCAGCGAGTTCGAATGGCGATTTTGAGTGCGTTAAAGCGATCGCCGAAGTTGTTAAAGACTCCACGGTTTGCTCTTTGGCTAGGGCCAATGATCGGGATATTTCAAGAGCGGCTGAAGCACTTAAACCTGCCAAGTCCGGTCGTTTGCACCTTTTCCTGGCGACAAGTCCGCTGCACATGGAGAAGAAATTGCGCATGACGCCCGACCAGGTTTACGAACAAGCCAAATTGTCTGTGAGGTTTGCTCGAAATCTGATGTCAGACATCGAGTTCAGCCCTGAAGACGGCTATCGCTCGGACCCTGACTTCCTTTGCCGGGTGTTAGAGGCGGTGATCTCGGAAGGTGCGACGACCATCAATGTACCCGACACCGTTGGGTACGCAGTGCCCGAACTTTACGGAAACTTTATTAAAAATCTGCGCGAAAGAATCCCGAATTCGGACCTGGCCATCTGGTCTGTTCACTGCCACAACGATTTGGGTATGGCAGTTGCCAATTCATTGGCGGGTGTCAAGTTGGGTGGCGCGCGGCAGGTGGAATGTACGATCAATGGGCTGGGTGAGCGTGCGGGTAACTGCTCTCTTGAAGAGATCGTGATGGCCGTCAAGACGCGTCGGGACTACTTTGGGTTGGACGTTGGTGTGGACACCCGCCACATCCTCGCTTCCAGCAGAATGGTCAGCCAAACGACCGGGTTTGTTGTCCAGCCTAACAAGGCCGTGGTGGGCGCCAATGCCTTCGCACATGCGTCAGGCATACACCAGGATGGTGTATTGAAGGCTCGTGACACTTACGAAATCATGCGGGCAGAAGACGTCGGTTGGACGGCAAATAAGATCGTGCTGGGCAAGCTCAGCGGTCGAAACGCCTTCAAGCAACGTCTGGTTGAGTTGGGAGTCCAGCTTGACAGTGAGGCAGAAATCAATACCGCTTTTGCGCGCTTTAAGGAGCTTGCGGATCGAAAGAGCGAAATCTTCGATGAGGACATTCTTGCTTTGGTGAGTGATGAGAGCGCAGCAAACGATAACGAGCAGTTTGGATTTGTGTCCCTGTCCCAGCACAGCGAGACGGGTGAAAAGCCGCAGGCAAGTATTGTGTTCACGGTCGCTGGCAAAGAGTTCAAGGGAACCTCTGGAGGTAATGGCCCAGTGGACGCTTCTTTGAAGGCCATCGAGAGCTTGGTAAAGAGTGGTGCAGAGATGGTCTTGTATTCCGTCAATGCCATCAGCGGTTCTACCGAAAGCCAAGGCGAGGTCACGGTACGGTTGCAAAACAGTGGCCGTGTGGTGAACGGTGTTGGCTCGGATCCTGACATCGTCGTCGCATCAGCCAAGGCTTACCTCAGTGCGTTAAACAAGCTTCAAAGCAAGGCTGACAGGGTTGCAGCTCAAGGCTGAGCCCCTTTGTAACTTCTTGCCTTAAATCTTCAACTTGATGATGCAACTCATTGATTGCCATTGATTTTTGTGTAAAACTCAAAGCCAATTGTTTCTATCAAGGATGTTGTGACGATGTTTGATGTAGGAGGGTTAAAGCTCCAGTTGTGTTGGCGGACCACCTCACAGAAGCTGGTGGGTTGTTTCGTGGCCTCGCTGCTTGTTTGCAGTTCCGCTGCGGCTGCAGATACTGGAGCCCAAAAGCGTTCCATCGGTAAGGCCAAGGGGAAAGCTATTGCGACTAAGCACGCGAAAGTTCCTGTCAGTCGAAAGAGCTTACGGGCTCCCGCAGCTAACTTGACGGAGCGCCCAGCTTCATTTGGACAGGCTGCTGGGCTGCACCGAGTTGACGATCCTCTGGATTTGAAGTCCAGTGTTGCTTTGGTGATCGATCAGGATACAAGCGAGGTCCTATTCAGTAAAAATGATCAAGCAGTATTGCCCATCGCCTCGTTGACGAAGCTCATGACGGGTCTGGTGGTCAGCGAAGCAAAGCTGCCGATGGACGAAATGGTGCGGATTGAACAGGATGACGTTGATACGGAGAAGGGCAGTCGATCACGTCTTACTGTCGGTTCCTCGCTGACGCGGGGTGAACTTTTGCACCTAGCATTGATGTCTAGCGAAAACCGTGCTGCACATGCATTGGGTCGTACCTATCCGGGTGGTTTGCGTGCCTTTGTGGATCAAATGAACGCAAAAGCGCAAATGCTGGGGATGAAAGACACCCGTTATGTAGAGCCTACGGGCCTCTCGAGCAAAAATCAATCAAGTGCATGGGACTTGGCAACACTTGTAAACGTTGCCCATGGCAACAGCACTTTGCGTGAGCTCTCTACATCTCCCAGCCATGAGGTGGAGGTGGGGCGGCGGACATTGCAATTCAACACCACCAATCGTTTAGTCAAAAGCCCATCTTGGGACATCGGCTTGCAAAAAACTGGCTACATATCAGAGGCTGGACAATGCTTGGTCATGCAGGCCAAGGTGGCGGGACGAAAGCTGATCATGGTTTTTCTTGACTCTGCGGGCAAATTGAGTCGCATTGCTGATGCTGAGCGAATCCGGCGTTGGGTTGAGACCAGTGGCGAAATCAAGAGGCGGGCTGGCTAGGCCCTCAGCCTTTCAGCTCAGCCTTTGTACCCCAACGCAGCCGAAATTTCGGCAGTGGTTGCCTTCAGTTTGACCAACCAGCTTTCATCCAGACGACTTGCTGGTGCCGATATGGATAAGCCAGCTACCAGCCTAGCCTGATCGTCGTAGATTCCGGCGGCCATGCACCTAACGCCCAGCTCCAGCTCCTCGTTGTCTGCGGCACTTCCATACTGTCGCACTCTGGAGAGTTCTCTCTCTAGGTTGCTAAGTTGCGTGATGCTGTTTTTTGTGTGGCCTGCCAGGCCTGTTCTGGTGGCGTATGTGCGGGTTCTTTGTGGGCCGTCAGCCGCCAGAAACAGCTTGCCCACAGAGGTCAAATGCAGTGGTGCTCTTGCACCTATGGCTCGTACGACCTGCATGCCACTGCGTTCGCTGTACGCGCGTTCGATGTAAACAATCTCGTCGTCCTGACGAACACTCAAATTTACGGGCTGTTGTATTTGCTTGTGTAGCTCCCGCATCGGGAGGAGTGCAGCATCTCGTACGTTGAGTCGGCCCTTGACCATATTGCCTAGTTCCAGCAGCCGCATGCCTAGCCGGTAAGTGCCAGCCTGAGGCCGATCTACAAAACGCCCACATGCCAGGTCGTTAAGGATCCGATGCGCAGTTGAAGGATGCAAACCGCTTTTTTCACTTATCTCCTTAAGCGTCATCGCCTCATCACGTGACGCGAGGATGTCCATGAGAGAAAACATTCTCTCGATCACTTGCACAGATGGCTTTGCGTGGGCTCCATCGTCTGCTTTGGCCAATTGATAACTCCAGAAGTACCTCGATATTTTACTTTGTGAAATTGGGTTTCCAATCCCCATCTATCAACAGCTCATGCGGCTTGTACGTCGCCTTGTAGCCCATTTTGCGGCTACCCTCAATCCAGTATCCGAGATAGACGTACGCAAGGCCGCTAGCTCTCGCACTTTCAACGAGCCAAAGCACATTAAAAGTTCCCAACCCACCGGCAAAATCGGGGTCAAAAAACGTGTAAACAGCAGACATGCCATCGTTCAACATATCCACGATAGATACCATTCGAAGTGCCCCTTTGGCATCGTCTGTTGAAGGGTCTCGAAACTCTATCAACTGCGTTTCAACACGACTTTGAAGGAGAAACTGCTCGTATTGATCAACGCTGTCCTGATCCATACCACCTCCAGCGTGACGTTGTCGCTGGTACTGCAAGTAAAGTTGGTAATGCTCCTGGCTGAACGACGGGTCTACGCGGGTTGCGACCAGGCTCTCATGCAGTTTCCATGCGCGCGTTTGACTGCGGGTGGGCAAGAAATCCTCAACCTTGATTCGTAATGGAACGCACGCCCGGCACGAATCACAATGAGGCTTGTAGGTAAACATGCCGCTGCGTCGAAACCCCTGTTTTATCAAGTCTGAATAGACCTGTTTGTCTATCAAGTGACTTGGCGCTGCGACCTGCGACCGGGCCTCCATATGCGGCAAATAGCTGCAGTCGTAGGGGGCGGTCGCATAAAACTGCAAATTGCGAAAAGAGTTTTCCCGATGGTGCATCTTGTTCACGCCCTTTGGCGTCAATTAGAGGTGTTCCCAGTGGGCTGGCTCGAAGTGCCAATCAAGATTTGGGCCGAGTGATGCCGATTGAACATGATGAACAAAGTCATTCCTGCTTATCTCAGTCGCACCTAATGATCGAAGGTGAGCGGTGTTTTGTTGGCAGTCGATCACTTGGACATCATTTGCTCGACAAAATGCTACCAGCGCAGCAAGTGCAATTTTGGAGGCATTGCTGGCAACGCTGAACATGGACTCACCAAAAACAGCGTGTCCTATAGCCACCAGGTACAGACCACCCACAAGTTTTCCGTCTACCCAGGTCTCTGCGCTGTGCGCGTATCCCAGGCGATGCAGCTCTGTATAGGCATCAATCATCGGCGGAAGTATCCATGTGCCTGGACGAGCCCGATGATCACCGTTCGCGCAGGCCTCGATCACCTGTTCGAACACGGTGTTGAACCGGACTTCACAACCGGCGGTCGACTGAAAGCGATGGATGACCTTACGAAGTGAGCGGTGCAGTTTGAAATCTGCACTTTTCAGCACCATGCGAGGGTCGGGTGTCCACCACAGAATAGGTTGTCCTTGGCTGAACCATGGGTAAATTCCTTCTTTATAGGCACACAGCAGCCTATCTGGGCTCAGGTCACCACCAGCCGCCAGTAAGCCGGGGGCGTCGGTTCCTGTCCCCCATGCAAAGCTGTGGTCTGGGAATGAATCCGAGGGTTCTAGCCAAACGAGGCGACGGTCCGGGCGAGACATAAGCATGGATGAGAATTGTGATTCAAATGGATGATCGCGAGGAATCGACTCGAAGTGAGGCTAGAATAGCAGGCTGTCGGGGCGTAGCGCAGTCTGGTAGCGCATCTGGTTTGGGACCAGAGGGTCGTAGGTTCGAATCCTATCGCCCCGACCAAATTTTCCCTTAAATATCAAGGACTTAGAGCAGAGATGCACTGAGTCCTTTTTATTTTCCGTCAATGTTGCGGGACTTTTTGCGGGACTTTCCACCGCGCTATCCATTGACCACTCGCAGAACCATCGTCCGGTCCTGCCCTGTGAGAACGCTGTTGGCAGCTTCCAGCATGCGCTCTAACGTCGAAACCGCGTAATGTTGCGACATGCCCTCAATGGCATGCCCCAGCAACAAGGACCGGTCCTCCGATGTCACGCCTGCGTCACGCAATCTTTGCCCAAACGTATGCCGTAGGTCATGGACCCGCACCTGGCTGAGCCCCACATCAGCCCGAGCTTTCTGAAAAGCCGAGTTGTTTTGTGTGACCAGCCTGTTCGGCTCCTTGTCCTCGCCCGGACGTTTGTAGGTGAAAACGTACTGAGGGTGCTGCCCGCGCCTGCGCTGAATGATTGCCCAAGCCGCATCATTCAGCATCAGCACATGGGGTCGGTTGGTCTTGAAGCACTCAGCCGGGATCACGAACACGCTTCGTTTGATCTCCGGCACTTCGACCTCCCACTTCCACTGCAGTCCACACACGTTTTCATCCCGCGCACCCGTGTTCACGGAAAATTCCACCGTTTCCTGCAGGTGAGCAGGTAGCCGCAGCAGCAGCTTGGCCTGTTCAGCCCGCGTGATTGGGTAAGGTTTGCGTTTCTGCGCACTCTCATCCAGCATTTCTATCAAAGGCGCAGTCGCCAGCCATGGCTTTTTGTCTTCACGCCAAACGCGAGCGGCGCGGATCAAAGTGGTTCGGACAACTTCAAGCGTTCTGTTGATGGTGGAGTTCTTGACCGGTTTTTTGCCGTCGTCATCGCCCTCCATCCTGTCCAACTTAAACGCTTCAAGAGTGTCATTACTCACCTCATCAAGCGGTAGGTTCCCGATGTAGGGCAGCAGATCCGTAATGTGGCGGCTGATCATTTCGATTGATGCCACATTCCTCCGCTTACATTCCATCAAATACTTTTCCGCTGCATCAGCCCACAAGCGCTTATTGCTTTTTCGAAGGCTGACTTCGATGTCGATCTGGGCTTGTCGCTCTCTAAGCCACGCTTCGGCATTGTCCTGACTGACTGCACCGAGCCTCTGATGAATCCTTTTTCCTTTGTACTCTTTGTCAACTGTCCTGCTCCCATCGGAGGCGAGTAAGACACCTTTTGTTCGGGTTCGCATGATGTGGCTCCTTTCGCTGAGTTGCGACCCGGACGCCCACGAGTCGTAATATACGACTCAATCCACGCATCAAGTTCAATTCTGTCGAAACCAATCCCCCGCTGGCCTATGGGAATTTCGGTAACGGCAGGGCGCACTTCCGAGTCGAACTTGGTCCGGTCCATGCCCAAATAGCCGGGGGCGTCACGGTACCTGAGGATGCGTGGTGTGATTTGGGTTGACATGGGTCAGACTCCGATGCCTGTTAAGTGGGAAATGGGACATGACCAAAAGACGCCATACGTGGTCAGGATCTGCAGGTGGTCAGCGTCCATCGATTTGGACGGACCTATCTTGGTCGTTGAGCGGCATCACATCAGGTCCGTTATTGCCCAGATCTTTCTCGCAGCTAATTCGGACGAGGTAATCGCCATTGAATCAAGGGCAAAGTTTGGTGCGAGCCGAGCTGTTGGCATACGCCATTCATTTGGGCTTTTCAATTTCATCTTGAAGAGTGGAGTCGAGATTCGAGATGATGCGTTTCATGATTTCCATACCGATTAGGTGCAAGTTCCGGCGGTGTCAGGTGCCTCGACGGGACACCCCTCCATCTCTACCCCCTCATTGATTAGTCATATGCGTTGTGACCAATCGCTCCTTGCACGAAGCTAATCCTGTAGAGCTCGGTTTGTCTGATGGAGTACGTGTGACAAGCGCGAGATCGCCGCACCTGTAGGCCTGGTTCAACTCATTGGGGATGTCCTTCGACAACCCCAGCCGTATGGCTAACCCCTTACCAACGCTCAAACGGCCAGTCGAAACAAAGTCGCGCCACTTTGTCTGTTTTGCCTGTCCGTTTCAGCCCTGCAGACCACTCCATACCTAAGGCCTGCTCTTGCGACGCATCCGTATGGGCTATACGCCCACTGGCGGCTAGACGATTGGAGTTTCAAATGAAAAGCATGGCCGTGGTGACTTTGGCCCTGGTTGCGCAGGGGGGCGTGGAGAAGCATTGGCACAACAGCGCATTTAAGCGTTGAGGGACGCTTGCGGACCATGCCACGTTCATTGTTCTTGAAACTCAGAGTGACACGAGATGAAGTTGAATGCTTCAACCAGCGTGCTGCATCGTTGGGCGTCAGCGTGTCTCAGCTGATCCGTGACACTGCATTGCATGGTGCTGTTTTCGTCACCATTGATAGATCCCAGGCCGGATATGAGTTTCGGCGACTCGGTGCCATGCTCAAGCACCTGTACCCAGCCCGGGACCATCGCTGGACACCCGACGACCGTAAACAGTGGTGGGTGCTGATCAACGAGTTGCGCCAGCGCGCGGATAACCTGGAATCCACCGCATCCGGGGGCAAAGACAACCCCGTTCAACCAGCTCATGCTGGCTAAGGTCATCCTCCTGAAGCGGTCCTGGAAAACAGTGGCCAGCGCAGCTAACTACGTGATGGATGACCTCAAAAAACGACCGGAGCATCCAGATCAGCTGGCTCCCGACAATTACGCACCAGACAATGCCGCCGACTACCTCATGCGTGAGGGGATCCTGGAGGCGGCGTCCTTCAATATGGAAGGACTCAACCCGACTGATCCAGACGACCGTCGACAAATCATCAAATGGATGGACAGTACGGCACGCGCCTGGGCATCAAGATCGAAGGCGCACCCCAACACCAATCCCTTCTATCACGTCGTCCTGTCGTGGAAAGCCGGTGAGCAGCCCAATATGGATCAAGCCACCGCTGCCGCTGCCAAGGCACTTAAAGCTGTAGGCATGGCCAACAACCAGGCCTTCTTTGCAATCCACCGCGACAAGGACCATCACCATCACATTCACATCATCGCCCACCGTGTCCACCCGGACCATTTGATCCTGACTGGCCCCCCTCGTTATGACTTCCTGGTGTTGGACAAAACCTGCCGAGAAATCGAACTGGATCAGGGGTGGCAGTACGACAACGGTCCCTATGTGGTGATTGACGGGCAAATCAAGCGAATGACGCGGACCTTGCGCCGTCAACTGGGAATGATGGCCGACAAATCCCAGGCACCCCATGCTCCCGCCATCAAAGCCCGCATGGGTGAAGTTCAAAATGGACTACCGACCCTGGCTGGTTGGCTCAGCGACAAGATTGCTCCGGAACTTCTTGCGGCACAGAC
>JBJOIT010000005.1:0-97873 GCA_046046915.1 Pseudomonadota bacterium
CGGGTCAGCCGCATTGAATCTCCGGAAGCGGTGCTTCTCACGCCGGAGCAGTCTTTTTTCCTGCGGGAAAACTTCAAGCTGAAGTTGCTCAATGCCCGGCTGGGGTTGCTGGCACGACAGCTTGATGCCTCACGAGCTGATCTGGGTGCCGCAACCGTGATGCTCAGTCGTTACTTTGACAACGATTCACGCAAGGCTGTGGCCGCGGCAACGCTGTTGCAGGCAATACAGGTCCAGATGAAGACGCTGGAGCTGCCGCGGGTCGACGACTCCTTGTCGGCGCTGGCCACAGCTGCTGCTGGACGATAGGCAGTTCTTTGATGCGCAGCGCCATCTGGTTCCTCTCGCTGTTTTCCCTGGCGGTCGCGGCTGCCCTGATGGCGGGTAACAACCAAGGCACCATCACCGTATTCTGGCCGCCATACCGAGTGGACCTCTCACTCAACATGGTGGTGTTGGTCCTGCTAGCCTTTTTTGTGACCTTGCACCTGGGTTTGCGGGCTTTGTCTGCATTGTTTGCCATACCGGGGCAGGCCAAGCGCTGGCGCCAGCAGCAACGCGAGCGCAACATTTTGTCCACCTTGCTCGACTCACTGGCGCTGATGTCTGCGGGTCGATTTGTTAGGGCACAAAAGTCAGCGGAGCAGGCACTGTTGCTACAGGCGTCGCTTGAAACGGCTGCAGAACGACCAGCCTACGCCGGGCGCCTGAAGGCTATCTCCCACCTGATGGCAGCGCAAAGTGCTCAGGCCGTAAAAAATACATCAGAGCGTGACAAACATTTTGAGTTGGCCATGCAAGCCGCTCAGGAGCGCGAAGCCAGCGATGTACGTGAAGGCTTGCAATTGCGTGCGACGCAGTGGGCACTTGCGGACCGTGATGCGCAAGGGGCTATTGCTCGACTGGAGGCTTTGCCCCAAGGGGCCAGTCGGCGCACGCTGGCCTTGCGTTTGCAGCTTGAGGCCAGCCGGATGGCGGGGAAAACAGCTGTTGCCCTGGAAACGGCCCGGCTATTGTCCAAGCACCGTGCGTTTTCTCAGGCCAGCTCGCGAGGGGTGCTGCGCAGCCTGGCGCTGGATTGGATTGCAGCTACACACGACGGACCTCAAGTCATTTCTGCCTGGCAAAAACTTGACGAGGTGGAGCGGCGGTTGCCGGAGGTGGCATGTGCAGCATCCCATCGTCTGATGTCCCTCGGCGGCAGTCCTGTGCTGGCAAGAGAGTGGCTACTGCCGCTGTGGGACAACATGGTGCGCGACCCCCATACCTTGTCGGAAGTTCAGCAATACACCTTGGTGCAAGTGCTCAAAATAAGTTTTGACGCAGCCAACGGCAAGCCTGGGCTGGACTGGCTGGAGAGGGTTGAATCCGCCCAGCGCTTGCAGGCTCGGCAGGTCTTGTTTTCTTACCTGGCTGGTGTGGTGTGCCACCACTTGCAGCTGTGGGGCAAATCCGCGCAGATGTTGCGTGCCGCACTTCCCCGTCTGGTGCAAGCCGATTTCCAGCGCAGCGCCTGGTGTTTGTTGGCGGAAATGGCGCAGGAGCAGGGTGACATGGAGGGGGCTTGTCATGCCTGGAAGCAGGCGGCACTCTGTCAGGATCGTGTCGTGACCGGTCAGCTGCCTGTCACGGAGCTGGGTTTGAATGGTTTGGATAAATCACAAAAAGGTAGTCTGGTATGAACGCGATGATGTTGATGCGGCTGTTCACGATACGTTTTCGCATGCTGGGCGCTATTGCGATAGTCTTGTGCTTGTTGGGTCTGCTGGGGGCTGGCGGTCTGTGGGGGATGGCGCGCATCCAGGACATGAACCATGAGTTCCAACACGGCCCCTTTGAAGAAGTGAAGCATTTGTCTCACTTGAGGGCGACGATGGGTTTGGTGCGCCAGAGCGAAAAAGACATGATCATCGAGTACGAGCGGCCACATGAAGTCGAGAAGGCCTACGCACGGTGGAAGGAGAGCCTGGAGCAGGCTGAGCAGTTGATCCGCCTTTTTCTGCAAGGCGAGGAGGATGCGGATAACCCAGTGGTGCGTGATTTGTCCGCCCGTCTGAAGGTATACGCCCAGGTCTTTGAGCCCACGGCGCGCCAATTGATGAGCAGTGGCTACGAGTCGGCGACCACTGCCAATCGTCTTTCGCAAAAGGCAATTGCCGAGATGACCACCGCGCAAGCGCTGGTACAGCAAATTGAATCTATCCTGCAAAAAGAGGTCGAGGCAGAAATGCAGGCGCAAGAGGACGCTGCAAACACCACACGCCAGCTGTTTATGGTGGCCCTGGCCCTGGCAGTCATCGTTGTGGTTCCGCTCACCATCCTGAACATGAACTCCATTTGCAACCCGCTTGAGCGGGTGCGGCAGGCGGCCCGTGAGATGGCGAGTGGCGACCTGTCCAAACGCAGCCAGATCGAGGGACGTGATGAAGTGGCCGATCTGCAGCGCGCATTGCGCGAAATGCAGGATGGTCTGGGTGCCCTTGTGTCGCAGGTAAGGGATGCCAGCGAGAGCGTGGCTCTGGCCAGCCAGGAAATCGCCTCAGGCAATCAAGACCTGTCACACAGAACCGAGCAGACCGCAAGCAGCGTGCAGGACACGGTGAGCTCCCTGTCCGATCTGACCGGTCATGTTCAGCAAACGGCTGGGTCAGCTCAAATGGCGTATCAGCTCTCCGGATCGGCGTCCGCTCTGGCACAGCAGGGTGGCACCATCGTGACCCAGGCGGTGGGCAGCATGCATGAAATCGCAAGTGCCAGCCGCAAGATTGGCGACATCATCGGTCTGATTGACTCCATTGCTTTTCAGACCAATATCCTCGCCCTCAATGCCGCTGTCGAGGCCGCCAGGGCCGGCGAGCAAGGCCGCGGTTTTGCTGTTGTGGCCAGCGAGGTGCGCAGCCTGGCGCAGCGCTCGGCAGGTGCTGCCAACGAGATCAAGGCCCTGATCAGCAACAGTGTCGAGACGGTCGATGCTGGCGTTCGACTTGTGGAACAGGCTGGCCAGTCCATGCAGGAGATGGTGACAGGGGTGCAGCGTGTTGGCGACATCATTGGCGAGATCACCGCATCGGCGACGGACCAGTCCAGTGGCATCGCCCAGGTCAACCAGTCACTCACGCACATCGACCAAATGACCCAGCAGAATGCCGCTCTGGTCGAGCAATCAGCCGCTGCCGCGGAATCATTGCGCGAGCAGGCCGGCAAGTTATCCACTGTGGTGGGGCAGTTCCGTCTCTAAAGACCCGGGAAAACGGAGCCGGTTGCGCCGTTTATTATGTTGGCATGGCCACACTGATTGAACACACTCTGCGCTTGACAGATCACCGTGACCGGGATCTGCTTGAGCTGACTTTGTCCAAAGCCTTGATCGATTTGCTCACCATCCAGCGGGTGGTGGTAGCGACTCTGATCGCCAAGGACGGCAACCGGCACTGGTTGGAGCAGGCGCGTCTGGATGCGCGGGGCGGCGGCAAAGTGGCTGACAAGCTCCGGCTCGATATCAGCAAGTTGCCTCTTTGGGATGATTCCTCTGACCGTGCCAAATGTCTCGAGTCTCGGGACACGCTGGAGGTTGCTTGGGCGGGGCCCAATGGCCCGCGTATCACTTACTTTCCCCTGTTTGCGGATTCCCGATTCGACGATCAGGGCGTCATTGAAATCCATTCTGCCGCCCCATTGGACGCCAACGATTGCCTGGTGGTCGAGCAGCTCAGACACATCTATCGCAATATGTACAGCCTGTTGGCCTACAGCGATCGTGATGCTCTGACCGGACTCCTGAACCGTAAATCGCTGGATGACGCGTTTTACAGCGCGGTCCTGGAAGAGTTGGATGGTGTTTCTGGCCAGCGACTGGGGGCCTACGTCGGGCAGGGCACCGGTGACGAGCGCCGCCATCGTGTGCCTGCCAATTATTGGCTGGGTATGGTGGTGGTGGATCAGTTTGACCTCTTGAGTGACAGGCACGGACACTTGCTGGCGGAAGAGGTGCTGCTACTCGTGGCCCGTATTCTGAACAATACCTTCAGAACCTATGACCAGCTCTACCGCTTTGACCGTGAGCATTTTGGTGTGCTGATGCATTGCCCGGATGAGTCCGTGGTGTTCAGTGTTTTTGACCGTTTCCGTGCAAATGTCGATAAGTTCAATTTCCCTCAGGTGGGGCATGTGACGGTGAGTTGCGGTTTCACGTCAGTCATGGCTGACGACACGCCAGATACAGCACTAGGTAAGACCGAGCGGGCCGTGGACTTTGCGCAAAGGAGCGGACGCAACCAGGTTGTCAGCCACCTTGCCATGGTTAGAAAAGGCGGCTTTGAGGAGTCTCCGCGTCTTGGTGCTGTGGACTTGTTTTAGTCCACGGCCATAAAAAAGGGCACCTGGTGAGTTGCCCTTTTGATTGGCGACGACTCAGATCGCCAAATTGCTTGCTTTTCAGGTGCCCGAATTTTGCTCAAAAGGCAGGTTCAGGTCACGTAGATGGCGCTTGGTCTCCACAAGAACCAGCGGTCCATTGTCGATCTGTACGACAGGCGGACGTTCACGGGGAACGTGGGGCGCTTGCGGTGTTGCCGCAATGGCCGCTTGAGCTGCGGCCACCTTGCTGGCGTCCGAATTGACCCACTCCAGACCCGAGGCTTGCGCGATCTCTGCCAACTTTGCCAGCGGCAGCTCAAACGCAGTGACCTTGGGCAGCCCAGTCTCACTGTTGGCGGGGGCAGGCGCAATTGCAGGTACCTGTTCGGCATGAACCTGTGCACCTGCTTCTGGCACGGTTGCGGCAATCACGACTGGTTCAGAACGCTCTTGTGCGGTGATCACGGGGGCGGACGCCTCGGGCTCACCATGGTTCAAGGATGCATCGGCCACGCCATTGGCTGCATTTCCCTCTGCACTGGGCTGTTGATCCCTGGGCGCGCGGTCACCTCGGGCCCCGCGGTTACCGCGGTCACGACCGTAACGATCGCGGCTGCGACGCTCACGCGGCTCACCCTCACGGCGAGGCTGAGCCTCGCCATCGGAAACTGACTGACTTTCGATCTCGCTTGGCAACGTCGATGCAATGGCTTCAGCCGGCGTCGTCAGTTCGGCGGTGAGCTCTGTCGCGGCGGCCTGCTGCCGGCGACCGCCCTGGCGTGAGCCACGCTCACCGCGGCCATTGCCGCGAGGCTCAGCTGAACCCTCAGTGCGCTCGGTTGCGTTGCTTGCTGGCGCATCCTGACGTGCCTGGGCGTCGTCGATGCCGCGCTCCGCTGGCTCAGGCCGATCACCTCGACCTCTGCCTTCGCCACGTTCTGTACGCTCACCACGTGAACGCTGTTCACCACGTTCGGGGCGTGACGCACGTTCTGGGCGCTGTTCGTTGCGGGGTGCGTCCAACGTTGCCGCTGAACCACCATTGACCTCAGCCGTCGCCGGCACAGCCATGCCGTCAACGCGTTCACGTGGGCGATCACCGCGTCCACCACGCCCGCCTCGTCCACCGCGTTGTGAGCGATCACCACGGTCACCGCGATCTCCGCGTCCTTCGGGGCGCGCCTCGCCGCGACCACCATCACGACGCTGGCCGTCGCGTGACGGCCGGTTCTCAGGCTTACCGGTCTGTGGCTCAGGATTCGTCTTTGCGACAGAAGGAGCCACAGGCGCCGGGTTGCTGCCAAACAGCTTCTTGAGCCAAGAGAAGAACCCGGTTTCAGCTGCAGGTGTTGCCGGCTTGACGACAGGTGCTTCGACTGGAGTCTGTGCCACTGGTGCTGGTTTGGGAACTGCGATAGGAGCTGGAGCATCTGGCAAAACGCCCTTGATCACCGGGGTTTGGCGATTGGTGGGCTCTTGCGATCGGCGTGTGACGGCCGTTGGGTCTTCCACTTCTTCTGCCAGTTTGTAGCTGGCATCGATGTTGTCCAGGCGCGGATCGTCGTGCTTCAGGCGCTCCAGACGGTAGTTGGGAGTTTCCAGCGTCTTGTTGGGAACCAGCAGCACGTTGATGCGCTGCTTCAGTTCGATCTTGGCAATTTCCGAACGCTTTTCATTGAGCAGGAATGAGGCCACCTCGACCGGTACTTGGCACAGCACGGATGCAGTGCTGTCCTTGAGTGACTCTTCTTGAATCACACGCAGGATCTGAAGTGCACTGGATTCTGTGTCGCGGATATGACCGGCGCCACCGCAACGGGGGCAGGGAATGGATGCACCTTCGCTGAGCGCTGGGCGCAAACGCTGACGGCTCATTTCCATCAGGCCGAACTTGCTGATCGTGCCGAATTGAACGCGTGCACGGTCCTGGCGCAGTGCGTCGCGCAGCCTGTTTTCGACATCGCGGCGGTTGCGGCTTTCTTCCATGTCGATGAAGTCAATCACGATCAGACCGCCCAGGTCACGCAAACGCATCTGGCGGGCCACCTCGTCGGCGGCTTCCAGGTTGGTGCGGGTCGCGGTCTCTTCGATGTCGCCACCCTTGATGGCGCGGGCCGAGTTGACGTCTACAGAGACCAAGGCTTCGGTATGGTCGATCACGATGGCGCCGCCGCTGGGCAGTTGTACCGTGCGGGCATAGGCCGACTCGATCTGGTGCTCGATCTGGAAACGGCTGAACAAGGGCGCGTCATCACGGTAGCGCTTCACGCGGGCCGCATGTTCGGGCATCACATGGGCCATGAACTGCTGGGCCTGTTCGTACACATCGTCCGTGTCGATCAGGATGTCGCCAATGTCGTGGTTGAAGTAATCGCGAATCGCACGGATGACCAGGGAAGACTCCTGATAAATCAGGAATGCGCCTTTGCCGCCCTTGGCTGCGCCATCAATGGCCGTCCAGAGCTTAAGGAGGTAGTTCAAGTCCCACTGCAATTCGGGGGCACTGCGACCAATGCCCGCCGTACGCGCAATGATGCTCATCCCGTTAGGGTATTCGAGCTGATCCAGCGCCTCTTTCAATTCGGCACGGTCTTCGCCCTCGATGCGGCGGCTGACACCACCACCACGGGGGTTGTTGGGCATCAAGACAACGTATCGGCCGGCCAAGGAAACAAAGGTGGTCAGGGCAGCCCCTTTGTTGCCGCGCTCTTCTTTCTCTACCTGAACCAGTAGTTCCTGGCCTTCCTTGATCACATCTTGGATGCGGGCCTGGCTAGCACTGACGCCGGCCTGGAAGTACTGTCGGGAGATTTCCTTAAAGGGCAGAAAGCCATGACGGTCTTCACCGTAGTCCACAAAACAGGCTTCGAGCGAGGGCTCGACGCGGGTCACGACCGCCTTGTAAATATTCCCCTTGCGTTGTTCGCGCCCTTCAATCTCAATTTCGTAGTCGAGCAGTTTTTGCCCATCCACGATCGCCAGTCGGCGTTCTTCTGCCTGGGTGGCGTTGATCAGCATCCGTTTCATCGGTCGCATTCCTTCTACTTGGCGGGTCCTCGTGCAGTCATTGCCTGCGACTTGGGCCCTGTAACACGCTCTTGACGAGCTTGAGATGCCAGACTGACGGGTTTGATCCGAGGAGGAATTGCCGAAGTTGCGTCGCTCAAACCATGAGCCGAAGCGTGGGCGCGGGGAAGGGGGCGAGGGGATGCATTTGTGCACCGGTTACCTGCTTGGTAACTGATGGCGTCCGTTGTGCGGGCGCTGGCGGCTGATTCATGCCCAACAGCGGGGCTAAGAAGCTCCGCAGGCACAAGGGAATCAGACAAAACAACACAAAAAACTCGCTCATTTCCGCTCGCAGACACTAGATCTACGAGCTTGGGTATTCCGTATCAATGAATCAATATGTCAGTCATGACGGGTCGGGGGCCTGCCACCGCAAACATCTGGCTTGCAATCTACAGGCGGCCAACCCGGTGGCATCGACCTACCAGCGTGGCGTACTTCGCAAGTGTCCTGGCTCGGTGAACTAAACTCCACTTCACAACAGGGTCAACCTTCAGTCAAATCAACCACTTACGGCGCATCGCTAGTGAAAGTCATTATAGGGGCCAATCGGCCGGCAGCAGCGCCAGCAACACCTGAGCAGATTTTGCCCAACGCACCAGCCGCCAGGACCGTTTGTGTGGATGAAAACTCGGTCGGCCAACGGCTGGACAACTTTCTCATCAGCGAACTCAAGGGCGTCCCCAAAACGCACGTCTACCGCATCATCAGGAGTGGTGAGGTGAGGGTTAACAAAGGCCGTGCCAGTGCAGACAGCCGCTTGCAGATCGGTGATCTGGTGCGCCTGCCTCCTCTGCGTTTGCCGACAGCATCTGCGGACCCTGGCGAGCAACTTGTGCCGCCCAGGGACTTCCCGATTCTGTTTGAAGATGATCACGTTCTTGCGATTGACAAGCCCGCCGGTGTTGCCGTGCATGGTGGCAGTGGTGTTAGCTTTGGTGTGATCGAGCAGATGCGGCGGGCGCGTCCTGCGGCGCGTTTTCTGGAGCTTGTGCACCGTCTGGACCGCGAGACCTCAGGTATTTTGCTCATCGCCAAGAAAAGGTCTGCACTGACGAACCTCCAGGATCAGTTTCGTGAGCGTGAGACTGGTAAAACCTATCTCGCTTTGGTGCAGGGGGCCTGGCCCGAGAACGTCAAAGTCATTGATGCCCCTCTATATAAGTATGTGCAGACCGGCCAGGAAGGTGCTCCAGGAGTCGGTGAAAGACGCGTGAAGGTGGTTTCCAAGGACGATCCTGAAGGCATGCGTTCGGTCACTTTGGTCAGGGTGAACCGCCAATTGGAGCGTTTTTCATTGCTGGAAGTCACCATCAAGACGGGGCGAACGCACCAGATTCGTGTTCACCTGGCGTCCGTGGGGCACCGGATTGTGGGCGATGACAAATATGGCGACTTCGAGCTCAACCGTACTTTGCAGCGCCAAGGGCTCAAACGCATGTTCCTGCATGCATGGCGTTTGCAGTTCAATCACCCGGTTAGTGGCGAGCGGCTCACCTTGAACGCCGAACTACCCCCAGAGTTGGAGAATTTCCTTGTCACATCCTCCGCGCGTGCGCCAGTTTGATCTGATTGCCTTTGATTGGGACGGAACGCTGTTTGATTCAACGGCGGTCATCACCCATGCCATTCAGGAGGCGGTTCGGGATGTTGGCGGCACCGTTCCAGGCAAGGAACAGGCGTCCTATGTGATCGGCATGGGACTGATGCAAGCCTTGGCACACGCCGCGCCTGATGTGCCGGAGCACCTCTATCCTCGTCTGGGCGAACGCTACCGCCACCACTACACCGCCCATCAGCATGACATCACGCTTTTCGACGGCGTGCTGGACATGTTGGCGCAACTGAAGGCCCTCCAGCACCATTTGGTCGTGGCCACCGGCAAGAGTCGGGTCGGCCTGGACCATGCCTTGCAGACCGTGGCATTGCGCGATGTGTTTGATGGTTCGCGGACAGCCGATGAAACTGCCGGCAAACCGCATCCACGCATGTTGCATGAATTGATGTCCCAATTTGGTGTGTCCGCGCAGCGCACCTTGATGGTGGGCGATACCACCCACGATCTGCAAATGGCACAAAACGCCAACTGTGCGAGCGTTGGTGTCAGCTACGGAGCCCATCCGCACACCGCGTTTGAAACCCATGCGCCTCGATTTATTGCCCACTCTGTACGTGAACTTCTCGACTGGCTCTTGATTCATGGCTGATCAACGCTTGTTCTTGTGTCCATCTTCAGCGCTTCAAAATGGTGGCCTGGCCGTACCGTTTGATGTGATTTATAAAGGGCAAACCTGTCGCGCCTTTGCCGTTCGGCATGACGGCCAGGTGCATGCTTATCTCAACCGCTGCACCCACGTGGCCATGGAAATGGACTTTCAACCGGATCGCTTCTTTGATGCGACCGGCCGTTGGCTGATCTGTGCGACGCACGGTGCCTTGCACAGTCCAAGTACCGGAGCCTGTTTAGGGGGTCCTTGCCGAGGTGGCTTGGTGAAGATTGATCTGGATGAACGTGACGGCCTGGTGCACTGGCATACTGACCATCAACTAAAACCTGTCGAATTTTGAAATGACCGATTTGCAGACGCCCGAGCCGGCGCAAAAAGAGAACCTGGGTGAGTCGTCAAACCTGCCCGAAAGGGCAGTGGAGGCCGCCTGGGAAAGGTCTGTCCTCGAGAAACTCGCCTTTGCCACCCTGGCGGAGCAGCGTGCGGCCCGGCGCTGGAAAACTGGCCTGTGGCTGGCCTGGCTGGCATTTTTTGTGATTCTGGCTTGGTCTGCTCTTGGTAACGGGCCATCGAGCTCGGACGTATCGTCGCCGCATACAGCCGTGGTTGAGATCAAGGGCGAGATTGCCAGTGGCAGTGACGCCAGCGCTGAAGCGGTCGTATTTGCCATGCGTGGCGCATTTGAAGACGAGGGTGCACGCGCTGTGGTGCTCTTGATCAATTCCCCTGGCGGCAGTCCGGTGCAGGCTGGCATCATCAACGATGAAATTCGTCGCTTGAAAGCCAAGCACGGCAAGCCCGTTTATGCTGTTGTAGAGGAGTCATGTGCTTCTGCCGCGTACTATATTGCGGTCGCGGCAGACCAGATTTTTGTGGATAAAGCCAGCATCGTCGGTAGCATAGGCGTGCTGATGGATGGTTTTGGTTTTACTGGCCTGATGGATAAGTTGGGCGTGGAGCGACGTCTGATGACGGCAGGGGAGAACAAGGGTTTTCTGGATCCTTTCAGCCCGCAAACAGACAAGCAACGGGCATATGCGCAAACCATGCTCAATCAGATCCATCAGCAGTTCATCTCGGTCGTCCGGGCTGGCCGGGGCAAGCGACTGAAGGAAACCGAAGACACGTTCAGCGGTCTGTTCTGGAGCGGACAACAGGCGATTGAACTGGGTTTGGCAGACCAGTTGGGTAACCTCGATTTTGTGGCCCGGGAGATCGTGAAAGCTGAGGACATCATCGATTACACCCGGCATGAAAATGTCGCTGAGCGATTGGCCAAGCGTTTCGGGGCGGCTTTTGGAGATAGCTCGGTCCGAGCACTCAAGAGTCTGTCAGTCTTACGCTGATCCCCAAAGGTCAAGCCTCAACGCCCAATCGCGAAGACGGCCGGTGCAGTGAAGGTATTTAACTCTGCTGCAGCTTGTTTCCAAGCATTGACAGTCCGACTCTGACAGCTTGCCTGGGCCAGGGTGAGCCCTGTGCTGACGGAGACCCTCGTGTTGTTTTGCAGCCCTTGCAACAGTGCCTGCATCATTGCTGCGTTGCGGTAAGGGGTCTCGATGAAAAGCTGAGTTTGACCTGTTTTGAGCGCAAGTGACTCCAGTTCACGTAGGCGCTTGATCCGATCTGTTGCGCCGGTGGGTAAATAGCCGACAAATGCAAAGTTTTGACCGTTGAGCCCGCTGGATGCCAGCGCCAAGAGCAATGACACGGGGCCGACCAGCGGCACCACCTGCAGGCCGAGCTCGTGTGCAGCTCTGACGACTGAAGCGCCTGGGTCTGCCACCGCCGGCATGCCCGCCTCGCTGACCAGGCCCATGTCATGCCCGGCCAAGGCGGGTCCGAGCAGGTGCTTGGCGTCAAACTCGCCCTGGTGATCCCCCTTTTTGTGGACTTCGCGTGGTAGCTCGGTGATGGACAGCGCCTGCAACGCGCATGTCAAAGGGTAGATTTCGTTGATGCGTTTGAGGTAGCCCCTGCTTGTTTTAGCGTTTTCGCACACCCAGTGCTGAATTCGTGCTGCCACACGCAGGGTGCCAGCAGGCATCACCTCATCCAGTGGGGCTAATTCCTCACAACCAAAATCCAAGGGGGCTGGAACCAGGTAAAGCCTGCCCAAATTTGCAGACTGCATCGTCATGGCAACAGATCCATGCCTGCAGCACGCAGCAGCCTGCAGGTGCGGATCAGTGGCAAGCCGACCAGCGAGGTGGGGTCGTCGCTATCGATGGCCTCCAACAAGGCTATACCCAGTCCTTCGCTTTTGGCGCTACCGGCACAGTCGTAGGGCCGTTCTGCCAAGAGATAACGCTCGATATCTATCTCGCTCAAGGTCCGAAACGTAACCCGCACGCTGGCCAGGTCAGACTGTTGAAATCCAGTAGCCAGGCAAACCACCGCGACGGCGGTTTCAAAGACCACTGTCTGGCCACTCATGCGGACCAGCTGATCCCTTGCACGCTCGTGGGTGCCAGGCTTTCCCAAGGGGCTTCCGTGCAGGTCAGCCACCTGATCCGATCCAATCACGATGCTATCGGGATGTCGCGCCGCGACCGCGTTGGCTTTGGCCAGAGCTAGGCGGCAGGCCAGCGCGCGCGGTGTTTCGTCTGGGAGGGGAGTTTCGTCAACTTCTGGAGAGACAGTTGAGAAAGCCAGCCTCAGACGAGACAGCAATTCCTTGCGATAAACGGATGTGGAGCCCAGAATCAGTGGGCGTGGGGCTAGGGTGGTCATGCGTCTGATTCTCTTACACTGAAGCCATGGAAAAAGTGTTTGCAACGAGGCGTCTGGATATCAAGTCATTGGCTCTGACACAGGGCGGTGTTAATGGCGGCGGGGTGTTGGCTGATTTTGAGCGTTTGAGCGAGGATCTACGCCCAGACGCTTTACAGACCCCTGTTCTTTGGCGCGTGAGTGCAGAAACAAGAACCAATGCGCAGGGAGCGGATGACATCTGGCTGCATCTGTCGATGCAAACCAGTCTGCCCTTGATTTGCCAGCGCTGCCTTGGACCAGTAGATGTGCCTATGTCTGTGGATCGCTGGTTTCGGTTTGTTGCCAGTGAGGACGTGGCACTTGCACAGGACGAGGAGGTCGAAGAAGACTTGCTGGTGTTCAGTCGAGAATTTGACCTTGCCGAATTGATAGAGGATGAGTTGTTGATGGAGATTCCGCTCGTCCCCCGCCATGGCAGCTGCCCGGTACCTGTGAAGTTGGAAGTGATCGATGCCGATTTTGCCCAGGCCCCGGAAACAAAGAAGAACCCATTTGCGGCACTTGCGGGCCTGCAAATCTCAAAAGACGATTAGGGTTGGCCGGCCCCCAATTTGCGCATAGGCTATAATTTTTGGCTTCGCGCTGGGACTTCGTTCTGAGCGGCGAGTTTCATTTCAGTAACCCAAATGTGCTGCGCTTTTTGTGGCACACAGAACACAAGGAGCGGATCATGGCCGTCCAGCAGAACAAAAAGTCACCTTCCAAGCGCGGAATGCATCGTTCACACAACGCTTTGAATGTGCCTGGCATCGCAGTTGAGCCCACCACGGGCGAAACCCATCTGCGTCACCACATCAGCCCCACTGGTTTTTACCGTGGGCGCAAGGTGCTGAAGACCAAGGCTGAAGCCTAAGTCTCCTCTGCCACCTTCAGGCCCGGGGCTATCTTTGACAGGTAGCCTCGGGCTTTTCTTTTGGTGAGTGCCATATTGGAATCTGCCATGTCTTGTTGTCTTGCTCTTATTGACCTCTCATGACGACGATTGCTGTTGATTGCATGGGGGGGGATCACGGTCCCAAGGTCACTTTGGTCGCATGCCAGCGTTTTTTGGAAAGCCATGCCGAAGCCCACCTTATTTTGGTAGGCCTGCCCGACGCTTTGGCTGCTTTTCGGCATGAGCGTGCCACCGTTTTAGCTGCATCTGAAGTGGTGAGCATGGACGATGCGCTGGAGGTGGCTTTGCGGCGCAAAAAAGACTCTTCCATGAGAGTTGCGATTGAGCAAGTCAATAGTGGTGCGGCTCAGGCGGCGGTGTCTGCGGGTAACACAGGCGCCCTGATGGCGATTTCCCGTTACGTTCTCAAAACCGTCGAAGGCATCGATCGGCCTGCGATCGCCGGTCAGATTCCCAACGTCCTAGGCAAGGCAACCACTGTGCTGGACATGGGGGCGAACGTGGATTGCACGGCCGAGCACCTGCTTCAGTTTGCCGTGATGGGGTCTGCCCTGGTGTCCGTTCTCAGTGGCAATTCCCATCCGAGCGTAGGATTACTCAATATTGGTGAAGAGGCCATCAAGGGCAACGAAGTCATCAAACAGGCCGCTGAACTGCTTCGAAGTGCCGGCAAGTCGGGCGATCTGAACTTTCTGGGTAACGTTGAAGGTAACGACATCTTCAAAGGGACGGCAGACATCGTGGTGTGTGATGGCTTTGTAGGCAATGTTGCTCTCAAGACCAGCGAAGGCTTGGCCGCCATGATCAGTGAGTTTTTGAAGCGGGAGTTTTCACGCAATCTGCTCACCAAAATCGCGGCAATCATCAGTTATCCGGTTCTTTCTGCACTCAAGAAGAGGGTGGACCATCGTCGCTACAACGGTGGTGCCCTCTTGGGCCTGCGTGGGTTGGTGTTCAAGAGCCACGGGTCTGCAGACGAGCTGGCCTTCGAGTTTGCCCTGCATCGCGCGTATGATGCAGCCCGAAACAACTTACTCGATCTCGTGCGTACGCGTATCGCCCATGCCGCGCCCTTGTTGGCGGCGTCGGACATGGCAGCTCAGGCGTCTGCGCCGGCATCTCCTCATTGATGACAAGTTACTCCCGCATCATCGGCACAGGCAGTTACCTGCCTCCCCGTCGCTTAAGTAATGCCGACCTGGTCGCCCAACTGGCCAGTACTGGCATTGAAACATCCGACGAATGGATTGTTGAACGCACCGGCATCGCTGCTCGTCACTTCGTGGATCCTGGGGTTTATTCCAGTGATCTGGCGCTAGAAGCGTCGCGCAAGGCCTTGGAGGCAGCCGGCCTGCAAGCCAGTCAGCTGGATTTGATCATCGTTGCGACCTCGACGCCTGACATGGTCTTTCCGTCGACAGCCTGTATCTTGCAGAACAAACTGGGCGCCAATGGTTGCCCGGCCTTTGATCTTCAGGCGGTCTGCAGCGGCTTTGTCTATGCACTCAGTGTTGCTGATTCAATGATCCGGTCAGGTGCTGCGCGTAACGCCTTGGTCGTGGGTGCCGAAGTTTTTTCACGCATCATTGACTTTACAGATCGAACGACCTGCGTCCTGTTTGGCGATGGTGCTGGCGCGGTGGTACTGCAGGCGCATGATGAGCCAGGGATTTTGGCCAGTGAATTGCATGCCGATGGCAGTCATGTGGGGGTGCTTTGTGTGCCGGGCCATGTGTCTGGCGGGCAGGTGCTCGGTGATCCACTGCTGCGCATGGATGGCCAGGCTGTCTTCAAACTTGCAGTTGGTGTCCTGGAGAAAGCCGCCAAGGCTGTTTTGGTCAAGGCAGGCAAGTCAGAAGCTGACATTGATTGGCTGATTCCTCATCAAGCCAACATTCGCATCATCCAGAGCACCGCACGCAAGTTGAAGTTGCCCATGGACAAAGTCATTTTGACGGTCGATCAGCACGGCAACACCTCCGCAGCTTCCATCCCCCTGGCACTGGACGAAGGGGTTAGAAGTGGCCGCGTCAAACCTGGCCAGCTGGTGTTGCTGGAGGGGGTGGGTGGCGGCTTTACCTGGGGTGCGGTGCTTTTGTCCTTGTAAATTCTGATTGTCTCCATGAAACCATTTGCTTTTGTATTTCCTGGTCAGGGCTCCCAATCGGTGGGGATGCTGGACGCGTGGGCCGATCACCCGGCAGTTGCTCAAACCCTGCAGGAAGCGTCTGACGCCCTTGGCGAGGATGTCGGTAGCCTGATTCGACAGGGCTCCAAGGAAGCGCTCTCTCTGACCACCAATACACAGCCGGTCATGCTGGTGGCTGGGGTCGCTGCTTACCGGGTCTGGATGGGTGAGGTCGGCGTAGCGCCCAGTGCCGTGGCGGGTCATTCCTTGGGTGAATACTCGGCCTTGGTCGCCGCAGGTGTTTTGACCCTGACACAGGCCGTTCCTCTGGTGAGACTTAGGGCTCAGGCCATGCAGCAGGCAGTGCCTGTGGGCAAGGGGGCAATGGCGGCGATATTGGGGCTGGATGCGGCCAAGGTGATTGCAGGTTGCGCAGAAGCAACCCAGCAGATCAGAGCCGGTGGGGCCGATTTTGCTGATGAGATCGTGGAGGCCGTTAACTTCAACGACCCTGGTCAGACCGTGATTGCGGGTAGTAAAGCAGCTGTCGAAAAAGCCTGCGAAGTCATCAAGGCTGCTGGTGCCAAGCGTGCCTTGCCTCTGCCCGTGTCCGCGCCATTTCACTCTAGCTTGATGAAGCCAGCGGCCGAAAAATTACACCAGCGCTTGGCAACGCTCGAATTGGCTTCCCCAAAGATCCCTGTGATCAACAACATTGACGTTGCTGTGCGTGAGCAGCCCGATGACATTCGCGACGCTCTTTATCGCCAGGCTTTTGGCCCCGTTCGCTGGGTAGAGTGTGTAGGCGCCTTGCGCGATCGGGGTTTGGTTGACATCGTTGAATGTGGCCCAGGCAAAGTATTGGCGGGCATGGTCAAACGTATTGATGCCAGTCTGAATGGCGCCGCGTTGTACGACCCCAGCACATTGACTCAGGTGAAGGAGATGTTGGCATGAGCGATACCACGATTCAAGGCCAGGTGGCGCTGGTGACCGGTGCCACCCGTGGCATAGGCGCAGCGATTGCCCAGGAGTTGGCCGCCAAAGGGATGCGCGTGATAGGTACCGCCACCACGGACGAGGGTGCTCAGCGCATCGGTGCAGCACTCGCGGCTTTCCCTGGTTGTGCGGGCCGTCATTTGAACGTGAATGATGGCGCTGCTGTCGAGGCGTTGGTGGACGCTGTCGTCAAGGAATACGGCGGTCTCCATGTGTTGGTGAATAACGCCGGCATCACCCGTGACAACCTGGCCATGCGCATGAAGGATGAGGACTGGGATGCCGTGTTGGACACCAATCTGAAGGCAGTCTTTCGTCTGAGTCGCGCCGTCATGCGCACCATGATGAAACAGAGGTATGGCCGCATCATCAGCATCACCAGTGTGGTGGGCGCCTCCGGTAACCCGGGTCAGGCCAATTACGCTGCTGCCAAGGCCGGTCTTGCCGGCATGACACGCGCTTTGGCACGTGAGCTGGGTTCCCGCAACATCACCGTGAACTGTGTTGCGCCCGGGTTCATAGAAACCGACATGACCGCCCAATTGGCAGCCGAGCAACAAAAGGCTCTGCTTGACCAGATTCCCCTGGGCCATCTGGGTAAGCCATCCGATATTGCTCACGCCGTGGCATATCTGGCTTCACCCCAGGCGTCATATGTGACAGGACAAGAATTGCATGTCAACGGTGGCATGCACATGTAATCGGGTTTGCCGGTGACGGCAAGCCTGATGGAATGGCCGGATTTGGGTAGGCCAAGCCCGGCTAGAATCTCCCATCTTTTTACAACCCTTTGAGGGATTTCATGAGCGATATCGAAGCACGCGTTAAAAAAATCATTGCCGAACAACTCGGTGTTGAAGAGTCACAAGTGACCAACGAAAAGGCCTTTGTGGCTGATCTGGGCGCAGACTCCCTCGACACGGTCGAGCTGGTGATGGCGCTGGAAGATGAATTCAGCATCGAAATTCCCGACGAAGACGCTGAAAAAATAACTACCGTTCAAAACGCGGTCGACTACGCTACGGCCCACCACAAGGCCTGAGGCCGCGTTACCCGGATAGTGCCTATGTCCCGTCGTCGCGTTGTCGTTACTGGTTTGGGTTGTGTTACTCCCGTGGGTAACACGGTTGCCGATTCATGGTCTGCATTGCTTTCAGGCCAGTCCGGTATCGATCTTGTCAGCAGTTTCGATGCTAGCAACTTTGCCTGCAAATTCGCGGGTGAAGTCAAGGGCTTCAATATTGCCGACTACATCCCCGAGAAGGAAGCGCGTCACATGGATCGCTTCATTCACCTCGGCTTGGCAGCAGCTTGCCAAGCAGTTGTGGATTCCGGCTTGCCAGTTGGCGACGCCTTGGACGACGAGCAGGCGACCCGTATCGGGTGCAATATAGGCTCCGGCATCGGCGGTCTGCCTATGATCGAGCAGACACGAGACGAGTTCGTGAGCCGTGGACCACGCCGCATCTCGCCCTTTTTTGTGCCTGCTTCGATCATCAACATGATTTCTGGTCATGTTTCTATCAAGTTTGGTTTCAAAGGCCCCAACGTTGCGATGGTGACGGCCTGTACTACCGGTTTGCATGCCATCGGCATGTCTGCCCGCATGATCGAATACGGTGATTGCGACGTGATGGTGGCTGGTGGGGCCGAGTCCACGGTGTCTCAGTTGGGTGTAGGCGGTTTTGCTGCCGCCCGTGCCTTGAGCACACGCAACGACGATCCCAAGACCGCCTCACGCCCTTGGGACAAGGACCGTGATGGATTTGTGCTCGGTGAAGGTGCTGGCGTGCTGGTGCTTGAAGAGTACGAGCATGCCAAGGCGCGGGGCGCAAAAATTTATGCGGAACTGTCTGGTTTCGGCATGAGTGGTGACGCTTACCACATGACCGCACCGAATGTGGATGGTCCCCGCCGTTCCATGGCCATGGCGCTAAAAAACGCTGGTGTTAACCCTGAGCAGGTTCACTATGTGAACGCGCATGGCACCTCAACGCCGCTGGGCGATATCAACGAAACCAATGCCATCAAGGCTGCTTTTGGCGGTCATGCCAAAAACCTGGTGGTGAATTCCACCAAATCCATGACGGGGCATTTGCTGGGCGGCGCGGGGGGCATTGAATCCGTGTTTACGGTTCTTGCCTTGCATCATCAAAAGAGCCCGCCGACCATCAATATCTTCAACCAGGATCCTGAGTGCGACCTGGACTATTGCGCCAATACCGCGCGAGACATGAAGATTGATGTTGCTGTGAAAAACAATTTTGGTTTTGGTGGTACCAACGGTACTTTGGTGTTTTCCAAGATCTGAGTTTCAGCAACTTAGTTGCTGTGCCTGAATAAGGCCACTGGCTCATGAGTTCAAACGCCCCTCCGGTGTCATACACCGTGGGGCGTTCGCGTTTTTACCTTTGGGTGATTTTGATGCTCTTGCTGACCGCACTGGTGTTTGCGGTGACCTGGCTGTTTCAGTCATCTGGGGCAGGTCAGTCTGCAAGGCTGATGGTTGGAATGCTACCGTTTATGGCGGGCGTTTTGCTGTGGGATTGGCGGTCCAGTCCCACAGGAATCCTGCAATGGGATGGTCGGTCCTGGTTGTGGACAGCAGCGGGCGACCACCCGGTGTCGCAAGTCTCGGTTCAGCTGGATTTGCAGGATGTGCTGCTTCTGACATGCGAGATGGCAACAGGCCGTCGCCTCTGGCTGTGGGTGCAGCATTCGGCGCAACCTGCTCGATGGCTGGCACTTCGACGGGCCTTAATGGCACACGGCCGGCAGTGATGAAAGCCTGAACAGACTCTTGAGACTTGATGGCGTGGCACCATATGACGCTAACAATGACGTTCTGGGCACCTGGGTGATGGCAATTAGCCCATGATGACGTGGCGGCTGGTGGAATTTTGAAAGGTTGTCTATGTTTAGAGCATCCCGTGTATCTCTCGGCTCGTGGCTCACGGCAGCTGCGATCGGTACGGCAGCGACATTTGTGGCTTGGTCTCCTGCACAGGCGCAAAGCAGAGCATTACCTGACTTCACGGATTTGGTGGAGCAGGTGGGGCCATCTGTTGTCAATATCCGCACGCTTGAGAAAGTCACAACCAATGCGGAAAACGGCGCGGGTCCCGACGAAGACATGCTCGAGCTCTTCAGGCGTTTTGGACTGCCCGTGCCCAATGTGCCGCGTCAGGGCCCTAGATCAAATCGTCCTCAAGCCCCTCAGTCAGAAGAGCAGCCCAAAGGGGTAGGTTCAGGCTTCATCCTGTCGCAAGACGGCTTCATCATGACCAATGCGCACGTGGTGGAAGGGGCCGACGATGTCATCGTCACCCTCACCGATAAGCGTGAGTTCAAGGCCCGCTTGGTCGGGGCAGACAAGCGCTCGGACGTGGCTGTAGTGAAGATTGATGCCTCTGGCCTGCCTTTTGTGAAGCTCGGTGATGTGAGTCGCCTCAAGGTCGGAGAGTGGGTGATGGCCATTGGCTCACCGTTTGGACTGGACAGTACTGTCACGGCGGGCATCGTCAGCGCCAAGCAGCGAGATACGGGCGATTACTTGCCTTTTATCCAGACCGATGTCGCGATCAATCCGGGCAACTCTGGTGGGCCGCTGATCAACATGCGGGGTGAGGTCGTCGGTATCAACAGCCAAATCTATTCCCGCTCCGGTGGCTCTATGGGCATTTCATTTGCGATTCCCATAGACGAAGCCACTCGGGTAAGTGATCAGTTGCGCGCCACGGGCCGTGTGTCCCGAGGACGCTTGGGGGTGCAAATCGACCAGGTCACCAAAGAAGTGGCGGAGTCGATAGGTTTGGGCAAGCCTTACGGCGCCTTGGTGCGCGGTGTTGAATCGGGCTCGCCCGCAGAAAAAGCCGGTGTTGAGGCTGGCGACATCATCACCAAGTTTGACGGCAAGACGATTGAAAAGTCGAGTGACTTGCCTCGGATGGTCGGGGCTACCAAACCCGGTACCAAGAGTTCCTTGACGGTGTTTAGGCGTGGTGCCACGCGCGACTTGCAGGTGCTGGTGGCGGAAGTGGAACCCGATAAGGTCGCCAAACTTGAACCTGAAAAAGACACAAATAGCAAGAACTCCAGCGCAGCGCAGGCCATGGGTCTGGTGGTGAGTGAGGTTTCGTCGGAACTTAAAAAATCCCTGAAGATTCGAGGGGGTGTGCGTGTCGATGCTGCGACAGAAGCCGCAGCGCGTGCGGGCTTGCGTGAAGGTGATGTGATTGTGGCGGTGGCGAACACCGAACTTGCTGGCTTGCGTGATTTTGAAGCCCTGGTTGCTAGGTTAGATAAATCTCGCCCGGTCAGTGTGCTGTTCAGGCGTGGGGAGTGGGCCCAATTTGCATTGATTCGACCCGCGCGATAGCCCGGGTGGGTTGAACGCGAGCACCGGCGCCGTGCTCGGTGCATACCATCATGTCTTGCTCAGGTGGGATTCGGTAAAATCTCTCTCTTGGTAAAGGGCGCGTCCTCACCCGATGCGCCCTTTTTCATGCCTCCAGCGTTTTCAGTACAACCTCTCATCGGCTCCCTTGATGAATCACATCAGAAATTTCTCGATCATTGCCCACATCGACCACGGTAAATCGACCCTGGCGGATCGACTGATCCAGCGCTGCGGTGGTTTGCAGGAGCGCGAGATGGAGGCTCAGGTTCTTGATTCGATGGATATCGAGAAAGAACGTGGCATCACGATCAAGGCCCAAACAGCCGCGCTGCATTACAAGGCGCGCGATGGTCAGGTCTACAACCTTAATCTGATTGACACCCCTGGTCACGTGGACTTTTCTTACGAGGTCTCGCGTTCCTTGTCCGCCTGTGAAGGTGCTTTGCTGGTGGTGGACGCCAGTCAGGGCGTTGAGGCCCAGACCGTGGCGAACTGCTACACCGCACTCGATCTGAACGTTGAAGTGCTACCGGTGCTCAACAAAATCGATTTGCCCAATGCTGACCCGGACAACGCCCGTAGCGAAATTGAAGATGTGATTGGCATCGACGCCACCGATGCGATCGTGTGCTCGGCCAAGACCGGTTTGGGAATAGATGACATTCTGGAAGCGATTGTTGCCAAGATTCCCGCCCCCAAAGGCAATCCCGCAGGCCCACTGCGCGCCATGATTATCGACAGCTGGTTTGACAGCTATGTGGGTGTGGTGATGCTGGTTCGGGTGGTGGATGGTCGTCTGGCCAAGGGCGAGCGCATCAAGATGATGGCCTCGGGTGCGACCTACAACGCGGATAATCTCGGCGTTTTCACCCCTGCAAATGAGCCGCGCCAGTCGCTTGAGGCTGGTGAAGTGGGTTACATCATCGCGGGCATCAAGGAGCTTCAGGCGGCAAAGGTCGGTGACACCGTGACGCTCATCAAACCCGGCACGGGTGGTGCAGCACTGACGGCGACCGAGCCTCTGCCGGGGTTCAAGGAAATCCAGCCGCAGGTGTTTGCCGGTTTGTATCCCACCGAGGCCAGTGAGTACGACTCCCTTCGCGACGCGCTTGAAAAGCTCAAGCTCAACGATGCTTCACTGCACTATGAGCCTGAGGTGTCACAGGCGCTGGGTTTTGGATTTAGATGCGGCTTCTTGGGTTTGCTGCACATGGAAATCGTGCAGGAGCGATTGGAGCGCGAATTTGACCAGGACCTGATCACGACCGCACCCAGCGTGGTGTATGAGGTCATGAAGAGTGATGGCGAGGTCCTGATGGTGGAAAACCCCTCGAAGATGCCCGAGATCGGCAAGACAGCCGAAATTCGGGAACCCATCGTGACCGTGCACCTGTACATGCCTCAAGAGTATGTGGGTGTGGTAATGACGCTGGCCAATCAGAAGCGTGGCATTCAAATGAACATGGCGTACAAAGGCCGCCAAGTGGTGTTGACCTACGAGATGCCTCTGGGTGAAATCGTGCTGGACTTCTTCGACAAACTCAAGAGTGTCAGTCGGGGCTATGCCTCCATGGACTACGAGTTCAAGGAGTTCCGGGCCTCTGATGTGGTCAAGGTGGACATCTTGCTCAATAGCGAAAAGGTCGATGCGCTGTCGATCATCGTGCATCGCTCCCAGTCGCAGTACCGTGGCAGGGCGGTGGTGGCAAAGATGCGAGAAATCATCTCGCGTCAGATGTATGACGTTGCCATTCAGGCTGCCATTGGTGCCAACATCATTGCCCGTGAAACCATCAAGGCCTTGCGCAAAAACGTGCTGGCAAAATGCTACGGCGGTGACATCAGCCGTAAGCGCAAGCTGCTCGAAAAACAGAAAGCCGGTAAAAAACGTATGAAGCAAATTGGTTCGGTCGAGGTTCCCCAAGAAGCATTCCTGGCCATTTTGCAGGTGGAGGATTGATGCAGTTCCTGACTTCACTCGTCCTGGCATCATTTGTTGGCTACGCAGGGGCTTGGTACTTTGGTTTTTTTGAGGGCAATTTCGCATTGCTGCTTTTCATGGCATCCCTGGTCACCGGTCTGTACTGGCTGGCAGAGATGTTCTACTTTTTGCCTAAGCGCAAGCAAGCGGCGGCGCAGCTCGACCTGGACGCCCAAAGCCGTCGGGAGTCCTTGAGCAAGATGGGTGTGAGCCCGGTGGATACCGATTTGGCCCCGGTGCGTGACAAGTTACTGAGTCAGCCTTGGTGGCTGGATTGGACGGCCGGACTGTTCCCCGTGATCATCACGGTCTTTGTGCTGCGCTCTTTCGTGGTGGAGCCTTTCAAGATTCCGTCGGGCTCCATGATTCCGACCTTGCTGGTGGGAGATTTGATTCTGGTGAACAAGTTTCACTATGGCATTCGTTTGCCAGTACTCAACCAGAAGGTGACCGAAGGACATGCGCCCCAGCGAGGGGACGTCATGGTGTTTCGCTACCCGCCCAAGCCTAGCCTCGACTACATCAAGCGTGTGGTGGGCCTGCCGGGTGACGAAGTGGCCTATTTGAACAAACGTTTGACGGTCAACGGCCAGCCGGTCAGCACGAATGCGGTGCCTGAATTCTTCGACGAAGACGCGATGCGCTATTTCAAGCAGTTTGAAGAGAAGCTGGGCGATCGCAGCCACCGCTTGTTGATTGACGATGATCGACCTGCTTTTGTGCCTGGCGTGGAGGAGTTCCCCAATCGGCAAAATTGCCGCTACAGCGTAGAGGGGGTGATCTGCAAGGTGCCAGAAGGGCATTACTTCATGATGGGTGACAACCGGGACAACTCTCTGGATTCGCGTTACTGGGGCTTTGTGCCCGATAAGAACATCGTCGGCAAGGCCTTTTTTGTGTGGATGAACTTCGGCAATATCAAGCGCATTGGTTCCTTTCATTGAAAACACTTAAATGATCGGGGGTAGGGTATGACAGTTCACATGAAATCTCGGCAACGCGGCATCTCCTTTTTGGGATTGCTGTTTGTGGGCGGCGTGCTGGCCATGGTCGGTGTCGTGGCTGCACAGGTCTTCCCGACCGTTCTGGAATATCAGGCCGTTGACAAGGCTGTCAACCGGGCTGCTTCTGGCGCCACTGTTGCGGAGGTGCGCGCCCTCTTTGACAAGGCGGCAGCGGTAGATCGCATCACCAGCATTGCGGGTCGGGACCTTGATGTCAGCAAGGAAGGCGAACGCACGGTGGTCGCTTTCGCTTATCAGCGTGAGATTCATTTGGCAGGTCCTGCTTATCTGACCCTGAAGTACGAAGGTCGCTCGAAATGATCCACATGGACAGGGGCAGCGTCGCGTGACAGACGCCTTGACCGACTTGCAACGACGCTTGCAGCACACTTTTTCGAACCCGGCCCTGCTGATGAGGGCGTTGACTCACCGAAGCTTTTCGTCTGACCACAACGAACGACTCGAATTTTTGGGTGACTCGGTATTGAACCTGGCTGTGGCCGATCTGCTTTTTGAACGTCTGGCCAATTTACCCGAGGGCGATCTCTCGCGTGTGCGAGCCAATCTCGTCAAGCAAGATACCTTGCATCACCTGGCGGTCGAACTGAACCTGCCTGTGCACATACGGCTGGGAGAAGGCGAGATGCGATCAGGTGGCCGTAAACGGCCCTCCATCCTGGCAGATGCGCTGGAAGCCGTGATCGGCGCCGTTTATCTGGATGCCGGCTTTGGCAGTGCTCGAGCACTGGTGCATCGCTTGTTCAGTCGGCTGGAAATCAATCCCAGTATGCAGGCCATCGGCAAGGACGCCAAGACGGAACTGCAAGAGTGGCTACAGGGCCGCAAGATGAAACTTCCCAGCTACCGTGTTGTCGCCACGCTGGGTGAGGCGCACAAGCAGAGTTTTGATGTGGAATGCCTCATCGCGGAAATGGATCTGACCCAACGCGGCATCGGAACCTCGCGCCGTGCGGGTGAACAAGCCGCCGCCGCCGCCATGCTCAAACAACTCAAAACAAAGGGCTCACATGCCAACAACTGAAATCCCCGAGGTGCTCACGCCCCAGCGTTGCGGCCTCGTTGCCATTGTGGGGAAGCCCAACGTTGGCAAGTCAACGCTGTTGAATGCGCTGGTGGGTCAAAAAATCAGTATCACCTCGCGCAAGGCGCAAACCACGCGTCACCGCATCACCGGGATGCGCACCCTGGGTGCGACCCAGTTTGTGTTTGTGGATACGCCAGGTTTTCAGACGCGACACAACAATGCACTGAACCGATCGCTCAACAAGACCGTGCAGGGCGCAGTAGGTGATGTGGATCTGGTGCTGTTCGTGGTTGAGGCCGGGCAATTCAATCAGGCTGATGCCAAAGTCTTGTCGCTCTTGAGCCAGGGTGTACCGACTTTGCTGATTGCCAACAAGCTCGACCAAATTCACCGCCGCGGCGATATTGCGCCTTGGTTGCAAGACATGCAGCAGCGCCATGCCTTTACTGAATTTGTGCCCATGTCGGCCAAAAACAGCAAGGACATCGAGCGCTTGTTCGGCATTTGCGAAAAATTCCTGCCCGAGCAGGCTTGGTGGTACGCAGAAGACGAATTGACGGATCGCAGCGAAAAGTTTCTCGCTTCCGAGACCGTACGGGAGAAACTGTTTCGCCTGACCGGTGACGAGTTGCCCTACACCTCCACGGTGGTTATCGAAAAGTTCGAGGAAGAGGCTGGCAAGGGCAAACAAAAGCGTCTGGTGCGTATCGCGGCCACCATTGTGGTGGAGCGTGACTCGCACAAGGCCATGGTCATTGGCGACAAGGGCGAGCGCATCAAGCGCATCGGTACCGAAACTCGCGTTGAGCTTGAAAAACTGCTGGACGCCAAGGTTTTCATCGAACTATGGGTCAAAGTGCGTTCTGGTTGGGCGGATGACGAGGCGCGTGTGCGCAGCTTCGGCTACGAGTGATCTGACGTGGCAGCGCGGCGTATCGCAGATGAGCCGGCATTTGTGCTGCACCGCTACGACTGGAGCGAATCCAGCCTGATCCTGGAGGTTTTCACCCGCCACCACGGACGTATTGCTCTTGTGGCCAAGGGAGCTAAACGCCCCACCTCCAGTTTTCGACCTGTGCTGCTCCCCTTGCAGCCACTGCGTGTCAATTTCGGCGGCGATGCCGAAATTCGCACCCTGAAAAGTGCGGAATGGCTGGGTGGGCATGTGATGCCAACGGGGGATGCCTTGATGTCGGGCTATTACCTCAATGAGCTGGTGCTGACCTTGCTGGCCCGCGATGACCCTCACCCAGCGCTGTTTGATGTGTACGCCATGGCAGTGCGTTTGCTGGCGGCTGAACACGGTGAAATGTTGCAGACCGTTTTACGTGCTTTTGAACTGCTCTTACTCAGAGAGGTGGGCCTGTTGCCCGCTTTGGACGCACAGAGCGCCACACTGGAGCCGTTGCTTGGCGACGAGAGATACACCTTGGTGGCTGAAGGAGGTCTACGTTACGCCCACGAAACAGATCGCGCCAGTTTGACGGGGCATCAGTGGCTTCTGCTGGATCAGGCGGTACTGGACCCAAGCCGGTATGCGGCCACCTTGAGTGCCTGCGCGCTGATGATCAATGAACTCAAACCTCAATTGAGAGGCTTGCTCAATTACCATTGCGGCGTTTCTAGCCTGCGTACACGCCGCATGATGATGGAGTTGCAGTCGCTATGAGTCTGGACCGTATTGACAAATCACGATGACCAAGAACTTCGCAACGGCGCTGTCCGTGAACCTCAACAAGGTGGCCTTGGTGCGCAACACCCGCCACTTGGGGATACCCAGTGTGACCCGTGCAGCCACCTTATGTTTGCAGGCCGGCGCGCAGGGCATCACGGTGCATCCACGGCCAGATGAGCGGCATATTCGTGCCGGTGATGTGATGGATCTGGCCGCCTTGATGCAAGACTGGCCAGACCGTGAATTCAACATTGAAGGCAACCCTTGCCAGAACCTGATGGACTTTGTGCGCGCCGTTCGCCCGCACCAGTGCACCTTTGTGCCTGACTCTGAAGATCAGTTCACCAGTGATCACGGTTGGCGCTTTCCGGCGGACGCCGCCCGCTTAGCGCCCCTTGTCAGGGAGGCCCAGGATTTGGGCGTGCGAGTCAGCCTGTTCATGGATGCTGACGATCAAGCCATGTCGGGTGCCTGTGAGGTGGGGGCTGACCGCATCGAGCTTTATACAGAGCCCTATGCCGCCACCTGGGGCCAGGTGGGACAGAACACTCAGCTGCAGCGTTTCAGCCGCGCGGCCCAGGCTGCCCAGGCTTTGGGCATGGGCGTTAATGCAGGGCACGACCTGAATCGTGACAACCTGACACCATTTCTCAGCCAGGTGCAGGGCGTTCGTGAGGTCTCGATTGGTCACGCCTTGATTGCGGATGCCCTGGAGCTGGGCTACGAGGCCACCGTGCGGGCCTACCTGGAATGCATCACCAGGGCCGGAGAGTGAACTTGAGTGGCATGGGTCAGGCCAGGATATTTGGTGTGGGGACCGACATCTGTGATGTGCGAAGGATCCGCGCCAGCCTGGAGCGGCGGGGCGAGAGATTTGCCCTCAAGATTCTGGGTGAGTCCGAGCTCAAGGCATGGCGGGCCCGAAGCAGTCGTTGGCCAGAGCGCGGCGTACGCTACCTCGCAACCCGGTTCAGCGCCAAGGAAGCGGTCAGCAAGGCCATAGGCTTGGGCATGACGATGCCCATGACCTGGCGATCTTGTGAAATCATCAATCAGGCCAGCGGTCAGCCTGCAGTGGTCTTGCATGGCGCGCTCAAGCAATGGTTTGAACAGCGTCACTTGTTGGCCCACATCAGTTTGTCTGACGATACCGACTACGCCAGCAGTTTTTGCATCGTCGAAAAAATCGACGCAACACATCACCAAACATGAGTACTCACGCACCCCTCATCATCGATATTACCGGCCATTCCCTCAGTCAAAGCGATCGTGAGCGCCTGGCACACCCACTTGTGGGGGGGCTGATTTTGTTTGGCCGCAATTGGCAGGACCGAGCCCAGCTCACCGAGCTATGCCAGGAGATCAAGGCCGTGCGCCAAGATCTGCTGATCTGTGTGGATCACGAGGGTGGGCGGGTACAGCGTTTCAAGACGGATGGTTTCACCCATTTGCCACCCATGGCCCAGTTGGGATCGATGTGGATGCAAGATGGCAAGACAGGCGAGGGCCGTGGCGCCCTGCGTGCCACGCGAGCCGCCACGGCCTGTGGCTATGTGCTGGGGGCTGAGCTGCGTGCTTGCAGCGTCGATTTCAGTTTTACCCCAGTGCTGGATCTCGATTTTGGCGAGAGTGGGGTGATTGGGGACAGGGCCTTTCATCGCGATGCCCGCGTGGTGAGTCTGTTGGCCAAAAGCCTGATGCACGGCCTCTTGCAGGCTGGCATGGCGAATTGCGGCAAGCATTTCCCCGGGCATGGCTTCGTCAAGGCAGACTCGCACACCGACATCCCGGTGGACAAACGCAGTCTCAAGGCCCTGCTGTCGGACGATGCGGCACCCTACGACGTCTTGAGCAACACGCTGTCCAGCGTCATGCCTGCCCATGTGATCTATCCCAAGGTGGATGCCCGACCGGCCGGTTTTTCCAGCCGATGGTTGCAGGATATTCTGCGGGGCCAACTCCGTTTTGATGGGGCCATCTTCAGCGATGACTTGAGCATGGCCGGCGCCCGGCTGATCGACGGACGGGAGGTGAGCTACACCGAGGCCGCTGTGGCCGCTCTGAACGCTGGCTGTGACCTGGTGCTGTTGTGCAATCAGTCGATCGGCGATGGAAGGGCAGTTGATGACTTGATCGACGGACTGTCAGAGGCTTTGCTTAAAGGCCGCTGGGAAGCACAGGACCGCAGTGATGAACGTCGCTTGGCCCTGTTGCCCACAACGCCAGCCCCTGACTGGGACAGCCTGATGGTAAGCCCTGCCTATATGCAGGCTCTAGACCTGATCCCCTGACCCGGACGCCGGCCGCCAATCCAGCGGCCCGATGTCCTCAATATGCGTCAGATACAGGCGTACATCGAACTCCAGCTGGTGATAGTCGGGCGCCATGTAGGTACACAATTGGTAAAAGGCCTTGTCATGGGCCTTTTCTTTGATGTGCGCCAACTCATGGACGGCGATCATGTTCAAAAAGGCCAGAGGAACCTCCTTGAACAGGCTGGCAATCCGGATTTCCCGTTTGGCCTTCAGCTTGTTGCCCTGGACCCGTGAAACGGTGGTGTGTGTGCCCAAGGCGTGAGCTACCACTTGCAGCTTGCTGTCAAAAGCAACTTTGTTGAGCGGATCTGCCTTGCGTAAAAACTCGTTTTTGAGTTCAGACACGTAATCAAATAGCGCCTTGTCTGTGCGTATGTCGTGCAGGTCGGTGTATTTGCGGCGCAGCCAGCCCCCGAGGTCCCCTTGGTCGATCAGCCGGGCCACCTGGTCTTGCAGTGGCTGTGGGTAAGCCACAAGGTACCTGAGAGCCGGCCTCACCATCGGTAAATCGTCATGCCGGTGACGTGCCAGCGCCGCTTGCTCAGGCTTCGCGGCGAAGTGCCGGGAACAAAATCACATCGCGGATGCTGGGGCTGTCGGTCAATAGCATCATCAAGCGGTCTATGCCCACGCCGCAGCCACCGGTGGGAGGCATGCCGTATTCCAGGGCGCGCACGAAGTCGTGGTCAAAGAACATGGCCTCATCGTCACCTTCGTTTTTGGCTTCGACCTGCGCGTGAAAACGGGCGGCCTGATCTTCCGCGTCATTGAGCTCGCTGAATCCATTGCCAAATTCACGACCCGTGATGTAAAGCTCGAAACGCTCGGTAACCTCCGGGCGTGTGTCATTAGCCCGCGCAAGGGGAGATATCTCGGTGGGGTGCTCCATGATGAAAGTGGGTTGCCACAACTTATCTTCCACGGTTTCTTCAAAGTACAGCACCTGCAGGCTTGCCAAGGTGCGGCTAGTGAGTTTGTCTTTGGCCTCGCTCATGCCCAGTTTCTTGAGGGCATTGATCAGCGTAGCCGCCTCATCCACACCGGCACCGATGTCGGTGTGCGCCAGAATCGCTTCACGGATGGTCATACGCGCAAAAGGTGCCGCCAGATCGACTGCCCGACCGCCGTAACTCATCTGCAGGCTGCCTGTGGCCTTCATGGCGGCATCGCGGATCAACTCCTCGGTGAAGTTCATCAGGTCCTGGTAATTCCAGTACGCCGCATAGAACTCCATCATGGTGAATTCGGGGTTGTGCCGTACCGAAATACCTTCGTTGCGGTAGCTGCGGTTGATTTCGAACACGCGCTCAAAGCCACCGACGATCAGGCGCTTGAGATATAGCTCAGGTGCGATACGCAAAAACATCTCTTGGTCCAGCGCGTTGTGGTGCGTCTTGAACGGCCGAGCGTTGGCGCCGCCGGGAATTGGGTGCAGCATGGGCGTTTCGACTTCGAGGAAGCGATGCGACACCATGAACTCGCGCAAAGCGCTGACGGCCTTGCTACGCGCTACGAAACGGCGCCGCGCAGCTTCATCCGTCATCAGGTCAACATAGCGTTGCCGGTATTTGGTTTCCTGATCCGACATGCCGTGAAACTTGTCCGGCATGGGGCGCAAGCTTTTGGTGAGCAGACGCATGCTGGTGGCATGGATAGACAGTTCGCCAGTCTTGGTGCGAAACAGCCTGCCTTCAGCAGCAACGATGTCGCCCAAGTCCCAGTGCTTGAAGCGTGCATACAGGTCCGCTCCTATGTCTTCACCCTTGACGTAAACCTGAATCCGGCCCCCCGTAGGCCCAAAAGAGGCGTCTTGCAGCGTGCAGAAGCTGGCTTTACCCATGACGCGTTTAAGCATCATGCGGCCGGCGACCTTCACGGTCAGGTTCAATGCCTCGAGTTCTTCTGAGCTTTTGCCTTCATGCCAGTGGAACAGATCGGCCGCGTGATGACTTGGTTTGAAGTCATTGGGGAAGGCAACGCCATGTCCATCGGCTTGAAGTTGGCGCAGTGCTTTCAGCTTTTCGCGGCGCTCGATGATGAGTTGGTTGTCATCGACGGTAACTTGGTGCGTGTGTTGTTCAGACATGGGTAAGGCCCGGCGGGCGAGTCAGGGAGAGGGCGTTAAATACGGTTAGCCTGCGATTTTAGGTATGTAGGCCGGCCGCTTCCCCGGCAAAGGGTGAAACGTGTGCAAAGTGCTGGCTCGCTATCATCCCAGACTCTATGGTTCGCGGGATAAAGCATGTTTTACGAAATCTTTTCTTTGCTGCTGGAGTTCGTGGTCGGCCTGGTGGCTGGGGCCTGCTTGCTACGCCTTTACATGCAGTATTTGCGTATTCCCCTGTCGGTGCGTTCTGGCAATCCTTTGGCCGCTTTTGTGTTTGCCCTGACCAACTGGATCGTGTTGCCGCTCCGGCGTTTTTTGCCTGCAGTCGGACCTCTGGACACCGCTAGCCTGGTGGCAGCGTTTGTCCTTGAAGTCGGGCAGTTCTTGCTGTTGTGGCTCAGTGCGGGCGCTGGCGCAAGCTTGGGTAGCATCCCCGTCTTGGCCTTTTTTGGGGTGGCCCGGCTAGCATTGTCCGCCATGACTGGCTTGGTACTTATTTACGCATTGCTGTCGTGGGTTCCGGCCAGATCACCCATGTCGGATGTGATCGAACGTCTGGTATCGCCAGCACTGACACCCATTCGTCGCGCGCTACCACTGCTGGGCGGCATTGATGTTTCGCCGCTGGTCTTGCTGCTGGTGCTGCAGGTGATGGGCATCGTGCTGGGCCACCTGCAGGCCTGGGCGCTGCTTTAGATCAGCGCGTCAGCGGGTTGACGTAGCAACATCGCCAGGGTGTTGGCGATGGTCTGGCGCAGTTCCCTGCGGTCGCAGATGAAATCTACCGCGCCCTTGGTCTGCAGGAATTCCGCACGCTGAAACCCCTCAGGCAGGGTGACGCGCACGGTGGACTCAATCACCCGTGGTCCAGCAAAACCAATCAAGGCCTTGGGCTCTGCCACCACCACGTCGCCGATAAATGCAAAGCCGGCGCTCACGCCGCCCATGGTCGGATCGGTGAGCACGCTGATATAGGGCAGCCCTTTCTTGGCCAGACGGGTAAGGGCAGCATTGGTCTTGGCCATCTGCATCAGGCTCAGCAAGCCTTCCTGCATACGCGCGCCACCCGTGGCTGTGAAGCAGACAAAGGGCACTTTTTGTTCGATGGCGGTCTCCACGCCGCGCACAAAGCGCTCCCCCACCACCGAGCCCATGCTGCCGCCCATGAAGTCGAACTCAAAACATGCCGCCACCAGACTCACACCATGAACAGCGCCGCCAATGACGACCAGTGCGTCCGTCTCGCCCGTGTTCTCCAGGGCTTCTTTCAGCCGCTCCGGGTATTTGCGGCTGTCCTTGAACTTGAGGGCGTCCACGGGCAGCACTTCCTGACCGATTTCGAAGCGGCCCTCGTTGTCCAGAAAGGCGTTCAGGCGTGCGCGCGCGCTGATGCGGTGGTGGTGGCTGCAGGTGGGGCAGACATTCTGGTTTTGCTCCAGGTCCGTCTTGTACAGCACGGTTTCGCAGCTGGGACACTTGATCCACAGTCCCTCAGGCACGCTGCGGCGGTCAGCGGGGTCGGTGTGCTTGATTTTGGCGGGGAGGAGTTTTTCTAGCCAGGACATGTGAATTTCCTTGTCGTTGCTGACAGTGGAGCACAGAGCCCCACCGTCGCTGAGGGGGCGATTATGCGTCTAGCGCAGTACGGATGCCACTGATGAATTCTCGCGCCACGGGTACCACCTCACCAGCTGGCACGTTCTCGATCAACTGAATGATCTTGCTGCCGATGACCACAGCATCGGCCACCCGACCAATGGCCTGGGCTGTGGCCGCGTCCCGGATGCCAAAGCCCACGCCCACCGGCACACTGACGTGCTCGCGGATGCGGGGCAGCATGGCCTCTACAGCGCCCGTGTCCAGCGTGCCGGCGCCGGTTACGCCCTTGAGCGAAACGTAATAGACATAGCCGCTGGCGACCTGGGCCACCAGCTTCATGCGCTGTTCGGTCGAGGTAGGGGCCAGCAGGAAAATGAGATCCATGTTTCGGGCGCGCAGCTTAGCCGCAAAGGCCTCGCATTCCTCTGGGGGGTAGTCGACGATTAGCACGCCGTCCACACCAGCCTCGGCCGCATCGCGAATGAAGGCGTCCTGCCCATGCATGAGGTCATAGCGTTCCACCGGGTTGGCATAACCCATCAGGACCACAGGGGTGGAGGTGTCCTGACGGCGGAATTCCCGAACCATGGCCAGCACCTGCACGGTGCCTATGCCCTGGGCCAAGGCTCTTTCACCTGCTTTCTGAATCACCGGGCCATCCGCCATGGGGTCTGAAAACGGTACGCCCAGCTCGATCACGTCCGCGCCAGCTTGCACCATGCCGTGCATCAGGTCGGGGGTGATGTCGGCATAAGGAAACCCCGCGGTGACATAGGGAATCAGGGCCTTGCGACCTGCCGCGCGCAAGCGCGCAAAAGTTGTATCGATACGGCTCATCGTTTTAGCTCCACCACTGACACGCCACCTTTGACACCTTGGCCTCGACACGATGGACGGCAGTAAAAATCGGCCTGGGACAGGTCCGCGACGGTGCCGATGTCCTTGTCACCCCGGCCGGACAGGTTGACGAGGATGGATTGGTCGGCCCGCATGGTTTTGGCTAATTTCATGGCGTAGGCCAGTGCGTGGCTGGATTCCAGCGCCGGAATGATGCCCTCGGTGCGGCACAGGTAATGAAAGGCTTCCAGGGCCTCGTGGTCAGTGATGCCGACGTATTCGGCGCGACCGATGTCTTTCAGCCAGGCGTGTTCCGGACCCACGCCGGGGTAGTCCAGGCCGGCGCTGATGCTGTGGGTCTCGGTGATCTGGCCGTTGTCGTCTTGCAGGATGTAGGTGCGATTGCCGTGCAATACACCTGGGCTACCCTTTTGCAGTGATGCCGAATGCTTGCCGCTGTCCATGCCCTCCCCGGCGGCTTCAACCCCGATCAGGCGGGTGTTTTCGAACGGGATGTAGGGGTGAAAAATGCCCATGGCGTTGCTACCACCACCCACGCAGGCAATCACGGCGTCGGGCTGGCGATCGCCTCCCAGCATGTGGGGCATCTGCGTCAGGCACTCTTCACCGATGACACTTTGAAAGTCACGCACCATCATGGGGTAGGGATGTGGGCCTGCCACGGTGCCGATGATGTAGAAAGTGTTGTCCACATTGGCGACCCAGTCGCGCATGGCCTCGTTGAGCGCGTCTTTCAGTGTGCGGCTGCCGCTTTCGACCGGTACCACGGTGGCACCCAGCAATTTCATGCGATAGACATTGGGGCTCTGGCGCTTCACATCTTCGGCGCCCATGTACACCACGCATTCAAGTCCATAGCGTGCACAGATGGTGGCGGTGGCAACGCCGTGCTGGCCAGCCCCTGTTTCTGCAATCACCCGAGGCTTGCCCATGCGCCGTGCCAGCATGGCTTGGCCTATGGTGTTGTTGATCTTGTGCGCGCCGGTGTGGTTCAGGTCCTCGCGCTTGAGGTAAATCTGGGCACCACCCTGCTCACGGCTCATGCGGGCGGCATGATAGATGGGGGAAGGGCGGCCTACAAAGTGCGCCAGTTCAGACTTGAATTCGGCGATGAATTCAGGGTCGTGCTGGTAATGCGCATAGGCCTCGCGCAGTTCTGCTATCGCGTGCGTCAGGGTTTCGCTGACGAAACTGCCGCCGTAGGGGCCGAAGTGGCCGCGGGTGTCCGGTTGCTGGTATTCAAACATGATGTTCCAAGGCTAGGAGTGTTCGGCTGCGCGCACTGCAGCCACAAACTGAGTGATTTTTTCGGGGTCCTTGATGCCTTTGGACATCTCGACCCCTGAGCTCACGTCAACGGCCAGTGATCTGGCGCGCGGACCGACCTGCCGAATGCCGTCGGCCACGTTTGCAGCACTCAGCCCACCACCTAAGACGAGGTGAGCGTTGACGCTTGGAGGTAGAAGTGACCAATTGAAAGCCTTGCCGCCGCCGCCGTAGCCGTCGACATGTGCGTCGAGCAAGATAGCCTGGGCTTGCGAATAATCTTGAGCGTATTTTAGGAGGTCAAAGTCCGCGGCTCGTTCGTCCAAGGGTATGCGCGCGGCCCGCATGTAGGGGTGCACGCCTTGTCCACTGTCTGCCCAACACTTCTCTGGTGTCTCATCACCGTGAAACTGCAGGGTGGCATGAGGGATGCATGCGCAGGCCTCGCTCACGGTTTGGGCCGGAGCGTTCACAAACAGGAGCACAGGGGTCACGAAGGGGGGCAGGCGGCGAGAGAGCTCCGCTGCACGCTTCACTGTGATGTAGCGCGCACTTTGTTCGAACAGCACAAAGCCAATGGCATCGGCGCCCGCGGCAACGGCTGCATCCACATCCTGTTCACGCGTCAGGCCGCATATCTTGATTCTGGTTTTCATGGCAAGCCATCATAAGCAGGCACGCTGTCCGGCAAACCCCAGTGGCTTTCGTAGCGAGGTCCCATAAAGTACAAGCCATGGGGCGAAAAGGTCGGGGCAGCAACGCTGCGGTCACGTGCCGCCAGCACGGTCCTCATCCAGTCCGACGGCCGTTTGCCCTGGCCGATCATCACTAAGCATCCCATGATGTTGCGGATCATGTGATGCAGAAAGGCATTGGCCTCGAACTCAAAGCGCCAGTAGTGACCACGCCGGTGAATCTCGATGTCCAGCATGTGTTTGACGGGCGACAGTGCCTGGCAGGCCGACGCGCGAAAGGAGCTGAAATCATGTTCGCCCAGCAGGACATTTGCCGCCTGTCGCATGGCCGCCTCGTCCAGTGGCCGTAGACTCCAGCCGGTACGGCCAGCATCTACGCTAGGGCGTACAGGTGACTCCAGCAGTAGATACACGTAGCGCCGGGACTTGGCGCTGGCCCGGCAGTGAAAACTGTCTGGCACTGGCTGTGCCCATTGCACGGCGATATCACTGGGTAGGTAGCTGTTGGTCCCTCGGACCCAGGAGACCGGCAGGCGATCAACATCGGTGTCGAAGTGAACAACCTGCATCAGACCATGCACACCAGCATCGGTACGCCCAGCACAAAGCGTGGAGATGGGCGTTGATGCAAAGCTTGCCAGCGCTTTTTCCAATTGATCCTGGACCGTGTTACCAGAAGGCTGGCTTTGCCAACCCTGGTAGTGCTGCCCGTTGTAACTGATGCCGAGTGCAACCCTCACAGCCTTGCCACCCTCAGGAATTGACCTGATTCAAGGTCTTGGGCGCGGGCGGGTCTTGCAGTGATGCATCCTGACTGGCGTCGCCCATCGTTGGCTGATCCTCAGGTGGCGTGTCCAGCTCCAAGGACAGACCCTGGAAGTCGAAGGTCGGCATCTCAGGCTTTTGATGGGAATCAGCAGAAGCCATCAAAGCCTGATCGCCGTCAATATCGATGTCTGCCAGTTGCGACGAGGCATCGTGGGCAGAGCTGAGGGGTTCGTCATCCACAGGTTTTGCCGCGTCACCGGCGAGGTCCAATCTCAGGTCGAGGTCCAGGTCGGGCATGGGGGCTTCCTGCCCATCCACCGGTGGTTCGGAACTCATATCTGCGAACTGGGTGTCCTTCGCATCCTCAAGCATGCTGCCATCTAACGCCGGCTCAGACTGTCCTGCAGTCTGGATCAGGTGAGGGGACAGAGCTGACTTGTGCCGCCGACTCCTGTAAAAGCCAAATGCTCCCAAAAGTGCCAGCAGCACACCTGCTGCGGGAATCACCAGGGGGTGACTCAAAAACGCTGTCAAAAAGCCAGACACCGCTGGCGAAGTGGAGGGGCTCGAGCCCTCAGAATCCGCCGCTGGGGGCGTGTTTGTCGCCACTGTCAACGAGGGCGTCGTCTGACCGGCAGATGCGCTGGGCCGCGCTGGTGGCGCTGCCTGTGGGCTCACTTCAGCACCAGCGACCTTGGCTTGTTCGCTGATTTTTTGGAGCGAATCGATGTTGGTCTTGATCGCCGAAGCCCGTAGCTCATCGTCACTCTTCTGCCTTGCGCCCGCAATGCTTTCCACTTTGTCCTTATCTTGGGACTTGTCTTTTGTGAGGGTCAACCTGTCAGGCCCAGGACTCGCAGTTTTTGTGGCAGTTGCGTCGGCTTGCACCCGGCCTTGGGCGCGGCGATCTGCGGGCAGGTCCGACAATCTGCTTGCGTTGGCAGCAAGGTTTTTGCGAAACGCATTGAAATCCTGGCTCTGGACGGCCAGGATGTCACGTGCCTGCTCAACCGACGTGGCCAATACCTCGTCCTCAGACGGCAATTGCAGCAGGGCCCCGTTTTTGAGCCAGTGAATGTTTTCTTGTATGAAGGCCTGCGGATTCGCTCTCAGCAGAGCCACGAGCATTTGGTCCAGCGACAGGCGAGCTTGCTTGTGCTCCAGGGCAATCTTGTTCGCGGTGTCTCCGGCCTTGACGCGCACGGTTTGTTTGACCGGAGCAGTTGTTGGCGAGGTGGTGGTGACGGGCTTGATCGCTTCAGAAGCAGGGGCAGAGGCACGTTCAGGCGGTGCCGCGCTGACTGCCGCAACGTTTTCCGGTACTGGCACAGGCTGGACCGGCGCACCCACTCCCTGGGCCGGAGCCAGATGGGTACCGCCGCTTGGGGTTTGTCGCCCAAGGGTTGCCGGCGGCGGACTGAACAGCAAGGTGTAGTCGCGTACCAGGCGACCGGCGGCCCAGCGGGCCTCGATGATCAAATCGACGAAAGGTTCGTTAACGGGCCTGTTGTTGCGGATCTGAAGAATGGACCGCTGATCTGCGCGCTGTTGCAGCTTGATCTCGATTGGACCCAGGGCAGAAGGAAACTCCAGGCCCGCTGCGCGATAGTAAGTGGCCGATGCAAGGGCTGCATTCAGACTGTTGGCTTCGTCCGTGCTGATCTCTGCAAGTTCTATCTCTGCACGTAACGTTTCACCTAAAGCCGACTGAACCGTGACGCGTCCAAGCGCCAATGCCCATGCACCCGAGGACCCTAGTAGCAAGATAGGAATCGCGACAGCGCTAGTCGTCAGAATAGCCTTTGGGCTCAGTCGCAAGTTTGGCGCAATTCGCTTGCGGTTAGCAGGCAGGCTGATCATGTTGGGGGCTTCCTTGGCAATCCATCTGAAAAGAGACGTGAGTGCTCGCGTCTGCGATGGGGAAGTTACCACAGTATCTGTGCCGAAGACCGCTGAATCGGCTGATGGTGTTGGTCACGGTTGACACACACCGTGGACCTGCGTTTCAGGCAGGCCCACGATGGGCTTGAGCGAGGGCTTAAGCGTCCAGCAAGATACGCAGCATGCGACGCAGCGGCTCGGCCGCGCCCCACAGCAACTGGTCACCGATGGTGAACGCGCCAACATACTCGGGGCCCATCGCCAGCTTGCGGATACGGCCCACAGGGATGGTCATGGTGCCGGTCACGGCCACTGGAGTCAGGTCCTTTAAGGTGGCCTCACGGGTGTTGGGTACAACCTTGACCCATTGGTTGTCGGCCGCGATCATGGCTTCGATGTCCGCCACCGGCACGTCTTTTTTCAGCTTGAAGGTCAGTGCCTGGCTGTGGCAACGCATGGCGCCGATACGAACGCAAAATCCGTCGACCGGAATCGCTGCTGAGTTGAAGCCTTCGCCCATACCCAGAATCTTGTTGGTTTCGGCCATGCCTTTCCACTCTTCCTTGGACATGCCGTTGCCCAGGTCCTTGTCGATCCAGGGGATCAAAGAGCCACCCAGAGGGGCACCAAAGTTAGCGGTTTCGGCCCCTGTCAGGGCGCGTTGCTTGGCAATCACCTTGCGGTCGATTTCGAGGATGGCACTCTTGGGGTCGTCCAGCAGGACTTTGACTTCGGCGTTCAGTGTGCCGAATTGCGTTAACAACTCTCGCATGTGTTGTGCGCCGCCGCCCGATGCAGCCTGATAAGTCTGTGTGCTCATCCACTCGACCAAACCGGCCTTGTAGAGTGCACCCACGCCCATCAACATGCACGAAACGGTGCAGTTGCCGCCTACCCAGTTGTTTCCGCCATGGGCCAGGGCGTTCTTGATCACGGGCATGTTGACCGGATCCAGAATGATCACGGCGTCTTTTTCCATGCGCAGAGTCGAGGCAGCGTCGATCCAGTGGCCGGTCCAGCCTGCGGCACGCAGCTTGGGAAAGACTTCGGACGTGTAGTCGCCACCTTGAGCGGTGATGATGATCTCGCAGCGCTTGAGCTGCTCGAGGTTGAAAGCGTCTTGCAGTGTGGTTTCGTTCTTGGCCATCGCAGGGGCTTTGCCGCCTGCATTGGATGTGGAAAAGAACAATGGTTCGATCAGGTCAAAGTCTTTTTCCTGAATCATGCGGTCCATCAACACCGAGCCGACCATGCCGCGCCAGCCGACCAAACCTACCAACTTGCTCATTTCAACGCCCTTTCAAAAAATAAAACAGTGCCAGACCTGACTGTTTACCCGGCTCGTCTGGCCGGGGAGGGCGCACGACGAACCAGGCTGGATCAGCCCTTAATAGTCGTGGTTTTGGTGGTGTTCGCACGCGCAGCATCACCCATCAAGGCGATGGGCGAGAGGGTCATCTGAGATGAGCTGGCGTAAAACATGGGCCAAATTGTAAGGGAAACCTCCTGAAGCCAGGCTTACAGCCCAGACCTCAATCAGAAGCCAAGGCTTTCACGACGGCATCTCCCATTTCACGCGTACTGACCTTGGTGGTGCCAGCACTGTAGATATCACCTGTGCGCAAGCCTTGGGCCAGCACTTTTTGCACGGCAGATTCGATGCGTTGGGCAGCCTCTTCCTGGTTGAGGGAGAAGCGCAGCATCATGGCCGCCGACAGGATGGTGGCCAAGGGGTTGGCGATGCCTTTGCCCGCGATATCAGGGGCGCTGCCATGGCTGGGCTCGTACAGGCCTTGGTTCCTGGAGTTCAGGCTGGCCGAGGGCAGCATGCCAATAGAGCCGGTGAGCATCGAGGCTTCGTCCGAGAGGATGTCGCCGAACATGTTGCCGGTCACCACCACGTCGAAGGCCTTGGGCGCTTTGACGAGTTGCATGGCAGCGTTATCCACATACATGTGCTGCAGTTCGACGTCAGGGTACTGCGCGTGTACTTCCGTGACCACGTCCTTCCAGAACTGAAAGGTCTCCAGCACATTGGCCTTGTCGACACTTGTGACCTTCTTGTTGCGCTTGCGTGCGGCCTGGAAGGCGACGTGAGCAATGCGTTCAATCTCGGGTTTGGAGTAACGCATGGTGTCGAAGGCTTCTTCTGCACCAGGGAAGTGGCCATCAGTGGCGATGCGTCGACCGCGGGGCTGGCCGAAGTAAATATCACCGGTCAGCTCACGGATGATGAGAATATCCAGACCGGCGATCAGCTCGGGCTTGAGGCTGGAGGCCCCGACCAGTTGTTCGTAGCAAATCGCAGGGCGGAAGTTGGCGAAAAGCCCCATGTTCTTGCGCAGGCCCAAGATGGCTTGTTCGGGGCGCAGGGGACGGTCGAGCTTGTCGTATTTCCAGTCGCCAACTGCGCCAAACAATACGGCGTCCGAGTCCTTGGCAAGTTTGAGCGTCGCCTCGGGCAATGGGTGGCCAAACGCATCGTAGGCGGCACCGCCGACCAGGGCGCTTTCCATCTCAAATTTCAGATCTAGGACGTTCAGGACCTTGACGGCTTCAGCGACGATTTCGGTTCCGATGCCATCACCGGGGAGGACTGCAATTTTCATGATTTGACTTCGAGTGCCCTGTCATTGAAGCGGGCCATCGTAAAGATGAAGGTGTTTTGGAAACGTTCAATGACCCATGGCTCGGGCAAGCCATGGCTTGGTAGCCAGCCGCTGAGCTTCGAAAGACTGGATCTTGTCCTTGTGGCGCAGAGTGAGCCCTATGTCGTCAAAACCGTTGAGCAAGCAGTATTTGCGAAACGCTTGTACATCGAACGGAATTTCTGCGCCTTGTGGCTTGACGATCACTTGGCGTTCCAGGTCGATCGTCAAGGCATACCCTGGGAACGCATAGACCTCGTCAAACAACTCGGCTACTTGTGCCTCAGAAAGAACAATAGGCAACAACCCGTTTTTGAAGCAGTTGTTGAAAAAGATGTCGGCGTAACTAGGCGCGATGACAGCCCTGAAGCCGTACTGGTCAATCGCCCAAGGTGCGTGCTCGCGTGAGGAGCCGCAACCAAAATTTTTGCGGGTCAACAGGATGCTGGCACCCTGATAACGTGGCTGGTTCAGGACGAAGTCGGGGTTGGGACGACGCGACGCTGGGTCTTGGCCGGGGTAGCCCACGTCCAGGTAACGCCACTCATCAAAGAGATTGGGGCCAAAGCCCGTTTTGCGGATGGACTTGAGGAACTGCTTGGGAATGATGGCGTCCGTGTCGACGTTGTCGCGGTCCATGGGCGCGACCAAGCCTTGGTGTAGCGTGAATTTCTGCATTATTTTCTCTTCGCGGCGTCTTCAATCACGGCGCCTGCTTTTTGCACATCCTGTCCCACGCCCTTGAGGGTATTGCATCCCGCAAGTGTGAACAGGCAAACGACGGCAACGGTCTGTAGGAGCGATTTCATGGTCATGCCTTTCAGATGAACTGGCGCACGTCGACGAAGTGCCCATGTACGGCAGCCGCGGCGGCCATGGCGGGGCTGACGAGGTGAGTACGACCGCCGGCGCCCTGGCGCCCTTCGAAGTTGCGGTTGCTGGTAGATGCGCAACGTTCACCGGGCTCAAGTTTGTCGGCATTCATCGCCAGGCACATGGAGCAACCTGGTTCGCGCCATTCAAAACCGGCAGCCTTGAAGATCTGGTCCAGGCCCTCGCGCTCGGCCTGTTCCTTGACCAGCCCTGAGCCTGGCACCACCAAGGCCAGTTTGATGTTGCGTGCGACTTTTTGCCCCAGCTTTTTGACTACTGCAGCTGCTTCCCGCATGTCTTCAATGCGGCTGTTGGTGCAGGAGCCAATAAAGACTTTGTCGACAAAAATATCATTGAGTGCCTTGCCTGGTTCAAGGTTCATATAGGTCAAAGCCCGCTCAATGGCGCTGCGCTTGACACTGTCTTTTTCCTTGTCGGGGTCGGGAACCTGACCATCAATGCCGAGCACCATTTCGGGCGAGGTTCCCCAGGTGACCTGCGGAACAATTTGACTCGCATCGATCTCAACGACCGCATCAAAGTGAGCGTTGTCATCCGACTGCAACGTGGCCCAGTAAGCCGCAGCCTGATCCCACTCGGGGCCGCCAACAAAGGTACCGGTCACGGCATCCGTGCCCGGGGCCAGTAAGCGGCCTTTAACGTACTCGATGGTTTTCTCATCGACTGCCACCAGGCCGGCACGTGCTCCAGCCTCGATGGCCATGTTGCACACCGACATACGGCCTTCCATACTGAGAGCGCGTATCGCGGCGCCACCAAACTCAATGGTGTAACCCGTGCCGCCAGCGGTGCCTATTTTGCCGATGACCGCCAGCACGATATCTTTTCCGCCGCATCCTCTTGGGAGTACTCCCTCGACCCGAACCAGCATGTTCTTGGCCTTTTTGGCCAGCAGCGTCTGGGTCGCCATGACGTGCTCGACTTCCGAGGTGCCGATGCCGTGGGCCAAGGCGCCAAAAGCGCCATGAGTGGATGTGTGCGAGTCACCGCAAACGACCGTCATGCCGGGCAGGGTCGCACCGTTTTCCGGTCCGATGACATGGACGATTCCTTGGCGCTTGGACATGAACGGGAAGAACGCCGCTGCACCAAATTCGGCAATATTGCTGTCCAAAGTGGTGATTTGCTCTTTGCTGACAGGGTCAGAAATGCCGTCGTAGCCCAGCTCCCAGCCGGTTGTCGGCGTGTTGTGGTCTGCAGTGGCAACGATCGAGCTGATGCGCCAGACTTTGCGTCCCGCTTCACGCAGGCCTTCAAAGGCTTGCGGGCTGGTGACTTCGTGTACCAAATGGCGGTCTATGTAGAGGATGGACGTACCATCTTCTTCCGTGTGGACGACGTGCTCGTCCCAAATCTTGTCATAAAGCGTGCGTGCCATGGAGCCTCTCAGGTGAAGGGCGAATTTTAGCCAGTGTGAGGGTGGCGAAAGTCTCAAAAAAAACGCCCGTCGACCACTGGGGCCAACGGGCGCGTTGCACAGCTGTGTGGTGTTAGTTGCCGGCAGTCGCTACATCACGGCGCACAGAACCGGTGAACAACTGACGTGGGCGACCGATTTTGTATTCGGGGTCACTGATCATTTCGTTCAGCTGGGCAATCCAGCCCACCGTACGGGCGAGGGCAAAAATACCGGTGAACAGGTTCACAGGAATGCCGATCGCGCGCTGAACAATACCCGAGTAAAAGTCCACGTTCGGGTAAAGCTTACGGCTGACGAAATACTCGTCTTCGAGGGCGATCTTTTCAAGGGCCTTGGCCAGCTTGAACAGAGGGTCGTTCTCCAGGCCCAGTTCCTTGAGCACTTCGTCGCAGGTTTCTTGCATGAGCTTGGCGCGGGGGTCGTAGTTTTTGTACACCCGGTGTCCAAAACCCATCAACTTGACGCCGGAGTTTTTGTCTTTGACCTTCTCCATGAACTCACCAACCTTGGAAACGCCGCCCATGGCCTGGATTTCTTCCAGCATGTTCAAGCACGCTTCGTTGGCGCCGCCGTGTGCGGGTCCCCACAAGCAAGCTACGCCTGCGGCGATGGCTGCAAAGGGATTGGTGCCCGAAGAACCGCATAAACGCACGGTTGAGGTTGACGCGTTCTGTTCGTGGTCTGCGTGCAAAATGAAGATACGGTCCAAGGCGCGTTCAAGCACTGGGTTGACCTTGTATTCTTCGCACGGTGTTCCGAACATCATGCGCAGGAAGTTACCAGAGTAGCTCAGATCGTTGCGAGGGTACATGTACGGCTGGCCCACACCGTATTTGTAGGCCATAGCGACCAGCGTAGGCATCTTGGCAATCAAGCGTATGGCCGAGATCTCGCGGTGCTTGGGGTTGTTGATGTCAGTGCTGTCATGGTAGAAGGCCGACAGCGCGCCTACCAAACCAGTCAACACCGCCATTGGGTGAGCATCACGACGGAACCCGCGCAGGAAAAACTGCATCTGCTCGTTCACCATGGTGTGATTGGTCACCAGGCTGTGGAAGTCCTTGCGCTGGTTGGCATCAGGCAGATCGCCATTCAGGAGCAGGTAGCAGGTGTCGAGGTAGTCACATTTGGTGGCCAATTGCTCGATGGGGTAGCCACGGTACAGCAATTCACCTTTGTCGCCATCGATGTAGGTGATGGCTGACTGGCAGGATGCGGTAGACAAAAATCCTGGGTCGTAGGTGAACATGCCGGTCTGGGCGTAGAGCTTGCGGATGTCGATGACGTCCGGGCCAATGTTGCCCTGATAAACGGGCAAGTCAACGCTGGGGCTGCCATTACTGAACGACAGGGTGGCTTTGTTTTCAGCTAACTTCATGAATCACCTTTCAAGGGTTTCTCTCAACATACTTAAAACTTCGGCAACCTCGGGACGGTCGAGGTCTGCGCTGATCTCTGCAAGCTGCTTTCGTGCCAGGTGCAGATCCAATAAATCGTTATCACTCAAATCCATCAGCAGATTGAGGCCATGCACCTGTCGGTGCGTCAGGCTTGATTCAAACCGGCGGAAAAAACGTTCGATGAAGAGGTCGTTTTCCAGCAAACCCCGGCGACAGCGCCACTTCAGTTTGCTGAGTGTGCGCTCGTCAATCAGATCCTCAGGGAGTGCCAAGATGTGCGAGTCCAGGGCGTCAGACGGCCCGCAGGACCATCATTTCCTTGATCTTGCCGATCGCCTTGGTGGGGTTCAAACCTTTGGGGCAGACGTCGACGCAGTTCATGATAGTGTGGCAGCGGAACAGACGGTAGGGGTCTTCCAGGTTGTCCAGACGCTCGCCTGTGGCTTGATCGCGGCTGTCCGCAATAAAGCGGTAGGCTTGCAACAAACCTGCAGGGCCCACGAACTTGTCCGGATTCCACCAGAAGCTGGGGCAGCTGGTGGAGCAACTGGCGCACAAGATGCACTCATACAGGCCATTGAGTTCCTCGCGCTCCTCAGGGCTCTGGAGGCGTTCCTTCTCGGGGGGAACCGTCGGGTTGATCAAGTAAGGCTTGATCGAGTTGTACTGTTTGAAGAACTGGGTCATGTCCACGATCAGATCGCGGATGACGGGCAGACCAGGCAAAGGCTTGAGCACGATGGTGCCGCTGAGCGTGCGCATGTTGGTCAGGCAGGCCAGACCGTTTTTGCCGTTGATGTTCATGGCGTCCGAGCCACAAACACCCTCGCGGCAGGAGCGACGGAAGGAGATAGTGGGATCAATGGCCTTGAGCTTCATCAGAGCGTCAAGCAGCATGCGTTCACTGCCGTCGAGTTCGACTTCAATGGTTTGCATGTAGGGCTTGGCGTCTTTATCCGGGTCGTAACGATAGATAGAGAAAGTGCGCATGGACATGGTGTTGACCTCTTCTTCAGTGGCCGCCGTGAGTTAAGGCGACGGCCGGATGGGGGTGACTGTCGCGGGGACCCAATCCCCGCAAACTAGGCATCAGAACGTACGAACCTTCAAGGGTACAGATTCGACCGTCAGTGGCTTCATTTGCACCGGTTTGTAGCTGAGCGAATTGCTTTCGCTGAACCACAAGGTGTGCTTGTGCCACTCTGCATCGTTACGACCGTTGGGGTGCTCTGGCGAGTCGCCATAGTCATTGACCGTGTGCGCGCCGCGGCTCTCGTGACGTGCAGCAGCAGACACCATGGTGGCCTGTGCGGCTTCGATCAGGTTATCAACTTCCAGGGCTTCGATCCGTGCGGTGTTAAACACTTTGGATTTGTCCTTGAGATTGATGGCATTCACGCGCTCGCGCAGTTCCGCGACCTTGATGACACCTTGGTCCATGCTCGCCTGTGTGCGGAACACACCTGCGTGCTGCTGCATGCTGGCCCGCAAGTCGTTGGCCACATCTTGGGCGTATTCGCCAGACGATGCATTGTCCAGACGGGCCAAGCGTGCGCGCGTGCGGTCTGCAGCGTCGGCAGGCAGAGGCTTATGGGCCTTGGTTTTGCTGGCAAAGTCAACGATGTGGTTGCCGGCTGCACGACCGAAGACCAAGAGGTCCAGAAGCGAGTTTGTGCCCAGGCGGTTGGCGCCGTGCACACTCACGCAAGAGCATTCGCCAACTGCATAAAGGCCGTTGATGACGGCGTTATGTGCGTCACCCTTGGGTACAACTACCTGACCGTTGATGTTGGTGGGGATACCACCCATTTGGTAATGGATGGTGGGCACCACAGGGATGGGCTCACGTGTGATGTCGACGTTGGCAAAATTCACGCCGATTTCATAGACCGAGGGCAGACGCTTGTGGATGGTGTCGGCGCCCAAGTGATCTAGCTTGAGCAATACATAGTCCTTGTTGGGGCCGCAGCCGCGACCTTCCTTGATCTCCTGGTCCATCGAGCGTGACACGAAGTCACGCGGAGCCAGGTCCTTGAGCGTTGGAGCGTAGCGCTCCATGAAACGCTCACCATTGCTGTTGAGCAAAATGGCGCCCTCGCCACGGCAACCTTCGGTGAGCAAAACGCCCGCGCCTGCCACACCGGTAGGGTGGAATTGCCAGAACTCCATGTCTTCCAGTGGGATGCCTGCCCGCGCAGCCATACCCAAACCATCGCCAGTGTTGATGAAGGCGTTGGTGGAAGCCGCAAAAATGCGACCTGCGCCACCTGTGGCCAACAAAACGGTTTTGGCATGCAGGATATGCAGGTCGCCAGTTTCCATTTCCAGGGCTGTGACGCCCACGACATCACCGTCGGCGTCACGAATCAGGTCCAAGGCCATCCATTCGACGAAGAAGCTGGTTTTGGCTTCCACGTTTTTCTGGTACAGCGTGTGCAACATGGCGTGGCCAGTGCGGTCGGCGGCGGCACAGGCGCGCTCGACAGCTTTCTCTCCGTAGTTGGCGGTGTGTCCGCCAAATGGGCGCTGGTAGATAGTGCCGTCAGGGTTGCGGTCGAATGGCATGCCCATGTGTTCAAGGTCGTAAACCACCTTGGGTGCTTCACGACACATGAACTCAATCGCATCCTGGTCACCCAGCCAGTCTGAACCTTTCACCGTGTCATAGAAGTGATAGTGCCAGTTATCGTCATTCATGTTGCCCAGCGAGGCGCCAATTCCCCCTTGTGCCGCCACGGTGTGCGAGCGAGTTGGGAACACTTTGGAGAGCACTGCCACATTGAGGCCTGCACGCGCCAGCTGGAGCGACGCACGCATGCCAGAGCCGCCTGCGCCGACGATCACTACGTCAAATTTTCGAGTGGTAACTGAATTGGTCATGGATTACAGCCTAATGAGTTCGGTGGAATTAAAGACGCCACAGGACTTGGATGGCCCAACCCGCGCAACTCACGAGCCAGACGATGGAAAAAACTTGGAGGACCAGGCGCAGGCCGACCGGCTTGATGTAGTCCATCCAGATGTCACGCATACCGACCCATACGTGATAGAGCAGGGCGATGATGACCGCGAAGGTAAGGGCTTTCATCCACTGGGCAGAAAAAATACCTGCCCACTTGTCATAGCCAATGGGCCCACTGGAAAAAATGACTTGCGCCAACAAAACGACTGTGAACAACGCCATCAAAACGGCGGTGACGCGCTGCGCAAGCCAGTCACGAAGACCGTAATGAGCGCCCACAACGATGCGCTTGGATCCGTAATTTACTGACATGTTTAATCCTTAGACTTTATTGACGGGCCCCGCGTTTTGGCGCAATTACATGCGCCCGGAGCGACTGATCTGGGGTGGTTAATAAAGGCCGAACAACTTGGCGCCCAAGACGAGTGTCAAGCCCACACTCAGGGTCAGGGTGACTACTGCAGAACTTTTGCCAAACTCTTTGCTGACGGCATGGTTGATATCCATCCACAAATGCCGCAGACCTGCAATGAAGTGATGCAGGTAAGCCCAAATCAAGGCGAGTGCCGTCAGCTTGACAAACCAGCCGGGCACAAAGCCAATACCTACGCCGAAAGCGCTCGTGAAGCGGGAGAAAGAAATTTCCGACGACACCGACACATCGAACATCCAGATGATGAAGGGCATCAGCAAAAACATCATCGCGCCACTCACGCGGTGCAGGATGGAGACGAAGCCTGCTGCAGGTAAACGATAGGTGGGTAAATCCTTGAGTGCGTTGATGTTGCGGAACTCGGGCCGCTTGTTTCTGGTGGATGTGGCAAGCTCGGACATGTAGGACCTTTTGAAGTTGTAACTGTTTGGTAACTATTCGCGACGACAGTTGCAAAATTCTATTGCAACGCAGCAAGCTGACATTGGCCTTGCGAGTATTGCCGAGGCTTTTTACTTGGGTTTCCCGACGGGCCTTGTCAATTGAGGTCGTTTCTGTAGTGGTGCTGGTCTGTAAGGTACAAACCCTTGCGCAGTTCCATGGGTGAGTCGTTGTAGGTGAACGCGACCCGTTCCACACAGAGTAAGGGTGTGCCAGGGACAACCTGTAGCAATTCGCATTGTGCTGGGTCCGGCAGGATCGCCCGAATTTTTTCTTCAGCGCGAACCATGCGCACGCCAAACTCGGTTTCAAACATGGCGTACATGGGGCCTCGGTCATCCGCAAGGCGTTCTGCTGTGAGCCCCTTGAAGGGGCCTCCAGGCAGCCACACGTCTTCAAGGATGGTCGGTCGACCTGCAAAGGACAGCACCCGCCGTACCAGCAGGACCGGATCGCCCGTTCTGATACCTATCGCCCTGGCAACCTCTGCGTTGGCGCGCTGTCGCTTGCATTCAACGATTCTCCGTTGTGCTGGGCCTTCCGTGCCAGAGTTGATCTGGTCCGGGAATAGCTTCAGGAATCGGTACTGAACCTGGCGCTCAGCGTGAGTGGCAACAAATGTGCCTTTGCCTTGCCGGCGTATGACCAGGTTGTCTGCTGCAAGTTCGTCGATCGCCTTGCGCACGGTCCCCTGGCTGACGCGATACCGCGTCGCCAGCTCCATTTCACTGGGGATAGCCTCGCCGGGTTTCCAGTCCCCGGCCTGGAGGCTTTTCAAGATCAAGGCCTTGATTTGCGAGTACAGGGGGCTGAAGGAGGGGGCGGCAAATGTAGGCGCAGATTGCTCGCCAGCCGTCAGTGCCGATGTGTCTGAAGTGGGGGCTGTCGTGGTGGCCATCGGTTTGTGTTTGCCTTGCTGGTCAGTCGCCAGCCTTTATGGGGTCATTGTCTCGTTTGCAGTCAGTCAATCATATCTTATATAAGACATAAGACAAATTGACTCCGAGCGGATTTCGATAGTAAAATTTTCGGTAAATGTTGGTAAGCGACCCGTCGCACCTGCACACCGGTTTCCCTAAAACCTCGCTAATGGAGTTTCCAAATGAGTAAAAAGCCCGTCCGTGTTGCCGTTACCGGTGCCGCTGGTCAAATTGGTTACGCGCTGTTGTTCCGCATCGCCTCGGGCGAGATGTTGGGCAAAGACCAGCCAGTGATTCTTCAGCTGCTGGAAATTCCCGATGAAAAAGCTCAAAAGGCCTTGAAGGGCGTGATCATGGAGTTGGAAGATTGCGCGTTCCCCTTGCTTGCTGGCGTGGTCCCCGCTGGCGACCCCATGGTGGCATTCAAGGATGCGGATTACGCATTGCTGGTGGGCGCTCGTCCTCGTGGTCCAGGCATGGAGCGTGCAGACCTGCTTGCTGCCAATGCCCAGATTTTCACCGCGCAAGGCAAAGCCCTGAATGCCGTTGCAAGCCGCAATGTCAAGGTTTTGGTGGTTGGTAATCCCGCCAATACCAACGCTTACATCGCCATGAAGAGCGCGCCCGATCTGCCACGCAAGAACTTCACCGCCATGCTGCGTTTGGACCATAACCGTGCAGCGAGCCAGATCGCTGCCAAGACGGGCGTGGCCGTGGGCGATATCGAGAAGCTGACAGTTTGGGGTAACCACTCTCCCACCATGTACGCCGACTATCGATTTGCGACCGTGAATGGCAAGAGCGTCAAGGACATGATCAACAACCAGGTCTGGAATGCCGAGGTGTTCTTGCCCACCGTTGGCAAGCGTGGTGCCGCCATCATTGATGCGCGTGGCCTGTCGTCTGCTGCGTCTGCGGCCAACGCCGCCATTGATCACATGCGTGATTGGGCTCTGGGCTCCAATGGCAAGTGGGTCACCATGGGCATTCCTTCCGATGGCCAATACGGGATTCCCAAGGACGTCATGTTTGGCTTCCCTGTGACCACCGAAAACGGCGAATACAAAATTGTTGAAGGTTTGTCGATTGATGAGTTCTCGCAGACCTGCATCAACAAGACCCTCAAAGAGTTGCAAGACGAGCAAGCGGGTGTTGCTCACCTTCTCTGAAGTCAGGTCCTGACTTGATCCCAGCCTTGCGGCATGTCTGACCACGTGATGCATCCTCGCAAAGTTCTGCTTGGTGCGCAGGCGGCGTCGGGCATGCTGCCGGTTTGCGATCATTACTGTGGCGTCGAGGCTCGCATGCTCAAGAGCCTGGGGCTACAGGCTGACATGGCTGAGGAATTTGGCGCCTGCGTCTTTGACGTGACGCTAGATTGCGAAGATGGTGCGCCTGTTGGAGGTGAGCTGGCGCATGCCAAGTTGGTGGCGAACGTTGCGCAATCTGCCTTTGAACAATGGCGTGCTCACGAGTCTCTTGGGCGTGTTCTTGCCAAGCCCAGGGTGGCGGTCAGGGTTCATCCTGTCGACCATCCCGCCTTTGAGCAAGACGTCCAGGTGATCGTCGGCACTGTCGGTGCCGATCTTTGCCACATCATGGTTCCCAAGGTTGAGTGCCTGGCTGACGTTGAGACCGCCATTTCGGCGGTCGACCGGGCGATGCCGGACGGCGCCAAAGATCGCTTGCCTTTGCACATATTGATTGAATCTCCAGGTGCAGTGCATCGGGCCTTTGATATCGCCGCACACAGCCGCGTGCAGTCGCTCAGTTTTGGACTGATGGACTTTGTATCGGCACATGGTGGGGCAATTCCTGCCCAAGCCATGACGGTTTCCTCGGGCGCTGAGAGTGCCTATGACCAGTTCACTCATCCCTTGGTCGTTCGTGCAAAGCTGGAGATCGCCGAGGCCAGTCACGCTTGGGCCAAAGTGCCGTCTCATTGTGTGGTGACAGAGTTTCAAGACTCTGATTTGTTGAGCCGCGCTGCTCGCAGGGCAGCGCGAGAGTTTGGCTACACACGCATGTGGAGTATTCATCCAAGCCAGATCAGACCGATTTTGGACGCCTTTGCGCCCTCAAAGGCGGAGATTGACCTTGCGTGCAACATCATCGAGGCTGCCCAGTCGGCGCAATGGGCGCCCATCAGTTTTGGCGGTCAGTTGCATGACCGAGCCAGCTACCGCTATTTTTGGCAGGTCCTCGAGCGTGCTCACCAAACAGGGCGCCCCATGCCAAAAGTTGCCCAGTCTTGGTTCGTATCTACGAAGTCGGTGTAAGCGAGTGCATTCCTCATTGCCGTTCAACACCATGCGCACTTGGCTCTTCCACGCCACATTGTTGAGTCTGTCGCTCACGGTTTCGGGACAATCTCGCAACAAGCCCGGGCCCACCCCGCAAAAGCATGTGGTCAAGGTTGCTGAGGTGTCGTCGAGTGCCCCTGAAAGTTTTCTGCCGTTGTCTGATGATCTGGTCGCCATTGCTTCGAATGTGCTGGTGGGACCCATGTTGTGTGACGGTGGGGAACATGTCAAAGTCATGGCGCTGGCTCATGAAGGGTATTTTGAGCTCCAGCACAAAAAGATGCGTTACCGAATGCACCCCGTTGAAAGTCAAACCGGTGCTATTCGTCTAGAGGACCGGACCCGAGGCATGATGTGGCTGCAGTTGAGTGACAAATCCATGTTGATGAGCCAACAACGCGGCATGCGTCTTGCTGATGATTGCGCAGGGGAGGTGCAGTCTGCATTTGCCCGGCGTCTGAAGCAGAACCCTTTACCTGGCTTGCTGGATGGGGCAGGTAGCCTACAAACGGGCCTACCTCTACAGGATCAAGTCCACCAATTAACCCCCGTCGCTGCTGGTGAGTCGGTCAAGCACTGATGCCAGCAAACGACTGTCCATTTCAATCTGTTTAATCAAAGGAGTATTCGATGTTGCAAGCCTACCGAGCCCACGTTGCCGAGCGAGCCGCCCTTGGCATTCCCCCGCTGCCTCTCACAGCCCAGCAAACGGCCGATTTGTTGGAGTTGCTGAAGTCCCCCCCCGCTGGTGAGGATGCCTTTTTGTTGGACTTGCTGACCCATCGTGTACCACCTGGGGTGGACGATGCTGCCAAGGTGAAAGCGAGCTTCCTGGCTGCTGTTGCACACGGCGATATCTCCGTTGCCTTAATCAGTAAAGCTAAGGCGACCGAACTGCTCGGTACCATGGTGGGTGGCTACAACGTCAAGCCGCTGATCGATCTGCTTGACGACGCTGAGGTGGCATCTGTCGCAGCTGAAGCGCTCAAAAAGACGCTTTTGATGTTCGACTTTTTCCACGATGTGACTGAAAAATCCAAGGCCGGCAATGCTTATGCCCAGGATGTGATCAAAAGCTGGTCGGAAGCCGAATGGTTCACCAGCCGCCCTGAAGTCCAGAAAAAAATTACCGTGACCGTGTTCAAGGTGACCGGTGAGACGAACACCGACGACCTGTCGCCTGCACCCGATGCATGGAGTCGCCCTGACATTCCCCTGCATTACCTGGCCATGCTGAAGAACGCACGCCCCGGCATCACGCCCGAGGAAGACGGCAAGCGCGGTCCCATGAAGTTCATCGAGGAACTGAAGGCCAAGGGCAACTTGGTTGCATACGTTGGTGATGTGGTAGGTACCGGCTCCAGCCGCAAGAGCGCAACCAACAGCATCATCTGGGGTTTCGGCGAGGACATTCCGTTCGTTCCGAACAAGCGTTTTGGTGGCGTGACCCTGGGTGGCAAGATCGCCCCGATCTTCTTCAACACCCAGGAAGATTCCGGTGCTCTGCCCATCGAGGTGGATGTTTCTGGCATGGACATGGGCGATGTGGTTGATGTCTACCCCTACGATGGCAAGATCGAAAAGAACGGTCAGAAGATTGCCGACTTTGCCCTCAAGAGCGACGTCCTGTTTGATGAAGTGCGCGCCGGTGGCCGTATCAACCTGATCATCGGTCGCAGCCTCACAGCCAAGGCCCGTGAATTCTTGGGCTTGCCCGCCAGCACCATCTTCCGCCTGCCATCGGTTCCTGAGTCGAGCACCAAGGGCTTCACGCTGGCTCAAAAAATGGTGGGTCGCGCCTGTGGTTTGCCGACCGTGTCTGGACAACAGCAAGGTGTGCGTCCCGGTACGTACTGTGAACCCAAAATGACGACGGTGGGTAGCCAGGACACCACGGGTCCCATGACGCGCGACGAACTCAAGGACCTCGCGTGCCTGGGCTTCAGTGCAGACATGGTCATGCAGTCTTTCTGCCATACCGCTGCCTATCCCAAGCCTGTGGATGTGAAAACTCACCGTGAGTTGCCCGCGTTTATCAGCAACCGGGGTGGTGTGGCGCTGCGCCCGGGTGATGGTGTGATCCACAGCTGGCTTAATCGCCTTCTGTTGCCTGATACCGTAGGCACCGGCGGTGACTCGCATACACGTTTTCCCATTGGCCTCTCCTTCCCAGCCGGCTCTGGCTTGGTGGCCTTTGGTGCTGCCACTGGCGTGATGCCGCTGGACATGCCCGAATCTGTGCTGGTTCGTTTCAAAGGGCAGATGCAGCCCGGCATCACACTGCGCGATCTTGTGCATGCGATTCCCTTGTACGCCATCAAGGCGGGTCTGCTGACCGTCGCCAAGGCCGGCAAGATCAACATCTTCTCAGGCCGCATTCTGGAAATCGAAGGTCTGCCTGACCTGAAGGTGGAGCAGGCTTTTGAGTTGTCTGACGCATCAGCCGAGCGCTCTGCTGCGGGTTGCACCATCAAGCTCAACCCCGAACCAGTCAAGGAATACCTCACCAGCAACATCGTTCTGATGAAGAACATGATTGCCAATGGGTACCAGGACAAGCGGACCTTGGAGCGTCGTATCAAGGCAGTCGAGGCCTGGTTGGCCAAGCCTGATTTGCTTGAGGCGGACAAGGATGCCGAGTACGCAGCAGTCATTGAAATTGACTTGGCTGACATCAATGAACCCGTGCTGTGCTGCCCGAATGACCCGGACGATGCCAAGTTCCTGAGTGAAGTCCAGGGTGCAAAGATTGATGAAGTGTTCATCGGCTCCTGCATGACCAACATTGGTCACTTCCGTGCTGCATCCAAGCTGCTGGAGGGCAAGCGCGATATCCCAGTGAAGCTGTGGGTCGCGCCCCCTACCAAGATGGATGCGAGCGAACTGACCAAGGAAGGGCACTATGGGGTATTCGGTGCGGCTGGCGCACGCACGGAAATGCCAGGCTGCAGTTTGTGCATGGGCAACCAGGCTCAGGTTCGTGAGGGCGCAACCGTGGTGTCCACCAGCACCCGAAACTTCCCCAATCGTTTGGGCAAGAACACCTATGTCTACCTGGCATCGGCGGAGTTGGCAGCCATTGCATCCAAGCTCGGCCGCATTCCAACGGTCTCCGAATATCACGCAGACATGGGTGTGGTGAACAAGGATGCTGACAAGGTTTACCAATACATGAACTTTGACCGTATTGAAGAGTACGCCGATGTGGCAAAAGAAGTGACGGTTTAATCGTCATCGAGCATCGCAAAACGGCCTTCGGGCCGTTTTTGCTTTTGGCTTTATGCTGAGCAGTGACCCTCTAAAGACCCGTGAAGCGGGCTTTAAACTAAGGAACTCGTCGGCACTTGCCGTGAATCGAAACAACAAGAGGGATAACCCATGCTATTCGGAAAACTCATGCCGCGCGACGGCAATTTCTTCGAGCTGTTTAACCAGCATGCTGACCGAACTGTCGAAGCTGCCAAGGCCTTTGCTCTCTTGGTGGCCAACTATGGCGACCTTCAGTTGCGTGAAAAGTACAACCTCGAAGTGGATCAAGCCGAGAGAGCCGCGGATCGCATTACTCATGAGGTCAATCGTGCGTTGCACAAAACATTCATCACGCCGATTGATCGTGAGCAAATTCACTCGCTGATCAACACCATGGATGATGTGGCAGACCTGATTCAGGATTCTGCCGAGACCATGGCCTTGTATGACGTTCGGCACATGACCGAAGAAATCCGACGTTTGACAGACCTTTGTGTGCGCTGCTGCGAACGTGTGAAAGACGCGGTGTACCTGTTAGACCGAATTGCTGATCCCAAGGTGGCTGATGCAGCCATCAAGACATGTGAAGAAATCGATCGTCTGGAATCAGACGCAGACCGCGTTATGCGCACGGCAATGAGCAAATTGTTTCGCGAGGAGCCAGATGTGCGTGAGGTCATCAAGCTCAAAGCCATCTACGAGCTACTGGAAACGGTGACTGACAAGTGCGAAGACGTTGCAAACCTCATCGAGGGCGTTGTCCTCGAAAACTCCTGAGTTGGCGGTTTTCATGGAAGGTGTCCAAACTGCAGTATGGGTCGTCGTCTTGCTGGTGCTTCTCGCGCTGGCGTTCGACTTCATGAATGGTTTTCATGATGCAGCAAACTCGATTGCGACGGTGGTCTCAACGGGTGTTCTAAAGCCAGCGCAGGCTGTCCTGTTCGCGGCATTTTTTAACTTTATTGCTATTTTTATCTTCAAGTTAAGTGTGGCGGCGACCGTTGGGAAAGGCATCGTCCAACCCGGCGTGGTCGACACGAATGTTGTCTTTGGAGCACTTTCCGGGGCCATCACCTGGAACCTCATCACCTGGTACTACGGTATTCCCAGCAGTTCCTCTCATGCTTTAATTGGTGGCATCGTCGGTGCCGTCGTAGCAAAAGCGGGTACCACTGTCTTGATTGCAGGGGGCATCCTGAAGACGGTAATTTTTATATTCGTCTCCCCAGTGCTGGGTTTCCTGCTGGGGTCCCTGATGATGCTGTTGGTCGCTTGGACCTTCAGGCGATGCGCGCCATTGCGGGTTGACGGTTGGTTTAGACGATTGCAACTGCTCTCTGCCGGAGCCTACAGTTTGGGGCATGGCGGCAATGACGCTCAAAAAACCATAGGCATCATCTGGATGATGTTGATCGCGACGGGGTATGTAGCGGGTGACGATAAAGCGCCGCCAAATTGGACCATCGCCAGCTGCTACATCGCGATTGCGGCTGGCACCATGTTTGGCGGCTGGCGTATCGTCAAGACGATGGGGCAAAAAATCACGAAACTAAAACCCGTCGGAGGTTTTTGTGCCGAGACTGGCGGGGCGATGACCTTGTTCCTCGCGACTGCGTTGGGCATACCGGTGTCCACGACGCACACCATCACCGGCGCGATTGTGGGCGTCGGCTCCGCACGGCGAGCCAGTGCTGTTCGTTGGGGGGTCGCTGGCAATATTGTTTGGGCGTGGGTCTTCACGATACCAGCGAGTGCTTTTGTTGCCGCTCTGGCCTACTGGGCGAGTCTTCAGCTGTTTTAAGCATTATTGGGAGAGCTTTTTGCTCTCTTCAATTTGGTATTCAAAGTAGCGTTGGAAGCTAAACACGACGCTGGACATCAAGATTGTCGTTCCGATCAGTAGCGCACAGCCCACACCAATAATGGTTGGCCAGCCGCTACGCCCAGCGGGATCTTGATCGTCTGCTCCAAGGTTATATCGCGCATTCCACTTCTCTGTGGAAGTCAGACCGATGACGATGGCGTTCAGGGCGCAGCCAGCAATGGTGAAACCCAATAGGGGGATGAGGAGCCAGCTGTATTGATCATCGAGGCCCAATTGTTGCGCGCGCTCGATGCCATAAAGGCCGAGTGCGCTGGGGATGGGGAGCATCCAGCCCATCAGGTCTGTGGGGCCGCGCAGATAAAACCGGTGCAGGCCCAATGGGCCGCCCAAAAAGCTGAGCCAGGTCGCGATCGTCTTGTTCTTCATGCTGCTGATTGTCCTGGTTTTGTTTGTGCGCCAGCCCCCAGGACCTTTTCCATCAAGACGATGTCTAACCAGCGATCAAATTTCCAGCCACAGTCTTTGATCGTGCCCACATGTTTGAATCCGCTGGACGAGTGCAGACCTATAGAGGCAGCGTTGTCCGAGTCCCCGATGACAGCGATCAACTTGCGGACCCCAGCACGCTCCGCTGCAATACACAGCTCTGCCATCAGAATTCGTCCGATTCCCATTCGTGCAACACCCGGCGAGAGGTAAATAGAGTCTTCCGCGGAAAACCGGTAGGCGGGGCGGGGCTTGAACCAGCCGCAGTAGGCAAACCCGACAACCTCACCTTTCAATTCTGCAACCAGGTAGGGGAGATTTTTGGCGAGTACATCTGATCTACGCGCTGCCATTTCCAACTCACTAGGCGCTTCTATTTCGAAGGTCCCCGTGCCTGTCAGGACATGATGACGGTAAATGGCGGTGATGAAGGGAAGGTCTGCGTCGCAGCTGGCCCGAACAATGAGCATGGTGTGGCGTGTGCTAGTTATAATAATAGGCTTTTCGGAGTGTGACTGGCCGGGTGGCTATGTTGCGTGTCTCAACTTCGGAATCAATGGCTGAATTATTGGCAAGCCAGTAGGCTTGGCTCCCAAAGGATAAATTATGGTCGTCATTCGACTCGCTCGCGGTGGTGCTAAGGCACGTCCCTTCTTCAATATTGTCGTTGCTGACAAGCGTACCCGCCGCGATGGCCGTTTCATCGAGCGCATCGGTTTTTACAACCCCATCGCCAAGGGCGGTGAGGAAAGCATTCGTATTGCACAAGACCGTCTCTCTCATTGGAAGAGCGTCGGTGCTCAGGCTTCCCCCACGGTGGAGCGCCTGATCGACCAAGCCGCCAAGAAAGTAGCGTAAGCATCAGTCATGGCGCTCAACCTCGACACGGCTGAATTGCCAGCCGATGCGGTTGAAGTTGGGCGCATAACGGATGCTTGGGGGGTAAAAGGCTGGTTCAAAATCCTGCCTTACAGCGCATCCCCTGAGGCACTTTTTTCTTCAAAGCGTTGGTTTCTTTTGCCGCCAGACAGAGGCGCTCTGCCCTTTGAAGGCTGCCGAAAAATGGCGGTCATACAGGCGAAAGATCACTCTGATTCTGTTGTCGCTTCAGCGCAAGGCATCACGGATCGCACGGAGGCCGAAGCACTTCGTGGAGTGAGAATATTTGTTGCTCGGTCCAGTTTTCCCACGGCTGCCAAAGACGAGTATTACTGGGTTGACCTCTTAGGCTTGGCGGTGATCAACCGCGAAGCTGTCGTGTTGGGGCATGTCAAAGAGCTGCTTTCTACAGGGCCTCAAACTGTTCTTGTATTGGCGTTTGAGCAAGACGGTAAACAGTCCGAACGCATGATTCCCTTCGTTGCCTCCTTTATTGATGACGTCAATCTGGTCGAAAAGGTGATCATCGTTGACTGGCAGCCCGACTACTGATGCGCTTTGATGTTGTCACGCTCTTTCCAGAGCTGATCACACCCTTACTAACGAACGGTATCAATCGGCGGGCATTTTCTTGCGGCCAGGTAGATGTTCGATTTTCCAATCCTCGCGATTTCTCACAAGGCCACTATCGTCGTGTAGACGACCGTCCGTTTGGTGGGGGGGCGGGAATGGTCATGATGGCTGAGCCTCTGGATCAGTGTGTGAACAGCATCCAGTCTGAGCGCGGCGATGCCGCGCCGGTGGTTTTGTTCTCGCCGGTTGGCGTGACCCTGAGCCACTCTGTCGTCCAAGACTGGGCTTCCAGCAAAGGGGCTATTTTGATTTGTGGCAGGTACGAGGGGCTTGATCAGCGATTCATTGATGCCCATGTCACCCACCAAATCAGTCTTGGAGACTTTGTGTTGTCAGGTGGCGAGGTTGCCGCCATGGCTTTGCTGGATGCTGTTGCTCGATTGCAGCCCGGCGTCTTGAACACAGAAGAAAGTCATCAGCTGGATAGTTTCAATCCCGCTTTGCAGGGGCTGCTCGATTGTCCGCACTACACCCGCCCAGAATCTTGGTGCGGGCGCGGAGTACCCGATGTCCTGATGTCTGGTAACCACTCAAAAATAGAGGTCTGGCGTCGGGAGCAACGACTCAAAACCACCCAGCGCTATCGTCCTGATTTGATTGCTCGCGCTCGCGCACAAGGGGGCTTGTCTGATGCTGATGAGCGCTATCTGGCACAACTGCTTGCCTCTTCATGAGCTGCTTTTCACCAGCCTCATTTCGCCAGCTATAATGATGGGCTGTCGATCCTCTGGTAGGCCGCTTTCTGAATTGTTCCATGTGGACGTTCTTTAGGCCCTTTGTGTCATCCCGATACTGGCGCTTCCAAGATCTATAAGGAAATCATGAACCTGATTCAAACTCTTGAGCAAGAAGAAATTGCTCGCCTCGGGAAAAACTACCCCGACTTTGCTCCTGGTGACACCATCGTCGTCAGTGTTAACGTGGTTGAAGGTACTCGCAAGCGAGTGCAGGCCTATGAGGGTGTTGTGATTGCCAAGCGCAATCGTGGCCTGAACAGTGGCTTTATCGTGCGCAAGATCTCGAGTGGCGAGGGCGTTGAGCGTACCTTCCAGACCTACAGCCCGCTGATTGCTGGTATCGAAGTCAAGCGTCGTGGTGATGTTCGCCGCGCCAAGCTGTACTACCTTCGTGACCGTAGCGGCAAGTCTGCTCGTATCAAGGAAAAGCTGCCGGCAAAGAAGACTGCAGTGGCTGCTTAAACCAGTCCCACTTCGCAAGCACAGCAAACCGCCCCAGGCTACTCGGGCGGTTTTTTTACGCTCTGTCATCGAGATCTGTGTGAGTAACATCGCTTCAATTGACCCACGTGTCATTCCTGTTTACAGCACAGATGCCCATCTGCCGGCGGTGGGGAAAGCGTCACTCCAGCCCAGCAGATTGCAGGAGCGATTTCAATGTCCGCCCGTCTGGGCCCCAGAATTACGAGCAGAGATCAAGTTTTCCGAGCGTCCACCTTCTCAGGCTGCTGTGCTGATGGGGGTCGTCACCCATGACCGACCGACATTGCTACTAACTCGGCGTACCTTGCATTTGTCTACTCACTCCGGGCAGATTGCATTCCCGGGAGGAAAGACTGACCCACAAGATGTAGATGCTTCTGCAACGGCTCTGCGGGAGGCATGGGAGGAGGTGGGGCTGGATCCCCAACACGTGCGAGTACTGGGCACGCTTCCCACCTATACCACCGGCACTTCCTTCATCGTCACGCCAGTGGTGGGCCTGATCAGGCCTGGCGTCTCGTTGACACCAAACCCATCAGAAGTGGCGGAAGTGTTCGAGGTTCCCCTTGACTACTTGATGGATCCGGCCCGTCATCGCCGTCATATCCACATGAAGGACGGTGTGCGGCGAGAGTGGTTCTCTATGCCTTGGTTCGATGGCAATAACGAGCACTTCATCTGGGGCGCCACTGCCGGAATGATCCGCAACCTTTATTGCCTGTTGATTGCTTGAGGTGTCTCAGTTGAGACAGACACGGCGTCTTGCAACTTGGGCGTCTGCCATGCAATTGCTCCGGGATATGATGCAAACATGAGCTTCATCGCCACCTTGATCGCGCTTCTCCTTGAGCAAGCAAGGCCTCTTTCTCCCGGTAATTTGGTGCATTCCAGCATGCGAATCTGGGTTCGAACTTGCGCCCGGACTTTTGATGCTGGCACCCCACAACATGCTTGGCTGTCGGTCTTGTTTGCAGTGATGGTGCCTGCGCTGGTCGTGATGGTCATTCATTGGGTTTTGTGGATGTCTCTAGGCGTGGTCTTTGCCATGCTGTGGAGTGTGGCTATCCTGTACGTCACCTTGGGTTTCAGGCAGTTCAGTCACCATTTCACCAAGATCCGAGACGCACTTGACGCGGGTGACGAAAGCGCTGCGCGTGAACTTTTGGCAAAGTGGGCTCATCTGGATGCCAGTGAGCTGCCTCGCAAGGAAGTCCTTCGACATGTGATTGAGCATTCCGTCATCAGTGCGCACCGACATGTTTACGGTGTTTTGACCTGGTTCTCAATCTTGGCGGCACTGGGCTTTGGGCCTGCCGGTGCAGTGATTTATCGCATGGCAGAGTTTGCTGCCCGCTACTGGCGCCGAGGGAGGAACGATCACATGCCCTTGGTTAGCTCGGCCCTGCAAGGTGCTGTGGTCAAGGTTTGGGCCGTCGTGGATTGGCTACCAGCGCGTTTTACGGCCATGAGTTTTGCAGTGGTTGGCAGCTTTGAGGACGCCATCGATGAATGGCGTCTATGTGAGACCCGGGGCCTTGCGTCCAACGACGCAGTGATCATTGCGGCAACCTCAGGCGCAGTCAATGTGCGTTTGGGGGATGGGTTTGGCGACAGGAAACCCCCTGTTCCTGCCGACGGCGCCGCTGACGAGGGCAATGACGCTGGCGTCATGACGCGTGCGCAACCAGAGCTGGCTCACCTGAACGTCATTGTTGGGCTGGTTTGGCGAGCCGTCGTCTTGTGGATGCTGTTACTTGCATTGCTGACCTTGGCAAGGCTGCTTGGATAAAGCGTGCTGCCGCTCGTTTCGACGCGGTGTCTCAGTAGCGGGGTTGGTTCAATTCCTCAAAAAGAGCCTTGTAAATTTCGTATCGGTTGACGCTGATACCGGACAGCAATGGCTCCTCCGGGTCGGTCTGCAGTGCAGACCGCACGCCACAACCGGGTTCATGCAAATGGGTGCAGTTGTAGAAGCGGCAATGTCCCATATGTGCACGCAGGTCAGGCATGTAGCTGGCCAGATTTGCGGGGTCAATATGGTGCAGGCCAAACTCTTGAAAACCGGGCGAATCAATCAAAGCGCTGCTTTGGGTTTCATCGATCCAGTACCAGGTCGTGCTGGTGGTTGTGTGCTTTCCTGAGTTCAGGGCTTGTGAAATTTCACCAGTTTGGGCCAGCGCGCCCGGAATCCATGAGTTGATCAAGGTGCTTTTGCCAGCCCCAGAAGGGCCCAGCACCAGCGTCTGTTGCCCATCCAGGTGCTTGCGTAAGAGCAACTGCGACGAATTCGGTCCTTCCTCGTCTTTCAAGCACAGAGGCAGTACTTGGTAGCCCATGGAGCGATAGGGCTGTAGCCATGCCCATGCCCGCTGAAATGGCTCGGTCAGATCGCTTTTGTTCAGTACGATCAGCGGACTGATGCCGGCAGCTTCGGCCGCGATCAGCGCACGGGAAAGTTGGCTGCTGGAAAATTCTGGACGAGCAGCAATCAAGATAAGCACCTGCGTCAGGTTGGCAGCAAATGACTTGGTCCTGATCTCGTCTTGTCGATAAAAAAGATTCTGGCGTTCGAGAATTTTTTCGATGGTGCCCTCATCTTGCGATGCTTGCCAAAGCACCCTGTCACCAACGACACCCACGCTTTTTTTGCCACGTGAATGGCAAATTCTTCGCTCACCACCCAGTGTCTCAACGATGAAGTGACGACCATGGTTGCCCACAATCAGCCCCTCTTGCAGAACGGGGGGGCTCATGCGCCCGATGGCCTCAAAAGTATTCTCCGGTGACCAAACTTCTGGTTCATGCCATGGTGCCTATGGCGTTTGTGAGTCTCATCCGCCCCAGGCGCTCTGAAGCAGGAGGATGCGAGTAGTAAAACTTGACGAACAGAGGGTCCGGTGTGAGTGTGGACGCGTTGTCTTGGTACAGCTTGAGCAGTGCTGACGCCAGGTCTTCGCTGTTGGCTTGTGCCATGGCGTAGTCATCGGCCTCGAACTCCTGCGAACGAGAAACCCGCGCGAACAGAGGCGAGATGAAAAACGTCAAGGCCGGAGCACACAGCACGAACAGCAAGAGGGCGAGGGCATCGTTGGGTCCGCCCATGAGCTGGGGTTGTGCCCCCAGACCTGTGTAGAACCAGATTTGTCCACTCAGCCAGCCCAAGAGTGCCAAGCCCAGGAAACTGCCCGCAAAAAGCGTGACGATGCGCTTGTTCACATGTTTATGTTTGAAGTGGCCCAGCTCATGGGCTAGAACTGCGTCAATTTCACCGGGCGACAATTTCTTGAGCAAGGTGTCGTAAAAAACCACCCGTTTGGATGCGCCAAAACCGGTGAAATAGGCGTTTGCATGGGCACTTCGCTTGCTGCCATCCATGACAAACAGGCCCTTGGCGGCGAAGCCGCAGCGATGCATCAATTGCGTCACGCGGGACTTGATGGTCTCGTCCGCAAGTGGCTCGAATTTGTTGAACAAAGGGGCGATGAATGTGGGGTACACCATCATCAGCAACAGGTTGATGCTCATCCAGATGGCCCAAGCCCACAGCCACCAGCTGGTACCTGTTGATCCCATCACCCAGAGGATCAATCCCGCAATGGGGAGTCCTATCAGCAGGCCAACCAGAGTGGACCGGACGAGGTCCGCGAACCAAAGTTGTGGCGTCATTTTGTTGAAGCCAAAGCGCTGCTCGAGCACGAAGGTCTGATACAGAGACACCGGCAACTCAAGCACAGCATTGACCACAACAAAACAAGCCATCAGCGCCAATTGCTGTAACAGGCCTGGTTCGATCACGCTCAGCAGCCATTGATTAAGTGACGACAAACCGCCCAATAACGTCCAGCCCACTAGCCAGCAAAGGCTTAAAGCCGTGTCAACCAAGGCCAAGCGCGACTTGGCAATCGTGTAATCAGCGGCTTTTTCATGTGCTTCCAAGGAGATGCGTCCGCTGAACGCGGGTGGTACTTCGCTGCGGTGTCGCGCGACATGCCTGATTTGTCTTGAGGCCAGCCAAAATTTAATGGCCACTCCCATCATCAAGGCCGCGGCAAACAGCAAGGTCAAGGCGTCGGATGGGGCAATCAAGGGGAAAGGGGTCATGGGCCCGCAGTTTAGGGCATCGGCGACAATGGGGCATGGATGCAAAGTACACCCCTGTTGCGAGCACTGGGCTTGCAAAATCTGACAAGAATCTGGTCTGGCTTGACTGTGAAATGACCGGGCTGAATCCTGAAGTTGATCGCATCATTGAGATCGCCGTTGTCGTGACCGGTCCGGACCTGGCAGAGCGCGTTGAGGGCCCAGTGCTGGTCATCCATCAGACTGACGCTCAGCTTGACAAGATGGACGCGTGGAACAAGGGCACCCATGGTCGTAGCGGGTTGATTGATAAAGTCAAGGCGTCGCACACGACCGAGGCTGAGGCCGAAGGGCAATTGCTCACCTTTTTGGCGAAGTACGTGCCCAAGGGTGGTGCTCCCCTGTGTGGCAATAGCATCGGCCAGGATCGTCGTTTCCTGGTCAAGTACATGCCTCAGCTGGAGTCGTATTTGCACTACCGCAACATAGATGTCAGCACGTTAAAAGAACTGGCAAAACGTTGGCGGCCCGATGTGTACAAGTCCTTCAAAAAGCGGCAGACACACACCGCATTGGCAGACGTGCATGAGTCGATTGATGAGCTTGTGCACTACCGCTCACACTTCATGAACATGCAGGCCTAGGTAAAAACCCGAAGTCGTGACATAATCGTGTACTGCGCTGCAACAAGCGGCGCAGAATGTGCATCTCCCTTCACACACTGGGCTGAAAGCGCTTCCCCTTACGGGTTGTGCAGCGTCTGATTCAGATTTTTTCTGATAAGGTCCGCGTTAACTAGTCCCAAGCGCTTTGCAAATCTGTTTGCATGGACGCCGGTTCCGTTTGATGGTTGATGTTTTTTAACCATAGACGGAGCACCCGAACCTTGTTTCGGTGTTCGCGTGTGAGAAAAATTCATGACTGACGCTTTTAATGCGGTCGGCGCTTTGTCGCCTTCCGAAGATATCTCTATTGACGCCACCTCTGTCAGCGAGGGCGCTCAGCCCGTCGCTGCTGCGCAGCCCAATGGCTTTGAACTGCTGGGCCTGGCGCCAGAACTGGTCGCTGCCGTGCGGGACCTGGGTTTTACCGAGCCCACCACGGTGCAGTCCAAAACCGTGCCTATGGCCATGGCAGCTGGAGACGATGCCGCCCGTTTCATCGACCTGATGGTTTCCAGCCAAACTGGTAGTGGCAAGACGGCTGCATTTTTGCTGCCTGTGCTGCACACCTTGATCCAGCAAAAGGCCCAGGCCGAGGCCAACGAGCGCGCTGAGTTTGATCGCGCAGTGGCCGACGCCATTGCCAAGGGCGAAGCGCCTCCCAAGCGTCCCAAGCGCAAGGATCCCACCAATTCCCGCAACTTCAAGGCCGCTACACCTGGTGCGTTGATCGTTTGCCCCACCCGTGAATTGGCGCAGCAGGTAGCCCATGACGCGATCGATCTGGTACAGCATTGCCGGGGTCTGCGGATTGCCAACATTGTGGGTGGCATGCCTTACCAACTCCAAATTGCCAAGTTACAAAACGCCGACCTGGTGGTAGCGACACCTGGACGCTTGCTGGACCTGCAGCGCTCCATGCAAATCAAGCTGGAACAGGTGCAATTTTTGGTGGTTGATGAAGCGGACCGCATGCTGGATCTGGGCTTTTCGGACGATCTGGCTGAAATCAACCAGCTGACCATCGCGCGTAAGCAGACCATGATGTTCAGCGCCACGTTTGCACCACGCATTCAGCAGTTGGCAGCCCGCGTGATGCGTGAGCCCCAGCGCGTGACCATTGACAGCCCCCAGGAAAAGCACGCCAACATCAAGCAGGTTCTGTTCTGGGCCGATAACGCCAGCCACAAGCGCAAACTGCTGGATCATTGGCTGCGCGATACCACCATCAATCAGGCGATTGTTTTTGCCAGCACCCAGATTGAATGCGACGGTTTGGCCAACGACCTGCAGCAAGACGGTTTTTCCGCCGTTGCCTTGCATGGCGCACTCAGCCAGGGCTTGCGCAATCGTCGTCTGATGGCTTTGCGTCAGGGGCAGGTACAAATCTTGGTTGCCACAGATGTGGCCGCACGCGGCATTGACGTGCCCACCATCAGCCACGTGTTCAATTTCGGTCTCCCGATGAAGGCGGAAGACTACACCCACCGCATCGGCCGCACGGGGCGAGCTGGTCGCGACGGTATTGCCGTGACCTTTGCCGAATTCCGTGATCGCCGTCGTATTTTTGACATCGAAGCCTACAGCCGGCAGCAGTTCAAGGCTGAAACGCTGCCAGGCCTGGAGCCTCAGCAGCGCGCTCCCGAGAACCGCCCCAGCCATGGCTTCGGTGGTCGCGGTGACCATGGTTCGCGTGATCGCAAGTTTGGTGGCGGTGGCCGCCCCTCCTTTGGCGCGCCCCGTGGCGGTTTCGGCGAGCATGCTCCGTCGGGCGGTCATCGTCCACCGTCGGCAGGTGGTTACCAAGGCCGCGGTGGATCCGGCGACAACGGTGGCTTCAGCTACGTTCGAAAAGATGGGTTCAATGACCGTTTTGCAGGTCGTCCGGCCCCGGCTGCACGTGGTGCCGAGCGTGGCGCTGAGTTTGGCGATCGCAAGCCAGGTTTTGGCAAGCCCGCGTTTGGCAAGCCCATGGGCGCGGCCAAGCCAGGCAACGGCGGCAAGGTGTTCGTGCCCCGTGACGCCAAAAAGCGCGCAGCCCGATCTTTCGACTGACGCTGCTACGCCACAATGGAGGCCTACTGATTGGAGGCGCCATGACCCAACCTGATCCCCAGTGGCTGGATCGCATGTACAACAATCGGGCCCTGGTGCCCGATTTTGCTTTGCACTTCGCAAAATGGGTGGAAGAGTCCGTCCAAGCCAGGGAAAGCCTGTCTGGTGAGCAAGACGTCGTCTATGGTCCCGACGCGAGCGACGTGATGGATATTTTTGTGCCCGATCACCCGACGTCTGGCGGCGCACCGGTGGTGGTGTTTATCCATGGCGGCTATTGGCGGTCACTGGATAAATCTGACCACTCCTTTGTTGCTCGTCGCCTGGTGTCTGAAGGGGCCTGTGTGGTGGTGCCCAACTATGCACTGTGTCCGGCAGTGACGTTGCCAGATATTGCTTTGCAGATGGTGCGAGCGCTTGCCTGGGTCTGGCGCCATATTGCCGACTATGGCGGTGACCCCGAGCGCATCACCGTGGTCGGTCACTCTGCAGGTGGTCATCTGGCTGCCATGCTCTTGGCGTGCAATTGGAAGTCCTATGCCCGAGACTTACCGCATCGACTGGTGCGCAATGCATTGTCGATTTCAGGGCTTTTTGAGCTGGAGTCCATACGCCGAACTCCCTTTTTGCAGGCGTCGCTTCATCTCACCCCAGCACAGGTCAGAAAGTGCAGCCCTGCATGGATGCCTAAGCCGGGTGTACAGCGGGGGCGTGGCCATTTGTACGGCGTAGTCGGCGGCGATGAAAGTGCGGAGTTTTTGAGGCAAAACGCCTTGATACGCTCTGCCTGGGGCGCACAGGTGGTCCCTGTGTGTGAAGCCCTGCCTGGGCTGAACCACTTCAGCATATTGAGCGCCTTGACTCAGCCCGGGCACCGGCTACATGGACTGGTCAATGAACTGGTGTTCGACTGAGCATCTTGCGCCGCACCCGACCAGGTGCGGCGCTTTCGGGTTTACATCAGCAGGTGCTCACCGGCGTTGTCGCCGCCCAGAGTGACGTAATTCACTTTGCGGATATCCATCAGCTTTTTGCCGCCGGCGTAGGAGATGGAGCTTTGCACGTCCTGCTCCATTTCGATCAAGGTGTCGGCCAACTTGCCTTTGATCGGTTCCAGTATGCGTTTGCCCTCGACGTGACGGTACTCGCCCTTGTTGAAGTCGCTGGCAGATCCAAAGTACTCTTTGTACAACTTGCCATCTACCTCGACCGTCTGGCCCGGGCTTTCTTCATGCCCTGCCAGCAAGGAACCAATCATGATCAAGGTGGCGCCAAACCGAATGGACTTGGCGATGTCGCCATGCTCTCGAATACCGCCGTCGGCAATGATGGGTTTGGTAGCCACCCTCGCACACCATTTCAGTGCAGACAACTGCCAGCCGCCGGTACCAAAGCCGGTCTTGAGCTTGGTGATGCACACCTTGCCTGGCCCGATGCCCACCTTGGTGGCATCGGCACCCCAGTTCTCCAGATCAATCACAGCTTCAGGCGTGCCCACATTGCCTGCGATCACGAAACTGCTGGGCAGTTTTTCCTTCAGGTAAGTGATCATGTTTTTCACGCTGTCGGCATGGCCGTGCGCGATGTCAATGGTGATGTACTCAGGGTTCAGACCCAGGGCGACCAACTGATCGACGGTGTCGTAGTCGGGCTTCTTGACGCCCAATGAAATCGACGCATACAAGCCGCGGGTTTTCATGCGCTGGACAAACTGTAGGTTGTCCAGATCGAATCGGTGCATGACGTAGAAGTAGCCGTTCTGGGCAAGCCAAACGCACAGGTTCTCGTCAACCACGGTTTTCATGTTGGCCGGTACCACCGGTATGCGGAAGCTGCGGCCACCCAGCGTGGTGCTGGCATCGCATTCCGAGCGACTTTCCACCCGGCACTTGCGGGGCAGCAACAAAATATTGTCGTAATCAAAAATTTCCATGAACCAAGCCTTGTTAGCTGTTGTTGAACAGATGAGCGCTTGGATTGGGCCCGGGTTTATGTCGTGCCCCTTGGGGCCATAAACAAAAAACCGGGCCACAAATGCTTGGGCCCGGTGCCTGATTCTACGCAGGCTGGCTTTCTACAATCCACGCATGTTTTCTACCCCTTACGGCTCCAGCGCCCAAGACACCCCACTGCTCGATCACCTCAACCCCGAGCAGCGTGCTGCAGTGGCATTGCCGCCCGAGCATGCATTGATTCTGGCGGGCGCCGGTTCGGGTAAAACCCGCGTTCTGACCACGCGCATTGCCTGGCTGCTGCAAACAGGGCAGGTGTCGCCCGGTGGTGTGATGGCCGTCACTTTTACCAACAAGGCCGCCAAGGAGATGATGACCCGCCTGTCCGCCATGCTTCCAGTGAATGTTCGGGGTATGTGGATAGGAACCTTTCATGGCTTGTGCAACCGCTTGTTGCGGGCGCATTACAAGTCGGTGGGCTTGCCGCAGGCTTTTCAGATTCTGGATACTCAGGATCAGCTCAGTGCCATCAAGCGCCTGTGCAAGCAATTTGGTGTCGACGACGAGCGCTTTCCGCCCAAGCAATTGCAATGGTTTATTGCGGGCTGCAAAGAGGATGGTCTGCGGCCCCATGCCGTGGTGGCCCAAGACCCCGACACCCGAAAAAAAATCGAAATTTACCAGCTGTACGAAGAGCAATGTCAGCGCGAGGGCGTGGTCGACTTTGGTGAGCTGATGCTGCGTTCCTATGAGCTACTGCGTGACAACGCGCCGGTGCGTGAGCATTACCAGCGCCGCTTCAGGCACATCCTGATTGACGAATTTCAGGACACCAACAAGCTGCAATACGCCTGGATCAAGGTGCTGGCAGGGCAGGGCGAGCAGGGGGCTTCACCAGATGGTGGCGCCGTTTTGGCGGTGGGGGATGACGACCAAAGCATCTACGCCTTTCGCGGCGCTCGGGTGGGCAATATGGCCGACTTTGTGCGTGAGTTTGACGTTCAGCACCAAATCAAGCTGGAACAGAACTACCGCAGCGGCAGCAATATTCTGGATTCCGCCAACGAGCTGATCTCGCACAACAGTCAGCGCCTGGGCAAGAACCTGCGCACAGACCAAGGGCCGGGTGAGCCCGTGCGTGTGGTCGAGTCCAGCAGTGACTTTGCCGAAGCACAGTGGATGGTGGATGAGATGAAGCAGTTGGTGCGTGAGGGCTTGCCCCGCAGCGAGATCGCCGTGCTGTACCGCTCAAATGCCCAAAGCCGCGTGATCGAGTCGGCTTTGTTCAATGCGGCCATGCCGTACAAGGTGTATGGCGGCTTGCGCTTTTTTGAGCGCGCCGAGATCAAGCATGCCCTGGCTTACCTGCGCCTACTGGAAAACCCGAGTGACGACACCAGTTTTTTGCGCGTGGTGAACTTTCCGCCGCGTGGGATCGGTGCGCGCAGCCTGGAGCAGTTGCAGGACGCGGCGCGGGCTTCAAGCTGCTCGTTGCACGCGGCGGTGGGGCAGCTCAGTGGCAAAGCTGGCGCCAATTTGGGGGCATTTGTGGCGGGCATTGACGTGCTACGCGAGCAGACCCAGAGCCTGAGCCTGCGAGAAATCATCGAGATGGTGCTCAAGCACAGCGGTCTGATGGAGCACTACCGCTTGGACCGGGAAGGTGCGGACCGCATTGAAAACCTGGAAGAACTGGTGAACGCCGCTGAGAGCTTTGTCACCCAGGAGGGCTTTGGTCGGGACGCCGTGGCCTTACCCGTGGATGAGTTGGCCGGCGCTGGTTTGAGTCAAAGCCCTGTGAGCCAGGGTTTGAATCCTGATCTGAGCTTTGTGGAGCCCGTGGCCCCGGATGCCGAGACCGGCGAGACGCTGCCCCCATTGGTGGCCTTTTTGACCCACGCTGCCCTGGAGTCGGGCGACAACCAGGCGCAAGCGGGTCAAGATGCCGTTCAACTGATGACCGTGCATGCCAGCAAGGGCCTGGAGTTTGATTGCGTCTTCATCGGCGGCATGGAAGAAGGACTGTTTCCGCACGAGAACTCGATGAGTGATCGCGCTGGGCTAGAGGAAGAACGGCGACTCATGTATGTCGCCATCACCCGCGCACGCAAACGTTTGTACCTGAGCCACTCGCAAACCCGCATGTTGCATGGCCAGACCCGCTACAACCTCAAGAGCCGGTTTTTTGATGAGCTGCCCGAAAGCGCGCTGAAATGGATCACGCCCAAGCGGGCAGGTTTTGGCGACCTGGGGGGCAACAGCGGGTACTCCTCGGGCGCTACTCGCGGCTACTCGGCCGATCGAGGCATGTTTGGCAATGGTGCCCCCAGTGCGTCTGTGCCAGAGCGCAAATCTGCTGATGCCCAGGGCCTGCGCAAGGGCATGCGCGTGTTTCACAACAAGTTTGGTGAGGGCACGGTGCTGAGCCTGGAAGGCACTGGCGACGATGCCCGTGCACAAATCAACTTTCCACGCCACGGGGTGAAGTGGCTGGCGCTGAGCGTGGCCAAGCTAACCCCGGTACCCTGATGGCCCGGGTCCCACGGGTCACGCCGTGGGTTCTGGTGGCAGCTCGAAACTATCACTAAATGTGAAGTAGATCGACGAGAAAAACATCGAAGCCATCACCATGGCGACAGGAAACATTGCAGCACCCGCCAGTTCGGGGCTGCCCAGCAGGCTGCCGATCAATGTGATCGCCAAACCCACCAGCACGAACGTACCCAGCCAGGTCAAGCCAAAGACCGTGAGCGCACCAAAATTACGCTTGCAGGCCATGAAACTGAAAAACAGGCTTTTCACGGGTGCAATGCCGTACCAAAACACCAGCGCCGGGGCGTGCCAGAACATCAGGGAAACGGGCAGGTACAGGCCCAGTGCCACCCAAGTCGCCATTTGAAAGTCGGGTTCTAGCAGGGCCTCTTGTGACAGGCTGCCGCCCACCAGGTACAGGCGGGCGAAGTCGCCACCGTCGACCAAGGCAGACACCGCCATGACCCCCAAAAACGCGACCGCATACCACCCGCCCAACACCAACATGGCCTGACGGGTGGACTTGCCTGCTGTGAGGGCGCTAGCCAAGACCCGTGGCATGGGGAACTTGCCTTCGGCAGCCATCCGCGAGGCCTCCATCAGGCCCAGGGTTGCAGCCGGCAGAAGGGCCAGTGCCATGATGTTGCCGAGCACAGGCACGATGCTGAGAACGGACACGCAGGCCATGAACAAAAAGAAAAGCCCTGCCAAGGCCAGCGGCTGCTTGAAGAAAGCTTTCATCCCCAATCGCACCCAAAGCATGCCGGTGCGTGCCGGAACAACGCGTAACTTCATGCCTCGACCTCGATGTTGAGCGCTGCCACCCGATGGCGCAGGATGCGCTCGAAGTGGCGAGGGTCGTGGGCCTTGAGCATTGAGGCCTCACGGGGAAGATAAAAATCCCACAAGCGGGAGATCCAGAATCGCAAGGCTCCCGCACGCATCATGGCAGGCAACAACTGGCGCTCTGACGCGGTGAGGGGGCGAACAGATTCGTAGGCTCTCAGCAGGCTTTCGGTTCGTTCGTCGTTTGCGATGCCACTGGCCAGGTCCACGCACCAGTCGTTCAGGCATACCGCCAGATCGAACAGCCAGGTGTCCACACCTGCAAAATAAAAATCAAAGAAACCGGTCAGCTCCGGGGCTTCCGGTGCAGTGGCATCAAACATGACGTTGTCCCGAAACAGGTCCGCATGCACTGGGCCACGCGGCAGCGCCGAATAGGCTGACGATGCGGCTACGTGCTGCTGGTATGCCAGCTCGGATCGGATCAAGGCGCTTTGGGATTCATCCAGATAAGGTTGGACGACGGGCACCGTCTGTGTCCACCAGTCCAGCCCGCGAAGGTTGGGTTGACTGCGATCAAAGTCTCGCCCTGCCAGATGCATGCGAGCCAGCATGGCGCCAACTGCGGCGCAGTGCTGGGTGCCAGGCGACAGCTCGCTTTTGCCACGCAAGCGGTTGACGACCGCAGCGGGCTTGTCTTTGAGTTGGTGGAGGATGTCGCCGCTTCGATCACTCGCCGGGTCGGGCACTGGGATGCCACTTTGCGCCAGATGTTTCATCAGGTGCAGATAAAACGGCAACTGCTCAAAGGTCAAACGCTCGAACAGAGTCAGCACATAGGCGCCGCGGTCGGTGGTGGCAAAGTAATTGGTGTTTTCAATCCCACCAGAGCAGCCCTCCAAGGATTGAAGTTGGCCCAGATTCAGTTCGCCCAAGAACCGGGCAGCCTCGTCAAACGAGACTTCTGTGTAAACCGCCATGAATCAAATACCCAAAAAATCAGAATCCGAAAAGCTTCCATACCCGGCTGGCGCCGGACTGCCCTGAGGCTGGGCTGCTGGGCTGCACTTCGTAGGAAGGCATGCCGCCTTTGGGTGTCACGCTGATTTTGCGACTCTCGCCACCCACTCGAAGTTCTTCAATGCGGCTGTCGGTATCTTCAACAACGAGTCTTTCAGTACGTTGTTCAATTGCGCTAACACTCGCTGGCGTTGCAGCCTGGGTCTGGGCCAGGGCCGCCGAAGATGAATAAAGCGCCACGGCGGCCAACATCAGTTGGCCAAGGACGAGGCCTGGACGAAGAATCAAAGGGGCGGGGGTGGGCTGGCGCATCGTGGCATTGTAGAACCAGGCCCCTGTTGCACGCACTGGCAAAATGCCCTGATGACTGATAGGAAAACCCTGCTGCTGGTCGATGGTTCCAGCTATTTGTACCGTGCATTTCATGCCATGCCCGACCTGCGTGCGGTGCCTGGCGATGCGGCCAGTCCTCCGACGGGTGCGATTCGCGGCATGATCAACATGATGCAGAGCCTGCGCAAAGAGGTGCGGGCCGACTATGCCGTGTGCGTGTTCGACGCCAAGGGCCCCACGTTTCGGGACGAGTGGTACCCCGCCTACAAGGCGCACCGCTCTCCCATGCCAGATGACTTGCGGGCCCAGATCGAGCCCATCCATGAGGTGGTTCGCTTACTGGGGTGGCGGGTCATGGCGGTCCCGGGTGTAGAGGCGGATGACGTCATCGGAACGCTGGCAGTGGCGGCCGCGGACCAGGCCGTGGAGGTGATCGTTTCCAGTGGTGACAAGGACCTGTCCCAACTTGTGAATGAGCACATCACCATCATCGACACCATGAACGGCAAGCGCCGTGACATTGCGGGGGTGACCGCTGAATTTGGCGTGCCACCGTCTTTGATGGTGGACTACCAGACCCTGGTGGGCGATGCGGTCGACAACGTGCCCGGGGTTGAGAAAGTCGGGCCTAAAACAGCCGCCAAATGGTTACAGGAGTTTGGGTCGCTTGACGAGCTGGTGTCCAGGGCCACTGAGATCAAGGGCGTCGCAGGCGAAAACCTGCGCAAGGCCCTGGACTGGTTGCCGCAGGCCCGGCGTTTGCTCACGATCAAGACAGACTGCAATCTCGTAGCCGATATTCCAGGTTTTCCCGTCCTGGACGAATTGGCCCTACGCGAGCAGCAGGTGGAAGAACTCAAGCACTTTTACGAGCAGTACGGTTTCAAGGGGCTGGCCAAAGCCTTGGGAAGCGCTGTGCCAGGCGCCTCAGCGGGCACCTCGACTGCACGGCCCAGTACGACCCACGCAGCCGGCACCGCGGATCTGTTTGCAGATCCGCCGGCAGCGACCTCGCAGGCCAGTAGCCTGGCCTACGAACTCATACTGGACTGGCCGACCTTTGACGTCTGGCTTGCTCGCCTGGAAGCTGCGGAACTGGTGGCCCTGGACACCGAAACCACCTCTCTGGACGAGATGCGGGCGCAAATTGTGGGGCTGAGTTTCAGCGTGCGACCGGGCCAGGCGGCTTATCTCCCCTTGAGCCACAGCTACCCTGACGCGCCCGTGCAACTGCCGCTGGACGAGGTGCTGTCACGCCTGCGCCCCTGGCTGGAAAACCCGGCGCGAGCCAAACTCGGTCAGCACGTGAAGTACGACCGCCATGTGTTTGCCAACCACTGCATAGAGGTGCGGGGCTATGCCCACGACACCATGCTGCAAAGTTATGTGCTTGAAGTGCACAAGCCCCATGGCTTGGCCAGCCTGGCACAGCGACATGTCGGGCGCAGCGGTCTGGACTACGAAGACTTGTGCGGCAAAGGTGCGCATCAGATTTCGTTTAGCCAGGTCGATGTGGCGCGCGCGGGCCAATACTCGTGCGAAGACTCCGACATGACCCTGGACGTGCACCTGGCGCTCTGGCCCCGACTACAGGCGGACGATAAGCTGCGTGCAGTCTATGAGCTGGAAATGGCCAGCAGCGAAGTTTTGTACCGCATCGAGCGTAACGGCGTGCTGATAGACGCTGAGGTGCTCGCCAGCCAAAGCCACAGCCTGGGCCAGCGCATCCTGCAATTGGAGCAAGAGGCCCATGCATTGGCAGGGCAACCTTTTAACCTGAGCAGTCCCAAGCAGATAGGCGAGATTTTTTTCACCAAACTGGGCTTGCCTGTCGTCAAGAAAACGGCGACCGGCGCGCCCAGCACGGACGAGGAGGTGCTCGAAAAACTTGCCGAGGACTTCCCCCTGCCGGCCAAAATCCTGGAGCACCGGGGCCTTGCCAAACTCAAGGGCACCTACACCGACAAATTGGGTGCTTTGGCGCATCCCTTCACCGGGCGTGTGCATACCCACTATGCCCAGGCCATTGCCGTGACCGGGCGTTTGTCGAGCAACGACCCCAATTTGCAAAATATCCCGATCCGCACACCCGAGGGGCGGCGAGTGCGTGAGGCCTTCATTGCACCGCCTGGCCATGTGATCGTGAGTGCCGACTACTCCCAAATCGAGCTGCGCATCATGGCCCACATCAGTGGTGACGAGGCGCTGGTGCGTGCCTTTCATGAAGGTCTGGACGTGCACCGTGCCACGGCGGCCGAGGTCTTTGGTGTGCCAGTCGATCAGGTCAGCAGCGAGCAGCGTCGCTATGCCAAAGTCATTAACTTTGGCCTGATTTACGGCATGAGCGCTTACGGACTGGCGCGCAACCTGGGCATCGACAACACGGCAGCCAAAAACTACATCGATCGCTACTTTCAGCGTTTTGCTGGTGTCAAACATTACATGGACACCACGCGGCAACTGGCCAAAGCCCAGGGCTATGTCGAAACTGTGATGGGCCGACGCCTGTACCTGCCGGAGATCAACTCGCCCAACGGCCCGCGCCGTGCAGGTGCCGAGCGCGCCGCCATTAATGCGCCCATGCAAGGCACAGCGGCGGACTTGATCAAGCTCAGCATGGTCAAGGTTCAAGACGCGCTGGATGCGCAGCAGCGCGGCACCAAAATGATCATGCAGGTCCACGATGAGTTGGTGTTTGAGGTTCCAGAGGCGGAGGTCGACTGGGTCAAGCAGGAAATTCCACGGCTGATGGCCAGCGTCGCTGAGCTCAGGGTGCCGCTCTTGGCCGAGGTGGGCGTAGGGGCAAATTGGGACCAGGCGCATTAAGGCGTCCCCCGTCTTTTAGACTGCGCGAACCTTTAACCCTCGTCCAGGTGCCACCTATGCTGACCAACGATCAACGCCGTGATTTCGACGCTTTGCTGCCGACCCAAACCACCGAGGCTGGCGCCAGCCGGCGCACCGCCCTTAAAGTGGCCTTGGGCGTGGGCTACGCTGCCACAGTGACCCCCATCGTGGCCCAGACGGCGATCCGCACCAGCGCTGAGGGACTTCGCGCCGGGGAAACCTCTTTTGAAGTCAATGGCTTCAAAGTGCCTGCTTACTTTGCAGCGCCGGCCGGCAAAACCAACCTGCCGGTGGTGCTTGTGATCCAGGAAATATTTGGGGTTCACGAGTACATCGCCGATACCTGCCGGCGTTTTGCCCAGGCTGGCTACCTCGCGATTGCGCCTGAGCTGTTTGCGCGCCAGGGAGATCCGTCTCAGTACGGCGAAATGGCCAAGCTGATGTCGGAGGTGGTATCCAAGGTGCCTGATGCGCAGGTCATGGCGGACTTGGATGGCGCCGTGAAATGGGCTGGCGCCAACGGCGGTGATGCAAAGCGCGTGGCCATCACCGGCTTTTGCTGGGGCGGTCGCATCACCTGGCTGTATGCCGCGCACGCCCCTGTCAAGGCGGGCGTGGCCTGGTATGGACGTCTCGTGGGCGGCAAGTCAGAGCTCACACCGCATCACCCCGTAGATGTCGCCGCAGCGGTCAAGGCACCGGTGCTGGGCTTGTATGGCGGTGCGGATCAGGGCATTCCTCAAGACATCATTGAAAAAATGAAAGGTGTTCTTGCAGCTGGAAATTCGGCAGCCCAAAGCTCGCAATTCGTGGTCTACCCCGATGCCCCCCACGCGTTTCATGCCGACTACCGGCCGAGTTTCCGCAAGGAAGCGGCGGAAGATGGCTGGAAACGGGCGCTCGCCTGGTTCAAGACCCACGGTGTTGGCTAAACTTTCCGCCCTGACCGGCGCATACTCGCGCTGTTTGGCCGCCTAGATGGGCGGCCTTTTTGATGCAGGTCACTTGCCGTTGGCGGGTGCCTGATGAACGGATGGATTCATGTTGTTACTTCTTGTGATCGTGCTGGGCACCCTGATGGCAGGCGTGGGCTCGGTTTGGGTGGCTGCCGCCCTGAGCTTTGGTGTGTTGGCCCGTTACACCCAGCACATGCTCAGTCTGGCTGCAGGGGCTCTGATGGCGACCGCCTTCATGCACTTGTTACCCGAGGCTTTTGAAAGCGGCATCGAGGCCCATGACCTGTTTCTGACCTTGCTGCTGGGGTTGCTGTTTTTCTTTTTGCTCGACAAAGCTGAACTTTGGCACCATGGTCACGAGCACCACCATGATGGCGACTCGGGCGACCACGCCGCTGGCGAGCATATCCACAGCGGGCACCACCACCATCACGTTGGGCCCCAGGCGGGCAGCTGGGCCATTCTCACGGGTGACAGCGTTCACTGCTTTGGCGACGGTATCTTGATTGCATCAGCTTTCATGGCTGACATACAGCTGGGCGCCATTGCTGCTCTGGCAGTGCTGGCGCACGAGGTGCCCCACCACATGGGTGACCTCATCGTGTTGCGGGAAGGTAGCAACAACCGCCGTATGGCGCTGATCAAGGTGACGCTCGCTGGCGCGGTGACGGTTTTGGGTGGCCTGACAGGCTATTGGCTTGTAGACATGCTGCACGACTACCTGCCGTTTTTTTTGGTGGTGGCATCTAGCAGCTTTGTCTATGTGGCGCTGGCCGATTTGATTCCGCAGCTACAAAAGCGCTTGAGCCTGAGCCAGACGATCAGCCAGATCCTTTGGCTGGGTATTGGCATGGGCATGGTGGCCTTGGTGAGCAGTCTGGCCCACCTCCATTGAGGACGATCCCCAATGGACACTGTTTTCAGACTGTTGCTGCGCCTGATCGTATTGGCCATGGGGCTGGTTTTCATGGCCTTTCTGCTCATGCTGGCGCTGGGGCTTCTGGGGTGGTGGCTGTTGCGCGCCCTATGGGCCCGTCTTACCGGGCGGCCGGTGGCGGCCTGGCAGTTCGACTTCAGGCGTTACGCCAGCCGTTACCCTTTTCAAGGCGCTGGCCGACGACCGGCTGAGGATGTTGTGGACGTCGATGTGATAGACGTGGATGCCAAACCAGCACCGTCCTCAGCACCCCCGTCGATCGAATCTGATCGACGCTAGTGACTTTTGGGGAGCTTCAGCCCCGCGCGATGGCCATGCCAGGGGTGTTGCACCACTCGCTCCAGCTTCCGGCATACAGAGCGGTGGGCCCTAGGCCTGCGATCTCCATGGCCATCAGGTTGGGCAAGGCACTCACACCGCTGCCGCAGTGGTGAACCACGGTACTGGCTGCCCGTTGCCCCAGCAGGGCGTCAAATTCGGTACGGAGCTGATCGGCGGTCTTGAACTTCCCGTCCGCAGCGATATTGCTGTTGAACGGGCGATTGAGTGCCCCCGGAATATGCCCGGCCACGGGGTCGATGGGTTCCATTTCACCCCTGTAGCGTGCCGGTGCCCGCGCATCCAGCACGGTCTGCTGGGGGCGGCCCAATTGGCTGGCGATCGTTTGCGTGTCCACCAGCTGGCGCAGAGGCGGATGCAAGGCAAAAGATCTGGGCGCGCGTGAGGACTCGCTTCCGCTGCGCACGGCGCCGCCTGCTGCTTGCCAGGCTTGCAAGCCGCCGTCGAGTACGGCGACGGCCTCATGCCCTAACCACTTCAGCATCCACCACATCCGGCCGCAGTAATTGACGCCGTGGCGGTCGTACACCACGGCTTGCATCTCGTTGCTGAAGCCGACGCTGCCCAGCCAGGCCGCAAAAGTCTCGCGCGATGGCAAGGGGTGCCGTCCTCCAGAGGCCGCGTCGGGCGCGTTCTTGGCACTCAGCACTGTGTCCAGGTGGGCATACACAGCCCCCGCCACATGTTTTTCCTCGTATTGCTGCGGTCCAGCCGCTGGCTGCATCAGTTCAAAGCTGCAATCAAACACCATCAAGGGCTGACCTTGCGCTTGAAGTTTCTGCAGGGCATCAACTGAAATCAGGAGGTCGTACATGGCAAGGGTCCTAAAAAGTTTGGCGTCTTTGCGGCGGTGTCAGTGTTCTTCGGCGGGCAGGTTACGTAGGGCGCGGGTGCGTAGCGCCGTAGCGGTGATACCACTGACCACGATGGTGGCGATACCTAGCCAGCCTATAGGCGCAATTTTGTCGCCAAAGAGCAGGAGGCTGTAAAGCGCTGCGAACACGATGCCCGAGTACTGCATGTTGGCAACCACCAGAGTCGCCCCTTTGCTGTAGGCGCGCGTCATGCACCACTGGCCTAGCGAGGCCAGCACGCCTATGGGGATTAACCAGGCTGCATCCTGCCAGCGGACATCGGCCCAGGCCGTGAACCCGGAAAAGGCGATGCCGATTCCGCCTGCGAGTGCGGACCCACTTGCAAAGTAAAAAACTGTGCGGGCTTCGGGTTCGCCAGTGCGGCCCAGGGCAATGACCTGCATGTAGGCCATTGCGGCGGCTATGCCTGACAGCAGACCTATCAGGCCCGCAAACAGCTGGTTTTGCTCGATGGTGGGACGCAGGGTCATCACCACCCCCACAAAACCCGCCATCACAGTGGCCAGCAGGGGGCCTTGTCGATCTGCCTTGCCATAGAGCAGCGCGCCACCCACGATAAAGGCGGCAATCCAGACGCCGCTCATGTAATTTAGCGTCATGGCCGTGGCCAGGGGAAGCTGGGCGATGGCATAAAACCAGCTGCCCAGCGATAAGACCCCGATCAGGCTGCGCCAAGCTTGCATCATGGGCACTGGGGTCCGCACGGGTGTGCCCTGGGCACGCATGACCACGCCCATGAACACCATGCCCACCAGTCCCCGGTAAAAAACGAGTTCAGCGGTACTGAAGCTGCCGGACGCGATCTTGATCCCCACGCCCATCGTGGCAAAGAAAAAAGAGGCCAGCACCATCCACAGAGCTTGCATGCGGGTGGCCGGTGTGGTGTTTTAAAGGTCCAGCGGCGCCATGCGGGCCCGGTACCACTCATGGAAGTGCTGCATGCCGTCCTCCATGGGGCTTTGGTAGGGGCCGACTTCGTTATCGCCACGCTGCATCAGTGCGCGTCTACCGGCGTCCATACGCAGCGCGATTTCATCGTCTTCCACACAGGTTTCCATGTAGGCTGCCTGCTGGGCTTCGACAAATTCGCGCTCGAAGGCAGCGATTTCTTCGGGGTAATAAAACTCCACTACGTTCATGGTTTTCTGTGGCCCCATGGGGTGCAGGGTGGACACGGTCAGCACATGTGGGTACCACTCCACCATGATGTGGGGGTAGTAGGTCAACCAGATGGCGCCAAACTTAGGGGGCTTGCCGCCACGGTAGTTCAGCAGGGCTTTTTGCCAGCGTTCATAGGCCGGTGAGCCGCCAGTGGCATCCGCCTTGCCCAGCCGGTTGGCAACGCCCACGGTTTGCACCGAATATTCGGGCTTGAGTTCCCATTGCAGATCGTCACAGGTCACAAACTGGCCCAGCCCTGGGTGAAAGGGACCCACGTGGTAGTCCTCCAGGTAGACCTCGATGAAGGTCTTCCAGTTGTAGTTGCACTCGTGCATCTCCACCCGGTCCAGCACATGGCCCGAAAAATCGAGCGCAGCCAACGGTCCCATGCCGGCCAGGTCGGCCGCCACATCGCGCCCGCCTGGCTGTTTTTCAAAGAGCAGGCCGTTCCAGGACTGGAGCGGGTAGTTGTTCAGGTTCAGGCAGGGGTCGTGGGCAAAGTGAGGCGCACCCAGCAGGGTACCTGCGGCTTGAGATGGTGTGCCGGCGCTGTAGGTCCAGCGATGCAAGGGGCACACGATGTTGCCGCCACCCTGGCTTTGCTGCTTGAGTGAGCCGCGACCTTTGAGCATGACCGCCTGCCGGTGGCGGCACACGTTGGACACCAGTTCAATGCCACTGGGCGTGTGTACGAGAGCACGCCCCTCTTGTTCGTGTGCAAGGGCGTGATAGTCGCCAACCTCCGGCACACTGAGCGCGTGCCCCACGTAACGAGGGCCAGACGCAAATAGGCCTGACAACTCACGCTGGTACAGCGCTTCGTCAAAATAACTTGAAACTGGTAGTTGGCTTGAGGCCTGCTGCAGTTGAAGACTTAAATCAGACATGGGTGACCTGACCTAGAGACTCCCCCTATGAAGGGGCAGGTGTGCGCTTGATCCGGGGATGTGCGCAGAAAAAAATAAAACCGGCTTCTGCCGGCTCGGGAGCTTGGATTGTATCCGGCGGGGTTTTATGGCGGTTAGCCTGCTGTTTGGACAAGCACACTGCAACCGCACAGTACCCAGTCCAGCGGCCTAAAATCTGATTTTTATCAAGTCCTCTGCTTGCCATGCCCAAGGCCTCCGCCAAACCTGTAGACCCGCCGATTGCAAGCAGCTTTGAGGCCGCGCAGGACGAACTGGACCGCCTGGTCTCGCGTATGGAAGCCGGTGATCTGCCACTGGACCAACTCTTGAGCGCTTATCAGCGAGGGGCGCAATTGCTTCAGTTTTGTCGTGATCGCCTGGAGGCCGTCGATCAGCAAATCAAGTTGCTGGATGCGGGTAACCTCAAAAACTGGAGCCCCGAATGACCTTGGCTGCCCCATCGACCCACACCAGCGGCTCATTCGATTTCAGCCTTTGGTCGGCGCAGTCGCTGGCATTGGTGGAGCAGGCCCTGATGCAGTGGGTCAGCATTTCTGCCCTGGATGACGCAGACCATCACGCGCCCGCTGCCCTGGTAGATGCCATGCGTTATGCCGTGCTGGATGGCGGCAAGCGCCTGCGGCCGCTGCTGGTATTAGCGGCATCACAGGCCTGCGATGGCCACTCTACGGGCGCCTTGCGCGCTGCCTGCGCTGTTGAGTTGATACACGCCTACTCTTTGGTGCACGACGACATGCCCTGCATGGACAACGATGTGCTGCGCCGTGGCAAGCCCACGGTTCATGTCCAGTTTGGCGAAGCCCAGGCCTTGCTGGCCGGTGATGCCTTGCAGGCGCTGGCGTTTGAGCTGTTGACACCTTCCGCCCTCGAAGTTCCTCCCGTTTTGCAGGCCACGCTGTGCCGCTTGCTGGCGCGTGCTGCAGGTAGCGCCGGCATGGCGGGTGGTCAGGCCATAGACCTGGCCAGTGTGGGGCAGCCCCTGAGCGAGCCACAGCTGCGTGAAATGCATAAGCTCAAAACGGGAGCACTGCTGGTCGGCAGTGTGCTGATGGGCGCCGCCTGTGGCCAGCCTGGGGCAATGCAAATGAAAGCCTTGCAACAGTATGGCGATGCCATCGGTCTGGCGTTTCAGGTGGTGGACGACATTCTGGACGTCACGGCCGACACCGCCACTCTGGGCAAAACGGCCGGCAAAGACGCCGAAGATGACAAGCCCACCTACGTGTCGCTGCTGGGCTTGCAAGCCTCGCGGGCGCTGGCCGACCAGTTACTGGACCAGGCATTGTCTGCCTTGAACTGTAGCGGTTTGCCAGACACTCGGGCACTGCAGGCGCTGGCACTGATGGTGGTGAACCGCCAAAACTGAAAAGCCCAACGTAAGCCGTGCCTTTTAAGCTTGCCAGCGTCACACGGTCTGCTTTTAACTACTGATATGCCCAACCATCTGTATCCCCTGCTGCATAGCATTCAAGACCCCGTGGATCTGCGACGACTTGCGCGCGAACAGTTGGGGCAACTGGCTCAGGAGTTGCGCAGTTTCTTGCTGGAAAGCGTCGCCAAAACGGGCGGCCATCTCAGCTCCAACCTGGGGACGGTCGAGCTGACCATTGCGCTGCACCATGTGTTCAACACGCCTTATGACCGAGTGGTGTGGGATGTGGGCCACCAAACCTATCCGCACAAAATCTTGACCGGGCGGCGTGACCGTATGGGGTCTTTGCGGCAGCTCGGTGGATTGAGCGGCTTTCCCCAGCGCGCCGAAAGCGAGTACGACACCTTTGGCACCGCGCACTCCAGCACCTCCATTTCGGCGGCCCTGGGCATGGCACTGGCTGCCAAGCACAAGGGTGAAGACCGTCGCGCCATCGCCGTCATTGGCGACGGTGCCATGACGGCCGGCATGGCCTTTGAAGCTTTGAACAATGCAGGGGTCGCCAACTGCAATCTGCTGGTGATCCTGAACGACAACGACATGAGCATCAGCCCACCTGTGGGCGCCCTCAATCGTTACTTGGCCCAATTGATGAGCGGGCAGTTTTATGCCGCGGCCAAGAACGTCGGCAAGCAGGTGCTCAAGGCAGCGCCGCCCTTGTTTGAACTGGCCAAGCGAATTGAAGAGCACGCCAAGGGCATGGTGGTGCCCGCCACGCTGTTTGAAAAATTCGGCTTCAACTACATCGGCCCCATCGATGGGCATGACCTGGATTCGCTCATCCCCACCCTGGAAAACATACGGCAGCTTGAAGGCCCTCAGTTTTTGCATGTGGTGACCAAAAAAGGGCAGGGTTACAAGCAGGCCGAAGCCGATCCCGTGGCCTACCATGGCCCGGGCAAGTTCGACCCCAGAGTGGGTCTGACAGCGCCAGCGGTGGCGCCCAAGACCACCTTCACCCAGGTCTTTGGTCAGTGGCTGTGCGACATGGCTGAGCACGACACGCGCCTGGTGGCCGTCACGCCCGCCATGCGCGAAGGCTCAGGTATGGTGACCTATCACCAGCGTTTCCCGGATCGTTATTTCGATGTGGGCATTGCCGAGCAGCATGCGGTCACCTTTGCGGCCGGTTTAGCTTGCGAGGGCCTCAAGCCCGTGGTAGCGATTTACTCCACCTTCTTGCAGCGCGCCTACGACCAGCTGATTCACGACGTTGCCATTCAGAACCTGCCCGTGGTGTTTGCGCTGGATCGCGCAGGCCTGGTCGGGGCAGACGGTGCCACGCACGCAGGCGCCTATGACATCTCCTACATACGCTGCATTCCCAACCTGAGCCTGGCCTGCCCGGCTGACGAAAACGAGTGCAGGCAGCTGCTGAGCACCGCATACGCCCAGAACCATCCTGTGGCAGTGCGTTATCCACGTGGCGCCGGTGTAGGCGCGACGGTGACTGCGGGGCTGGACGCCTTGCCCTTTGGTCGTGGCGAGCTTCGCCGTGCAGGCCGGCAACTGGCCATCCTGGCCTTTGGCACATTGCTGCATCCTGCCCTGGAGGTGGCCGAGCAGCTGGATGCCACGGTGGTCAATATGCGCTGGGTCAAACCACTCGATACCGAGTTGCTACTGCAGATCGCCCAGAGCCACGAAATGCTGGTCACGGTCGAAGAGGGGGCCATCATGGGCGGTGCTGGTAGTGCCGTATCCGAGGCTCTGAATGCCGCGGGCGTGGTCAAACCCCTGCTGCAACTGGGCCTGCCGGATGTGTTTATCGAGCACGGTGACCCAGCCAAGCTTTTGGCCTTGCAAGAGCTGGACGCGCCCGGTATCCATGCGGCCATCAACCGTCGGTTTGGCGACGCCCTGAGCCAGGCGCGTTCTGGCCTGAAAGCGGTCGCCTGACTGAGGGTAATCCCTTAAGAGAACCGCTGCGGGTTGCCCATAGACTCTGAGCACTTCTTTTATTGCCTGAGGGCATGCGAGAGGACTTATTTTTAAGGAGTTTTCATGGATCGTCGTTCCGTCATCAAAAACGCTGGTATCGCTGGCGTCCTGGCCGCAGGTGTCGCACCCGCTGTGCATGCTCAGGCAGCTGTTCGCTGGCGTCTGTCGTCCAGCTTCCCCAAGGCACTGGACACCATTTTTGGCGCTGCTGAAGTTTTCGCCAAAAACGTGAAGGCCATGTCGGGTGGCAAGTTCGAAATTTCCGTGCATGCCGGTGGCGAAATCACCCCACCGTTCGGTGTGGTTGATGCCGTTCAACAAGGCTCCATTGAGTGCGCGCATACCGCCCCGTATTACTTCTTTGGCAAGAACGAAACCTTTGCACTGGGTTGCGCGATTCCTTTCGGCCTGAACAGCCGTCAAATGACTGCCTGGATGTACGAAGGCAATGGCCTCAAGCTCATGCGCGAGTTCTACGCAAAGTACGGCATGATCAACTTCCCCATGGGCAATACTGGCGCTCAGATGGGGGGCTGGTATCGCAAGGAAATCAAGACCCTGAAAGACATCAAGGGCATGAAGATGCGTATCGGTGGTTTCGCGGGTCGCGTTCTGGAGCGCATGGGCGGCGTGCCACAGAACATTCCTGGCGGCGAAATCTACTCTGCCTTGGAAAAAGGCACGATTGACGCAGCCGAGTGGGTGGGCCCTTACGACGACCAGAAACTGGGCTTCAACAAGGTTGCTCCCTTCTACTACTACCCCGGCTGGTGGGAAGGCGGTCCCCAGCTGGACCTGTACATCAACCAGAAGGCTTTTGATGCGCTGTCCCCAGAAAACAAGGCTATCGTTGAAGCCGCTGCAGCGGTCGCTCATACCGATATGCAGGCCAAGTACGATGCTCGTAACCCCGCAGCCCTGAAAGAGCTGGTGGGTCGTGGCACCAAGCTGCGTCCATTCCCCAACGACGTGCTGACGGCAGCCTACAAGGAATCGATGGCGGTTTACGCTGAGCTGAACGAGAAGAACGAAGACTGGAAGAAGGTCTACGCCGACTATTCCAAGTTCCGTGCAGAGTCCAACCTCTGGTTCCGTTTCACCGAGGCCAAGTTCGACTCCTTCATGCAAGCCCAGAAGCTGTGATCTGAGTTTCAACAAGCAAAAAAGCCGCATTCGATGCGGCTTTTTTGTGGGCGCTTCCAGGTGCTCAGCCTTGAAATCGTCTCAGGTGGCTTTTCTGAAAGCTTTCAGCTCATCGCGCAGACGCCCGAACTCTGCCAGCAGGTGTGGATCAGCAGCATAAAAGACGGCGAATTTGCCCAGCAGGGTTCGGGCGTATAGACGTGGGGCGATGAGCCAGTCCAGCCCTGGGATGCGTATCAGCCGGACATAGGCGAGATCGCGCAGGGGTAGCTCCTTGTCCCACAACCAGGTTTGGTGCAGAGCACGCGTATCCAAGGTGGTTTTGCTGCGCAGAATATGCCACATCGTATAGGCCATAAGCCCCAAGGCCGCCAATGCCCAGGAGAGCTCTTGCCGAAGGCCTGCCCCGTCCACCGCAGTCTCGTTCGGCAGCGAAGGCTTCAGCCCAAAACCCCACCATAAGTAGCTCAGCCAGCCTGCGCCGCCACTCACCATCAGCACTGCCAACACCCGAAAAGTCAGAGTGAAGGCAGGCGACACCAGTGGGTTGGGGTCGGGATGAAATTCAAAAGGGGCAGGCCCCAGGACCTGCTCAGACGGCGTGCTTATTTTTTATCCTTGAACAGATCGTCGATCTTCTGTTGTTCTTCTGCGGCAGCTTTGTCTGCGGCAGCCTGCGATGCAGCGCTGTCTGCTTCACCCTCGGGCTTGGGATTTGCCAGCAGGTCTTCCGGTTTGGCTCCGCCGTTGGGTTGTTCCTCGACCGGCGCCTCGATCACCACCTTGTCCAGGTCGATGACCTCCTCCTTGTCGAGGAATGCGGTGACGGTCTGCGGCACGAAAATCACCACGGCCACCAGGACCAGTTGCATCACCACCCAGGGCAGGGCGCCCATGTAGATGTCGTTAGACAGCACCGGCTTGTCGATGCGCTTGTCCTTGAACAAGGTGTCCGCAATGCCGCGCAAGTAAAACAGCGCAAAACCAAAGGGCGGGTGCATGAAGCTGGTCTGCAAATTCACACACAGCAGCACGCCAAACCAGATCAAGTCGATGCCTAGCAGGCTGGCCACGGGTGCCAACATGGGCACGATGATGAAGGCGATCTCAAAAAAGTCCAAAAAGAAGGCCAGGAAGAACACAAAAACGTTCACCACAATCAGGAAGCCGGTTTGTCCACCGGGCAAGCCTGTGAGCAGATGCTCCACCCATTTGGCGCCGTCCACGCCTTGAAAGACCTGGCTGAACACACGCGAACCGATCAAGATGAACACCACCATGGCGGTGAGGCGCATGGTGCCTGTCATGGCCTCCCACATCAGCGACACACTCAGGCGTTTGGACATGGCCGCCAAAATCAGGGCGCCCACCACGCCCATGGCGCCGGCTTCGGTGGGGGTTGCGATGGCGCTGTCCTGGAAGGGCAGGCCGCCCATGGAGCCCAGCACCGTGAAGATCAAAATGGCCGAGGGAATGATGCCCTTCAGGCACTTGCGCCAGAGAGGCCAGCCGTTGAGTGTTCGGGCTTCCTTTGGCACACCCGGCAAGTAATCGGGTTTGATGCGACTGAGCAAAAAGGTGTAAAGCGCAAACATGGCGATTTGCAGCAGCGACGGGCCCCAAGCCCCTTTGTACATGTCGCCCACCGGCTTGCCGAGTTGGTCTGCCAGCACGACCAGCACCAGGGATGGCGGCACCAATTGGGTGATCGTGCCCGAGGCCGCCAACACGCCTGTGGTGTAGCGCATGTTGTAGCCGTAACGCATCATCACCGGCAATGAAATCAAGGCCATGGCAATCACTTGCCCCGCCACAGTACCGGTGATGGCTCCCAGAATGAAGCCCACCAAAATCACGGAATAGCCCAGGCCGCCCCGGATCGGACCGAACAATTGGCCCATGGAGTCCAGCATGTCTTCTGCCAGCCCGCACTTCTCCAAGATGGTGCCCATGAAGGTGAAGAATGGAATCGCCAGCAGCAACTCGTTGTTCAGGATCGAGAAGATCGCAATGGGCAGATTGCCCATGAAAGCGGCCGGAAACCAGCCCATCTGTATGGCGTAAAAGCCGCTGGCCAAGCCCAAGGCAGCCAACGAAAACGCCACAGGAAAACCGATCAGCATGACGACCACGAGGCCGGCAAACATGATGGGAGCAAAGTTGACCATTTCCATTTTTGATTCCTGATTCCGGGCAGTTGCCCTTGTTATTGTTGTGTGGGAGGAGGCGTTCTTGAACCGAATTACTGGAGGGGTTTTTCGTAGTGCGTGTCCATCTCAAACCGACCTTGCAGGTAGGCCACCCGCTTGAAGATTTCGGCGAGACCCTGTAGCCACATGAGGCCAAAGCCCAGTGGGATTGCCAGCACGGCGGGCCAGCGGATCAAGCCCCCGGCGTTTTGTGACATTTCGCCCGACACCCAGGTCTGCAGGAAGTACGGCCACGACAAGTAGAGCAAGACGGTCATGACCGGCATCAAGAAGACGATCAACCCGAACAGGTCGACCAACACCGGGCCATTGCCTTTGAGCTTGCCGTAGATCAGGTCTACACGAACGTGCTCGTTGAGCTTGAGCACCAGCGGCGCGCCCACCATCACCATGTAAGCGAACAGGTACCACTGGATCTCGATGTAAGCATTAGAGCTCCAATCAAAGCCATAACGCACAAATGCATTGGCCGCACTGATGGCAGCCGCCAGCAACACGGTCCACGATGCCAGCAGGCCGAACTTTTCACTGATCCAGTCCATGCCCGCAACAAATTTGAGTAATGCAGTCATTGAGACCCTCCGTACAAGTAATTAACCTCTCTCTCCCTTCGTGTGGTGACTGGGTCGAGATCGGTTCAAGGTAAGGCGCGATGATACCGAGCCAGAGGGGGACTGATGCAGCCATTTGGGTGGTCACGACCCGGGTAAACCCTTGTATGGGTACCATTCAGCCCCTATGACTTCAGCACCTGGACCCGTGGCCATGGCCTGGGACCTCCTTTACGGCTTTGACCCCACCCTCATTGCCACAGTTACCCGTTCCTTGACGGTGAGCGCCTTGGCGTGCCTGCTGGCCAGCGGCCTGGGTCTGGTGCTGGGCTCCCTGCTGGGCGTGCTGCGTTTTCGTGGGCGGGCCGGGGTGCTGGCTTTGCTCAATACCGCATTGGCAGTGCCGTCGGTGGTGGTGGGCCTGCTGGTGTACCTGTTGCTGTCCCGCTCGGGTCCGTTGGGTGCATGGGGCTGGCTGTTCAGTTTCAAGGCGATGGTGCTGGCGCAAAGTCTGCTGGTGCTGCCGGTGGTCACGGCGCTGACCCGCCAAGTGGTGGAGGATGCCGACACCCGCCACGGCGAGCAAATTGCGTCCATGGGGGCAGGCAACTTCATGCGCAGCCTTTTGTTGGCCTGGGACGAGCGCTACGCCTTGCTCACCGTGCTGTTGGCTGCGTTTGGCCGCGCGGTGTCTGAAGTGGGCGCGGTGATGCTGGTGGGTGGCAATGTCGAAGGCCACACTCGCGTTATGACCACTGCCATCGCCCTGGAAACCAGCAAGGGCGACCTGCCCCTGGCGCTGGCCTTAGGCGCTGTGCTGCTGGCCGTTGTGCTGCTGTTGAACGCTTTGCTCGCTGGGCTGCGTCATTGGCGCGAGCGGGCTGAAGGCCTGGGCACTGCTACCTTTCCCCAAGTGCTGGCATGAACCCTGAAACGAACTTGGGGCAACCCTCTGGCCATTTGGCTGCCCGGCAACTGTGGCTGCGCTACGGCCAGGTGTCGGTGTTGCAGGACATTGAGCTGACCATCCGGCAGGGCGAGCGTGTGGCCCTGATCGGTAGCAATGGCAGCGGCAAGAGCAGTCTCTTGCGGGTTCTGCATGGTCTGATCACGCCCACTTCTGGCCAACTGATGGCATCAGGTCTGCAGCGCCAGGCCATGGTCTTTCAAAAGCCCTACATGTTGCGAACCAGCGCCCAGAACAATGTCGCGCTGGGCTTGTGGCTGGCCGGCACGCCCTGGCGCCGCGCGCGCGAGCTGGCCTTGCAAGCGCTCGGGCGTGTAGGCCTGGCCGACATGGCCAGCCGCAGTGGCAAAACCTTGTCGGGTGGCCAGCAGCAGCGTCTGGCCCTGGCCCGTGCCTGGGCCTTGCAGCCGCAAGTGCTGTTGCTGGATGAGCCTACGGCCAGCCTGGACCCCTACGCCAAGCGCGAGGTTGAAGCCCTGATGGCCGACTTTGCGCAACACACCACCTTGGTGTTTGCCAGTCACAACCTGGGCCAGGTCAAACGCTTGGCCAGCCGGGTGATCTACCTGGAGCAGGGCCGCATCCTGGCCGATCTGCCCACGTCAGAATTTTTTAACGGTTCCTTGTTGGCGCAGCGCTACCCCGCTGCCCACGCATTTGTCAAAGGTGAAAGTACATGAATAAGCCCGCTGCTGTTGCCTGCGCAACACGTCCATCCACCATCCGCCGGGCCATCACGGTACTGGCGGCCATCACGTCAGCCGCCGGTCTGCTGGGTGTGTCGCTGCCAGCTGCCGCTCAGGGAACCCCGGCTTTGGTGATGGCGTCTACTACGTCCACAGAGCAGTCGGGCCTGTTTGCCCACCTGCTGCCAGCCTTCAAAAAAGCGCAGGGCATAGACATCAAGGTGGTCGCCTTGGGCACGGGCCAAGCGCTGGATATGGGGCGCCGTGGTGATGCCGATGTGCTGTTTGTGCACGACACCGCCGCCGAAGAAAAAATGGTGCGCGAGGGCTTTGCTGTCAAACGCTACCCCGTGATGTACAACGACTTTGTGCTGATCGGCCCCGCGGCAGACCCAGCCCAGGTGCGTGGCAAGGACGTGGTTGCGGCTTTCAAGAAACTGGCGGCGGCCAATGCGGCGACCGTCTCGCGTGGCGACAAGAGTGGCACGCACGCCGCTGAGCTGCGTTTTTGGGACGAAGCCGGTCTGGCCAGCAACAAGGGCAGCGGCCTGAGTGAATGTGGCTGCGGCATGGGGCCTGCCCTCAACATGGCTGCCGCCTCGGGCGCCTATGTTCTGGCCGATCGCGGCACCTGGCTCAACTTCAAGAACCGGGCCGACCTGACCATCCTGGTGCAAGGCGATGCCCGCATGTTCAATCCCTATGGCGTGATGGTGGTCAACCCCGCCAAGCATCCCCATGTGAAGGTGCAGGAGGCACAAAAGTTTGTCGACTGGGTGATCTCACCTGCTGGTCAAAGCACGATTGCCGCCTACAAGATCAATGGTGAGCAGCTGTTTTTCCCCAACGCGACGCCGTGATGGAGGCCGCCGCTCAGATGCGTTGGGCCGGTCTCAGTTCAGGATCGCAACGCCCTTGACCTGAGCAAATACCGCCAGGTCCGGCGCCAGCCCCAGCGCAAGGGCAGACTTGCGCGTGATGCGTGCCAACAGCGGGGTACCACCGGCATCTAGTGCCACCATCACCTGCCCAGGACTGTCGTCACGGAGGCCTTTGACGACGGCGGGCAAGACGTTCAGGATGCTGGAGCCATCCTGACGCCTCAGTGTCAGGCTCACATCGCGTGCCTGTATGCGCACCCGCAGGGCACTGCCAGGCGCCAGTGCTTGTTTCGTCACGCTTAGGCGACCTCCGGCAAAGTCAGCCAGGGTCAGATGAAACTCAGGCTCATGGCTGTGCACTTGTGTCTGGATCACCGCGCCTGCGCTGTCTCCATGGGCCAGCATCAAATCAAGCCGTGTCATGAGAGACGCAGTGTCACCCTCTGCGACCATGTGGCCGGCCTCCATCAACACCAGGTAATCGGCCAACCGGGCCACCTCGTCGATGGCATGGGTCACATACACCATCGGAATGTCTAGCTGTCGATGCACGCTTTCCAGGTAGGGCAGGATTTCAGCTTTGCGGGTGGCGTCCAGTGCCGACAGGGGCTCATCCATCAGGATCAGTTGTGGGCTACTGGCGAGTGACCGGGCCAGCGCCACACGTTGGCGCTCACCGCCCGAGAGACTGGCTGGCGCGCGCTTCAGTAGCGGCGCTATGCCTAGCAGCGCAATGGCCTGCTCCAGCGGCACCTGGCGCCGGTTTGCAGGGGTGCGTTTGTAGCCAAACTCGATGTTGCCCTGCACGCTGAGGTGTTCAAACAGGCTGGCCTCCTGAAAAACAAAGGCCAGGCGCCGCTGGTGTGGGGGGACCCATAGCCCCAAGGCATCGTCCTGCCAGATCTCGTCTTTGAACTGCACCCGCCCATGGGCGCGCTCCAGGCCTGCCAGTGCGCGCAGACAAGTGGTTTTGCCCGAACCCGAGGGGCCAAACAGCGCGCTGACCTGGTGACCGGCCAGGTTCAGAGTCATGTCCAGCGCAAAGCTAGACCGCTGCATGCGCAGCGTCGCGGCCAGGCCAGGCACGGCGGGCGCCATCATCCTCTGCCTTTCTGGCCACGCCCTGGTTGCAGGGCATACAAGAGCAGCAGGATGCCGAAGGAGAACACCAACATGCCACCCGACAGCAGGTGTGCCTGGGTGTACTCCAGCGCCTCGACATGGTCGTAAATCTGGACGGACATGACCCGTGTCTGCCCCGCGATGTTGCCCCCGAGCATCAGGACCACGCCAAACTCGCCCACCGTGTGGGCAAAGCCCATGACAGCCGCCGTCAGATACGCTGGACGGCACATGGGCAGCACCACGTTGAAGAAGGTGTCCAGTGGCGTGGCGCCCAGCGTGGCGGCTACTTCCAGCGGGCGTTCGCCCAGGGCCTCAAAAGCGTTGTGCAGCGGTTGCACCACGAAGGGCAAGGAATAAAGCACTGATCCCAGCACCAGACCGGTGAAACTGAAAGGCAATAAACCGATGCCCATGGCCTGGGTGAGTTGCCCCAGAGGGCCCTGCGGCCCCATCGTGACCAGCAAGTAAAAGCCCAGCACCGTGGGCGGCAGCACCAGGGGAAGGGCCACCAGCGCCCGAACCACCTTTTGCCAAGGTGAACAGCTGCGCGCCATCCACCAGGCCAGAGGGGTCCCTAGCAGTAGCAAGATCAGGGTGGTGACAGAGGCGAGTTTCAGGGTCAGGGCAACCGCAGCCCAGGCGCTGTGCCAGTCCACCGTGTCAAGGCTCATAACCAAAGCCCCGCATCCACGCCTGTGCTGCGGGCGACTTCAGGTATTGCGCCAGTGCCATGGCTGCGACTGGGTCTTGTGCCGAGCGCAAGACCAAGGCGTCCTGGCGCAGCGGGCTGTGCAAATGGGCTGGAACAAGCCATGCAGAACCGTCTTTCACCCGTCCGCCTTCCATGATTTGCGACAGGGCCACAAAGCCCAGTTCGGCGTTGCCGCTGGCGACAAAGCTGTAGGCTTGGCCAATGCTCTCACCTTGCACGAATTTGGCTTTGAGTGATTCTTGCAGGCCCAGCGCCGCCAGGGTTTGCAGGGCCGCTTGGCCATAAGGTGCCAGGGCGGGTGCCGCCAGTGCCAGTTTGTTGAAGGTGCCTGCCTTGAGCACATTGCCCTGGGCATCGACCAGGCTGCTGGAGGCCGACCACAGTGCCAGACGTCCGGTGGCATAGGTAAATCGCGAGCTTTGGGCGGCAAGCCCATCCTGCTCCAACCGGGCGGCCGTGGCCTGGTCTGCCGACACAAACATGTCAAAGGGTGCACCGTTTTTGATCTGTGCGTAGAGTTTGCCGGTCGATCCCACCGACAGCACCACCTGATGCCTGCTGCTGGCCTCGAACTCACGCGCAATGATTTTCATGGGAGCCGCAAAGTTCGCCGCCACTGCCACCCTGACCTGGCCAGCCTGGCTTTCCTGGCTGTAGGCCATGCTCACCCACAAACAACACAGCACCCCGAACGCACTCATGCAGCGTTGTAGGAATGTTGGAAAGTGCTGGGATGCCATGGTGAATCAAAAGTTTAGCCCAGCTACCATAGCCCATCTCTTTTGCGCCTGGAAAGCACCCATGTCCACAGCTCTGACCATTGATTTTGTTTCTGACGTCTCCTGCCCCTGGTGTGCCATCGGTCTGAGCGCGCTTGAAGTGGCTATGGCACGCGTCGCCCCGGACATCACGGTGCATCTGCACATCCAGCCCTTTGAACTGAACCCACAAATGACGCCGGGCGGGCAGGACATCACCGAACACCTGACCCAAAAATATGGCTCCACGCCGGAGCAGCAGGCGCAAATCCGCGAATCCATCCGCCAGCGTGGCGAGACCGTGGGCTTCACGTTTCGCAAGGAGGGTCGCGGTCGCATCTACAACACCTTTGATGCCCACCGCCTCATGCATTGGGCTGGCATGCCCGACACCCAGCCTGCGGGCACCCAGCACGCACTCAAAAAAGCCCTGCTGCAAGCCTATTTCACGCAGGGGCTCAGCCCTGAATCCCATGAGGTGCTGGCTGATGCTGCCGTGCAGGTGGGCCTGGATGGTGAGGAGGCGAGGGCGGTGCTGGCAAGTGATGCTTACACCGCCGAGGTGCGCACTGCGCAGCGCTATTACAACGACGCGGGCATACATTCGGTGCCGGCGGTCATCATCAACCAGCGGCATTTGATCTCGGGTGGCCAGCCGGCTGACACTTTCGAGCAGGCCCTTCGTCAGATTGCCGCCGCGCAAGCCTGAGGTCGACCTTGGCCTTTAGCATGCCTTGATGAGCCGCCCCACTTTGCCCTTGAAGCCCGAACACAGCCCACAGGCGGGTGCGTGGGGCTGGTGGGTTCAAAGCTGGCGGGTGGTGCATCTGGGGGCCCTGCTGCTGGTGCTGATCCTGTCGCCCTCAACCTACCAAGGCGAGGTGCGTCGGCTCATGGCGCAGCACATTTATCGCAGCACTGCACCCATTCTGGGATGGTTCACCGTGTTGTTTGCGTTGTTCAGTCTGGTGCTGACCCGCATCGTGGTGGCCACGGCCGAGAGCTATGGTTTGTCGCAATACGCATTACAGGTGGTTATACGGGTGCTGGTGCTGGAGTTGATACCCTTGACCGCGGCCCTGTTTGTGGCCTTGCGCTGTACCTTGCCTGACAGCGCTGACTTGCTTGAGCTTCAACGCACAGGCGGTTGGGCCGCGCTCGCCCGGCAGGGACGTGACCCGGTTCGCATGGCGGTCTTGCCGCGTGTGGTGGCAGGCATCTTTGCCACCATCACCCTGGCAGCCATCAGCGGTGTGGTGGCGCTGGTCTTGGCCTATTTGGCTGAATTCGGTTTTACGCTGGCGGGCATTGCTTCCTACACCCGTGTGTTCGGGCAAGTGTTCAGCCCTCCGGTGGTGCTGATATTTGTACTCAAAACAGGCTTTTTTAGCCTGGCGGTGTCGCTCATGCCCATGGCCTCGGCCCTGTACACCCTGTCGACCCGAGCGTCGCGCCAGATCCGCAGCTTGGCTGAGTTGCGCAGCCTGGTGCGCATGTTCACGGTGCTTTTGTTGATAGAAGTGGCTTCGCTGGTGGGTAACTACTATTGAGGCATGCCATTCAGCCTAGACCTGCCGCCTTGACACTTTGACGTATGTCCTCACATTTACCGCCTGAATCACGTGACACCACCCTGGCGCCCGCCCAAGTCGAGGCGCCAGTGGACGCGACGGTGTCGGGCTTGAATCTGCCTGGCGTGGCGCATCTGGAATTTCGGGCCGTGCTGCTGCTGATCTTCATGGCTGTGCTGGTGTGTGCCTCGGCGCTATACGTGATGTATTCCAGAGGCGCTTTTGAGCCCACCCAGCGCCTGGTGCTGGTGGCAGACGATGTCGAAGGCGTGACGGTGGGCATGGACATGACCTTTGCCGGCTTTCCCATCGGCCGGGTGCGGGGCCTGGAGCTGGCGCCGGACGGCAAGGCCCGTATTCTGGTTGACGTGGCCCGCAAGGATGCGCACTGGCTGCGCGAGTCCAGCGTCTTTACTCTGGTGCGCGCCTTGGTGGGTGGGCCACGTTTGCGTGCCTACAGCGGCATGATGGAAGACCCGCCCATGCCCGATGGGGCTGTGCGCCAGGTGTTGCAGGGCGATGCCATGGCCGATATTCCACGCCTCATGTCCAGCGCCCGCGAGTTGCTGGAGGGCCTGACGGCCATGACCTCTCCCAACGGCGCCCTGGGTGCCAGCATGACTCAGCTGCAGGCGCTGACTGAGCGCCTGAACAGCCCCGAAGGCGCGGTCGGCATCCTGATGGGCAACCCCCGTGATCGTCAACGACTCATCGCCACCCTGGACAAAAGCCATGCGGTGCTGGATGAAGCCACAACCCTGCTCCAGCGCGTGAGCGGGCTGACCACCCATGCCGATGAACAAGCCTTTGGTGACGGAGGTTTGGTGCCGGAGACACGGGCCGCTGTCACGCAGCTACAAGGTGCCTTGCAAGATGCCCGAGCCAGTCTGAAAAAAGTGGATGCCGTGCTGAACGAGGCACAGGGTGTAGGCGCCAATCTGCGTGCGGGGACTCAGGACTTGGGCAGCCTGCGCGTCGAGGTGGAGGCCAACCTGCGCAAGATCGATGGTCTGGTCAAGGATATTCAGCGCCGTTGGCCTTTTGCCGGCAAGACGGAGATCCAGCTGCCATGAGCCCTTCCCGTTTCTTGGTTCGTGAAGCCCTGCGGGGCGGATTGGCCCTGTGCCTGTTGGTGAGCCTGTTGCTGAGCCTGGCAGGCTGTGGCACGCACGCCTTGCCGCCCAATTGGCAGCTCGAAGCCCAGGGTGCCACCGAGCGCGCTGTGGCGGCCGAGCTAGAGGGCCATCGCCGCGTGGCAGATCTGGAGTTTGACCGAGCCCGTCTGGCTCTGGCAGCCACCGCCCGGGCCGACCACTTGGCGCAGGGCGAATTGCTGCGTTGTGCGGTGAGCTTGGCCAGCCTGGTGCTCGGTCCCTGCACCGCCTTTGAGTCGCTGCGCCCGGATGCGTCGCCTGCGCAAAAGGCCTATGCCGACTACCTGGCCGGTCGGGTTCAGGCGGCCCAGGTGCCTCTGCTGCCCAAGGTTCATCAGACCTTTGCGAACCAACTGCTCGGAGCTGAAGCGGGTAACGATCAGTGGCTGGCGGTGATGGGCGAGGCTGACCCCCTCACGCGTCTGGTGGCTGCGGGCACCGTGTTTCAGGCGGGAAAGGCCAGCCCGGCGCTGGTGAGCATGGCCGTCGACACGGCCTCGGCCCAAGGTTGGCGTCGGCCTTTACTGGCCTGGCTTGGGGTTCAAGCCCGCCTGGCGGAGCTAGCTGGCCAGACGGACGAGGCGCAACGCGTGCGACGTCGCATGGCCTTGGTGCCCGCCCTGGACTAAGACCCGTCGATCAGGGGCCCTCAGCACTCGTAGCTGGACACCGGCACGCAGCTGCAGAACAGATTGCGGTCGCCGTAGACGTTGTCCACCCTTCCCACCGGCGGCCAGTACTTGGCGTGCTTGCGGGTCGAGGCCGATGCAGCACCGGTGGTGCGAGGGTAGGGCCGGTTCCACTCGGTCGTCATCAGGCTGTCTGCGGTATGGGGCGCGTTCTTAAGCGGGTTGTTGTCCTGTGGCCAGACGCCGGCCTCGACCTGGCGGATTTCGTCGCGGATGGCGATCATGGCGTTGATGAAGCGGTCCAGCTCCTCCAGCGTTTCGCTTTCGGTGGGCTCCACCATCAGGGTGTTGGCCACGGGGAAGGACAGCGTGGGCGCATGAAAACCATAGTCCATCAGTCGCTTGGCCACGTCCTCGGCCATCACGCCGCTGGTCTCCTTCAGGCCGCGCAGGTCCAAAATGCACTCGTGCGCCACATGGCCGTTGGCTGAGGCGTAAAGCGTGGGGTAGTGGTCGGCCAGGCGCACGCTGATGTAGTTGGCTGCCAGAATCGCCGCCTCGGTGGCGTGTTTCAGGCCGGCGGCGCCCATCATGCGGCAGTACATCCATGAAATGGGCAGCACGGCGGCATTACCCAGAGGCGCCGCACTGATCGCGCCCACGCCGTTGATCGACAGGCCGCCTGTGGCGTGGCCCGGCAGATAGGGCACCAAGTCCTCCACCACGCAGACCGGGCCCACGCCTGGGCCGCCACCGCCGTGGGGAATGCAGAAGGTCTTGTGCAGGTTCAGGTGGCTCACGTCGCCGCCAAATTCTCCCGGTGCGGCGACACCGACCAGGGCGTTCATGTTGGCGCCGTCCACGTACACGCGCCCGCCGTGCTGGTGCACCAG